>CAYLHI010000025.1:0-19312 GCA_964383575.1 uncultured Pelolinea sp.
AACCTCGCTATGGGTGGTTTGATTTCAAATTTTATCTATTTTTTCAACACCCTCCTATTTTCTGCACTCTACCTATTCAGAAGTACGGCTTTGCCGCTTCCAGGATATTTCATTCATTGTGATCAGCGAAGTGTACGGTATCGCGGTGGAAGCCATGACCGTTGAAGAACTCGTGCATCAAGGCGTTTCACACATCATCGCGGTTGGCTACGCTGGCGCTTTCAATTCCACCCCAGTAGAACAACCATTTGTGGCGATAGACACAATGTCAGACCTGCCCATCGTGGCGCACTATGGGGTGGCGATCATGTGCGCTGTAAGCCAAGCGGCGCGCTTTTAGAATTGATGAGATCCTGTATTAAAGGAAGATACGACTGAATGAGGGTTCTTTACCGTTTGGACTGGCAACAGCCTGTACTGAGAATCTCCCGAAATCGTGCTGCATATGCGGGATCAGGACTGCGATGTAGTAAATAAGGAGATTTTGTAGAATGAAACTTCAAATTGCAATTGATATGGTTGATGCTGAAACAGCTTTGAGGATGGTAAAGGAGATCCATGATGTAATTGATATTGTTGAAATTGGCACTCCCATGATTGTACGGGAAGGTATGCTTGCTGTTCGATTAATAAAAGCCAATTACCCGAATGTTGTCGTTCTGGCTGATGCAAAGATTATGGATGGCGGCTATATTGAATCTGAAGATATATTTGAGGCGGGAGCAGATATGGTGACGGTATTGGCGGTCGCGGATATCGCCACAATTCAGGCAGTTGTAAATACTGCCCGAAAGCATGGAAAGCAGGCTATGGCTGACATGATTTGTGTGAGTAATGTGGAAAAACGCGCCAGGGAACTGGATAATATTGGCCTAGATTACATCTGCATCCATACAGCTACTGATGTTCAAAACACTGGCAAAACTCCTTTTGATGAGCTAGCCAAGATTATGAAAGTGCTGAAAAATACTAAAGCTGCGGTGGCGGGAGGCATTAGTATAAAAACAATTCCATTGATAAAGAAAATTGGACCAGAAATTGTTGTCGCCGGCGGTGCCTTAACCAAAGCTGCCAACTTAAGAGCAGCTGTAGTTGAAATTGAAGAAGCAATCAAAAATTAATCATTGTTATTAAAAACATTAATAAATAATGAACGAGAGTTGAGCGATTATGAATACTGTTGAAATTTGCTTAATAATTTTGAAAGAACTTGAAGGGGCTATAAAACAAATTAATCCTGAAAAAGCGGAAGAACTGGCAAATGCAATCATTGCGTCGGATAAGGTGTTCGTAGCTGGAACAGGGCGATCACAAATGATGATTCGAGGGCTTGCCATGCGGTTAATGCACCTGGGATTTCGAGCATTTGTGGTCGGTGAAACAGTTACGCCTGCCATTGAATCCGGAGATTTGTTGATTATAGGATCTGGCTCAGGAGAAACAGCTACAATGGCTGTAGCTGCAAACAAAGCAAAAAAGGTTGGTGCCAACCTTGCTCTGATTACAATTTATCCTGAATCAACTATCGGAAAATTGGCTGATATCGTTGTTCGTATTGTCGCTGTCACCACAAAGAGCGATGAGGATAGTGAGGTCAAATCCATTCAACCGGGTGCGAATATGTTTGAACAGAGCATGCTTTTGTTTTGTGATGCGACAGTAATTCGGATTATTGAAATAAACAAGATTGAAGACAGTAATGTGGTTCTCATGAAGAACCATACCAATTTGGAATAGGTGGATCTTATCCTTGCCATCTGATGAACAGAACCCCAGGGTCTTTTGGATTGCACCTCGAATGACCCCGGTTGGCGATCCGGTTGAAAAAAAGATCAATGAGCAAAGAATGAATGGGAATGCGGGACCAACAGACGCCAGGTACGAGAGCTGCCAGCTAGTCCGCTTCGGAAAACAGAGCAGAAGAAGTGAATCTCGGGTTGGCGGAATATTTTCTGAATGTTTCCAAACTTTCGGCAGATGAATCAGTTTTCAATGTGGCAAAGAGATCCTCTTCCTGCCCCCAGTTTTCGTTCCAGGAAGAAATTGCCTTGAAGTCTAGAAAGAGGTTATCGAGAATAGTCTCGAAGGCGTCTTTCGGCCAGACATCCTTTTTCCCCGGGGGGACGTGATACCAAATTGCTAAACTTGTAAAGAAGAGACAAACGAACGCGATAGAGATCGCCACGTCGGTACGGTGTGCCTGCTAGCGGAGATAGATTTTGGTGCGTTCCTAACGCACCCTGCGAACTACTAGAACCCCACCCCGGGCCATTCTTGTGTATAGAACACCATCCCCAGTTTCACCCCGTTATCTTCATCTACTTTACGGGAACGAATATTTTATTTAGATAAACAGTTGACTATTAATCAGAAAATTTGGAGTTCCTGAAAAGACCTTTCAGCTTTTCACAGGAAAGTTGTAAGTGTCTAGACAAATTCCCAGTCTGGTGCGTCACAATCAAAAAGAGCCAACACGCCGTACTTTCAGGGGGATAATTAAACTATGATTTATGCTATTTTACTAATTTCAATATAGAATCCTATTCTATCAAAAACCTTGCCATTACTTTTTAAACAGAAAACTCGTAAACACACATCGTAAGAGGATAATAGGGGTTAATGAGTATATATTCACCTAAGTTATAATGAAGGCAGGTATGTTGTGAATTACCACAGATACAGCAGGCAATCCGCATCCCGGATGAGGAATAAATATATCAGATTGAGGTCAATATTATTATTGAGAACGTCATGAAGGAGGGGTAAAAATGCGAACCCAAAAATCTGAAACAATTGTGCGTGAGCTTTTCAAATCTGCTGGTATTCAATTGAACGGCAAGAATCCCTGGGATATTCAAGTCCATAATCCCCTTTTTTATGATCGCGTACTGAAAGAAACCTCCCTGGGGCTGGGAGAATCTTATATAGAAGGATGGTGGGATTGCAAGGCGATCGACGAGTTTATTAACCGAATTTTATTATCCAGACTTGATGTCAGGGTAAAAGGTGATTGGAAGCTTTTATTATATGCATTGAGAGCGCGCCTCTTGAACCTTCAGTCTCCATCAAAGGCATATGAAGTCGGCGAACGTCACTATGATTTGGGAAATGATCTGTATCGCGCAATGCTCGACAAACGATTAAACTATACATGCGCTTATTGGAAAAATGCAACAACTTTGGATGAAGCCCAAGAAGCAAAACTTGAATTGGTCTGCAATAAAATCAATCTGAAGCCAGATATGAACATTCTTGAGCTTGGTTGTGGGTGGGGTAGCTTTGCCAAGTACGCCGCTGAAAAGTATGGTGCGCATGTGCTGGGAGTCACTGTTTCAAAGGAGCAAGTTGCACTAGGAATGGAACTTTGCCGTGGTTTACCCGTTGAGCTATGGCTGCAGGATTATCGGGAGGTACAAGGGAAGTATGATGCCGTCATTTCAATCGGCATTATGGAACATGTTGGTCCCAAAAACTACCGTACTTATATGAAAATAGCCGATCGCTGCTTAAAAGAAGATGGAATTGTCTTTATCCATACTATTGGAAGAAATTACAGCGCAACCGCGAGCAATCCCTGGACCGACAAATATATTTTCCCAAACGGGATTTTGCCCTCCATCGCCCAGCTCGGCGCAGCAATGGAAAAAATCTTTGTGATGGAGGACTGGCAGAATTTCGGACCTTATTACGATAGAACTCTGATGGCCTGGTATTCCAATTTTGAAAGGGCATGGCCGGAGTTGAAACACAAGTATGATGAAACTTTTCACAGGATGTGGCGCTTTTATCTGCTGAGCAGCGCTGGGGGATTCAGATCAAGGAATAACCAGTTATGGCAGATTGTGATGACCCGCCAAGGCACCAAACAACCAGATTGCCGCTTCAGCTGAAAAGCGCTCATGATCAATACAGATGTTATTATCGTCGGTGGCGGACCAGCTGGGGCCTCCTGTGCGTGGCGTTTAAAGCAAAGTAATATTAAATGCATTATCCTTGATAAGCAAAGATTCCCACGAATAAAGATTTGTGCAGGATGGATAACACCGGAGATTTTGCAAGATCTGAACTTAAATACTTCAGATTATCCTTATGGGTTTACAATATTCACCTCTTTTTTAATTTCGTTCCTTAGTATCAAGTTCAAGCTTACCGTGAAGCAATATGCTATCAGAAGAGTTGAATTTGATGATTGGCTATTACATCAGTCTGGCGTGCCATGTAAGTTGCATAATGTAATAACAATAAAGCACACCAAGAATGAATACATCATCGATGATATATATTCAAGCAAATACCTGATTGGCGCAGGGGGGACACATTGTCCGGTATATCAAACTTTTTTCAGAAAGATCAGTCCAAGGGCAAAAGCATCTCTCATTGTCGCTTTGGAAGAAGAATTCCCATATGTTTATACAGATGATCGATGCCACCTGTGGTTTATGGAAAATCATTTACCTGGTTATGCCTGGTATGTACCGAAGGCAAATGGGTATATCAATATTGGTATTGGCGGAAATGCCGAAAAAATGAAATCCAGGGGTGATACACTCAAGAAGCATTGGCGTCGTTTGGTGGAAAAATTGGATAAGAGCGGCTTGGTCACAGGTCATTCCTTCAATCCAATAGGGTATAGTTATTACTTACGCCAAAAGCATCCAATAGTTAGAAAGGGCAATGCATTGATTGTGGGTGATGCAGCAGGACTGGCAACTCTGGATATGGGGGAAGGTATCCGATTAGCGATACAAAGTGGACTATTAGCTGCAGAGGCGATCATTCATGGTACTGATTATTCTGTGGCTTTATTGCCAAAATACTCTCTATTTTCCCTTATAAATTCGAGACTTAAAAAATAATACAAAATTAAGATTTCAAATCAGAAGCTTGATAAATTTAATATTTATTCTTTTTGGTGGAATTGGGATGAAAAAGAGTGGAAACAACGGACAGTTTTCACATAAACTTGTGTGCTGTGTGGACATAATGGACAGCGTGATGTACTGACTCTAATTATTAGGTTCGGTGTAAAAAACCTTACAAGTCCCCACCGGGGGCTTGTAAGTCACAGGAAAGTTATAAGCCCCTATAAAGGGAAGGGGGTTACGAAGCATATAAGGGGGATTGACACGCCCCGATTTGCAGAGTTCACGACGACATGAATTGTCAGGAGAGATGGATGCAGGTCGAGATTCTTTGCTTCGCTCAGAATGACAGGAAGGGGGAGATGGATGCAAGCCGAGATTCTCACCCCTTCGGGTGTGCTGCGCGATCGCTTCGCTTCTCCCGGTGGTCGCAGTTCTCCTTGTCTCGTATGCACCTTGATGGTGCTGAAAAGAACTTGAAATAACAAAAGACCTTACAACTATCCAGTGAATAGTTGTAAGCCCTTGTGGAAGGTTCGGATGACAGGTAGGGGTGGTGCGTTAGGAATACGCCAAAATTACAAATTCGCTTTCTTGCGCAGGCGCGCCCGGACCTTTTCGCCGGTCAGTTCGCGCAGCGCGTCCCGCGCGATCCAGCGGGCGGTTTTGTCGTCTATGACGAGGATCTCTCCTGACAGAGTAATGGCGGCGTTGTTGAGTGCCAGATCGCGCATTTTTTATTGATTATTTTGTTAATCTAAAATGCGAAGGGTTGGAAAATACACGCCATAAATTGGGCAGATGGGATAATTAATAATTAATAAGGGAATGCGTACATGCAAACACGCAGGGCATTTAAACTAGAATTAAAAGCAAGGGTTATGCTGGAAAGCAGGTAAGGCTCTTCTAAAATGGCAAATACGAAAAGTAAAATCTTTTCTTATTAATCAATAATTGCTTTTTCTACATCCCTTGTCTCTGTGACAATCTTCACAATTCCGGCAGCGGTGAATATCTTTAGCACAACCCGTAAAACTAACAGCCAGATAGAGGATAAAATTTGGTTAACGGTTAGCAGCGGCATAAGGAACATAGCTCCAATTATCAGGGGAATGTATTTCTCGATTGGCTTTATCTTCTCGGTAAATCCGTCCATCATCTCCTGCATTTGTCCTTCAAATTCCTCCTCAAATTTCTTGTGCTCAGTATATGGAACCTGTGATAATGCTTGTTCCTTAAACGGATTCATGAAAATTTCCAAATAGGATGCTGGTATTTCAAAACCATTTCTATCGATGGCATCCTTACTGCCAACAAAAATACTTCCGCAGGCGACAATCAAGAGCGCAATTGAGAAAAGACTAAGGGAATCCTTAAATGGTTTGGTAGAAAAGTGAATGTATTCCTTTTGCTCCACATGAACTCCGTGAGCCGCATAGCAGCATATCAGGAAATAAACAAGCAGGATAATACCTACTTGTATTGAAAACTGCTGCCATCCAAACAGGATTGCCAAGGAAGAAAGCAGGAATGCTGCAGCACTAATCCAAAGCGGTTTCATTAGAAGAGCCACGATGCCAGCAGATATTATTACTCCTCCAATAGAGAGCAAAAGATAAATCAACTTCTCTAATAATTCTATAGATGGTGAAAGGATCAGCTCATAGGACAAGGAAAGCTGGTTGCACATTCGCCCCAAGAAAAAGGATGTTAGCAGGTGTATTAAGGTGAAGAAAGCATACTTCAACCATTTCTTATTCATCTTGTCTCCTTTCTTAACACTGACCAGAAAAATAATATAAAAAAATTTGGCGACGATCTATTTATGATAAATCACCGCTTTCTGTGGTTGGATTTTCTTTGAAAATATCTCCACAAACCTAATATAAAATTCCAGCGAGGTACGCGCTGCATATACTCGCGGTACTGATCACCCCACTTTTTTTTGTCCAACGTACTTTCTTCCCTACAACAGGTATAGTAGCTAAATGCGGTAATAAAGATGAATCCAATAGCACTCAAAATGGTGAAAGGTATCCAAGGGCTGAGAATAATGGGAATAGTGGCAAAGAAAACCGTCCAAGCCAGCGTACCAGGATGCCTGATAATGCCATAGAGACCTTCCTGCATCAATAAGATGGTCTCATTTTCTGAGTGTACTCCGCCGTGCTTGATATTTTGATTTGTAAAGACAACCATTATTGGTATAGCCAGCACAAATAAAGCAACTGTTAGGTAGATTGCCCAATTAGGAAAAATGAACCTGTGAAGCTGGGCAAACCAATTTAACCCCCTCCATTTAATTGCAATTGCAATACCCGGCAGGAAAGATAAAAATGACCATAAAATATAACCTAATCCCCCCCCTTTCATGATATCGTGCTCAGTAAGCTTCCTGCTTTTCAACGTTTCGATGATTTCCTCCCGGGTGATGCTTTGTTGATGGTATTTCTTTACCAGGTCTTCAACTTGCCCTGCTTGCTTATGCGTATTCATGAAACACTTCCTGTGATACTGCTCATTGCCTGATTTGCAACGAACTTTATTTATAAAATCCAAATAGATTATTGTTATGGGGAGGTTTCTTATAATAAAAAACGCTCCTTGTTTGGAGCGGCTTTGTTGCTTGCAATGGGTGAGACAGTTGTTAAATTTTTACTTCCGCCTTCGTTGAAACATTTATCTAATTATTTACATTATATATCAATTTTAGTACCACTCAAGAGCAGATACTTACAGGATCAGCATAAAATTTTCAGTATATATGAATGTGAGTTGCCTTTAATGTTTTAGGGTGATGCTGTGAAAGCGTCCCCGCCAAATTGCTAAACTTGTAAAGAAGAGACAAACGAACGCGATGGAGATCGCCACGTCGGTACGGTGTGCTTGATCGCGGAGATAGATTTTGGTGTGTTAGGAACGCACCCTTGTATCTTTAATCTTAGATATGTTAGAAAGGCAGAAGGCAGCCACGCAGGGGCTCACCCTTACCCCAGCCCTCTCCCTCTCAGAGAGAGAGGGTGACTACAAAGCATACGAGGGGGATTGACGCACTCCGCTTTGCAGAGTTCGCGGCGACATGAATTTTCAGGATAGATGGATGCAGGCCGAGATTCTTCGCTTCGCTCAGAATGACAGGAAGGGGGAGATGGATGCAAGCCGAGATCCTCACCCCTTTGGGTGTGCTGCGCGATCGCTTCGCTTCTCCCGGTGGTCGCAGTTCTCCTTGTCTCGTATGCACCTTGATGGTGCTAAAAAGAACTTGAAATAACAAAAGACCTTACAACTATTCACTGGATAGTTGTAAGCCCTTGTGGAAGGTTTGTATGACAGGAAGAGGTGGTGTGTTAGGAATACGCCAAAATTACAAATTCGCTTTCTTGCGCAGGCGCGCCTGGACCTTTTCGCCGGTCAGTTCGCGCAGCGCGTCACGCGCGATCCAGCGGGCGGTTTTGTTGTCTATGGTTAAGATCTCTTCTGATAAGATAATGGCGGCTTTGTTGAGCGCCAGATTGCGTTTGCCGATGTTACGAACCGCCCAGTTGACGGCTTTCCTGACGAAGTTGCGCGGGTCGGCTGCGCCAGCAGTGATGACGGGGAAGAGCGCGGTAAATGATTCGTCGGGGGCGCCCTTATCGTGCACCGCCAAGCAGGCGATCAGCACGTAGCCCGCACGGCGGACGAATTCACTCTCATCCGCCGCCCATTCAACGATCTTCTCCCAGGCGAAGGGGTTTTTATCAAACAAGTTGCTGCACACCTGGTCGCAGACGTCCCATGAGTTGAAATCGCGCGCCCACGCGTCCATCTGGGCACCCGTTACCCGGGCGGGATTAGCAACCATAGAAGCGAGGATACGCGCTTCGGGGATAGCAGTGTCCCATAATGCCAAAGCCAGTTCGTGGTCTTTTCCAATTTCCTGAGCGATTTTGCGAAGTTGGGGGATAGAGATGCCAAGCCGCCCGCTGGTCTGGATGCCAAAACGAGCCATGCCGGGAAGATTGCTTTAGTCTGCAAGCGCATGCAGATGATCGAGGATGTGATTGAGTTTACCCATAAGTGACTTTATTCTAATATGTCTTAATTGTTGATTTTAACTTCTCTACCCGCTGTCCGCGTTGGAAATCCTAGGATTTGGCACTATTTACCCGGGGAGAAGCCCGCTCTCTTTCTTGCTTCTAATGAAATCTTGCTGCCAGGACCATCTCCTCTGGCAGCAGCCACAGCGACTTTACCGCCGGTGATCTTTACTATTTCAGCCACATCAGTATGGGTAAAGCCGGGGCAGAGCAGGATGCTGTCAATATTCTTGTTATCCGTAAAATTCTTCGAGACTTGCAGAGCTTCATCCTGGTTTTTCACGAGAACTGTATAGAGATGATACGTGCCTGTTTCAATTAAACTTCGGTGCTTTTCTTTGTCAGAGACAGCAGATAATATATTTATTGTGTCCACATGGTATCAACGGCACTGCACCGGTAAAGAGGAAAGACGATTTTTATTATTTATATACTTATGCATCTTTTCCCAAATCTAAACTCTAAATTCAATTTAATGTTTCTGATATTGTACAAATGACTAATACTAGATATATTGTTGACCTGGATGGAATATTTGACTGTAATGCTTTTATTGGGATTAATTGGCCCTTGATATAAATTATAAACAGACTATAATGTATACTAAATAGTAATCGTTACAGATAAGATGAAAAACATTGAAGAAGTTATTAGCAAATTTCGCCAAGAGGGTTATAAGATCACTCCCCAGCGCAGGGCTATATTCGAAATCCTCGTCAATAATGGCAATCATCCAAAGGCAGAAGAAATATATAAGGAGATGAAGATTAAAATGCCGGATATTTCCAGGACAACAGTTTATAGTACATTAAAAGAACTAAATGAACTGGGTACTATTGATATGGTGCGTAATGTTGGTGATGACGCAATCCGCTATGATCCAAATACAGAAAAACACCATCACCTTTACTGTCTACGATGCCACCGAATAATTGATTTAGAGATCGATTTTGAAGGTGTGGAGCTATCGGAAGAAAAGTCATCGGGTTTCGAAATTCTAAAAAAGCAAATTACGTTTTTTGGGTACTGTCCGGATTGCCAGAAAAATATTAACGGGACAAAGACAAGTACTTAAAAAGCTGCTCGATCGGATCAACTGATGTATAGAAAGGAGTCTTAGTAATAGAATAATTACCTGAAAATCAATTTGTCATAAAAAAGAAAATAAAATCAAAAAGGAGTTTGATATGGCTAAAGTAGCTCAAGAAATGGTTAAAAAATCAGGGGTGGATCTCGATAAACTTTTAAAACTGCTAATTAAGAATGCATCTGCAGAGTTGACAACTTTCTATTATTACACCATCCTGCGTGCGAATCTGATTGGCCTTGAAGGTGAAGGATTGAAAGAGATCGCTGAAACTGCCCGGATTGAAGACAGGAATCACTTTGAAGCGCTGGTTCCGCGAATTTATGAATTAGGCGGAAAGCTGCCAGATGATATGAAAGCTTTTCATGATATTTCAGCCTGCCCACCGGCTAACCTTCCCAAGGATCCAACGGATGTGATGGCGATCCTGAAGGTACTGGTTGAGGCCGAACGATGTGCTGTTCGAGGATATACGCACCTTTGTGATATGACCGTTGGAAAAGATCACCGCACCTATGATCTGGTTCTTGCAATACTGAATGAGGAAATTGAACATGAATCATGGTTCTCTGAATTCCTGGGTGAAGGACCATCTGGACATTTTCTCCGCCGTGGTGAAACCTCTCCGTTTGTTGGTAAGTTCCTGAAATAAATCCTGCAAATAGTTAGAGATGCTAACAACAACAGCATCTCTAACTTATTCGAAGCCAGTGAGTCAAGCTACCCATGTGTCTATCCAGGCGCGGGCCGCACCCGCAGGCGGTGATGATGGAATCAAATTTCTTTATTTAATAAGTAAAGCAAAAAATTATCTACAAAGTCATTGGTATTACTTCTTGTTCAATTTGAGCACCGTACTCTTGTTCTTCAACTTGAAGATCATAATCTGTCTGTAAGGACATCCAGAATTCTGGTGTGGTTCCGATGACCTTGGACAGACGCAATGCGGTATCTGCAGTAATCGCTCGTTTACCATTCACGATTTCACTGATCCGCTGTGCCGGCACACGCATATTCAATGCTAATTTATTCTGGCTAACCCCCAATGGCTTTAAGTATTCCTCCGATAAGACTTCGCCCGGGTGCAATGGCCCAAACGAACCTACCTTCTTATCATTCATCTCGCTATCATCTCCTATTTTTTAGTATTAATGGTAATCAACTATTTCTACATCATAGGCATCATTTTTTTGCCAGATAAAACAGACTCGATATTGGTCATTTATTCTGACACTTGATTGCCCTTTTCAATCTCCTTTCAGTTCTTCGTACTGATTTCCAGGTAGTGCCTTAATATCTCTAATATCTTTGGCATTATGGATGATTCTAAGTTTTCGATAAGCGGTTCCCTGAATGTGTTGAGGTAACTTCAAAGACTTTTCATCATTGAAGATTTTTTCAGTTTCCTTATCTCGAAAATTCTTAATCATATGAATAGAATATCACGCAAGGCATGATATGTCAAGCGTTATATCGGGTAACCCCTTAAAAGCACCAGCAGAAGCAGATGCTTCAGAATTAGTTAAATAGATCTTTAATCGGGAATGGCGAGCTGCCGGCCGGCGCGACCCGGCTGATTCCGAATGGGTGAACGCGCATACCTCTGATTCGAAGCCAGTGAGTCAAGCTGCCCATGTGTCTATTGTGTCCGCTCCACCTGCTGCCCGCGTCGGAAATCCCTGGATTCAGCACTATTTGTCTGGGGAGAAGCCCGCTCTCTTTCTTGCTTCTAATGAAATCTTACTGCCGGGGCCATCTCCTCTGGCGACAGCTACAGCAACCTTTCCGCCGGTGATCTTTACTATTTCCGCCACATCAGTATGGGTAAAGCCCGGGCAGAGCAGGATGCTGTCAATATTCTTGTTATCCGTAAAATCCTTCGAGACTTGCAAAGCTTCATCCTGGTTTTTCACGAGAACCGTATAGAGATGATATGTGCCTGTTTCAATTAAACTTGTGTGCTTTTCCTTGTCAGCATCATGAGCATGAGCGATAAAGAGGACTTTAAATGGCATTTGAATCTCCTTGTACGCACTATTTTTCCTTTAATATTATAGATATTTCTCTTTATTGGGGACAGCGGACAAAATTATTATTGTTTCCATCTTGTATCATCGGCATTGCTACCAAAAAGAGGATAGTTGACTCTCTTATACCTCATCCATAATAGCTGTTACCGAACCCAAATTCAAATTGATAGCTTATCAAATAATCGAATTTTCTTGAGAAGGAAACTTCCTGGAAGGTTCATATGTACATAGATAAAAACTACTGCGACCATTCGGTCGGGGTTCTATCCCAACGATAGTGGCGCAGTTTTCCATGTAATGCTTGAGGCAGTGGTCCAGCTTCGCTGGCAGCAATATTGGCTTCCACATGATTCAGTTTCCGCATTCCGGGAATAACCGTGCTGACGCGCTCTTCATTGAGGATAAAACGCAGCGCCATTTCTGGCATGGTCAATCCTTCCGGCACAAGCGGACGCAATGCATCGACATGCTCCACGCTGCTTTTGAGATTCTCTGGCACAAAATATGTACCCCGCCAGTCGCCTTCTGGCCACGTGCTTTCCAATGTCAGGCTGCCGGTCAACGTGCCTTCGTCAAATGGAACGCGTGCAATGACAGCTACATCCATTTCCGCGCAGGCGGGCAACAGTTCATCTTCGGGGCTCTGGTCGAAAATGTTATAGATAACCTGCACCGAATCAATCAATCCGCTGCGGACAGTCTTGACACCATTCCACGGCTCCCAGCGGTTGATGCTGATGCCAATCGCATCTATCAAACCCTGCGCGCGCAATTCGTCCATTTTCTTCACCCAACGATCATCTTTCGCAAATTGATCTTCCCATACGTGAAACTGCATCAGATCGAACTTTTCCAACCCAGCATTCTTCAAACTGCTGTGTACATATTTTTCAATATGGTCCGGCGGGAAACAACCATCCAGGGAAAATTCGCGGCGGCTGGGCCAAATAAAGTTTTTTGGCGGAATCTTTGTGGCGATAAATAATTTTTTATCAGGGTTGTTGCGAACTATCTGCCCCAGCAATTGCTCGCTGTGACCCTCACCATAAGCCCAGGCCGTGTCAAAGAAATTGCATCCCAGGTCAACAGCTCTCTGCAATGATGCCAGAGATTCTTCATCGTCCGAGCCTGTCCACCCAGCCATGCCCCACATTCCATATCCAATCTCGCTGACCTGCCAATCTGTTTTACCAAAACGCCGGTATTTCATATGATCTCCCTTATGAATTAAATAAGTAGATTAATTCTACCATTCGCAAAATGAGAAAATGGGCCATGCCGGGGAGGTTACTTTCGTCTGCTAAAGCGCACAGTTTGGCGAGGATGCGAGTGAGGGTGTTCATAAATACAATTTTTTCTTTATCTAATTTATAATTATAAAGAATAAATCAAAAGACCTTGTTGATGGCCACAAAACATAAAATAATAATTGGTGATTCGCGTAAAATGGATGAAATATCAGATGAATCGATTCAACTGATAATTACCTCCCCGCCATACTGGCAGTTAAAAGATTATGGATCATTGAATCAAGTTGGTTATTATCAAAGTTATGAAGAATATGTAAACAATCTCAATTTAGTATGGGACGAATGCTATAGGGTTTTAGAAAAAGGTTGCCGCTTATGTATTAATATCGGTGATCAGTTTGCTCGTTCAGTTTACTACGGAAGATATAAAGTAATCCCAATTAGAACTGAAATTATTAAATTTTGCGAAACGAAAGGATTTGATTATTTGGGGGCGATAATTTGGCAAAAAGTTACTACTACAAATACTACTGGTGGGGCATCAGTTATGGGGAGCTATCCTTATCCCAGAAATGGTGTGGTCAAAATAGATTATGAGTTCATTTTGTTATTTAAAAAAATTGGAAAACCACGCTATGTTTCAAAGAAAATCAAGGAATTATCAAAGCTAACTAAAGAGGAGTGGAATCAATATTTTTACGGTCATTGGAATTTCGCGGGAGAGAGGCAAGATAAACATCTTGCTATGTTCCCTGAAGAATTACCCAAACGATTAATAAAAATGTTTAGTTTCGTGGGAGAAACTGTTTTAGATCCATTCATGGGAAGTGGTACAACAACCTTGGCAGCCAAGAATAACAATCGAAATTCAGTTGGATATGAAATAAACCCCGATTTTGAAAAAATAATTAAGGAAAAAGTTGGGTTTAGAGAAAAAGAATTATTTTACGATTATAGTTTTGATTTTACGAAAAAGAAAACATATAAGATAGATTTCTCTGAAGAAATAAGAAGCCTGAAATATATTTTTAAGGATCCTGTAAAATTAACAAGGAAAGTAAATCCAAAGAAAAATTCATACGGATCGAAAATAGACAATAACAATAACCCACAAAAATATATAAGAGTAACAGAAGTAGTAAATCCTAATACCATAATATTGTCAAATGGAATAAAATTTAAACTATTGGGAATTAAAGAAAACCTTGAAAAAATAAATGACGCAATTGAATACTTATCAAGTATGGTTTGTGGAAAGCCAGTGTTTATTAAATATGATGAGTTCAGACATGATAATGATAATAACCTGATTGGATATTTGTATCTAAAAAATAAAACTTTTGTAAACCTACACATGATCAAATCTAAACTAGTATATGTTGATAAAAAACATATATTTAAGTATTTATCAAAATTTGAATCTTTGGAGGGAAAATAATGGCAAAAGAATGGATACTGAATTCTGCAACAAACAGATGGCAACTGAACTATAAAAGAAATGTTGGCCCAACTTCATTTGAAATCAGGAAATGTTCCCCAAAAACAAAAGATGAATGGCGTGCCTATTATTATGAAAATGTTAGAACGGAGGAACACTTAGAAGAGTTGGGGCGAAAGCTGTATGTTAAAGTGACCGAAGTATTACCAAGTGAAATTGAATCTGTAACTGAACAAGATTGCATCGATTATATAAAAAACTTAGTCATCAATCGTACATTTGATGGATATATGACCGAAATAGAAACAATCTACGGACAATTACAGCAGATCTTACAAGTTCCCATTGAGCCAGCTTCCGATGTGTGGGATAGAAAATATAATGTAGATTTTTTTATAAAAGTGAACAATAAGTATATAGGATTGCAAATTAAACCGGTAAATGATACTGCACAGATACCTCAAATTTTTAAAGAAAGAGGAATTCAAACAAAAACACACACCAAATTTAAAAAAGAATTTGGCGGGCAAGTTTTTTATATTTTTTCCACAAAAGCAAGAAATAAAAAAACAATCGCAAACCCTGAAGTAATTGAGAGTATTCAATCAGAGATAAACAAACTTAAAAGTAGTAATTAGCGGAGAGGGAGGGATTCGAACCCTCGGCAGCCAATAAAGACTGCAGCGGTTTTCGAGACCGCCCCGTTCGTCCACTCCGGCACCTCTCCGTGGTATGGAAATTATAGCATCTGGCGTACCGGGCGGCAGCCCTGAGCAGGCGCTATTGGGCGGTGTTTTTTCAGTGAGCGTTCTAGGGGGTCTTATCCAGCAGCGCGATCATCTCATGGACCATCTTCTCGCGTTTGGCCTGCAGCTCGGGTCCGGGCTGCGCCTGCTCGTCCATTTCAGCCAGACAGACGGATGCATAGTCATGAAAAAAGACGCGGCTGGTGGACTGGACAGCCGAGTATATGGCTGTGAACTGCTGCATGATCTCCCGGCAGTCCCGCTCTTCATCCAGCATGGCCTGCACACCGCGCACCTGGCCCTCGATCCGCCTCAGGCGCCGGATGAGCTTGTGTTTCGTTTCATCATTGTGGATTTTCATTTATTCCATCCTTGATTAGAACCGGCGCACGGCCGGTGTGGGTTTAACCAGCTCAGGTAAACCCGCCGCTTGAACCGCAGCTGCTGCCGGAATAGTCAGCTGATCCTGTGGAGGAAGATCCGAAAGAAGCGGCTATTGAGATCTTCTTGCGGGTGTCCTCACTCCTGCAGATCGGGCAGGCTGGCATCAGATCGGCTTTGGAAAAGCTGACGATCTGCTCGAACTCTTCACCGCAGCTGCTGCATTGATATTCATATAAGGGCATTGGGTAATTTCCTCTATTTTCAGTCTTGAATTCAAATCTAAAGTGCAACCATGATTTTTTAAGAATATCACAGGTCGTGTGAAAGGCAGACACTTTTCTGGTCTTGCATTCAATCGGTCTTAAGCAAACCTAATATCTGCCTTTGTTAATTTATAAAATCAGTGTTTTTAGGAATGTATTGATGTATAAGACTATTTATGTTTTCGTTAGTACCTCTCTTGATTTAGTCATCTGAGAGGTATTCATCTTAGCGCAGCTTACCACTCGTTATTTTTCAAAGTTGCGATTAATAGTTGAATCCAGCAATTGCCAATAAAGCAAAAATCATCTCTTATTAAAAGAGGGGATTCTGCTCTGTTCAGCCTGAAATTTTACTCTTTCATACGGGCCAGGATATCATCCTCATTCATCAGCAGATATGTTACCCCGTCTTGTTTAATTTCTGTACCTGTGTATTTGGCAAATAAAACTTTATCGCCCACTTTGAGATCTGTGAGCATATCTTCTGAGTTTCCAACTGCTTCAACAAGGCCTTCCTGCGGCTTTTCTTTTGCAGTTTCAGGAAGTATAAGCCCGCTGGGGGTTGTTGTGTCCATTTCAAGGGGTTTTACTAATACTCGTGCTCCTAATGGTTCAATTTTTTTACTCATTATTAAATTCCTTTTGACTTTATTATTGTAAGTTCAACAATCTATCGATTTCCGGTTTTTTAAATCCAACAATTATCTTTCCGCCGATATCAATTACAGGCACGCCCATCTGCCCGCTGCGATGAACCATATCTCGCGCAGCCGCTTTATCGTGTGAAACATCGACATTGTGAAAGCGCACACCTTTCTTGCGGAAATACTTTTTCGTCATGCTGCAGAACGAACAGGATGGTGTGCTAAAAACAATTACTCTTGGTTGTCTTCTCAATTTTGCGTTTTTGTTCATTATTGTGCCATAGGAAGTGAAATTATTATCCTAAGTTTATTTAAGATTATCTATTTGAGGGTATCTCTTTTTTTATATATTTAGATTCAGTAATAAAAGCGCCGGGTGTTTAATTATTAATCGGCTCAATACCCGATATTTTTTAGAGTTTAACTTGCTGGTTGAATCCAGCAGCTATATACTCCACGGGAGTATAGCATTAATTACAGAGATGTCAAGGATTAGGCGGGCAGCGAGAAAAAGCGGAATTATTGGGCGGCGTTTTTAGCGCGGAAATGTTCCACAGAACGCAGCAGCAGAGCGAGGAGAAGTCCGCTGAGGGATACAAAAGACATCACCTGGTACAGGGCAGCCGAGCCGTAGGATTGATAAAGGACGCCGCTGATGAGCGCGCCAGCACTTCCGCCCAGCCCCATTTGAATCGCACCGCGCACTGCCTGCGCAGTAGTACCGATATGCCCGGGGGCACGCTGGTTAACATAAGCGACGCTGCCGGCATCAATGAGGGAAAAGCTGATGCCGCCCAGGATCTGGAAGAAGAGGATGAGGGCGGGCTGTGTAATGAGGGATGTGGCGAAAAACCAGGAGAAAACCAAAGCAAATGAAAAGACCATCATCATACGGGAGCCGACCTTATGTTGGATGCGCTTGGCCGCGGCGAAGCCGGCGATTTCACCGAGCATGGAAATGGACATCGCGGTGCCCATCAGTGCCGGGCTGCTGCCGAGGTGCTTTAGGTGTAAAAAGAGGAAGTTTATGATACTGGAATCTACTACGCCCCTCAGGAAAATGACCCCCATCCAGGGGAGGAAGACGGGCAGGCGCAGCATTTTCCATACGTCTGTGATTGATGCTTTTTCCGTGTTCACGCCCGGTGCGAGGTTCGCTTCCGGCAGGAGGAAGGAGAAGGCGAGCAGCAAGACGAGAAAAAAGATCTGCAGGTAAAAGATGGCTGTCAGGCCGACAGCCGGATGTCCCACCAGCCAGCCGGTGACGAGGACAAGAATTCCCCAGCCGATCGAGCCGCCCAGGCGCACTTTGCTGTAGTCACGGGGATTATCGAGTGCACGCAGAGTGGTCTCGGTAAGGATTGCGCCGGCGGGGGACAGGAAGATCGAATAGAGCGTAATGATGGGGAGCATGGCTGCAAACGAAGCCGCATGGGGAAAGATGAGCAGAGCAGCGATCACTCCCAGGATGCAGGCGCGCAGGACCAGTATGCGGCGGCGGAGGATATCCGAGAGAAAAGCGAGCAGGATACTGCTGATAAAAAATACCAGGCTGCGGATGCTGGCGAGCTGCCCGATCTGCTCACCGCTAAAGCGGATGCTCTCATAGTACAGACCAATGTAAGGGATGAAAGTCGCCAGACTGGCCCAAAAGAGAAAAAACGTGACCCATAAGCCAGCACGGGTGCCGCGCGGGGTGCGGAGGAAAGCAGTAATGCGGGCGGAGGGGCTAGTTTTTGGCATAGGGGGTGATTATAACAGCGATTCAGCTTGCACCTTACCGGAGTGGAATGCGGCTGCGTATACCGGTTAAACCTTAAAAAACCTTCACCTTTTGACAGGTTGTATTGAGAGTGAGAATCTGCTATTCTCTACCCTGTAAATAGAACAACAGTACTAATTAGTGCTGGCTGGCGCCCCGCAGCGGACCAGGTGCCGGGCCGGGGAGCGGCAACCTCACTACCTTATGAAATATCAAGGCAGACAGGAGGCCCCCTCTTCCGGTCTGGGCCAGCCGGTAAAAAGAAAAGAGTGTATGGGCGAAGGATTTTTATACAAGATTCTACATTTTATAGGGAGGAAGATTGCCATGTCGTGCTTCGCACTATTCGTCTCTCCTGATAGAAAATGCGGAGAGATGATTGTAAGCCGAGATCCTCACCCCTTCGGGTGTGCTGCGCGATCGCTATGCTCAGGATGACAGCTAGAAATGATGGGTTAGGAACGTACCCTACAGACAATTCACTGGATAGTGGTGAGCTACAGGAAAATTACAGGCCAACCCGGGCCAGCCGCGGCAGATAAGAGACAAGATGATGAGCAAATTAGAAAAACCAAAGCCGTACCAGATGCTGCCCAAGCCGAACATCAAGCGAAAATCGGGCGGCCAGCCGGGCAACCTGAATGCATTCAAGCACGGATTTTACTCACGCAAGTTCCGCGCGCTGGAGCTCTCGGACCTTTCGGAAGTTCTTACCGACAACCTGGATGATGAAATCGCTCTCCTGCGCGTCATTATCCGCCGCGTTT
>CAYLHI010000025.1:19412-35497 GCA_964383575.1 uncultured Pelolinea sp.
ACCGACAACCTGGATGATGAAATCGCTCTCCTGCGCGTCATTATCCGCCGCGTTTTTGAAATGGCAGATACCAGCGCGGAAACCCTTGAGGATTGGTCGATGGCTCTTTCAACACTTGGCGCAACTTCCACCCGTTTGGCTGGCTTACTCCGCACTCAGCAGGTTATCACCGGCGGTAAATCCGGGAAGGTGATTGATCAACTTTCAGAAGCAATCGGAAAGGCAGCCCATGAACTTGGCATTGATCAAACCAGATGATCTCAAATGCGCACTGATCAGCGCACTAATAGAATTGGGGTTTTCAGATGGACGATCTTCAAGCACAACTATTAACCGAGCAGTTTTCACGGCTAAAGGACAGCATAGAAAACCGCCTTCAGCAAATAAGCAGCGAACTCGATCACCACAAAAAACTGGAAGCCGAGAGGTTAAATCTGCTTAAACTCCAAATCGATTCCAATCACTCAATTTCTTCAGATCAAGAAACTCGGATCCGAAAAATTGATGACGCAGTCATATCCAATAAGACCAGTACAACTATCATCCAAGCGGGACAGGCAGCCCTTACCCTCATCACAGCCGCTATCGCGGCCTGGTTGGGAAGTAAACAATAATGTTTAATGAGCAAACAATCACAATTAATCAACCTCGTCATTTCCGCCCTGCGGGACGTGGATTCTTTTGTAGATTCCTGCTCACAGATCAAACTCAGGGACTACCAGCGCGGAGTTGCTCAGGCAATCGTCAAATCAATCATTTCCGGCGCTGGCCGGTCTTTTGTGGTCATGTTTCCCCGCCAATCCGGCAAGAACGAATTACAGGCGCAGTTAGAAACATACTTGCTGGTTCTCTATTATCTAAATTAGGCGAGATTGTAAAAGTCTCTCCCACCTGGAAACCGCAAACACTCAATGCCATGCGCCGGTTGGAAAGCGTCTTATCAACAAATCATATCGGCAAGCACATCTGGACCAAAGAAAGCGGGTACATTTATCGCTGTGGTCAGTCACGGATTTATTTTTTCAGCGGTCAGCCCCGGTCCAATATAGTCGGGGCGACCGCTTCTGTTCTGTTAGAAGTGGACGAGGCGCAAGATGTCCTGATCAGCAAATTCGACAAGGACATCGCGCCTATGGCAGCCAGCACCAACGCCACCCGCGTTTTTTGGGGTACTGCCTGGACTTCAAGAACTTTGTTATCCCGCGAACTGCGCGCGGCCACAAAAGCTCAAAAGAAGGACGGATTTAAACGAGTGTTTATTCTCACAGCAGATGACGTTTCAAAAGAAGTGCCGGCCTACGGTACGTTTGTTGCCGGCCAGGTTGCCCGCTTGGGACGCAATCATCCTATGGTTAAAACCCAATATTTCAGCGAAGAAATTGACGCGGAGGGGGGCTTATTTCCGCCTGAGCGCATAGCGCTCATGCGGGGCGCCCACGCTCCCACCGCTCAACCTGAGAAAGATAAAATCTATGCTGCCACCCTTGACCTTGCCGGTGAGGATGAAGCGGTCATTTCAGACCCCAGTATGTCAACCCCCGAATCTGTTCAACTTGCCAACCCTAAAAGAGACAGCACATCCCTGACTATCTTCGAGGTTGATCTATCAACAGTCGATGATCCCCTCATTGGTAAACCTGCCTATAAAGTAATCAATCGCTATGAGTGGATTGGTACTAAACACTCTAAATTATACGGAGAGATTAAAGCAATTCTAGAATTATTCGACATCCGCTTTATCGCGGTTGATAGCACTGGCGTGGGGGCTGGTATGTCATCGTTCTTATCCGCCGCTTTGGGTGATCGGGTGATCCCTTTTGAATTCAACACCCGCACAAAATCAGATCTGCTGTGGGATTTCTTGGGAATTATCGACAGCGGACGTTTCAAAGATTACATCCCCGATGATGAAACATTCTGGCAGCAGATTAAATTTTGTGAATTTGAAATCCTTGAAGGACCTCAAAAGCGGGTCTGTTGGGGCGTTCCCGATGGAACAAGGGACGCCGCCACCGGCGAATTGGTGCATGATGATCTGCTCATCAGTGCGTCCATGTGCGCCGTTCTTGATCAGGAGGATTGGTCATTCTCCGCACCAACCTTTGTTATTCAGGCAGATGATCCCTTAAATGACCTGGATCGGGGCTTCTAATGATAAAAATTGCGTATAGTTCTGTGGATAACTCACTAAAAACTGTGGATAAGTCCCTTTTTTCATGGTTTCGCTATCTATCAAAAATCGTAATTTTTACGATTTTAAAATCGTATTTTCTACGATTTTTACTCGTAACTTTTTTTTCTTCCTCTACTTACTACTACTGCTTAATATATATATATTTAATTAATATATTAAGCAGCAGTAATCTTTTAAAATCTTTTAACAAACAAAATCGTATTTTTTACGATTTTCTACCTCGTTTTCTCTCCGAGCTAAAAATAAACACACTTATCAAAAGCTTTAAACTACAAAATCTTCCGATAAGTGAAGTTTATATTAAGCTCTTAGTCTCGTTTCAGCACCACCGCGCACCAACCCTCGCAGCTTGCGGACAAAAAGGCTGCTCGGTCTGGTCGCAGTTGTCCTTGCTCTCAATCAATTCTCTTACCCCACAAGGAGCTTTATCATGATTCCTGGTATTGATGTATCTCACTGGCAAAAAGAAATCAACTGGAAAGAAGTCAAGAAGTCAGGTATTCGGTTTGCCTTTTACAAGGCAACTGAATTTGTTCCTGGCTCAACAAAATTGTATGTCGATACAGAATTACACAAAAATTCCGCCGGCACTGCTGAAAACAGAATCCACGCCGGACCCTACCACTTCTACCGCATCCACATTCCCGCTCTCACTCAGGCATTCGCCTTTTTGGATACCATCAAAGACTTGCCTTTTAATCTCCGCCCTGTCCTTGATCTCGAATTAGCAGGCAAGCACGGCAAACCCCTCTGTGATGATGTTCTTATTTTCTGTGAAGCGGTCGAAGATTCCCTCGGAGTTAAACCTCTTATCTATTCATCAGGTGGTTTCTGGCGTTCGTATATGATCTATGGTAAGTTTTCTAACGTTGCATGTTTCACCGGCTACCCCCTTTGGCTGGCTCAGTGGGGTTTTTACATGCCAAAACCCCTTTACCCCTTTACTGGTCCTGCCTTTTGGCAGTACAGCCAAACCGGCCGGATTCCTGGCATAGTTACTCATGTTGATCTTGATTGGTTCATGGGGGGGGAAATTGAAATTCTCCCTTATCTCTATCCCAATAGTGCTGAATTGATTAAGAATAGAAAAAAACAAACAGCTCCCCGCCCTGTTGAAAGTGAGTTGGATTCATGAGTATTTTTGATCGTTTTACCCAAAAACAAGTTGATTCCGCTCTGCGTGAGCAGTTAGCCGTTATTGAAAATGAAAATACTTTTCTCATCGGCACTCGTCCTCTTTCACAATCCGAAAGAGATCGCTATTCCTACGACCGCGCGGATGTCTTAGAACGATCCCTCGAAGCATGGCGCACAAATCCTCTTGCCCGCCGCATTGTTGAATTGACTTCTCAGTATGTTGTTGGCGGCGGTCTCACGATCAACTGTAAAAATTCATATGCTTCCAATTTTCTCAATCAATTCTGGTTTCACCGGCTCAATCGCATGACAACCAGAGTTTCCGAAATGTGCGATGAGCTCACCCGCACCGGCAATCTGTTCGTTATCATCACCACCGACACATCCGGGATGTCCTACATCCGGCTCATGCCGGCTGCTCACATCGAAGAGATCATCAGCAAACCTAATGATATTGAACAGCCGATCGCTTTTAAACTAAAAGCAGATCTGGAAAACTTAGACCCTGCACCAATCCCCGCTTATGATCCCAACAATGACGACCCAACCAAACCGGTCATTTTGCAGTATGCTATCAACCGTCCCGCTGGTGCGCAGTGGGGCGAACCAGATATTGCACCCCTCCTAGTCTGGCTCTCACGCTATTCTAATTGGCTGCAAGATCGCGCCCGCCTCAACCGCTACCGCAACGCATTTTTATACATCGTTCAGGCAAAATTCGCGTCTGAGGCGCAGCGCAAAGCCCGCCAGACTGCCCTCAATTCAAACCCGCCTAAGCCCGGCAGTATCTTAGTTGCCGATGAAAATGAAACCTGGAAGGTCATTCATCCCCGCTTAGAAAGCGCCAGCGCTGAAAAAGACGGCCTGGCTCTCAAAAAGATGATCGCTGCTGGTGCAGGTATCCCGCTTCACTTCCTGGCTGAGCCGGAAAGTGCCACCCGCACTACTGCGGACGCTGCCGGGGGTCCCACTTTCCGCCGCTTTGAACAGCGCCAGCAGTATTTCTTATTCATGATGGAAGATATTCTCCGTGTGGTTCTCACCCGCCGCGCCCTGGTGGATGGAAAGATTAATAAAAAAATAGATCTTTCCGTCACCGGCGCAGATATCAGCAGTCGTGATAATTCTTCTCTTTCTCAGGCAGCTTATTACATGATCTCAGTTCTTAATAATCTTCGTGATCGTTCTCTTATTTCAAATGATGAATTCCTGAGAGTGATCTATCGTTTCTTTGGTGAAACAGTTGACGCAGACGAAATGCTCAAACGAGCCAAGAAAGAACAGGACGAGAAACAGGGCAAAGATTTAACAGCTAAACCTAAACCCAATGGGTACCCTACCAATAAAATTATTTCCCCCCCTGATAAAGAGTTAGACAAAATCAAAGTGTAATCAGAAAGGATCTGAATATATGCCAATACCAACAACACTCTATCAACAGCAGCACCGTATTGATCTCCAATCTTCCCAGGTCAACGACAAGGGAGAATTCGAGATATTGGCCATCACCGCCGGAGATGGGAACGGCTGGACGTTCTCAGCCGATACCCTCAAAAAGTCTGTTTCCCTGTGGAATGACGCTCAAACTTTCATAGATCATCACTGGTTTGGTCACAGTATCCATGATCTGGCTGGTGTTTGCTATCAACCCCAATGGGATGAATCTACCCAGGGTATCAAACTGCACCTGCGCCCGGTTGGTCCGGCTTCTGCCGTCCTGCAGGAAGTTGGCCGGCAAATGCTTGCCGATGGCCAAAAACCCAACGTTGGCTTTTCAGCCGACCTTGTTTTCACAGCTAACGGAAAAGAAGTCAAAGACGTTCTCAAAGTCTTTTCCGTTGACCTGGTGGTAAATCCCGCGCGGGGCGGTGAATTTATCCGAGAGTTATATCAAAAATTCAATCTATATCAAGAAGGAGTAAATATGCCAAAAGAAAAATTAGATCAAGAAACACCTGCACAAGAAACCTTGCCCGGTGTGCAGCGTGTTCAACAGCGTATCAAAGGCGATCAAGAAGCTGTTGATCAGCTGCTTAATGTGCAGGGGCACATGGAACAGCTAAACGCTGAGGCAGAAAAAGCCCGCGCAATCCGAATCAAAATGTGCGAGCAGCTGCTTGAAAGTTCCCTCACTGCTTCCAAACTGCCCGCGCCGGTGATCGAACGTCTGCGCGTGCAGTTCTCCGGTAAATTGTTTGAAGCGGACGATCTCACCTCCGCCATCGAGGACAGCCGTAAAATGGTCAGCGAATTGACCGGCGGCTCAGTAGTACAGGGTCCGCGCATTCATTCTGTCTTTGATTCAAACGATAAATTGCAGGCTGCCGCCGATGATCTCTTGGGTGCACCAAGAGACGAATCAGCCAAAGATTTAAAGGTTGCTAAACTATCCGGTATCCGAGAGCTTTATCTCATGCTCACCGGAGACTATGATCTCCACGGTGGTTTTGATTCTGAGCGTGTTCAATTTGCGCTCACAACCGATTTTACCGGTCTGGTTAAGAATGCTTTAAACAAGATAGTAGTTAACACCTGGGATCAGTTAGGCAAAGCCGGCTATGATTGGTGGTCTAGGATTTCAAGAATTGAACATTTCAATTCCCTACAATCAATCACCGGCACCCTGGTCGGCACAGTCGGCACACTTCCCACAGTCTCAGAAGGTGCGGAATACACTGAACTTAATATCGGCGATTCCCCTGAAACAGCCAGCTTTGTTAAGTATGGTGGCTATATTCCCCTCACCCTGGAATTGATCGATCGGGATGAATCCCGCAAGTTAGCCGCGTATCCTCGCGAACTCGCTGCCGCAGGCCTCCGCAAAATCTCTGCCCTTGTGGCAGCTATCTTCACTGACGCCGCTGGCGTTGGGCCCACAATGGCAGACACCGGCGCTCTGTTCAATGCCACCGCAGTAACCACCGCGGGTGGGCACCTGAACTTACTCACCACCGCGCTGGCTGCTGCTGAGTGGGATGTTGTTTCATCCGCTGTTTACAATCAACCTATGCTCATCAAGAATGCCGCCGGGGTATACGGCACTGGCCCTAAAATGGCCATCAATCCCCGCTTCTGTGTAGTTCCCCGCGCTTTGCAGCTTGCCGCTATGAAGGTCTTATATCCTTCATTGGAAAATGCGGCCAATATCTACTCTGAGAACCAACAGCGCGGCCAACCCGGCGACGTTGTAACCGTCCCCGAATGGACTGATAACAACAACTGGGCTGCTGTCTGTGATCCCCTCATTGCTCCCGCAATCTTTGTCGGAGAACGTTTCGGCATTATGCCTGAAATCTTTATCGCTGGGGATAATCTCAGCCCCGCAGTGTTCATGAACGACGAACACCGCCTCAAAGTTCGCCACTTCTTGGCTTGCTGGGTGAACGACTTCCGCCCACTTCACAAATCGAATGTGGCTTAAATAAAAATAATTGTCATTGCGAGCGAAGCGCGGCAATCTCCAACTAACAATCTGCCGGCTTCGCCGCAACAAATTGAAAGGATATAAATTATGGGTTACGTACATGATGAACACATGAGTAAATTTATCCACCCTGGAGACTTTGAAATGTCCGCCGGCACATGGGCGGTCACCGAATCATCCAGCGTTGTCAGCAACGACCGCACCGCTGCGGATGCTTCGGTTACAGTTCTTGTGCCTATTAAAATGCCTTCAAATTCTAAGGCATTGAAAGGCGCTAAGCTCACCAGCATTGACGTGGGTTATCTTATCGCCACAGCCGCCGCGGACGATTTCGCCACTGTGGAATTAGAAAAAACCACAGTGGGCGCAGATAACGTCGCCGCGTCCGGCTCTGCACCCGATATCACCATTGACGCTGCGCATGACACCGCCGCAGAAAGAAAAGCAGCCGATGATCACACCATGACGATCACTCTTGACGATCCTGAATTCCTGGACGATGGAGATTGTTACTGGTTGAAGATGGTCATTGACGCTGCCGCCACCACTGTTCTTAAATTCTACGGCGCTGTCGCTCATTACACCCTGCGGGTTTAATTGATTTCATCTTCATTCTTTTCTCCTTTGCCAGCCCCCCGCTCACAATCCGGCGGGGGGCAAAGGAGTGAAAAATAAATATTATTAATTCTATTCATTCATTGGATTTCCAATCAGAAAGGAGTAAATCCAAATATTCATCCTAACCATCGTAAAAACAAAATATGTGTAAATATACCTATTTCACTTAAAAAATTAAAATTTGGGCTTTAAAACACCCAAAGAAAGGATTTCTATCCATGAACAAGCAGCCAATTTCTAAGCTTTTAGGAGTTTTCCGCTCACGGAAGTTTTGGGCGGCTCTTATCGGTACTCTTTTTGTTGTCCTCGATGAGTTCGTTCCCACCTTCCCGCTCACCTCTGATCAGGTCACCAACATCGTTTATATGATGGTCGCCTATATCATCGGCGTTGCGATTGATGACGCTGGTCAGGGCATTGGCGGCAACCCCGCCTTTTAACTTATTTTTCAATAAGGTGAGTTATAGAAAGCTTTAAAATCAAATCTTCCCATAACAAACCTTATTGAAAACTATTCCTTGACTTTCCATCGCCGTTCTCAATGCAGTCATTCACGCTAATTGGGTGTGATGTCCGATTTGAAATCGTCCTCACACCCTGAAAGGAGTTCTTACATGCCAGAAAAAACAAAAACTCAGGCAGATAAACTTTTGATTAAGTCAATTTTTTCCATTGACCCTGTTGATTGGGCTCGTTATCCTGATGGGTATCTTTCTTTCATCAGCCCCACCGGTCAGAAGTTTCGCTATTCCAATCAACAGTTGCTTGATTTTAAGCAGGATATTGCTAATCTCAAATCAGCAGGTAAGAAAGCTGCTGCCAAGAAATCTGCTTCTAAATCAAATCCCAATAAAAAAGTTCCTTTTAAACCAAAACCGCCAGCCGCGTCGGCAAAATAATGCCGATTCGCGTATGCGCCTGGCGTTTTATCCGCGTCAGTTCGGGGCGGGTGTTTCACGTGGCACATGTGCCACTTGCCGCCCCAAACGCCGCTAACCATGACCACAATGATTGAAGAAAAATTGCCTTATTGTCCTGATTGCGGGAATGTTATGTATCCCGAAGGGGATATTTATGTCTGCCCTGAATGTGGTTATGAACAGGATTACCGCTTATTTAATCCTGATCAAGAAATAAAAGGTGACTTATGTCAGCATTAGCAGCTTATCGAACACGAATTCAAAATTCCCTCGATGATACCAATTCTAAATATTCAAATGACATCATCGATGAAGCGCTGAGAAAGATTCTCAACGAATACACCCGCGCTAATCCCAACATCAAGACCCACACCCACACTGTCGTTACCGCCGGCAGGAATCAAACCCTTGCAGCAGCAAACTTGATCGCTATTATTCAGTTGGTACATCCTTACACCAGCACATTAACAGATCCTTTTGTTTATGAAAGAGAGGATTTTTCTCTTACTTACGTAGATGGGTCCCCTACCCTTTACTTTTTTGGTGAGGATATTCCTGAAGTAGATGAGAAAATCTATATCAAATATGCTGCTAAGCAGACTATCACTGACCTTGACAGTGCACTTGCTACCACTGTCCGTGATGATCATGAGGATATTTTAATTGTTGGTGCTGCTGGTCAAGCTGCTATGATGAGAGCGTCCGGGCTGAACGAACAGTGGGGCGGTCGCTCAGGAGACATGGGTTCCCTTATGACTTGGGGTTCACACCAGTATTTACTCTTTTCTCAATTCCTGGAAGAGATCAAACAGGAAGCTACTTATCCTCTTTTCCCTGATTCATTTTGGCCAGTAGACGAATGGGATACATAATCTATGCCTAATCCGCTTGGTAATCTCAATCAAAAATTGCAGTGGGTCACCAGAGGTGAGAACTGCCCTATCTGTGATTCACTCAGGGGACGTATCTATACCTATGATATGTGGATGTCAGCGGGTGTTTGGCCCGGTTTTCACTTAAACTGCGATTGCGATCTAAGAAAAGTTGATGATGATTCCCCTACCTCCGACCCTGATTTCTTTGGTACTGATCTTAATCTAATGATGGAAACGATCAATCCATTCTATTTCTTGTTTAAACTTCACTGGGATCCCAACTACCTTCCCTTCTCCTGGTATATGACCGATCAAATTATGAATTCTCATCTTACCTATGGTGCTGGTCTCCCCATTGGTGAAGTTCTCAAGAAAATGCGCAATGAATTTGTTGGCTTTTTCAAGCGATCTACTTTCTTTGATAATTTTTTCATCTGGCGTACTTTCAGAACAGTGCAGCATTTTCAAAATATTGATGACACTTATTCTGGTTATCTTCCCCCCATTATTCGCAAACGTCCTCGTAAAACTCCTTCACCTAATTTATATTTTTCTTCTATTCATAATTTACCTGCTCATATCAATACCACACTCAAACCTAAATCTTTGAAACCTTACTACCCTAAACACTCATATTATTTTCAAGGTGGTCACTAAATGCCTGACATCGGAACTGATTGCGACTTCATTCTTATTCATACCTTAGTAAACAATGGGGACCCCTATGGTTTTGTATTAGCCCCTGACCCTTCTAAAGCAGGTTCAGCTATATCTATTCAACGTGAATTAGATGATTCCGGTGATACTCAGATCTATCTATTCGCAACTATTCTACTTGCTGATGATCTTCAAAATCCTGATGGTTCTGAACATTCTGATTCCCGCCAGACAATGTATGATATGCTCCTTGATTTCTTAGAACAAACAGAGGATATATCTATTGGTACGTTTATGGGTACTTACCTCGGCTTAGGTCAGATCGGACACTCCGCCACTGAATTGCACCTGGTGGATGCCAGTTATATTTCACTGAAGTTCGCCAATATATCTACTTATCACAAACCTGTTGACAGTGATTTGTTCTTCGGTTCACTTTGGCAGTCTTCTCCGGCAGGAGATGACGCTTTTACATGGGAAACGTCAGTATGGAGATAATCCGAACTTAGACCACGAGCGTTGAAATGAGGATCCACGCACTTCAGCGCATTCAAAGCGCGCGGTGGGCGGGAAAACTATTTTTCTTATTATGAAAGGATGTCAATATGTCTTATCCTGAAAGTGCAAATGTTTCCGCCGGTGATGCCACGCTTGCTGCTCACTACAACAATCTGCGTGCTGACGCAGTTCATCTCGGCCAAGCTGCTGCTGATTCTGTCGCCCTGGGTTCACTCCTTGAAAGGTATGAATCCCGCTTAGAAATTGAAAGATTATCTACTGATAAAGTCAGAGTTCCCGCGTCTGCCTCCGCCCCTGTTTCACTGCTCATCGATGGCTATTTATGCCAGGCAGTCGCAAACGTAGATTTGGACGCTGGGGATGTCCCAGCGGGCGCGGCAGCCGCTTATTATATTTTTGCCAACCGTGCTGATGACAGTACAACCTTCACCCTCACAGTCAATACATCCCTCACGGAAGCAGCCGATCAACGGCGCATTGGCCGCTTTTATTGGGATGGTTCTGCTATTGTCAAGGATAGTGTCCGTACCGAGCACGCCGGTCTGATCGCAGATCTGCTTTATTTCGTTGACCCTCAAATTTGCAGTGGTCGTTTGACTTTAAGTACACTTGTTCCTGTCACAGTTTCGGACATTTCCTCTTCCGCAACCGTTTATTTCACACCTTATCTTGGAAATCGGGTAGCTTTATATGTCAAAGATTATGGCTGGCGAATGTATTCTTTTTCAGAACTCACTCTTGATATTTCAGGTATTGATTCTGGTAAAATTATTGATGTTTGGCTTTATGACAACGCAGGTACTCTCACCCTTGCCTACACTGAATGGTCAAACGACACCCTCCGCGCTACAGCCATTGTCCTCCAGGACGGCATTCTGGTTAAATCTGGCTCACCATCTTATCGCTATTTAGGTTCTGTCCGCATGTCAGGTGCCGGTGTTTCTGCCGATACTTTATTGAAACGTTTTGTTTTTAACTACAATAACCGGGTTCCCCGCTTGTTTTTCCTCCGTGATGCAACCGCTTCATGGACCTACAACACAAACGTTTGGAGGCAGGCAAGAGCCACAGCTGCAAACAAAGTCGAATTCCTGATCGGTGTTTCCGAAGATCTAGTTCGTGTTCTTTATTCTATGAGCGTTGATGTTTCTAATAACGGTACTTCATGTATAGCTAATATTGGCATAGGTCTTGATTCAATAACTGCTCTTGCTTCTGACGCAAAAGAAGGCAGGGCTGGTTATATCGGTACTCATGCTGAACTTGTTTCAACATACGCAGGTTTCCCTGGTATTGGATACCATTACCTTGCTGCTATTGAAATGGCTGACGCCGCTTCTCCCTCTTTTATTGGCGCTGAATTTATGTTATGGAAAGGATTTATTAATGCCTGAAATAAACGTTTCAAAACTTACTGCCGAGCTTATCGAGGCAGGTATACAAACTAATGGCTGTGATTCAAACGGTGTTGTCTGGGATAAAGATAATAATCAAATTCAAGATCAACCCGACGTAAAAGCGGTTATTAATGCACATGACCCAACACCTGATGAAATCACCATTTTGCGTAAAGAATATTCTAAGGTTGGTGTCATTCCCGAAGAAATGATCTTCGCTCTTTGGAAAAAAGTCATGCAATCTGATAGCACAGACTCAGATGTTCTGCAGTCTCTTATGGATAAGGCGAATTTGATGTTCAATCAATAGATCTTAGCTTCATTATATTAAAAGGGTACTGCAGTGTAAGTTGACAGGGGAGAAGAAAGCTTAATATAATTCGCTTACACGATGAGACTGAAAATCATGCAAAAAAACCTAATTCGATAACATGTTTTATTATTTATTGCTATTGGTTTGATCTGCTGCTTGGGCTGACAACCGGACGCAGCACATACAGCAGAGGAAAAAGACGTTTCGCAGGCGGTAACGTTGGATATAAGCCCGACAAAACATTTAATTAAGAATTTCTTTGGGTGCTCGAATACATTGTGCTTTTGATTGGACTAAAATTAAACTATCTATTTAGTTGGAGAAATTTTATGGCTGTACTTATTGATACTCAAAAAGAAGAATTAGACTCACTCAAGCTGCTTAATGCATTTAAGGAATGTCGGGTTTTGGTAACGGGAGCGACAGGATTCGTTGGTCTACATCTATGTGAAGCTCTATCAGATTTAGGTGCTAAGGTATATGCCTTATCACGTTCTGTAGGATTGCACCCATTACCTCAAAAAATAAATGCCCAACCTGTCGACTTGCGTAGCATGCGATCAACTAAGCGGTGTATAGAAACTATTAAAGTGGATGTTGTTTACCACCTTGCTGGTTTAGTCGATACACGCCAGTCATTAAAATTGGTGATGCCAACATTCAAAAATAATCTTTCAGGTAGCGTGCATTTATTCGTGGCTTTAGCTGAAACCGGCTGTAAGAGATTAGTAGTTGCTGGCTCTTCAGAAGAACCGGATGTAAGTAGATTTGGCAGCTCTCCAAACTCGCCCTATGCGGCTGCAAAAGATGCAGAAACCAGTTATGCAAGAATGTTTCATAAGATATTTTCCTTGCCAGTTGTCATCTCGCGACCTTTCATGAGCTATGGACCGCGGCAGCCGATTCAAAAAATTATTCCCTATACAATAAAAAGTCTTATTGAGGGAAATCCCCCAAAGATAAGCAGTGGCAAGCGAATTTGTGATCTTATTTATATCCAAGATTTAATAATGGGTCTTTTACTCGCTGGAATAAAACCAGGAATCGAAGGCGAAATCATTGACCTCGGTACAGGAATAGGCACGACTATCAATGATACAATTCGGCTCATTGTAGAACTAATGGACAGCCCGGTCGAACCATTATTTGGCGCAATACCGGATAGACAATACGAATATCCCCAGATTGCAGATATTAAAAAAACAACTGATCAACTAGGTTTTCATCCACACTGGTTATTGGTAGAAGGAATTAAAGAAACGATAGAGTGGTATCGCAACCACCCAGGATTCCAACGAAAATTGTAGAAAGGAATAGAATTTATGACTTGGCTCATTACAGGCGGTTGCGGTTTTATAGGAAGTAATCTAGCAGATGTCCTTTTAAGGAAGGGAGAACAGGTAATTTTGTTGGATAACCTGAGCCGGGTAGGCTCAACCGAAAATTTAGAGTGGCTTCGAAGCCTGCATGGAACAGATTGGGCTTTTGTGCAAGCGGACATCCGAGATGCTGACGCAGTCGAGAAATTGATTAGAGAATTTTCACCAAAGGCGATCGCCCATTTAGCCGGGCAGGTGGCCATGACTACCAGCATTCAAAATCCACGTATGGATTTTGAAGTTAATGCGATGGGAACACTCAATGTTTTAGAATCGGTGAGGATCAATTCACCGAAAAGTATTGTTCTGTATTCATCAACAAATAAAGTATACGGATCACTCGAAGAACTTCGTTACTGTGAAGCTGAGACTCGATATGAACTTCCTGATTTTCCATATGGTCTGGATGAAACACTGAACCTAGATGGGCATTCTCCCTATGGCTGCTCAAAACTAACCGGTGATCAATATGTGCGTGATTACAGCCGAATATTTGGACTTCAAACAGTTGTTTTTCGGCATTCCTCTATGTATGGAGGCAGGCAGTTCGCAACCAATGACCAGGGCTGGATTGGTTGGTTCTGTAAGAAGGCACTTGAAATGGAAAAACCTGATTCTTCATACTTCACGATATCAGGAAATGGGAAACAGGTTCGGGATGTTTTACACGCAAAAGACTTGATCAAAGTTTACATTAATGCCGTAGATAATATCGACAAATCGTCTGGAAATATATACAATATTGGAGGTGGAACGGCCAATAGTTTGTCTTTGATTGAACTTTTTAGAATCCTGGAAGAATTAACAGGTTTCCAAATGAGGTTTAATAAGCTTGAATGGCGAATTGGCGATCAGAAAGTATTTATAGCCGATATACGCAAAGCCGAACGAGATTTTCTGTGGCATCCAAATATAAGGAAAGAACAAGGTATTCGAGACATGTTAATCTGGTCAAGAGAAATTCAACATGGAGAATAACGACCCATTTCAGAAACGGGAGAATATCGAAGGCGAAATAGCAGACTTAACAGTTCTTATACCAGCTTATGGCGAAACTGATAACTTACGCCTACTACTGCCTTTTATTAAAGAAACGATTAAAGAGATGGATATTAAAGCTCAGGTGATCGTGGTAGATACTGCTTCGCCTATCGATGATACAGCTGATGTATGTCTACAAAATCAGGTGATATGTCTCCCTCGTAAAAACGGAAATAATTACGGAGATGCTCTTCGGACAGGGATTGATGCTTCCATTGGTGATTATGTGGTAGTGATGGATGCCGACGGCTCTCATAACCCTGGTTTTATTAGCACCATGTGGACGAACAGACTGGATTATGATTTAATTATCGCCTCCCGATATATTCGAGGGGGACACACCGATAATCCATGGCCGTTAGTATTTTTAAGTCGTGTTCTTAATATAACATTCAAGTTATTTGTTGGATTGCCCGTGCTGGATGTTTCCAACAGTTATAGGCTTTACCGAGGTAATTATCTACGAAAGCTCAAGCTTACCAGTAAACACTTCGATATCATGGAAGAAATCTTGGCTAAAATTATTTGGAAATACTCTTCAACATCCGCAAAAATACTGGAATTACCACTACAGTTCGAAAAACGCAAAAGTGGAAAATCAAAGCGTAATCTAATTATTTTCGGCCTTAACTTCTTATCATCAATGTGGCGCCTGCGCCGCTTACGCATACTTATAGAGAATACTTCCCGAAGTGAAACCTTAATAGATGAAAAATTTTTCAAGATGTGATTAGATCACTTGTTTAAGTCACAAAAGAGCGAGAGGTCGCATAACTTACTAAATCATCATGTGGGGATTATTCTTGGTAGTTTATTTAAACTTCTAGAGTGTAATTTATTCGGTCAATCATTATGTTTTATTCCCATCGAATAAAATAGCTCTTTTAATTTTATGAAATCGATAACATTTCTTGCCATTGGCCTGAATTATTGAATTTATGATTTGGCATATTGATGACTAGTTATTAATTAAGGTTATTTAGCGTGTTTTATATTATATTTAAGAAAAATTGAATTTGAGGTATAGTAAGTTCAAAAAATATTTTACGTGTTTGATTCAGGAGATACCCATGGCAGGAAACAAAATGTATGCGTTTATAAGGCTTTCATTGAAAAAATTGATAATTTCTTCACTTTTATCCGCACCCATCACTGTAGCGGTTTATTTTTTGTTTTTACAACCTTTCAACTTCATAAGTAAACGGTATATTGCAGCAGCCATTCTCCTTTGGATTGTCTTAGCAGCTGGAATCTTTTATTTGCTGCGGCGAATCAAGCAAAAAATAGCGTCGATGGATCAGCAATTACACTGGGTTACCATCCTCTTTTGTATCATAATGGCTTTTCTATTTGGCTACTATTTAATAATCGATATAGAAAACATACCATATAACCTGTTCACCCTGCCAAAACACAGCCTGGTAATTGAAAATGCCAGCGAGAACGAAAATGATGTGATCGAACTGATTTACTTTCACTCAGGTTTGAGAGAGGAAAGTTTGTCAAAATTCAATATGGATGGAAGCTGGAAGCACACAGAGAACTCGTTGATTATCCAGGGAACACAAAAAGCTTCTTTGTCTTATGAAGGTTGGCTGGTCAAAAATCCAG
>CAYLHI010000026.1:0-34839 GCA_964383575.1 uncultured Pelolinea sp.
TCGGGGAGCCTTACTTATGTGACCTATGCTTTTTTATGCAGGCATACTGTTTAAACAACCAGCATATAAGCTAATTTTTTTATAAGCAGGTAAGTATATTGCTATGGAGATTGTTTTATTACTTCCAAGACCTCAGCAGGTGTCTGTGAAGCAATTATTTTTCTTAATAGATTCTGGTTCTGGACCAACACCATTAGACTTCTAATTAAATTGACCTGTTTTTCTACCTCCTTAATTGCTAGTAAAAATACAATCGATGCTTGAACTGTTTTCGCTGGATCTGCCCCCATTTGGTGAAATTCAACGGGTTTTTTAAAAACACCGATGGCAATTGCTGTTCTTAATACATGATCAGGATCAGCGTGTGGCATGGCAATAAAAATTGGCATTGTTGGCAACCCTGTTGGGAACTTCTTTTCCCTCTGATAAACATCTTCCCAATATTCCTCTTCTACATCGCCTGTTCTAACTAAAATACCACAGACTTTTTGGATTGCCTCCTTATCTGACTTGGCATTTAAACCAAGGGCAATCTGCTGTTCATTTATAAGATCGGAAATATAACACTGCATGGATCTTCTACTTTCCAATTGGCTTTCTTACATTAAAAAGATTATCAAATGTAGAATTGTGTTTGAAAATCGCTCTCCCGATAGTGATCATATAAGGATATGCATCTATAACTTCTTGAATATTCGAAAGATTAATTTTCCCATCAATCACCCGCTCAATTCCATCTGAATTTTGATTCTTCCTTCCAAGCATGATTTTCTGGAGAGTATCTAATCCGAATGGTATATCAGGAAACTCAAGTGTAGAAGGTGAGATCAATATACGGTCTAGATAAGGTTTAGGAAAAGCTAAGACTGGTAATGAAATCGCCGGGTTAAAAGGAATGGCCATTGGACCCGGCATGGGCCGATCTTCGACTCTAGTGTCATGGTTATTGTAATAGATAGCAACTTTTTTTATGATTATTGAATTCGCCATTCTCTACTTCATAAAAAATGATTTAAATTCTCATATTTACTAATTAATCTTCTTTCTTGGAAGAGATTGATAAAAATAGGAGAATTACTCCCCATCCTTGCTAATAACAACAACAATGCCCTTCTTTAATTCATGAAAAATATTATCCTTGTTAACCATTTTCTCAATGTTCCGATACGAACAACGTTTAGGAAAAAAACTCCTTTGATTAGCAATGAATGGAAAAAAAGCAACTTTACTTATTGTTTTTTCCCAGGAAACAATAAATTTCTTGCGCTTTGGATTTCCTTCCAGCTCTTTTTTGATTATTTGTGTCATATCATTAATGATGCGATTGTAATTTAAATAAGAAATAAGTAATAACAATGCATATATTAGGAAAATTGAATTAATCACTCCGCTGTGATCAATGTAGAATTCAAGTACCTTCATACCCAATGGGCCTAAAAAGTAAGCAACTATTTTCTTTAGCATTTTTTTGTTTTAATTCTCCTAATAAATTATTCGGGAGTTGCAGGTATTTCTCCCACAACTCCCGGTTCCACCAACATACTATTTTATATTTTATTGAAAGAAGATATACCAATTTCTTCTTTTCAAGAATACCACGGATTTATTTTTCTCCACCAAGTGGGTATTTTTTCTTGATGAAATACATCACAGCTAACAACACAAAACTCACGATTAGCGCAATAACCACCGGACTCTGGAATATATAGTAGGTAGCGTACGCATGAGGAATGGCGGCGTCGCTCATAACCGTATAAGTTGTATACCCTGCTGGAATATCTACTCCTCCTACAGTCTCAACCATGTGAGTTACAGCTGGTGCTAATAATGTTGTGAAAATCATTCCAACACCCATTACAATAGCGCCAAGTATCACTGTTAGAAGAACATCTCCAGCAACAAGTGGGGCTAGCATAGCTGTTACAAATACACCATCAGCCAAGTCAATGTAAGGCAATGTTCGGTTCCCGAGAGGTGCCAATAATAAAGCTAACCCAATCTCGACAGGAACCATTAGGATACCTGAGGCAATAACAGCAGGGCTTCCAATTAGGATTGCAGAATCCATCCCAATGTGAATTTCCTTTCCCTTTGCACGCTTCATCATGAAATCACGGGCTGCATCTGCAACTGGGGTCAATCCCTCCATTAGAAGGGAGACCATTTTTGGTACCAGGACCATTACTGCTGCTGTGTTTATACCAGTAAGGATAACGCCAGCAGCATCTTTTCCAGCGAAAGCTGCAAGAAGTATTCCAATGAACAATCCAAGGAACATTGGTTCACCGAGTATCCCAATTTTCTTCCTGATAGTGTCAGGATCTAAATGAAGTTTCTTAAGGAATGGGATTTTATTTATCAACCAGGCGAATGGTGCCGCCAACAGTAAATAACCTGCTGACTGCAAATGTGGGAAAGATAGCCCGGGAAGCTTAAAATATTTCTGCATCAGTGCTGCTGACCAGTCTGCTAAGAAAAGGGCAAAAACGACATTGATGGCTGCTGCAACCAAACCGAGTACGAAACTGCCTGTGATGAACTGAACAACCGCACCAATAAATGCCATGTGCCAGAAGTTCCAAATGTCAATGTCAAGTGTATCTGTCAAGCCCCCAAACAGCAAAATGAGATTTATTGCGATGCCAATCGGGATTATTAAATTGCCTACAGGAGAGCTGAAAGCCAAAGCACCAGCAGCTGGCCAACCAATATCAATGATATCAAGACCAGTACCGGTTTTTTCTGCAAATGCTGCTCCTATTGTGCTAAGCTCCTCACCGAGAAGACCCACTACGAGGAAAATACCTACAAAGGCAATTGCTAACAATACACCACTTCTTAGTGCCTCCAGTAACTTCATTCGCAATATCAACCCAATAATCAAAATTACAATAGGTAAAATAATTAATGGGCCTAAATTATTAAGTAATTCACCTATCTGAACAAGAATGTTTTCCATGAGATTTTCCTTTCATAATTAACTAAGTTTCTTATATAATTCTTCGAAAACCTTATCTTGGCCTATTCCAGTAATTAATGGAAGACCATCAATGACAGGCGCTTTCTCGGAAATATCATCTGGTACGCTGGTGGTTGATACGATCACATCCGCATTAACTCTATCAGGTGATAATTCAGCAATTCGGTATTGATGAAGTTCTGCCTCAATACCTTTGCTGTCTAGAAATTTTTCAATTTTTACTTTCAGCATCGTGGATGTTGCAATGCCAGTTGCACATACAATAAAAACCTTTTTCATATTATTTTCCTCTTTAATTGATTCTTATAAGTTAGTATTTTTTTTGTATCACCTCCTTGATAATTAGTGATCTCATTTTATGTATAATTTTTCGCCTTTCTTTAGCAAGCATAAACATCACTTTTTAATAATTCAATTTACTGCAAAACCATGAAAGAAAATGGAAAGTTATTTACATATTAGCATTTTTGAGAATTAAAGTCAACCACCTGTATAGGTTCAATACATATGAGACGATTGGGGCAAACACTGAGGATAGTTGGATTGAATGTCTTGTTTCGAATAATCGCAACACTAGACTGAGATTTGAAAATTTCAATTGGAATATAAAGTAATATTCTTTGAATTAGATAAAAAAATACTTATATGAAATCATCGGTGGTGAGCCCAAGGGAAGAGATGCTAAATTTATACACTGTTGTAAATGGGATAAAGATATTAAGATTCCTGAAAACACGATGAATTATCTCATAAATGTTGTCTGAAACCGGTAAGTCAAGAAATTTCTATTGCTGATACATTGCATTGTTTTATTTAGATAGAAATTAGGATTATGTTATAAACATCAGATACAGTTTGTCCTTCCTGCATCTTACTTGCCAGATTAATATATGCGTTTAATATAATGAACTAGTATTATAAACTTACAAAAGAAGTCTTACGTATGGAGGTAAATATGTCTTTAGATTCAATCTCTGTCCAAACACGAGAAAAAAACGGATTTACCATTAGCACAGATAAATTAAAACTAGATATCAGCTTTATTCATAATTGGCTGTCTAAAAAGTCTTACTGGTGCCTGGGAATTCCTATGCACCTCGTGAAAAAAGCTATAGAAAACTCTTTGTGTTTCGGTGTATATAATCCTGAAATGAAACAGGTTGGTTTTGGTCGGGTTATTACGGATTTCACCACATTCGCCTGGGTAACGGATGTATTCATCATTAAAAAATACCGTGGTCAAGGATTGTCAAGATTCTTAATGGATTGTGCCCTCAATCATCCCGATTTGAAAACCATAAGGAGATGGTTGCTTGGGACTTCATATGCTCACGGCTTATATAAAAAACTGGGGTTTGAGCCATTGGATGAGCCAGATAATTTCTTAACTATTCACATCAGTGATATGTATCAGAAAGGAAATTAAAGACTTGATCATCATGCACTTTGTTATCAAGCCCTAAAATTTAGTATCCCTCCACAGCAGGCATTTTCAAGACTAAAGGAAAATTCAAAAAAGGTTTTTTCTCAAGTGCAGCATGGGGGCGATTGGAATTGTATTTCTCCAGCTGATCTGCAGTGATTCTCCTGGCTTCATCTAACGAATTGAACAAATACGCGTTTAACACCTTCTCCCGATAAATGCTGCGTTCTCTGCAGATATCGGTGACTGGCACACCGGATTCACCTTAATTGAGGATCTTGATGATTTGGCTTTCGCTGTGCCTGCTCTTTGTATGATTGGCTCCTTTTTTCCGGTTGTGTCTACTTAACGCTGGTACTATTTCAGGGGAGCCTTACCGGGGAGCCTTACTTTTGATTATATTTTTGTTCGTATAAGTATAGGGCAGCTAGGCTTTTGCTATCCCTCAAACCCCCTGCAAGGATTAATTTTGTTAGTTCTTCTCCGGAATATTTTTTTGTTGAAATAAACTCATCATCATCCTGTTGAAGGGGATCTAGTTTGAGATCTTTGGCAAGGAAAATGTGATTGAGCTCATTAGAATAGCCGGGTGCTAAGTATATAGATCCGAAATTTATCAGCTGTCCGGCAGCCATTCCGATCTCCTCTCTCACTTCGCGCGCGGCGCACGTGTTTGGACTCTCGTTCCCATCCATTACTCCTGCCGGAAGTTCGATCAGAGAACTTTCGCTGCCCATGCGAAATTGCTCAACGAACCAAATCTTACCAGATTCATCAACCGGGATGATTGTGACCGAATCCCGATGATTAACAAGGTCATAATTCCTTTTTCGCCCATCTGGAAGAGAGACATACAATTCCTGAACGTCGAAAGCGCGACCATTAAAAAGATTTTTTCTGGAAATTATTGAATGTTTCACTATGCACCTCGCTACGTAGTGTAGCATGAAAAAACCCGCGCTTATAAACGCGGGTCTCTAAATGATTAATGAATGTTTAATCGTTGTTGTAATAATCCGTCCCGAAATACTCTGCATTATTGGTCTCTAAGCGGACAACGATTGTACCTGTACCCCTTAAGCTGTCGGGTATGTTCAAAGTTGCCTGAAATCCATAACCTTTTGAGGAATCTGGTTCATATTTTGCTGTGCCGGCGACGATGTATTGGCTGTAATCGTACATACCATCAGGGCCTAATTTGAAAGTAAGATCCATACTATCTAATAACCAAGGTTGGGTAGCCTGCACGGTAACTGTCTGATCTTTTTGATAGCTAACAATGCACAAATAGATGTTGGGACCGCATTTCGTAGTGTTATATTTCAATTCAACAACTGGCGGTGGACCGGTTGTAGAGGTGGGGAGAGTAATCTCCTCTTCCTCTTCTTCTGGTTCGGGTGTGGTTTCTACTGCACCTTCGCCTTCTGTTTCCACCTCGCTATCCTCAGTGGATGTTTCGGCGGTAGCGTCCAGAGGGGCAGCCATTGCGGTTTGTGTCCCGGAAATAATGTCCTTCATTAGTTGGGATTGGGTAGAAACCGGATTGGGCAGTTCTGAATCCTCCCCCGCAACATCAGATGGGCCACCTGATGCTGATCGCGTACAGGATGCGATGATACTGCTGATGACAATCAGGGCGATAATGGTTACAAGGTTTTTATGCTTCATGAGTTGTTCTCCTCCAAAACATCTTTCATTACCATTTTTCATAATAAAAATGACACTTAACATATTAGCATGCTGTCTGAAAGCAGTCAATAGAAGGTTTTCAGTACTATCCGTAAACCTGATTACGGAGTTGCTTCCGGAATTTGAAACACAAATGGTGATTCGCTGGGTAGAAGCATGGTACTGATATTTGGAGCCAATTTGGTGATGTACTGGTAGGTGAGAAGTTCGGGATTATTCGCAATGGCTTCTTGGATCAGTTTTAAGGCATCTGCTTCTGCCTGTGCTTCAATGAGACGCGCTTCGGCACGTGCTTCGGCTGAAATCACGGCTGCCTGCGCGTCACCTCTTGCGGTTTCAACCACCTGCTGGGCTTCTTCTTTCTTTTGCTCAACGACAAAAGCAGCTTGCTTAGCTTCCTGCTCCGCGATTTGCTTTTGTTCAACGGAGGCGGCGTATTCTGGAGAGAAAGTGATATTACGCAGTACAAAATCGACCAATGTCAATCCATTCTCTTCAAACTTAATGCCCAATTTTTCATTGATATATGAAACCAATTCAAAGCGTTTATTACTAATAACCTGCTCAACATTGAACTGGGATACAGCATCACGAATGATGCCTCGCGTCTGGGCGCGAACCAGATCAGATGAATATCTGTCCTGCCAAAGGATATGTACATCCACCACCTTATTTGGGTTGACTTGATAGATTACAGAAGCATCCACAAAAATTTCCTGCCCGTCCGCTGTGCGGGCTGTGATGGAATCATCCCCCTGGATCTCGCCTTCGAATGCAGCGATGGACATAGTGTATGTTTGGCGGGATACAGGATACCGCACAACTCTTTCAACGAAAGGCACAATCCATCGCAAACCCGGCTGCAGTGCTGTTTCTCGGTACCCTTTTTTAGCGATAGCTGAGATAACCACACCGCGTTCCTGCGGTTCCACGAATACCAAACCAGCGCTTAAGGTTGTTAGAACTAAAGCGCTGGAGAGCACGATGATTATTAATGTGCGCCCATTTTTCATTTTCTGGCCACGGGCAGCCCGCACAGTGATAAGCACAACTAAGCCAAGAGCAGCAGCCCAGAGCAGGGCGGATAAGCCGGTAATAAGATTTGTAATTCTCATTTTTCCTCCAGTTATTTTCTATTTCTTATTGTCATATGGATATTTTAAGATCGTGTAAATGATTTATTAAATATACGGATAATTTAAATTAATGTTGTAATGATGTTTAGATGTCCATTAAGATGGTAACGGGACCATTGTTGTGGATCTCAACCAGCATATGAGCGGCAAATTCTCCACTCTGTGTTTCCACTCCGTAGGCTTTCAACCTCTGAATAAAATAATCCACCAGCGGGCTGGCTACATTGGGAGGTGCGGCGTGGATAAATGAAGGACGGTTGCCTTTGTGTGTATCAGCCATTAGTGTGAATTGGGAGACGACAATTGCTTTCCCGCCGATATCTAGGAGAGATAGATTCATCTTTCCCTCTTTGTCCCCAAATATCCGCATGTTTGTGATCTTTTTAGCAAGGTAGTCTGCTTTTTCCCGGTTATCTCCTTTTTCTATCCCCAGGAGGATCACCAACCCATGTCCAATTGCTGCTCTGATAGCTTCATCTATAACAACCTGGCTTTTTATTACCCGCTGGATGACTGCTCGCATGATTTAATTTATTAAGCTGTTACGGCAGTCCCACTGCACTGCGGACTTCTCGCATTGTTTCTTCAGCGATCTTTTTTGCCCGTTTCCCGCCTTCATGCAGAATGTCAAAAACCTTTTTAGGGTCTTTGCCAATTTGCGCGCGTTTTTCACGGAATGGCTCAAAATTCACATTCAGGTTTTTAGCGAAGATCTTTTTACAGTCCACGCAGCCAATCCCGGCTTCGCGGCATTCCCGGTTGATCATTTTCACCTCATCGGGTTTGGAAAAAATTTTATGCATTGAAAATACGTTGCAGACATCTGGGTTGCCAGGGTCGGAGCGCCGTTTACGCGCGGGATCTGTAACCATCATCATCACACGTTTTTGTGTTTCTTCCGGTGTTGCGGCCAGATCAATATGATTATTCAGACTCTTGCTCATCTTTCTCAGGCCATCAATTCCGAGCACTTTCGGGGTTTTTGTAACCTTCATTTCGGGTTCGATAAGAACATTAGTTTTATAGCGGAAATTAAATGATCGCACTATTTCCCTTGCAAACTCAATATGCGGCGCTTGATCAACTCCCACTGGAACCATGTCGGCTTTATACAAAACGATATCTGCGGTCATTAACACAGGATAACCGACCAGGCCGTAGTTTATATTGTGCGGCTGTTCATGGATCTTTTCTTTGAAAGTAGGCAACTCGGTAAGTTTCCCGAGAGGTGTGACCATGGAAAGGATGGTATGCAGTTCGGTCAGTTCGGGGACATGGGACTGAATAAAAACGATGGTTTTTTCCGGATCAATCCCCGCAGCAAGCCAATCCAACGCCATTTCCAGTGTATTTTGTTTTAAATTTGATGTAGTCTCCATTGTAGTTAACGCATGCAGGTCAACGATGCAGTATATACAATCATAGTCTTTCTGAAGCGCCACGTAATTTTGGATTGCCCCGAGGTAATTCCCAAGATGCTGGCGGCCCGTCGGGCGCGCACCTGAAAAAACACGTCCTTTTTTACTCATAATTACTTAAATAACCTCATCATGATTAATTGTCCAACTTCTCCTGGGTGTGGAAGACTTCCGGAATTCTTCTTAGAAAAGACAAGTTCTTCACCCAATGAAACCTCAAAGCTGCCAATAGATTGGGCGGGTTCCAAGATAACTTGCGATATCCGTTCACTGAACTGATCTTTGATCTCCTCAGCTAACTGCACAGCCTGTTTTTCAAAACCGCAGGGGACGCAATATTCAATGGTAACCGGGTCTTCCATTCCACTTCCTATCATTAATTTTCTCAATTATATCTTACCAATTGGTGTGGTTTAATCATTTCATTTTGGTAAAATCAATTCGAGATGAAAAGAAATAAAAAATCCACACAGATGATTAAGCGAATTTTTGATGTTCTCTTTTCATTGATCGCGCTGATTTTGCTTACCCCAGGATTTATAGCGGTATCAATAGTGCTTGTTTTAACTGATGGTTTTCCAGTGTTCTTTACTCAAACCAGACCTGGTAAAAATGGAAATCCCTTTAAATTGCATAAGTTTCGCACAATGAAAGAAGTGCGAAATAAAAAAAATGAATTATTAACGGATAGTGCCCGGATCACCAAATTTGGTAATTTTCTAAGAAGAACTAGCCTCGATGAATTGCCAGAATTATTCAACGTTCTGATAGGAGAGATGAGCATAGTTGGCCCACGGCCGCTCCTGATGCAGTATCTTGAGCGTTACTCAGACGAACAGGCCAGGCGGCACAAAGTAGTGCCGGGTATCACGGGATGGGCGCAGGTCAATGGGCGCAATGCGATTTCTTGGGAAGAAAAATTTCGCCTGGATGTATGGTATGTAGATCATTGGACATTCTGGCTGGATATTAGAATTATTTTACAAACAATCTGGAAGGTAATTAAAGGCGAAGGGATCTCCCAACCCGGGCGAGCAACGATGGATGAATTCATGGGAAATGAAGAGAAGTAAATTACTGAATTACCGAATATGGATAAATCTGGTTTTCACGAAGCATTGTGATTACTTTGTTTAGAAGATCCATTTTCCCCTGGCTGAGCCACACTAATCCATCGGTAACGGTTACATAATTAACATCAGATATCTTAATGTTTGCGTTCACCACTTTTCCGCCCTGCCCTTCTATTAAATCATTCCAGATCTCTCGCAGAGGGGATAACCCATCAGAGGAAATGGTTGCGACCCAGCGAGGTCGCAGTTCCTCAGGGGGTGTCTGGTTGCCAATGATTGCCACATCCATACCAGCTAAATAGGTCCCCAATTCAACGGAAGCAGCATCGCCTGATAGAAACAACACATTAACTTTACTCGTGTTGATCTCATTGAATGCTGCCTGCCAATTTGCTGGGGGACTATTTGCGGGCTGCTGGGAAAGAGCCGGATATGTATTGAGCGGGTTAACAACCGCAGCGCAAATCCCACAATAGTAGCTGACACCATTCTTAAATGCCTGATTGAACTCAGTATTTTCTGAGATTAGGAGACCACCAACGCGAAAATTAGGTGCTAAAAGAGCGCTCAAATAGCCGGCGACGAATGCCGCATGGTCTTTATTCTTGAGGATGATCGTTCCGTTTGCGGGGGGGCTCCAATTCTGGCCGCTGATCGCTACAAACTGTGTCTCAGGTGCGTTGGATGCTAAGCTTCCAAGGTTGTCAGGCTGCTCAAGGAATATGATGATTTTTACATCTGGTGTGATCTCGTTCGCGAATATTTCCTGGCGGATCTCAAACTCCAATCCTGATCCAGCAGCTAATTCTGCGATTAATGACTGGGCTTCTGCTAATTCAATAGAAGAAATATCAGCGGATGCAGCCAGAACTACCCTATCTGGCGCAATGGCCAGAGTAGGGGCAGCTGTGGGTGGGCCGGTTTCCTGTGTTTTTTCAGCGTTATGCTGATTTTCACTGCAGCCGAGTAGGACTGCTGAAAAAGACAGAACAATGAAAATTGTGAGTAGGCTTTTCTTAATTAGCTTAGAATTTGACATAGGCGTAATTTTACTCGATGATTGTCAATGGGTTATAATAGCCGCCATGTATTTGCTCATGTGTAGAGCAATTCTTCTTAATAAGAATAATACCGTTAAGCATTTATCCCAGGTTAATTTCCTGCGGTTTTGGTTTAATATTAAATTACTAACGAGGAGAGCATTATGCCGATAAATTTTGGAACGGATGGCTGGCGGGCAGTAATTTCAGAGACTTTTACTTTCCATAACCTGCGGATGGTCACTCAGGCAATTGCGGACGCAGTTGCATCCGAGGGGTGGTTAAATGGAATTAAGATCGATCCAGAACCAGACCCAAAAAAGATGGTCGTCGGATTTGATACACGTTTCTTGTCAGATAGATATGCCAAGGAAGCCGCGCGGGTTTTAGCCGCTAATGGTTTTAATGTGTTGTTGTGCCAGGCAGATGCGCCAACCCCCGTCATTTCGTATGCTGTAAAGAATACACACGCGATCGGGGGAATCGTGATCACTGCTTCTCATAATGCTCCCCGATATAACGGGGTGAAATTGAAAGCGGCTTATGGCGGCTCCGCACTTCCTGAATTGTGCCGAAAGGTTGAAGTGTATTTGAATGATAATGAATCGCAGGGTCGTGGTCCGAACTTGATTGATTATGATGTTGCCCGCGAAAAAGGGCTAATCACGCGATTTAATCCCCTTCCCGCATATCAAGAGCACATCCGGGAATTGATAAAATTTGATATTATCGCGGAAAACCCGCAATATATTGTAGTGGACTCCATGTATGGGTCTGGACGCGGAGTGATAAAAGGGCTCTTAGAGGGAACAGGGTGTGAAGTCTATGAGATTCGCAATGAAATGAACCCGGGTTTTGGCGGTGTGCATCCTGAACCTATCGGTCATTACTTAAGTGCTTTGTCGGGTGCGATTTGCATAGGAAAGGGAAGTATCGGATTGGCTACAGATGGTGACGCAGACCGCATAGGAGCGATGGATGAACGCGGAGTGTTTGTTGATCCCCATAAGATTATGGCACTTTCCCTGCGGTACCTGGCTGAAAAACGTAAGTTGAAGGGAACGATTGTGCGCACTGTTTCAACAACGCGGATGATTGATCTTCTTGCAGAACGGTATGGCCTTACCGTGCATGAAACTCCCGTTGGATTTAACCATATTGCAGATTACATGCTGTCCGAACCTGTATTAATTGGCGGTGAAGAATCTGGTGGAATCTCATTCCTCGGGCATATCCCTGAAGGGGATGGGATTATTATGGGGTTATTGTTGGTTGAGATTGTTGCGGAAGCGGGAATCCCACTGTCGGAGTTAGTCGCAGATCTACTGGCGGATGTTGGGCCTGCGTATTATGCTCGCCGAGATCAACGCCTTAATCGGCCAGTTGCAAAAGAAAAAATGGTAAATAAATTGATTTCAGATGCTCCGAAAGAAATAGGCGGCGTGAAAGTCTCCGAGGTGAGCTCAAAAGATGGGGTGAAATATATCCTAGAGGATAATTCCTGGCTTCTGATCCGCCCATCTGGAACAGAACCAGTTCTGCGTGTGTATGCAGAAGGGCGTTCAGAAGAAATGGTGAAGGCTTTATTGAATTTTGGCGAATCTGTAGCAGCAAGTGTTACATAGATTATAAGGTAGCCCCTGCTCAAAACAGAAGGGGTTTTCTTATTCGTGAATTACTTCATAGAATTCATCTATAACATTCAGAAATTCATCTGGCAGCCTTTTCCTTGTTTTCAGAGCGATGTCTTTTGGGATGGGTCCATAAAAAGCTTCAGCGATTCCCCCGGTGATACATGCTATCGTGTCGGCATCACCGCCTAAAGATACTGCTTTGCGTACAGCATCTTCGTAATTATCTGAATCCAGAAAAGCTATGATCGATTGCGGAACTGAACCCTGGCAGGAGACATCGAAGAAATAATCAGGTCGAATCTCATTGATGGTTTTACTTAAGTCATAGTTGAACCATTTGGTAATTTCTTTCCGGATATCGCTCTTTGATACTCTATGCCGCGCGAGGAATATGCAGAGAGATGTAGCCTGAGCTCCACGTACCCCTTCTGGATGGTTATGAGTCACCTGCGCGCATATTCTGGCTGCATTCAACACATCACTTTCTTTGTTGTAAAAGAAGCCGATCGGGCTGGTGCGCATGGCTGAACCGTTTCCCCAGGAATTGTAGGGTTCTCTGGAATCGGAAAAAACCCAGCGCTGATATGATCTGCCATATCCGGCATCCGGGTAATTTCTTGAATACTTTTTTAATGTATCAATCAGGTTTAGATCATGCAGAAGGACATCCGCGATCGCAATGGTGAGAACAGTATCATCTGTGAATTTTGAATGTGGACAGAACAGCGGGAAATCCATATTTTTATAAGGCGCGAATTCATAAGGTGATCCGATTGTATCCCCTGCGATTGCCCCGAGCATTGTATTTCCCCTTTCTCTTATATCAAGGTGTGCTGGTGATAGTCTTTTGGAATTCAGCCACGCTGGTCAATTGGGCAGCAACCGTTGCGGTACGTACTATTGCCGAGTCAGGTGTAGGAGTTTCTGTATGGGTTGGTTGTTCAACAGAGCTCACAGTGTCAGGTTGCGCTTCATCAGAAACCGGATCATTTTTCGTCGATGGTTCATTCACCAATGCAGTGGCAGTCCGAGCGGCGCGAACAATGGCTTCCGCTTCAAGGTCCAGAAGATATTGTTGAACATAAATAAAGCCAAAAAATATAATCGCCAGTAGAATAGTAAAAACTAGAGCGCGCACTAAACAGCTTTTTTTCTTACCGCCATTTTTTATCTCTGTCTGATCTTCTTCAAGGATTTCCTTGATGGTCGCGTCATTTGGATTATTATCCATATTTCCTCTTCGTGATCAATTCAGTAGTAGCAAACTTATTTGTTTTTATAATTTGGTGAATCCTTCTGGCAGTTCATCGGATAAGGTTTCAGAGTTCTTATCTAGCTTTTCTATTGCATGCTTTTCTTGTGTGTCAGTATCATTGGTTTGCTTGGGACGCTTTTTTACCCCAGTTCTCAATAATTGATCATCTACCTTTTTGCTTTTAATATTATGATGCGTGGTTTTTTCTTTCAATGATGATTGCTTTTTCCTACGGATTTTTCGCTTTTGTGGTTTCTCTTCTGGCACAAATAAATCCTGCTGCTGCCAGTTTGGGTCTTTTTCTTCAGGAGGTTGGTCTGCTTTCTTCAATTCCCGAACATGCTTCAACCACCCGGGAATATTTTGATCAATCTGCATTTCCTCATTGGGGTTAGCTTCAATTTCTATCTTATCGCTATTTACCTTAGGAACAGCTGAAGTTTTTTCTTGACCCTCACTTGTGTTTTTTTCCAGGATGGTCTGGCAGTACCAGCATTTCTCTGCTTCAATTAGATTTGGGCGTCCGCAATGCGGGCAAATGATCTCTTCCATAGGAATTGATTAGATTATCTCTTGTATGATTTTTTCCAGTATAGCACAGTTGGATCAATGATTTTCCAAATGTGATTATCCATTGTTTTGATGAAAAATTGAATTGAGGAATTCCACACGTTGTTTTTCTTTTTGAACAATATCAATTCGGTTTTCTACCAAAGAACGGAGCAGCCGTTTGCCCCGCATTCTTTCGACGAAATCATGGATCTCCCCCCCATAAGTAGTGATGTTATCGTGTGTGTTTGGAATATTAAATATCTCACGGCAATCCAGATCAAACAAATCTGTATCCTTATATGGCAGGATACAAGGAATCCCGCGAGCGGCGCAATCCCTGATTTTAAAGGGTGATGCTTCCTGCATACCTTTCAAATGTAGGGAAAGTGTGCCAATGGCTGCATCTGCATAGGATAATAATTCCTCATAATCCTTTCCCTCCTTATATCCATGAAGTAAAAGATTCGAAGGCAATCGCGAATAACCATTGATGGATTCAAAACCTATGATATTGACCTTGATGTCAGGAAACCGCTGTGCGAATTTGATTAATTTTTCCACGCCATGCCACGCCATCCCGGGTGTTCCAATGAAAATCAGGTGAGGAGGAGTGTTGTTTGGTGCTGGATAAGATGGGGTATTTTCAAGGACAATTCCATTAGTAATTACAGTGTAAGGTTTATTAAACTTCGTAAAAACAGGATCTTCAGCTAACTCATTTGATGTGAACACGTGGCCGGATGCATTTCCTAAAAAAATAGAGCGAGTTAAACGGTTGTATTGATTTCTGGAAAATCCGAGCAGTTTATGCTCTTCAAAATCATTCGTATTTATCTCAATGATGGTAGGCGCTATTTTAAAAATTCTTTTCATGGGATGGATGTACATACCCCAGCGTAAATAGATCACATCGGGTTTGAAAATGCGGATGCTTTCAAGGAGTTTCCTGGCAGCAGCGATCCTGCTCCATTCGCAAGATAAGAGATTCCTGCCATGTTGGTAATAAAAACGCTGTCCTTCAACAAGTTTTTCATTTGCAGGCGCGGAATGGAGGTGCGAAAAAAATTGAACGGTATGCTTTAATTTCCTCCATACCCTGATCTGATTGCTGATCTTTTTCCCAATGCTGCTGGATAGGGGCCTCGGCCAGTGCAGCGTGATGTACGCGATGCGCATATTACTAAGTGTTTCCTTTCAAGATATCGTGATATATACCTTTATAGGCAGTAATTACTTTCTTGATATCAAAATCCTTTGCTTTCTGAATACTGTTTCCTTTATACTGCCGCAATTTTTTAGGGTCCGAAAGCAATATCCGGAGGGCATACGCATACCCTTTTTCATCTCCCACTTCTATGAGAAATCCATTCTTACCTAAATCAACCATATCCGGGCAAGCGCCCACATCACTCATTACAAGTGCTGATCCTGATGCTAAACTCTGAAGACCAATCATTGGCATGCCCTCGCGCAGCGACGGCATTAATAAAATATCGCATTTCATTAGTGCTTCATTTACTTTTTGTGAACTGATCCATCCGGGAAGTTCGATGCGGTCACCCAGCTGGTTTTCGGCGATCAATGATTGAACACGAGACATTTGAGGGCCATCTCCCATCATCACGCATTTCCATCTGAGGTCATTGAGATGGGAAAGGATCTTTGGGACTAACTGCGCATTTTTTTCTGGGGAAAAACGACCAAGATACATAATGTATGGTGGATCATGGATTTCTAAGGACGCATGAAGATAACGGGTTGTATCAATCCCATTTGGTATGACTTCAATTTCAACGGGATAATGAGTTAGTGCTAGTTGGCGGGACTGCTGACTTACAGTAATGATCCTTGCGGCTTTTTTCCAGATGAATCGGGTGAAAGGAAATATAAAGCGAAACCATTTTTTTGTTTTCTCCGGAGCGCCGCCCGGTATGTCACCTCCATGCACAGTGATCATATATGGTGTATGTGTCAGGAGGGAGGCTGCCGCGGCGGAAGCTCCTCCAGGAACCGCGAAATGCGCGTGAATAATATCAGGACGCCAAATCTTTATGATCCGCAGTGCCCGCCAAAAACTTTTCCAAACAAAGCAAGCCATGGTGAGTAGATCGGCACGATATGCCTGAGTACGGTGCGATCTGATTCTTTCAATGATGAGATTGTCTGATTCCTCTCTTACTGGAAGATTATCCCAATAGGCAGTCAGCACATGGAAGTTGTAGTTATCTGAAGCGATTCCCTCACAGAGGTCTTGGACGACTTTTCCTCCTCCGCCGCCAATCGGAGGATATTCATGAGAGATCACAAGGATTTTCATCGCTGGGATATACTCCTTCTAAGATCAAAACTTATCGAATTACTTCGCGAACGGTATACACTGGTTTATTCTGAGATTCATGGTAGGTGCGTACTAATAATTCCGCAATCAGACCCATCAAAATGGATTGAAATCCCATGATCGCGATCATAACTGCGATTGTAAAAAGGGGTGAAGAAAAGGGTGAAATTTTCGTAACGATACGTCGGATACCTAAATATAATAGTGAAATGGTGCTAAGGGTAATCATTGCAATTCCGGTTCCACCAAATAAATAGATAGGTTTGCTTGAATAAGATGTCAGGAATTTAACAGTAAACAGGTCAAGGAGGACCTTGAAAGTTCTCTCCAGTCCGTATTTTGCTTTTCCGAATTTACGCCCGTGGTGGTGCACTTTGACTTCTACGATTTTTGCTCCAACAGAATTAGCATACACAGGAATAAAGCGGTGCATCTCGCCGTATAATCGGAATCCAGTCAGTACTTCCCGCCGATATGCCTTCAGGGTGCAGCCGTAATCATGCAGCTTAACACCGGTAACTGCGGAGATCAGTGAATTTGCTATGCGAGAGGGAAGAGTTCTGGTTAGGAATTTGTCCTGCCGATGAAAACGCCATCCACTTACCAGATCATACCCTTCGGCAAGCTTTTTAACCATGATCGGGATGTCAGCGGGATCATTTTGAAGATCAGCATCGAGCAGGACGATGATCTCACCATTGGAATGATCTATTCCTGCTTCGATGGCTGCTGTTTGCCCAAAATTTCTCCGCAGGACCACCGCACTGGCATGGTCGGGGTGTTCCTTTACAATGCCCTTTATTTTATCTAAGCTATTATCCTGGCTGCCATCGTCAACCAGGATGAGTTCCCAGGGTATTCCCATGGTTGATACGGATTTTTCAACTGCTTTGTATAGCAGTCCAATGCTTTCTTCTTCGTTATATACCGGAACAATGATGGATACTTTCATCACACACTCCCATTATTTCCTTTTTCTTTATAAAAAAAGCGCAGTAATTCGCGCATATTCACACCAAGCATTCCACCTGTTAATCTGTATTCATATTATAGTAATTTTTTTGCACACAAAAGCGGTAATCCATGCATGTTCATTGATCCCTTTCTTTGAATTTGGTATAACCAACATCAAAGATCAATCCGCCTGCGATGATCACTGCTCCAATTGCCAGCAGCAATTTTATCATCGGCCAAAAATCCATACGCTTAAATAGGCTGTAATATCTGCTTAAATACCATTGGATAAAGAAACTCGTGTAAATGATCTCTACCAACAGCAAGCGCCACAACCAGAAAGAGTGCTTGGTGATTGTTTCTACCAGTGCCCATCCTGCCGTGAAAGCCATCCAGGCAAGGAAAACCGATCGATATCGCGGATTATCCCATTGATCTCCCCCGGCACGTGCTGAAGAAATAAGCATCCAAACCATGATCAGGATGAAAAATAGCAGCATGATACGCTTATTTTTTCTGTCTGGCTGTTTCCAAAATAACAGGAATCCTGTAACCATCAATGGGATTAAAAGATACCAGCCGACTGCTCGAAAGATAGCAACCGCTCTGGTTAATAGGATTCCCGGATAGACGATTGTTGCAGGAAGGACTGGCTGTGCGAGACCATAAGTGATGATAAAAGGCACCCTGTATTGTTCCCCAATTAATTCAAGTTCCCATTGAATCCTACCGGAAGCGCTTTCCATTAAATAGAGATCCCATTTTGAGCTGTCCACCAACCAATTCCAGCTCATAAGAACTCCCGCACAGATTACCAGAATCAGGAAAACCCAGCTTAATGTGCGTATCAATTTACTCGATTTTTCAAGCAGGTTGTCCAGCCAGAACCACAAGGCGATTGCAGCGAGAATTGCGACAGCAGCTTTGGATGAAATGAAAACCATTGCTATCAAGCTGGCGGCAATCGCAAGCAGTGAATTCTTATTAGAACGGTCCCATATAGTAACTCCCCAGAAAGCGATCGTAGAAAGACCAATCAGAATTGGTTCCCGCATTTGCGATGCACCTAAAATGATGCTCTCCGGATATAACGCATAGATCCACGCGCTGGCATTGGCAATTTTTTCATTCCAGCGATGTTTAACCGCGCTCCAGAAAAATGGCAGACCCACAGTATAGAAGAAAGAGGTAAGGATTAAAATTAATAAAGGACGGTGCCCATCCGGGCTTAGATAACGGTACACCCCCGCGCTGAGGGTCAGGAGCCCACCATATTGGTCAGTGCTTAATTCTTCCTGAAAGGCAGTGGTGATTGGCGCATCGGATTGCGCTAACTGCCAGGCATCCGTGTCTCTGCGGTAAGCGTCAAGATACAGATAACCAGTATTATTATATGGCTCATCGTATCCGAATGATGGAAGTAGAGTAAATAACAATATCCCAATTAGTAAGCGAAGGAAAAAAGCAAGAAAAATAGCTGTGGTTAATTGTCGGTTTCCGCTCAACTTGCTGGCGATAAATTGGAGAAAGAAAAGACATGCAGCGGTGATCACCCCTGCTGTTGTGAATCCGATAATAGGGTTTGTCCCGGGATTAATAATGGCAACGAGAAATCCGGTAATCAAACCACCTGTAATGCTGATGAGAATTATCTTCTTGGATTGTTTTTTCATAATGATATTTACTATCTATTTTAGTATTTTATTTAGCTTATTAATTGAAGCCCTGGCTCTGTTTTTCCAACTATAGGACTTTGCTGCTCCAAGGGCGGTCTTTTGCATGGATAAACAAAGATTGTCATTCATAGAAAGCTTTTTAATGGCGGAGACCCATTCGTTCACATTATCCGGATCACAAAAGACCGCGATTTTCTCATTGAGGACTTCATGAAATACAGGAATATTACTGGCAATGATCACTCTACCGGTTGATAAATAATCGAACATTTTCATCGGATTGATCACGCGCGCGATATTACCACCGCTGGAACCCTCGATTTTTTTACCATACGGCATAACTAATATATCTGCAGCTGCCTGGTACATTGGCAGACGGCTGTTTGGAATGAATCCGGTGATGGTTACATTATGGATGGAATGAGTTTTTAATTCTGCCTGCCATGGCGCGATATCTTTTTCCTGCCCACCGACCCAGAGAAAGTTGACATCTGGCATTGATCTGGCTATCGCCATCAGCAGGTTCATACCCCTCCCTGGGTAGAAATGGCCGGTGTACCCCACCGTAAATCCATTTTTCAACCCAAGAAATTTACGTGCCTTTTCTGGGTTAGGCAGATCGTTATATCTTTCCGGGTCTGTACCGTTGGGCGCTATCTGAAGGTTACGCGGATCAAAGCGGAGGTTATATCTTTCCTCGATACCTTCTGCTAATGCCCTGGTGGTGGTCATGATTAGTTTTTCGGTTCTCAGCCGCATCAGCATTTGGAAGAGTTTTGGTCCCATGAATCCCATTGGAAAATCGTGGAATTCTATTGCAATGGGAACCTTCTGCAAATTCGCGAAAAATGCTGCCTGCAGAGCCCATGTGTAAATCACATCGGCTCTCCATCTAATTGCTGAACGGACTGATTTCCATGAAAAATCGTATTGTTTTAACCTTTTAGAAAAGGGCAGCCAGGTAATCTTAAATTGATCAGTGATACCGTATATTTCCGCGATATTATCCCAATGTGTACGCTGAAATTCCGGCACCCAAAGGTGAATATCGTGACCGATTTGTTTTAATGCATGGCATACTTTCACTGCCTGGATGCTGTTTGCGGTTTTCGAAGGTATGATTGAAGTGGTGATACACCCAATTCTCATATGGCGGAGGTCTCCTGCAGGTTCTGTTCGCGAATTTTTACTTCCTTAAAACCACGTAAAACGATCAAACTTACCGAGATGAGGAAGAAAGCAGATAATAGTAAGGCCTCGACATTAAGACCAAATCGCGGCACCAATAAGAAAGCCAAACCGATCTTTGCGATCCCACAGTATAGACTGATGCGGTAAGGAACCATTGGTAAACCGAGTGACAGTAGCAGGGGGCGATTCCAGAAAAGGATATTGGCATATCCCAGACCGACCAAGAACAACAGCATAGGTTTAAAAGCAGGAAGGAATTCAGTACCGTAGAACATTAGTAGCCATTTGCCAAAGAGGGCTAATCCGACCATGCTTATCCCTGTCCATGTCCCGGAGATTAATGTGATGCGCTTTAATAAACGGCGCAATAATTTCCAATTCTTCTTGATCACAGCGTTGTTTATTTCAGGGTAGGATGTGGAAATGAAAGGTGTGATAGGCACCTGCACCAGATTGATAATCGCTAATGCCGTTTTGGTGTACCCTACATCAACGGGAGTGAGGAACCATGCGATCCATAATGCTTCATTATCTCTGACAAGATGAATAACCGTATTGCTGATATTGGTGCTGAAAGCAAAACTAAACAGTTCTTTAATTGGCGGAAGAGAGCTGAAGTTGGTTTTCCACCAATCTTTTCCCAGTACTTTATTCATCTCGCTCCATCCCAGGAGAGTGGTACCAAGCCCAAGGATGAATTTACCCAATATGTATGCCGATAGAATTTCTAGCAACCCCTTCTGGGTGAAATATGCCCACGCAATAATAGATGCGGTAGCAATACTGCTGATTAAATTGATAACCGCTTGACTGCGGAAATGGTTTTGCACCTGGATGATACCGATTGCTGTTTCATACGTGAAATTTGCCAGAATAATCGTGCCGTACAGAATGAAAAGAGGTGTAGTTGCAGGGTCATCTGCTAATCTCTCCGCGGCAAAAGGGGCGAGAATGACAAGGATCAAGAAAGAGAGGACTGCGCTGGTTATTTCACCAATCCCAGCAGCTTTTACGACAGTTGCGGCTTTATCATTCTCTTTAAGGGTAATTGCTTCTCCAAAATATTTGACAACCAGCTCGTTCATTCGAAAAGAAAAGATCTTATTTAATGTAGTGGCAAAGACTGTGATTGTGCCGATCACTCCAAAACCAGCCACACCTAACAATCGGCCGGCGAGAATGCTTTGAACAATGCTCAGCCCCATGCTGAGAACGTTGCTGCTCAAGAGATAACCTGCATTGCGGATGATCTTTTGCAGTAATTTATCCTTATTGATGATCTTCCACATGGATGAGAGCAGGTTCATTCGATACTTACCTGGCTAGCCCATTCATGCTCCTGCTGATACCATTTGACTACCTGCAGAATCCCTTCATCAAGAGTGAACCTCGGCCTCCATTCCAGCAGGCGTATTGCTTTTTCGACGTTTGCCCAACTCGCGCTCATATCCGCTGGATGAGCCGGTGAGAATTCGATTTGGGCAGATTTTCCAATAACAGCTTCAAATTTCTTTATCAGGTCATTGATGCTAATCGTTTCATGACCTCCTAAATTAACTATCTCGTACCCCACTGGCTTCAAGGCGAGGATAGTTCCGCGGGAAATATCATCTAAATATGTAAACCCGCGTGTCTGGGTGCCATCTCCAAAGACATGAACGGTTTCCCCATCGCTGATCCATTTATTGAATCGGTACATAGACATACTAGGTCTCCCCGCAGGACCGTACACGGTAAAATACCGCACAACTGTTATATCTATCCCATAGAGGAAATGATAGCTGTGGCAAAGAGTCTCCGCTGCTTTTTTACTCGCGGCATACGGCTGCAAAGGGTGGCTGGAATCGGCATCTTCAGGTGTGGGGTATGGCGCGTTCTCGCCATAGATGCTGGAAGTGGAGGCCAAGACGAATTTCTTGATATCATTTTGTCGGCACATCTCAAGCAAATTTAACGTTCCGGTCAGATTGGTTTCATAATATGACCAGGGATCAATCAGGGAATCCCGAACACCTGCTTTCGCTGCGAGGTTGATTACTCCATCTATTTCCAGCTGGTTATGGAATATAGTTTTCAGTTTTTCCCGATCGCAGATGCTATCGCGGTAGAAAGTGAAATTTGGATGTGCGGAGAATTTTCTCAACCGCCATTCTTTAATCCTGAGATCGTAAACGGGGTCGAAATTGTCAATTCCGATGACCGAATGCCCATCATTTAAAAGGTCTTCGCATACTCTGGAAGCGATAAAACCAGCGGCGCCGGTTACAACATATTTTCCCATTACAATCTCACGACTTTAGGATTATTTATTGCTTTATTACCCAATGCATTACGCGTGTCCACAATCAGCTTTGCATCCTTCAGGAGCTGTTCATAATCGTAGGAAGAATGATTGGTGATGATAACAACGCAGTCCGCGGTTTTTATATCTTCATTAAGGTTGGTTATGCTTTCCAATTTGATTTCTTCGTGGTGGATGGATGGTATGTAAGGATCATGATAGCTGACCTCTGCCCCCTTTTGTTTAAGATAAAGGATCACATCCAGCGCGGGAGATTCCCGAAGATCATCAATATCTGGTTTATACGCGACGCCGAGTATAAGTACTTTTGAGCCATTTAATGATTTCTTCTGAAGGTTGAGCGCATCCTGGACCTTGCTGACAGCAAAGCGCGGCATACCGGTGTTAATTTCGGACGCCAGCTCGATAAATCGAGCGGAATAATTCAGAGATTTTAATTTCCATGAAAGATACAACGGATCAATGGGGATGCAGTGACCGCCTAATCCGGGTCCGGGGAGAAATTTCATGAATCCAAAAGGCTTGGTTGCAGCTGCGTCAATCACTTCCCACACATCCACACCAAGGCGATCGCACATAATCGCAAGTTCATTCACCATGCCGATGTTGATCATCCGGAACGTATTCTCTAATAGTTTTGTCATTTCTGCCACTTCTGCTGAAGATACAGGAACTATCTGGTCCAATGCTTGGCTGTACCAGGCTTGTGTGACTGCCAGGCAGTTATCCGTAATTCCACCGATCACTTTTGGTGTATTAATCGTTATCCAGTCTTTTCTTCCAGGGTCAACCCGTTCTGGGGAAAACGCGAGGAAAAAATCTTTTCCTACTTTAAGTCCGCTTTCATCACACAACCTTTGCAGAATTAATTCGCGGGTCGTGCCGGGGTAGGTGGTGGATTCAAGTACGATAGCTATCCCCGGGTGAATATATTCTTGGAGTGTTTCCGCCACAGAGAGAATGAATGAGAGGTCAGGGTCACCAGTTTTTCTAAGCGGAGTGGGAACGCAAATGCTGACCGCGTCCACTTCAGAGAGAACGGAAAAATCGGTGGTTGCTGTCAAGCGGTTGGCTTTCACCAGATCGCGTATCTGTTTATCGCTGATATCGAGCACATAGCTTTTCCCGCTGTTCAATGAGTCCACCTTCGATGTGATCGGGTCAATCCCTGTAACCTTAAAGCCACTTTCTGCGAAAACAACCGCAAGCGGAAGTCCGACATATCCCAATCCTAAGATGGCAATGTGGGCTGATTTTTCATTGAATTTATTAATTAGTTCCTGGGTGTAGTCCATCGAGTAATCCTTTTAGAAAAAACTAAGCTGGGTCGCGTCATCTTCTTTGTTATCGCCGACGCTCGCGCTGGCTGACCCTGCCGCAAATCTTTCTTTTTCTTTAGTGATTAAACCCTTTAATTGGGAAAAATCCTGCATAATTACCGAACGCAGTTTTGGCTGATGCAGTGCAGCCGCAGGATGGTACATAGGGATTATCAACCGTCCATCCCGCCAAACAGCCTGCCCATGAATTCTGCTGATTCGTGCGTTTTCAAAGTAGCGTGCCATAGAAAACCTTCCCAATGTGATGATGATCAAGGGATTAATAACCTCGATCTGTTTATCCAGAAAAGCGCTGCATGCCTTCAGTTCCTGTTCCTGTGGATCACGATTGCCTGGCGGGCGGCACTTTATTACATTAGTGATGAATACAGTATCCCTTGGGTATCCACTGTCGTTTAGAAGCTGTGTGAGGAATTTTCCGGATGTGCCAACAAAAGGCAGTCCCTGTTCGTTTTCGTAAAAACCAGGCCCCTCACCGATCAGCATAATCTCTGCATTCGCAGGACCATTTCCTGGAACAGCGTTTTTACGTGAGTACGCTAATTCACACTTTTGACAGTGCCTTATATTTTCTGCGATTTCCGCTAAGGTGCTTTCTGCGTCCACAAGAGCTCCTTTTATAATTAAAAATATTCTTATGTATCCGAATCAACCCAGAATTATACTGGTATTATGCTGTCAACGTTTTTAACCGTGCGGAGGTAAATCGGAGATGCTGAAGCAGCATCATCAAAATCTTCAACGATAAATCGTTCATAAGCTATATTTGCGAGGATAGATGGACGGCGGATGTTATGGGGCGGGTCTGCTAATTGGATGTTTCGCCAACGCCGTGAAAGGATCTTTTTCTCATCACTGTCCATTTCTCCACAAACCAGCGTGCGCGAGTTGATACTTTTCTCCAATTCATGGGCAGACACGACTAAGAGCTCACCGCTGCTTTCCCATTTTCCTTCTTGATTTATATATTTCATAGCAGCGAACCGTCCTCTGCCGGCACGAAGCAAGCAAATCAGATCTGTGTCCTGCGCTGGAATTCCTCGCGCAGTGATATCAAGGGAGGGAACACCAATCAGGGGAATATGGAGGGATAATGAAAGCCCCTTCGCTACCGCTAATCCAATCCTGAGGCTCGTGAACGATCCGGGACCAAGAGCGACAGCGACCCCATTTAGATCTTGTCTATCTGTGCCAGTATCAAGCAACGCATTTTCAATGGCGGAAGATAATTCGACTGTATGCCTGCGATTGGTCTTCCATACTTTTTCGTAGAGAATCAGGCAACCATCAAAGAGTGAGATTCCCATCCATTGGGTTGATGTATCTATTGCAAGAATCATATGAAGCTCTTTATCATTACCTTTTTAAGATTTTCCAATATATCTTTGTATCGGTTTCCCTTGGGGATAATGATCAACCCACGCTGCTCATCTCCCAACCATGTCATATTAATCCATAAATGTGAATCAGGTAGTGCTGCAAGGATGCGTTCTGGCCATTCTACGATAAAAGGCCCGAAATTAATCATCCGATCAATATCCAGGTCTTCTGCTTCAAGCGCGCTTTGCAGTCGGTATGCGTCTAAATGGTACATTTCTGATCCATCCGGACGCCTGTAATTCTTAACCAGGACGAATGTGGGGCTAGTTGCTCGGTCTAATGACCCCCATCCATTCGCGATACCTTGAGTTAATGTTGTTTTTCCTGTCCCGAGTTCGCCGCTCAAGCAGATAACATCTTGTGGTTGGACCATGCTGCCCAAACGGATTCCGATCCGGCGCGTTTGATCTGCGCTGCGGCTGATAAACTCAAAGGAATTTGGGTCTAGAATAGGCATTATTAGTTGTTATTTTTTAGGTTTGATCATCTCTGCGATTGTCCGGGCAATCTGGCGGGAGGCATCTGGCCTTGCCAACCGTTTAGCGTTTTCAACAACCCGAGTTCTTTTCTCTGGGTTGTTCAGCCAATCTTTTAGTGTATTGATGATATCTTTGGTGTCTGGCGCCCAAACACCCGCACCTTCATCTATCACATATGATACATTACCTTCTTCCTGGCCAGGTATGCGGTGGTAAAGGATGATAGGAAGATTAGCGATTAGAGCTTCACTGATTGTCCCCGGCCCAGCTTTAGTGACCAGAATATCCGCGGCGCGCATTAGGTCCGGCATATCGGTTACAAAACCGTATATATGAGTGGGAATATTCCAATCCATTGCTTCAAGTTCATCTTTAAGTTTCTTGTTTCGCCCGGTAATGACAACTAAGCCAGCATTGAGTTTTACCCGGTTAATTTCTTTAGAAACGGAACCGAGCGGTCCCATCCCCTCTCCACCACCAACTAAAAGGATGATAGTTTTGTCCCGGGGCCATTTTAATTTTTTCCTTAGAGCTTTTTTATCGACAGGCAGCCTGCAAAAACGATCTGCAACAGGAAGACCGATGACTCTTAATTTTTGTGGATCAATCCCAGCACGTTCTGCATTTTTACGAGCCTGTTCAGTAGGGATACTTATCAGGTCGGCTTCTTTCGCGAACCAGGCGGCATGGGTGGAAACGAGATCGGTTACAACGATTATGTACGGGGTTGTGATCTCTCGCCTGCGCATCGCGCGCAAGAAGGGAATATTGATCAGCGGATGTACTGAAATGTAGATATCGCTGGGGTGTTCTCTGAGAATTTTATACATCCCGAATCGGATATATGGCCAAAAAGCTGAGAATAAGACCCGCATGAAATCCGTATTATTACTGGCTTTAAAGGTAAACTCCCACATATATTCCATACGGGACATGAGTGGATAAGCTGGACCAGCCAGGTTCAATGGTGGTGGTGAATATTCTTTAAAAAAATCCACCATTTCATATCTAAACTCTCCCGGGAATTCCAGATTTAATGCTTCGATGATCGCTTCAGAGGCACTTCGGTGTCCCCCACCGGTATCTGAGAAGAGAAATACTATATGCGGTTTATGCTTACCCGTCTTTTTCAATAAAACCCCTTTTCAGGTTCTTTTTTAAACGATTTCTTACTTCTCGCCGACTGAGCAGAATACGCCTTTGGCAGGTCTGGCATTCCAAGCCGATATCCGCTCCCAGGCGGATGACTTTCCACTCATAACCTCCGCAGGGATGCGGTTTTTTTAACCTTAGAATGTCGTTTAACTCAAGGTCAGGGAGCATGGTTGGATTATATCGCAAGTTGTAAATGAACCATTTTCAGATTATAGTTAAACAATGTTGAATAACTCTCCTTCTTATTTTATGTCCGGCATTATCACACTGCTGATTTCCTTTACTATTCATGAATTCGCGCATGCCTGGACAGCAACAATGTTCGGTGATGATACTCCCAGACTGTACGGGAGATTGACACTCAATCCAATTGCTCATCTGGATATTCTGGGAAGCCTGATGCTGATTTTTGCGGGATTTGGTTGGGCGAAACCAGTGCCAATTAACCCAAGAAAATTACAACAGCATTCCCCGGCGGCGCTTATGTTTGTGGCTTTGTCCGGCCCCCTCTCAAATTTTTTACTGGCTGTCCTCGCTGCCATCCCACTGCGGTTTGGCTGGGTAACCCCCACTGCACCCATGGTAGATATTTTCCCAACCCCCTATCAGTTTCTGTTGTATTTCCTTTTCACCAACCTTGTATTGATGGTGTTTAATCTGATACCGCTTCCACCTCTGGACGGTGAAGCGATATTGGAGTTTATACTACCGCCTGCCTGGGAGGAACAGTGGGAGGCGATCAAACCATATGGTCCTTACATCCTTCTTGGATTATTCATTCTAGGCCCAATGATCGGGTTTAACCTTTTGGATGTGCTTATCAGTCCGCTTGTGATGAGAATGGTAAATTTGCTGTTGGGAGGTTTCTGATGGCAATCAATATTGCTGTAATCGGCTTGCGGCAGCATGGCATTTCAGCTGCGATGGCATTAGCAGAGAAAGATGACTGCATACAGCTTATCGGGTGGGACCCTGATGCGGATAGATGGCCTGAGGCAAAACGTCAGAAGGTTTTTCGATCAATCAAGAAAAATATGCACTCCGCGCTCAAAGATGCCCGCCTTGTGATCCTTTCACTTCTGCCAGATGACCTCCGAAATAATGCTGAAGAATTAGGAAAATTGATCACTCAAGATATGCTTGTGATCAACATTACCAATCTGCAGGACCTTTCAGCTAAATGGATTCGGGAATATCGGCTTGATGCCATGCATTATGTCTCCTTATTACCAACTCTGAATCCAGCCCTCGTGTTGTCAAATGATTTTAAATTGGAAAAGCCACACGCGGACTTATTCAAAGGTGGGTTGATCTATATCATCGACCCGCTCGGCGCGGGTAAAACAGCACTGGATCTGGCAGTTGAGGTGTGCGTCCTGTTGGGCGGGAAACCAATACTGGCTGACCCGATTGAAATGGATGGGTTGATCTGCGCGAATCTGCTCCTTCCGCAGTTGGGAGCAGCAGCTGTGATGTCAGCAGCTGCGGAACAGCCCAGCTGGCGGGAAGGGCAGCTGATAGCGGGGCGATCTTTGGCAAGCTCAACCTCTCCTCTGCAGGATGCTGTGGATGCTGGGGACTTAAGCCAAACCATCTACCATCAACGGGAACATCTGGTTAGATTGGCAAATGATCTTATCAACAGAACAATTGAATTCCGCGATTTGATATCTGATGGTGATTTAGGTGTGTTTGAAGAAAAAATGAGAGCAGTGGCAACTCTGCGGGCGGAATGGATTGCAGAACGGTCAAGACCCTTGCCGGCATATGAGCTCACCACCAGCATCCCGGATGAAGAGCAGGCCTTAAAACGATTCCTGAAATTAAATAACGCATAACCTGATGCCTTATTTCTGTTATATGCTTGAATGCCGAGATGGCAGTTATTACTGCGGTTGGACAACAGATTTGGGAAAACGGATTCAAGCACATGCGGTAGGAAAAGGCGCACGATATACTAGGTCCCGACTCCCCGTCTTACTGGTTTACTTTGAAGAATTAAACAGCCGCGCGGAAGCCATGCGGCGCGAGTGGGAGCTCAAGCAGAAAGACCACGAATCCAAGCGAAATCTTGTAAGATCATTCAATGAAAACCGTAGAAAATAACCTGGCAAAAATTCTCCCGGACGCTGAATGGCAGGTGATCTCACCTGGTCGGGTTAATTTACTTGGAGAACATGTAGATTACAACGATGGAGTAGTGCTTCCCGCAGCGATTGATCGTTATGTAAAAATGGTCATCAAACCACGGGGTGATGATCGGGTTATCCTGCACGCAATTGACCTGGAAGCTTCCGTTGAATTTTCATTAACGGAATTGGATAAAAGGCGCGATTTGTACAGTAATCCGCTGCCGGATTGGGCACTCTACCCTGCCGCAGTGGCATGGGCATTTCAAAACAAAGGTTTTACACCTGAGGGAATGGAAGCGGCATATACCTCCAATCTCCCAATCGGCGCTGGATTGAGCAGTTCGGCGGCGGTCGAGCTGGCGTTTGCTGAATACTGGAAAAATGCTGGTGGTTGGAAGATTGACCGTATGCGCATGGCGGAAATATGCCAATACGCGGAAAACGAATATGTGGGTGTGAACTGCGGATTGATGGATCAGTTTGCCTGTGCGCATGGTGTGGCCCGCCATGCCCTGTTTTTTGATACACGCAGCCGCGAATGGCAGCCCCTCCCTTTACCGCTGAATACAACGATCGTGATCGCTGATTCGATCATTCGGCGCAGTTTGTCTGCTTCTGGGTATAACCAGCGTCGAGAGGAATGCAAAATAGCATTAGGTTTGATACAAAGGGAAGATGCTAATATCCGGTCTTTGCGTGATGTGGTTGTAAAGGATCTGGAAAAAATTGGTTCTTTTTTACCCCCTATTTTGATGAAACGCGTTCGGCATGTTGTTGAAGAGATCGAAAGGGTTGAGAAAGCATGCCGCTGCCTGATAGAAGATGACGCAGTTGGCTTTGGTCAGCTAATGGTTGATGGGCATGTTTCCTTAAGAGATCTTTATGAGGTCAGCCTTCCCGAATTAGATGTGTTAGTGGAAACTGCATCAAAGATAGATGGGTGCTATGGAGCCCGGCTAACAGGCGCAGGTTTTGGCGGCTGCACAGTAAATCTTTTGGAAAGTAAGCGGGTGGATGAATTTAAGAACCAGTTAATTGAATCGTATAAAAAAAAGTTTAACATCACTCTGAGGGTTTATGTCTGCAAACTGTCTCGCAGTGTATATATTGAAAGAATTGGTAAATAAACTGCATCCGTTGTGCAAGCAGCTCGTTCTAGCTCAATCCGTGAATACAGGCAGATGGCCGAGCGAGATGACGTGTTCCCACTTCGCGGGGTCACCCTCAGTGAAAATAGCAGCTTCAACCGCGATGGAAGCGCCGGCTTTCTTTAATATGTTGCGCATTCCTTCCAGTGTGGAGCCGGTGCTGATCACATCGTCCACAATGGCGGCTTTCTTACCTCGCAGCAGGGGAATATCCTTTTCATCCAAAATGAGCGTTTGGGGTTTTCCGGTGGTGATGGATAATGTTTCTGCCTGGATCGCGTCGCCCATATATACCTTATAATCTTTACGGAGAATGACATATGGCTTACAGGTCACAACAGACAGCGCGTGGGCTAAGGGAATGCTTTTCGATTCTGCTGTTACGATCACATCATATTGGATGCCAGCGAGTTTCTTTCCTAGTTCCTCCGCACATACGTTCACAAGCTCAGTATCACCAAGGATGTTTATGATGGCGATTTTCAAGCCGGGTTTAATCTCGAACAGGCGTAAATCACGTTTCACCCCCCCAATCTCGATTGGGTAGGTTTCGTACTTTTTAGCCATTCTCTCCTCCGTTTTTATGCGTAGATTATTCAAAAAGAGTGTATCACAAGCGGAATTTATTAATGAAGAGTTTAAAAAAATAATGAGAGCCGGAAACGCCGATCCCGGCTCTCTCATAAGGAGGAGAAGAAGAGAAGTCGCCCTTGTAGATAATATAACTGAATTGTGTGTTTTTTACTTGACTCAAAACCTACGCTTACCCTACGATTTCAAACGCTTGTTCTATAATATTAGTATTCAGAATAGAAGAGAATTATTTGTGAGATGGATGGAAGAAGGCAATAATGAACTTGAAAATGCTCGGAAAAAATAATCATGAACTGAGTGTTCGTTTGATGCGATCTTCACTTGTTGGACCAATTGTTATCGCAGCGAGTTCAGATGGTTTGGCACTATTATCTATTATCTTAGAAGACGATTCCCTTTATATTACACAAAAGACAGAAAATGAGAATTCGGCGCATATAGCTGACATGGCTTTATCCCAGTTAGTTGATTATTTTTCAGGAAAACGCGTAGATTTCACCATACCGCTTGATCTACGGAGCGCCACTGAATTTCAACGGGAAGTACTGCTGGAAACAGCGCGCATTCCCTATGGGCAGGTGCGTGCATATGGACAGGTGGCAATGGGTATCGGCCGCCCACATGCAGCGCGGGCGGTGGGCGGCGCGTTAGCTCATAACCCGATCGGGATCGTTATTCCCTGCCATCGGGTGGTCGCTCATAACGGTCACCTCCATGGTTTTTCTTCTCCACATGGGATCAGGACCAAAGCCAGGCTGCTGGAGCATGAAGGAATATCAATCAAAAATGAACGTGTCCAGCGGAGTACGGCTTGATACAACATTTTTGATCCTTTCTCCTTGTTTATAATATACATATGAGCCAATCCAATTCATCTCATCATTTCAAATCTGGTTTCGTGGCTGTTGTTGGGCGTCCGAATGTGGGTAAATCCACGCTGATCAATGCTTTCGTAGGGCAGAAGATCGCCGCAGTATCGACTAAACCGCAGACCACCCGCCTGAACCAGCTCGGCATCCTCACGGATGAAAACGCGCAGATCGTGTTTGTGGATACTCCCGGCATCCATGAACCCAAACATGCGCTTGGAAAAGGGATGAATGCCGCGGCGCAGGAGGCGCTGATTGACGCTGATGTGGTCCTGTGGTTGGTGGATATCAGCGAGAACCCGCACGCTGAGGATTGGATCATTGCTGAACGGCTGAAAGGTGTACAAGTGGTTATTCAGGCTTTAAACAAAATTGACCTGATCAAAGATACTGGTGCATTGGCGCGTAAACGAAGTTTGTACCAGGAACTGCTGCCCTCGGCTGAGCAGATCATGATCAGCGCGGTGGAAGGCACCGGGTTTGATTCTCTGCGCGCAGGGATTCTTGCGCATCTCCCAGAAGGACCGCCTTTCTACCCGGAAGACCAGATCACGGATCTCTATGAGCGGGAAATTGCAGCGGATCTGATCCGCGAGGCAGCCCTTGATAATCTGCGGGATGAGATTCCACACGCGATAGCTGTGCGTATTGATGAGTATAAGGAAAGGGATGAAACCGGAGCGTTTATTGCCGCTACTATTTTTGTCGAAAGGGATTCACAAAAAGGCATCGTGATTGGCAAACAGGGCATCGTGCTCAAGTCTATCGGAACGGTCGCCCGGAAAGCAATTGAGGCCATGTCCGGGCGTAAGGTGTTCCTTGACCTGCGCGTGAAGGTTAAAAAGAATTGGCGCACCGACCCGTTATTCCTGAAACAAATGGGGTATTCTAAGCTCGGAGAGGATTGAGTGCTCAATTTCTGGCTGTTCCTAACGGTACTGTTTATCGCGGCTGACTGGATTGCGGTCTGGCAGGGATGGCACAGGGTTAACTATTTCACTAAACCAGCGGCGCTTTTGCTGCTGATCATCTGGTTTTGGAGTGTGTCTGTCCCCAGCGGTCCCACTCTCTGGTTTGGGCTGGGTTTGTTCTTCTCACTGGTTGGCGATGTATTCCTGCTTTTTTCTAACAGGTATTTCATCTATGGATTGGGGGCTTTTCTCATTGCGCAGGCGGCTTATGTGATTGGTTTTAACTGCTGCCTGCCGCCGATTTCAGCGCCCGTTTGGTTCCTGTTGGGCACTCAGGTTTGTGTGTTGGTTTTAATCATGGTTGTCATGGTGAAAAAACTTTCCGGAAATCCGAACCATCGGAAAATGATATTTCCTGTGGGGATATATGCTGCCGCGATCAGCGCGATGCTTTTTTCTGCCATATGGACGCTGTTCCGCCCGGATTGGACGGCACCCGCTTCCGGTTTGGCAGCCAGCGGCGCGCTGCTTTTCTTCTGCTCAGATCTGCTCCTGGCGCTGGACCGTTTTATTCACCCCTTTAGCCATGCACGCCTGTGGGTGCGCGTTACCTATCATCTTGGGCAGTTAGCGCTGGCGGCAGGCACGGCTCTTTTTAGCCAGTATAGCGGCATCAATCTTTGTTGAGCGGTTGGAATCCTGCCCCCAGAGCTTCATTTGCCTGCCCGATCACCATGAACGCTTTCGGGTCTGCTTCGCTCACAATCGTCTTAAGAACATTTATCTCTGACCGTGTGAGAACACAGTACAGCAGCGGGCGCGATTGGTCGGTCCAGGCACCTGTGGCGGGCAGGATGGTGACTCCGCGTTCTAAAATCTTGCAGATCTGACCAGCGACCTCATACGGGTGGTTTGTGATGATCACTGCCATACGGAGGATGATATTTCCTTCAGAAATTAACTCGGCAGCTAATCCGCTGATGTAGATCACCACCAGACCATACAACGCGCGTTCCCATCCAAAGGCAAATCCGGAGGTGAGCACAACCAGCCCATCGGTGATCAGGTATGCCTGCGAGGTGGAAACACCCTTTTTATGCATGAGGATGCGGCCTAAAATATCTGAACCGCCGCTGGTTCCACGCCCGCGGTAAACCAACCCCAATCCGACTCCCAGCAGGATCCCGCCGTACAGAGCTAACAGAAAGATATCATCTGTGATGCCTTCAGTAGGCAGAAAGAACGCCAAACTATCGGTAAAGAACGAGAACAGGGTGACCGCGGCAGCAGTGCGCAGGGCAAAGCGCGTGCCGCCCAGGTAGCGCCAGCCCAGGATGAATAACGGCACATTGCCGAGAAAGACCATCACACCGATTGGCCAGTTGGTGTAGAACTGGATGATCTGCGCGGCGCCGCTGATCCCGCCGCTGACCATCAGCCCCGGGATGAGGAATAACCGCATTGAGACTGCTTGTGCCAGCGCTCCCAGAACGATGAACAGGGTATCAGCGATTGCTTTTCGACTCGCGAAGATTTTTTTCACTGTCCTCACTCTTGATTTATTTTGTTAAATTTAATTATATGGGTGAGTGCCCCTTTTTATTCAGTGATAGGCGGAGTGTGAAAAAAGGAATTAAGTCATCCATAAAAAAATATTTTTACTTGAATTCACTTCAAGAAGTCGCTAAAATGAAAGTTGAGGGACAGCAATCTCGTATTCACCTGTGCTCAGGTGTGGGAAGATAATGAGAGAACCTTAAATAGGTTTCGTGCGCTGTCCCTCAATATGTACGCAGCCATTAGCATAGGTTGGGTTGATCAAATCTATTGCCCACCTTCAGAGGGATAACGACCATGCTTTTGGAATGTAATTTTCACGAGTTTGTTTTAGTAAACCCAACAGAGGGAAATATTTTATGAATAAGATGTTGGGTTGGGAAACAGCCAACCCAAACTTGCAACCTTGCTTTATTATTTTGATTCTACAGGGTGAAGAGAAGGAGATCGCTTCGCTTCGCTCGCGATGACAGGAATGCAAGCGTCTTCGCGCAGCATACCCTTGGGGTATTGCGGGGAGCACGAAGCGCGACGGCGTGATCTCTCTCCAAAATTCTGTCATTGCGAATACTATGACATTGTCAATGCCTTTTTACATTCCAATAGTCTCGGA
>CAYLHI010000027.1:0-33341 GCA_964383575.1 uncultured Pelolinea sp.
CAATTAATAGTAATCGTGCAGAGCATATAACCATCACCCTCCCAACAGAACTTGTAATTAGAAATACCACTGCTCCGCCCAAAGTCTAATTCCTATAAGAAATAGGTTGAATATAAGCATATTATAAAAGGAGGTATCCAAAATAAATTTTTAAAAACATTAGATTGAGAAAATAATTTAAAAAACAAAAAGGAGAAAAAAATGAAAAAGGTATATAAACTTCTAGCGATTGGCCTGGTTCTTAGCCTTGCATTAATGGCATGCCAGCCAGCAGCACCCGCTGAAGAAGCACCTGCTGAAGAAGCACCTGCTGAAGAAGCACCTGCTGAAGAAGCACCTGCCGAAGAAGCACCTGCCGAAGAGTTAACTATGTTATATCAATGGTCAGGCGCAGAAGAGGAACGGCTAAACGAAATCCTGGCACCATTTGTGGAAGCTACCGGTATCGTAATAAAACCTGAGTCAACACGTGATCAGGCGTTATTAGACACCAAGGTACAGGCAGGAACACCGCCTGACATTGCATTTTGGAATGTTGCCCAGCTGGTTCAATATGAGGATGTTCTCAAACCGATGGATACGCTAGGCGTAGCAGGCGAGAATTATGCTGACTTTTTCAAGGCCCCCGGCACAGTCAATGGTAAATGGCTGGGACTCCCTGTAAAAGCTGACATAAAGACTATCATCTGGTACAGCCCGGCAGTATTTGAAGCCAAGGGTTATACTGTTCCCACAACATGGGATGAACTTGATACACTGGTAGAACTGATGGTTGCGAATGGTGATGTACCCTGGAGTATGGGCATGGAATCAGGTGATGCAACCGGATGGACTGGCTCCGATTTCATTCAGGATATTATGCTGGTCCAGCAGGGTCCTCAATATGTTTTGGATCTCATCTCAGGCGCGGTTTCCTATGATGATGCAGGTGTAAAACAAGCATACGAAACATATGGCAAATGGGCCATGGATCCCGCATACACAGTGGGTGGTGCACAGGGTACTCTCTCAACCGGCTTCCTGGATGCAATCTACAAAGTATTCTCAGACCCGCCTGAGGCTATGATGGTTAAACAATCTGGTTTTGCTGGCGGTGAAGTCGCCAAGCAATATCCCGATCTGGAGTATGGAACTGATTATGACTTCTTCGCTGTGCCAGGTGCCCAGGGCTTACAGGGCGGCGCAGATTGGATGATGGCATTCACAGATACTCCAGCTGTTAAAGCACTGGTTGCTTACTTATCTTCAGCTGAAGGTGGAGCAAATTGGGCGAAAGCAAGTTTTGACTTATCACCCAATAAAGGTGCGGCCGGGAGTTATGTAGATCCCGCTCTCATAAAAAAGGGCGACGCCCTCGCAAACACGAAGGGTTTCACACCAGATATTGGGGATACTATCCCGGGTGGATTTGGATCAGCTGAGTTCAAAGCCATTTCAGACTATGTCAATGGTGGAGATCTTGATTCAATTTTAGCTACTCTGGCAGAAGCGCAAGCTGATGCATTAAAGTAATCTCGAAAAACAAAGCGGGTGCTTGATAAGCACCCGCTCTTTTTATACTAAAATAGATTAACCAAATTTTATATTAAAAATAATTTATTAAAGCGTACTTTATGGAAGGGTAAATATTATGGCAAAAAATATTCCTGGAATCATGCGGCAGAAGCGTTTTGTTCCCTGGATGTATCTACTACCCGCACTTTTTGTAATGGCCGTTTTTATCATATACCCGGGCTTTAACACCTTGTTCTTAAGTTTAAGAAATGATACAAATTCGGATTGGGCAAGCGTTGATTGTTCTCCAGATGAACCATGCTGGGGTATCTTTGAAAATTTTCGTTATGCGTTAACTTCACCAATCATGAAAACGGCTTTCATTAATAATATTAAGTGGATTGTGATCATGGTAAGCACCACGGTTGGCATGGGGCTGCTCATCGCGGTTCTAGCTGATCATGTACGTTATGAATCAATTGCCAAATCCATCATATTTCTTCCAATGGCAATTTCTTTTGTTGGAGCGGGTGTGATATGGAAATTTATGTATAACTTTGGCTCCGGCCAGGTACAAATTGGTTTCTTAAACGCAATTGTGAGAGCTTTCGGCGGAGAACCTGTTTCCTGGTTAACTGAACCAAAGTTTAACACTCTTGCTCTAATTGTCGTGGGAGTTTGGATGTGGACTGGCTTCTGCATGACTATCCTTGCTGCTGCCATCAGGAATGTTTCAACTGAAATTTTAGAAGCCGCTCGAGTAGATGGCGCAAATGAATGGATTGTTTTTTGGAAGATAATGGTCCCCCAAATTATGCCAACCATAACCGTTGTTGTAACAACCATGGTGATTAATGTATTGAAAATTTTTGATGTTGTCTATGTTATGACCGGAGGTAATTATGGCACTGAAGTGATTGCAAATCGATTATATACAGAAATGTATGCAAACTATGATCCAGGGAGAGCATCAGCTATTGCTATTGTCCTGATCGCCATCATCATACCAGCTATTATATTTAATATTCACAGATTCAATGAACAGGAGGCAGTCAGATGAAAAAATCACGATTTTTCCGCTGGTTAGAAGGACTGCCGATTCATATAGTATTAATTGGCTTATGTCTTATATGGCTATTACCAACCCTTGGACTTCTGGTAACTTCTTTTCGTCCAGTGCAAGATATTAATGAAACTGGTTGGTGGACAATATTCTCAAAACCAAAGGGGTATGAAGAATTCCAATCTTATTGTGCCCCTTGCCATGGTGAGTCTGGAAATGCTCTTCCATCCGCAGATTTAACCAATCCTGATCTGGTTAATAATTACCGAAGGTCATTTAATCTCCTGTCTTCATTAAACAGCGAAATCAGTGGTCAGCCGCACATGGAATCCATTGCTGTGCCAGATGAACAGGCGGCTGCAAACATCCTTTCTTATATGAGGCGGATTTCCGGCATTGATGATAGGCCTATTTTTACTTTTAGCAACTACATTGATGCTTTATCTGGATATCGGGGAAGAAATACTTATTCATCTGATTGTGAAAGTGGACAACAATCCCTGGATCTGTTCTGTGATGCCAGGGATTTAGCCAATCCCCGTGGAATGGGGCGTGCTTTCTTTAACAGTTTGGCAGTCGCAATCCCCTCAACAATAATCCCTATTCTCTTCGCGTCATTTGCGGCTTATGCATTTTCATGGATGGACTTTCGCGGTCGGCAGTGGCTGTTTGCTTTACTTGTCGGTCTGCAAGTTGTCCCACTGCAAATGACACTCATACCTATCTCACGGTTGTATGCACAATTAGGTTTAAATGGAACTTTTTTGGGAATTTGGTTATTCCATACAGGTTTCGGTTTGCCCTACGCGATTTACCTGATGCGTAATTTTCTTGGCAGTCTGCCCAGAGAGATATTTGAGTCTGCGTATCTGGATGGCGCCTCACATTGGACGGCATTTATCAAATTAGCTATCCCTCTTTCTGTTCCTGCGCTTGCTTCTTTAGCCATCTTCCAATTTCTTTGGATCTGGAACGATCTTCTTGTCGCCCTGGTGTTCCTTGGTGGAGAACACCCTGTATTGACTTACCAAATTGGAAATATGGTTACTTCTTTAGGAAGCGGGTGGCATTTATTAACCGCTGCTGCATTTATATCGATGGCACTGCCAATGATTGTTTTCTTAGCCCTGCAGCGATATTTCGTGCGCGGGCTGCTCGCTGGTTCAGTAAAAGGCTAAAACAAAGCCCTTCATGCAGTTATTAATTGATCTTTTAACGGATAAGATCGATATAACTCATGTTCCTTTTAGTGATCGCGGTTCCCGCTTATTGGTTTACCGAGATGTCAACCGAAATTTCCTGTATATAAGGCTTGCAGAAAGATTCGTAGAATATTTTTCTGGAATAGAATCATATCTGACCAGGGAACCTTATATACCAGAATTAACCTTTGTTAATGGGGTAGGTGAAAAACTTCCTTTTGAAATTACAACAAAACCACATGTTCTGGAATTTCAAACAGATATTGGAAAATACAAATTATTTTTTAAAGATGTTCATATTCTTTGTTTCAGCCTTCCAAATTGTACCCAATGTGGTGTGCGATTAAGAATAAATGCGGAGGCGTGCACAAAGGGAGCTGATGGAGGGGAGATTTATTCAGTTCGAAATCTAGCCTATTCTTCTCAATCAAAAATCATTAAACATCAAATTACTTTTAATAAAGATAAATGCGAACTGGAATTTATTGTAGAAACAGACGAGAATTCTCTAATAACTTTATGTATTGGAAACTCTTGCAAGCCCCCTCTTACAACTGAATCTTTCCCGGAAATGTACCGTGCCGCAAAACTTCGGTGGGAAGAGTGGTTTAATCAATCACCTTCAGTCAAAGAACCTTATCGGGAAAGTTATGCTTATGCATGGTGGGTTTTAGCAAACAATATGATCTCCCCAAAAGGTAACATTAAATTTGAAATGGATGTTCCCTCAAAAAAGTCTTATGTAGGTGTTTGGTTATGGGATAGTGCCCTGCATGCAATTGCCTTAAGGCACACCGATCCTGAACTGGCTCGCGACCAAATTCGAGGTGTATTGGTCAATCAGCAGACAGATGGTATGCTGCCTGACACAATTTTTGATGATGGAATTGTTACTGTAATTGACCATCCTATTCACGGGAAAGTAACAAAACCCCCAATCTTAGCTTGGGCTGCTTTGAAAATACAAGAAATTGATTTTGATTTAGATTTTTTAAATGAAATATATGAACCTCTGGTTAAATGGAATGCATGGTGGTTTAAAAAAAATGACGATAACCAGGATGGCATTGTGCAATACAATCACCCATATTCATCAGGTTTAGATGATAGCCCTCTCTGGGATTATGGGATGCCTGTTGATTCTCCAGACATAAATACTTATTTATTTATTCAGATGAAATCACTTGCCATTATTGCAGAAATATTGAATAAGCCTTCAGATACTGAATATTGGTCGGAACGAGCAAAAAAATTATTAACCAACATGATTGATTATTTTTGGGATGAAAAAATAGGTGCGTTCCTCACCTTTCATGAAAATAAAGCCATTCAAACCCTGACTCCATTTAACCTTTATCCCTTATGGACGGGAGAACTGCCTGAAAATATGAAAAAACGAATCATAGAGCATTTAAAAAATCCACATGAATTTTATGGGGATTTTATGCTTCCCTCTGTAGCCCGTACAGATTCAACATATAATTCTGATAAAATGTGGCGTGGTCCAGTATGGATAAATATTAATTATTTTTTTATTGAAGCTCTCCAACAAATTGGTGAATTTGATTTAGCAAAAACTATTCGCGAAAAAACATTGAAATTAATCATGGGCAACACTGGGATATACGAATATTACAACTCAAAAACAGGTAAACCAGGGAAAAATGCTGCACCAATATTTGGATGGACAGCAGCTTTATTCATAGATTTAACTCTCCAAGAATCGAGAGAAATTAATAGCCAATGAACAATAAGGAAGAAATTATTAATGAATAAAAAAGCATGGTACCAAAGCGCTGTTTTTTATGAATTGCATACTCGAGCGTTCTATGATTCCAATAATGATGGGATTGGCGACCTTAGAGGAATCATACAAAAATTGGATTATATTAAACAAATTGGAGTTGATTGCATTTGGCTGCTTCCAATCTTCTCTTCCCCTTTAATAGATGATGGTTATGATATCTCTGATTTCTATGATATTCATCCCGATTTAGGCACTCTGGAAGATTTTAAAGAGTTAATTCAAGAAACGCATAAGAAAGACATGCGTATCATTGCGGACCTTGTTGTTAACCACACCTCAGACCAATGCGATTGGTTTATAAAAGCAGAAGAGGATCCGGAGTCTCCTTATCACGATTATTACGTATGGAGTGATACAGACAAAAAATATAGGGATGCGCGCATCATTTTTATTGATACCGAGACTTCTAATTGGGCTTGGAGCGAGAAAGCACAGAAATATTACTGGCACCGATTCTATTCATCACAGCCCGATCTAAATTATGACAACCCCGCCGTACGTGAGGAGATGAAAAACATTCTGCGGTTCTGGCTTAATTTTGGTATAGATGGATTTAGAGCAGATGCAGTTCCTTACCTCTTCGAAAGGGAAGATACCAATTGCGAGAATTTGCCTGAAACTCATCAGTATCTAAAAGGGTTGCGAAAAATGATGGATGAGGAATATCCACAATGCATGCTGCTTGCGGAAGCCAATCAGTGGCCCATTGACCTGCGCCCATATTTCGCTGATGGTGATGAATTCCATATGGCTTTCCATTTCCCTATCATGCCGCGGATATTCCAGGCAATTGCATTAGGGAAGAGTGATCCAATAATCAAAATCATGAAGGAAACTCCACCAATCCCGGAGAATTGTCAGTGGTGTACTTTCCTCAGGAACCATGACGAGCTAACACTTGAGATGGTAACAGAAGAAGTCCGCCAGATGTTATGGAATTTCTATGCCCCGGAAAAAAGTATGCGTTTAAACCTCGGGATTAGAAGAAGATTAGCGCCATTAATGAATGGAGATGTGCAAAAAATCGAATTTTTATACGCGATTTTATTTTCCCTGCCCGGATCGCCAACCATTTATTATGGGGATGAGATTGGGATGGGTGATAACATAAACCTTAACGATCGGGATGGCGTCCGTACACCTATGCAGTGGTCCTCAAAAACAAACGCGGGTTTTTCTAAACGCCTGAATAGTAAATTATTTTTACCCATAATTGATTCAGAAAAATTCAACTACATGAATATAAATGTGGAAAAGCAGGAGATTAATCCGAATTCACTACTAAATAAAATTAGAAAATTAATCAAGGCTCGAAAGAAACACCCTGCATTTAGCACACATAACTTAACATTCCTAAAGAACCATAACCCAGAAGTGTTATCATTTATTCGCGATGATGGACAGGAGAGGATATATTGTTTTCATAATTTATCTGGTTCGAAACAATCAATAAAACTGGGAATTAAAAATTTCTCCAAAATTCTTGGGACATCAAGTTCTTCTGAAATAGAAAAATCAAATAAAGGGAAGATCACCCTAGAACCATATTCTTTTTTATGGTTGTTAGAAAAATAATCAATATTATATTTTAAAAATTCAGTAGAAAAGATTTTCAGTTTATTTGGTAATCTAGTTGCAGAATAAATTGAGGAAAGGATGGAAACAATGCAATTACAGCGATCAAGTGGAATATTGATGCATATCAGCAGTTTGCCTTCAAAATATGGTATTGGTGATCTTGGCCGTGAAGCTTATCATTGGGTGGATTTCTTAGACCAAACTGGAACAAAATACTGGCAGATCCTTCCTCTGAATCCGACAGGATACGGAAATTCTCCTTACCAGGGTTTATCTGCGTTTGCAGGAAACCCTTTGTTTATTGATCTTCAAAATCTGCAAGAGATGGATTTATTGGAAAAAAATAGCCTTGCAAATACACCAAATTTTTCTAAGGAAAAGGTTCAATTTAATAATGTTATCAAATGGAAAAGAAAGCTGCTTAATGACGCATATTTAAGCTTTAACCGAAAGAGAAATCCGCGTCTTTTACGTAAGTTTGCGGCGTTTAAAGAAAAAAACAGGTTCTGGCTGGATGATTTTTCAATTTTCATGGCGCTTCGGGAAGAATATCAGTTAGTCAGCTGGAGCGAATGGCCGCGGTCTCTCCGGATGAAAAAATTTGATGCAATTAATATTTATACGAAAAACAATGTTCAAAAAATTGACATGCACGCTTTCTTACAATTTATATTTTTCCAGCAGTGGGAAAGGCTGAAAGAATATGCTAACCAAAAAGGAATATACATTATTGGAGATACCCCCATTTTTATGGGTTTCGACTGCTCGGATGTCTGGGCATACCCGCACTTATTTCTTCTGGATGAGCACCGTCAACCAACATCCGTTGCTGGTGTACCCCCAGATTTCTTTTCCAAGACAGGCCAGCTATGGGGTAATCCTCTTTATGATTGGGAAAAACATAAATTAGAAAATTATGATTGGTGGATAAAACGAGTAAGAGAAACATTAAAAACTGTAGATCTTATTCGCCTGGATCATTTCAGGGGTTTTGCAGGATTCTATAAAATTCCTGCCGGATCAAAAACAGCAGAGACAGGAAAATGGGTCAAAGGTCCAGGAAAATCGATTTTCGATTCTATGGAAAAGGAGTTGGGAAAACTGCCCTTTATTGCGGAGGACTTGGGCGTGATTACAGCAGATGTCATCAATCTGCGGGAAAGATATGGCTTTCCAGGCATGCGAATTTTCCAGTTCGCGTTTTGGGAAAATGCTGATGATGAATTCTTGCCCCATACTTATCCCGAAAATTGCGTGGTTTACACCGGCACACATGATAACGATACATCCAAAGGCTGGTTCAATAAAGCCCCGGTACGTGAAAAAAAGTTTTTCCTGAGCTATATCGGAAATCACAAGCAGAATATCGCCCACGAAATGATCAGAACAGTTTGGTCATCTGTTGCGGCGCTTGCCGTCGCTCCCATGCAGGATTTTCTTCAGATGAATACTAAAGCTCGCATGAATATGCCATCCACCACTTCGGGTAACTGGGAATGGCGGATGAGAGCAGATGCCATTACCGAGGATCTGGTTGAGTGGACTAAAAAATTGAACATCACATTTAATCGAGCTATTTCCTCAAAAGGCTGGGAAGCAAAGAAATATTTTCAGGATGATCACGTAAATTAGATACAGCTTACTATCTTCTGATCTCGAAAGTGTCTACTTATGAGTGGTGCTAAATTTGGGGGTTTGACAGATATGTGAAGAAAGGTCAAACATCAGAGACTACCTTTTTTCCACTTCTGGCATGAAACAAAAAATGGCAAGGAAGGGATTTGCGTAGTCCTGATGCTTCACAGGGAACCCACGACCAAGGGCTTATGAGTCCCCTGCTCTCCCACTGACAATATTACCCTTGCCAGCACATCATCAAAGCGGTTAACTGCCATCGTGTCCACCGTCACCCCCACCAGAAGCAGGGAAGCGGATTCAATCTGCTTTGCGCACTTTAGCGGCGAGTTCTTTCTCAAGTTGCTTGATGATGCGGACCCGTAACTTGCCGACATTTTTATCGGTGAGCGTGCGGTTTGGCGCCTGATATGTCAGGCGGTATGCCATGCTCTTTTTTCCCTCGCCAATCTGCTCTCCCCGAAAGATATCAAACAAACACACCTGTTTAAGTAGGAATCCGCCGCTTGTGTAAATCACTTTTTCGATTTCAGCGGACGAAGTCTCCTCCGGGACGATCATTGCCAGGTCTTCAATAACAGGCGGGTACGCGGTCAGGGGCGCGGCAATAAAATCCTTTGGGCTGAGCGTATAGAGCAGTTCAAGATCAAGATCGGCTGCGAGAACCGGTGCCTCGAGGAAGCCATAATTATCCATTACCTTTGGATGCAGTTCTCCCATCCACCCAATTTTTTCCTCGCCGATGGTAAGCAGGGCGCATTTTCCGGGGTGGAAAGAGATATGTGAAGCAGGCATTATCGAATACTTATCAATATGGAGAGCTTGCAGCAACCCTTCGATGATCCCTTTTAGGTCAAAGAAATCAAAATTAGCCGGGGTTTCAGTATCCCAAGCGCTGGGATGACGGAGACCGCTCAAGGCGACTGCCAGGCGGGCGGGTTCATCGGGAAGCAGTTCATTTTTCATCGGAAGGAAGACTGGACCGATCTCAAAAAGCATCAAGCGCTCACGTTGGCGGATATTCCGCTCAAGCGATTCCAATACACTTGCTAAGAGACTGCGGCGCAGGACGCGCTTTTCGATTGCGATAGGATTCTGGATCTCCACATAGTGCGGCATTTCTGGCTGGCTGCCGGCAGGATAAAGCCGCTGTTCTGCTTCTGGACTGGTCAGGCGGTAAGAAATGACTTCCTGCAAACCCAGACTGACGAATATGTCTTGAACCAGCCGATCACGTTCTTCAGCGGCATTATCGCGCTGAGGGGGAAGTTCCGCACGCAGACGGGTGGGGGGTATTTTATCGAACCCATACATACGTGCTACCTCTTCAATCACATCCGCTTTTCCTACAACCCCCTCGCCAATGTCTGTGCGGTAAGCGGGTGATTGGGCGCTGACCAGATCCCCTTTGATGGAGCACTTAAATTCCAGGCGCTCAAGCAGTGCAGCAATCTCCACCGCCTTTATATGGATGCCCAGCAGGCGCTCAACGTCTGCTTCACTGATTTTAACGATTGGGTCCACCCTTGGCGCGGAGTAGGCATCCACTAATCCGTCCGCGATATCACCGCCGCTCCAGGAAGCCATACGCTGCAATCCAAGGCGAACACCGGTTTCAGCGAGTGCCGGGTGGATATTACGAGCGAAACGGTAAGCCGCTTCTGAATTTAAGGACTGCGAAGCAACTGTTTTACGAATATTTATAAAATTCCATGAGGCGCCCTCCAGGAGGACATTGGTTGTTTGATTGGTGACCTCACTTTCCAACCCACCCATCACACCAGCCAGAGATAAGGCACCAGAAGCATCACAGACGAGCTCGGTGAAATCATCCAACTCGCGTTCTATCTCATCTAGTGTAGTTAGTTTTTCACCCTTTTTTGGGGTACGGGTAATGATAGTTGGTGCTTTGCCGCCTGCGCGGTTCACGAGGACGTCATAATCAAAGGCGTGCAGGGGCTCGCCAGCTTCCAGCATGACGTAGTTGGTGGCGTCAACGATCGAATTAATGGGGCGCATTCCAGCCAGCCGCAGGCGGTACTGCACCCAATAAGGGCTGGGTTGGGCTTTTACTCCCTGCAGTAGACCAACAACGAAGCGGGGATTTAATTTATTATTTATAATCTCAATAGAGACCTTCCCCTTTATGGGCGTTCCATCAGTTGGAAGCGTAGTATCCAGAGGTTTAAGGGGTTTATCCAGATACGCTGCCACTTCACGGGCAATACCAATCACATTGGCACAATGTATCATATTAGGCAGAATAGCGATATCAAAAACAGCATCTCCCATATAATCAACCAGAGAAGCACCTTCTGGAGCGGTATTATTTAAAATTATCACCCCCTCATGTTCTTCTGAGATCCCCAATTCTTTTTCGGAGCAGATCATTGAGAACGACTCCACGCCGCGGATCTTCATGCGCTTTAATTTGGTCAGTACCTGGCCGGGTTTATGGCCGTCGTATAATTTTGCGCCCTCCCGTGCATAAGCGACTTTCAATGGTTGATCAAGCTTCCCTTTACCCTTGAACGGATAGAGATTGGGAGCGCCGGTGAGAACAGTTAGCTCTTCTCTTCCGTCGTACAATCGGCATAATACAAGGCGGTCCGCGTTGGGAAGAGGCATTACCTCATCCACTCGCGCGACAACGAATTTTTCCGGATCCCATGCCAACCCGTGGAAAGTGATGCCTGTGTTATCTCCTTCTGGTTTCGGCAGACCTACCAGGCGAACATTTTCCACTTCCATTCCCAGCATGGTCAGCGCGTGCGCTAGATCCACGATGGGCAGACCTACATCAACATATTCTTTTAACCAGGAATATACAAGTTCCATAATGCCTCTTTCTCCTTCTTAAAACTGTTCCAGGAATCGAACATCATTTCCCCAAAAATTACGGATATCATCAATGCGGTAGCGCAGCATCGAAATGCGTTCCGGACCGAGACCGGCTGCAAAACCCGAATAGGTTTCCGGATCATAACCGCCATTGCGGAGAACAACTGGGTGAACCATACCGCAGCCGAGAATTTCCAGCCAGCCCTTCCCACCGCAGACTGAGCAGCCCTTCCCTCCGCATACAAAGCATTCCACATCCATCTCTCCGCCGGGTTCAACGAAGGGGAAATAGGATGGGCGGATGCGAGTACGGACACCCCCGCCGTACATACGCTTGGCGAATTCTTCCAGGGTGCCCTTCATGTCACCAAAGGTGATATTCTTACCGACTGCCAACAGTTCGACCTGGTTGAACTGAATCTCGTGGCTGGCATCAATCTGTTCATACCGGTAGCACATACCCGGAAGAGCCACACGGATCGGTTCCGGCGCGAATTCACGCATGGCGCGGATCTGACCGGGGGATGTGTGGGTGCGCATGATGACACCGGGTTTTGTAGTGTAAAAGGTGTCCCATAGATCACGGGCAGGGTGATAGGCTGGCATATTCAGCAGTTCAAAGTTGTTTTCGTCGCTTTCCACTTCCGGCGAGCGGTATACCTGGAAGCCCATCTCCGCGAAGATGCGGTAGATCTCCCGCAGAACAAGGGTCTGGATATGCAGGCGCCCACGCGCTGGTTCACGGCCAGGGAGCGTTACGTCAAGGCATTCGTTCTGTAAATTTGCTTCCAGATCGACCTGTTTGATGCTGTCTTCTTTTTTCTCGAATTGGGCTTCTAACGCGGTCTTAACTTGATTGGCAAATTGTCCGATCTTTGGGCGTTCTTCTTTTGGCGCTTCAGGCAGACGCTTGAAGATAGCCATTACGTCCGATGACCGGCTGAGATACGCAGCCCGCCAACTCTTAAGCGAATCCGCATCCTGTATACTATTAAGTTCTGATTCCGCTTTCTTCCACAGTGCTTTCAGTTCCTGGATCAAACTTGATTTTTCAGTCATATAATCTCCTGCAAGAATAATTTTCAATAATAAACGCAAAACCCGTCCGCATGGGACGGGATAAACCGCGGTACCACCCTGCTTGGCTGAGATCAGCCCGCTTGGTCCAACGGCTTGAAAAACTCAAGCGATTGGCTGCGCCGGTAACGCTGCGCGCGCGGAGCGGACTAGTAGCAAATGCATTCACCCGCTCTGCTCAGGAGGGAACTTCAGCCAGTTTCAATCGGGCGGGAGTCTCAGTCTGCGCCCCTGCTTCTCTGTCGGAATTCACCGGATTACTTTCCTCCGTCAACGCCTATTTGATTGATTGTCCCAATTATCCCTTAAACAAGAGAAAAGTCAAGCGAGAACGTTAATTGGATACGAGTGTACCTACCGGTTCGCCTTTGATAGCTTTTTGGAGTGCGAATTCATCCCAAAAGTTAAGAATCAGAATAGGGAGTTTGTTTTCCATGCATAGAGATACGGCAGTACTATCCATGACGGATTGGCGGAGGTTGAGCGCCTCAATATAGCTTATTTTGTCAAATTTCTTCGCATGATGATTATTATTGGGGTCGCTGTCATACATTCCATCGACCTTGGTTGCTTTAATCAAAACATCTGCACCAATCTCGGTAGCACGCAGTGCGGCGGCGGTATCCGTTGAGAAAAACGGGTTACCGGTTCCCCCACCAAAAATGACCACCCGCCCTTTTTCCAAATGGCGGATTGCCCGGCGGCGGATATAAGGTTCCGCTACAGCGCGCATTTCAATAGCAGATTGCACACGCGTTTCCACGTTCAGTTTTTCCATGGCATCCATCAACGCGAGTGCGTTCATGACTGTACCAAGCATACCCATATAATCCGCTGTGGCTTGATCCATTCCCATTTCTAGTCCAATACGCCCGCGCCATAGGTTGCCCGCGCCGATTACGATACCCACCTGTATGCCCATGTCGCGTACTTCTTTCACACGCTGGGCAATATCCAGGGCTTTCTGGGCGTTAATCCCGAACCCTTCCGGCCCAGCCAGCGCTTCACCGCTCAGCTTGAGCATGATCAATTTGTATTTCGGTTGCGGCATGCCACTCCTTTCAAAAAAAGCCAACCATGCGGTTGGCTTTTTATGTGCTACTTAACTTCTGTTTCAGAATCAGCAGTGCTTTCTTCACCTAATTCATAACGGGTAAATCGGCGGATAATGATGTTCTCACCCATCGATGCCACATTCTCATTGATGAGACCCTGAATGGTGAGGGATTCATCTCGGATGTACGCCTGACGCAGCAGGACAACCTCATCCTTGAATTTTTTCAGGTATCCTTCAACGATCTTCGGAATGATATTTTCTGGTTTTCCTTCTTCTTTTGCGCGAGCCGTGGCAATCTTTTCCTCCCGTTCTAATGCTTCCGCGGGGATATCATCTTCGCTGATATACAGGGGGGAGGCAGCTGCGATCTGAAGGGCAACCTCGTGAGTGAATTTACGAAAGTCTTCTGACCGTCCGACAAAGTCAGTTTCACAGTTGACCTCAACCATCACGCCGACCCGACCATCACCATGTGAGTATAATTCGACATAACCTTCGGATGCTTCGCGGTCAGCACGCTTGCTGGCAGCAGCCAGTCCCTTTTCACGCAGAAAATCAATGGCTTTTTCAAAGTTGTTGCCAGTTTCCTGAAGCGCTGATCGGCAGTTTAAGATGCCTGCACCGGTCGCTTCCCTTAATTTTTTGATATCTTCAGTTGATACTGTCATTAATGTTCCTTAATTATTATATCTTTAAAGATTATTCAGTTTCATCTTTTGAATCAGGTTTTTCCGGGATTTCTTCAACAGACTTCTTAGCGGACTTCTCGGCAGACTTCTTAGCAGGCTTCTTCGTAGAATCCTTTGCAGACTTCCTGACAGACTTCTTGGCAGGTTTCTTCGTAGAATCCTTTGCAGATTTCCTGACAGACTTCTCGGCAGGTTTCTTCGTAGAATCCTTTGCAGACTTCTCGGCAGATTTCTCGGCAGGTTTCTTCGTAGAATCCTTTGCAGACTTCTCGGCAGATTTCTCGGCAGGCTCTTCCGGGACTTCTTCATTTGTAGCTTCTTCAGCAGATTTCTCGGCAGGCTCTTCCGGGACTTCTTTCTTTGCAGCTTCTTCAGTAGATTTCTCGGCAGGCTCTTCCGGGACTTCTTCATTTGCAGCTTCTTCAGCAGATTTCTCGGCAGGCTCTTCCGGGACTTCTTCATTTGCAGCTTCTTCAGCAGATTCCTTAGCAGCTTCTGCCGCTTCTTTTTCTTCTGCTTCTCGTTTGCTCTCTGCTAATTTCTGAAGTGTTGCTTCGCCCAGCAAATCCTCATCGTCTATTTCCTCTTCAATGGCAACCCGACCGAGTACGCGTTCACCGGATTCGCCTTCAGGGATGAGTGCTTCAGCTTCAATTTCCTCTTCCTTGTGCATATCTTTACCTTCGAGTACCGCATCGGCTATTTTTCCGACCATCAATTTGATCGCGCGAATAGCGTCATCATTGCATGGAATGAGGTGGTCTATGTTTTCGGGGTTGCAGTTGGTGTCAACTAAAGCGACCACTGGAATCTTTTTAAGGTTAGCTTCATGCACTGCGGTGTCTTCACGGTTAATATCCACCACGAAAATCATATCGGGTACACCGTTCATGTTGCGGATACCGCTCAAGTGGACGAGCAGGCGTTTGATCTTTCGCTCGATCATCAGCCCTTCTTTTTTCACCAATCGATCAATCTCACCGGAGTCGCGCAATTTTTCCAACCGTTCAAGTTCCATAATGCGCTGATGAATAGTCATCCAGTTGGTGAGCGTTCCGGGCAGCCATCGTTCGATCACATAGGGCATTCCGCATCGCTCCGCTTCCATTTGAACTGTTTCCTGCGCCTGGCGTTTTGTCCCAATAAATAGAACAGTGCCGCCTTTTGCAACCTTATCGCGGATGATGATATATGCTTTTTCCAGCTGCTGGACTGTCTGCTGTAGATCGATAATATGAATGCTGTTGCGTTCTGTGAAGATGTACGATTCCATTCGGGGGTCCCATCTGTTGGTACGGTGGCCAAAATGCACGCCGCTTTCCAGAAGGGTTTTCATAGATATATCTAAACTCATGGACCAATCTCCTTTGCGTTTTCTCCTCCGCACATAAACTTTCTATCCCCAGCCGCCGTTTCCTACGGTGGCACGCAGGGATCATTTATCTGCGTGTGTATTTTTGTTGTTCTTAAAAAGAACCAGCAAAGTATAACATAATAACAGTATTATTGCGGTAGACTTATTCTCTGAAGTTGGAGATAGTATTTCGAAAGAAATATTTTTTGCTATTGATGTAATCATGACAAGTTGATCGATAAAAGAGGAAAAATGCATATTCTTGTAACCAATGATGATGGCGTATATGCCCCGGGGTTGTTAGCGCTTGCAACGGAATTAAGAAAAATAGGGAAAGTATCTGTAGTAGCACCGGACCGAAACTGGTCAGCATCTGGTCATGTGAAAACATTATCGCGCCCGTTACGCGTAATAAAACTAACACTGGCGGATGGCAGCCCGGCGATGTCCTGTGATGGTGCTCCATCGGACTGCGTGGCACTGCCAGTTTTGGGATTATTAGATGAACCAATAGAAATGGTTGTGTCTGGCATCAATCCCAACGCAAATTTAGGCTATGATGTCACATATTCAGGCACTGTAACCGCAGTAATGGAGGCGGTGATATGGGATCTGCCCGGCGTCGCTGTGTCACTGGATGCACCGGAATACCATAAAGGTCCGCTGGATTATGCAACCGCCGCGAAAGTTGGCGCAAATGTAGCCAAAATCGTTTGGGAGAAGAAACTTCCAAAGAATATACTCCTGAATGTGAATGTACCTTACTGCTCAATAGATAAGTTGAAGGGATACTGCATCACCCACCAGGGGTTGCGTGTTTACCGGGATGAGTTAGTGCGGCGGAAAGACCCACAGGGACGGCCGTATTACTGGATTGGTGGTGAAGCACCCACTGGCGTGCCGGAAGAGGGAACAGATGTGGGCGCATTGAGCCAGGGTTATGTTTCAATTACACCGCTTTCTTTGGACCTGACCGCATATGAATGCAAGGAAATGTTATCTGGTTGGAAATTTGATTGATCTGGTAATTCGATAGTAACTGAACGGACGCTTTATACGTAACAAATGTACGATAGTAATTATGATCATCAGTCTGACAGCGATTCAATTGTTGTTCAAGACTGCCGCTGTTCCTGTTCAAATGTTAACTTTATATGATGTGATTACTGCGGTGATATGAATTTGTATTATCTGCTGTTTCTTGCCACCTTTGGGATTGGGTTGTTCTTTTTAGTGATTGGCATACAGCGGCGATAAACTCAATAAGGGCTAATTCATTTATAATTCAGGTATGAAGAAATTACGTATTTTTCTACTGTTAGCATTTTTCACATCTCTTTTATTTCCTTTGCAGAGGGCTCAATCAGCCGCACCGTCCCCGTACGATCTGATCGCAATGGTGAATGATTTACGTCGGAATAACGGCCTTCCAGCAATGGAATCTAACGGTGAACTGATGGCTGCTGCCCAGACGCAGTCTGACTATTTAGCCAGTGCATATGGGATCGAATCACCGAGCTGGGACATGGGACATGTTGGCGCAGGGGGAACTAAGGCGATCGATCGGGCAGCTGCTTTTGGTTATGTTGTGGGACCAGGCTGGAATGTGCTTGAGAACTGGGCGAAAGGCAACAACAGTACCCCTTTGAGCGAGATTGTGTACACTTACTGGAATGATGATGCTCATATGGGTAATATGCTGCATCGGGATGTTGTGCATGTTGGCGCAGGCGTCACGGAAGGTGACGGGTTTGTGTACTACATCATCGACTTTGCGGTCCAATATGGTTCCGGTGGATCTTCCGGTGGAGGAGTGGCTTCGACTATTCCAACGACTGCTGTCACGCCGAGAGTAGTGCCGGTAACAGTTGCTACTCCGAATGAAGACGGGTCTATCATTCATGAAGTAGAGATTGGGCAGGCATTATGGAGCATTGCCGCGGCTTATGAAGTGACTGTTGACCAGCTTCTGGCATTCAATAATCTCTCAGAGAATGCGGTTATCTATGAGGGTCAAACGTTGCTCGTGCAGCCGGCTTATACACCAACACCTTCACCAGCTGCCACGCAAACACCCATCCAACCTACTCGAACTCCCATTCCCGCCCAAACCGCGCAAGCGGTGAAAACGCAAGCTCCAAACTCAGAAGACAGCAGTAATGGCTTTCTGGGGCTTGACAGCCAGACGATGGGGTTGGCATTAATCTTAATATGCGGGATTGGGCTGGTTTTGATCATCGTTGGAACGATGGCAAAGGATAAAAAACCTAAACCACCTCAGTCTGAATAGCACCTGCATCCTGTTCTTTTAATTTAGTGGAAAGGATTATTCATCCTTTTCTTCACACGCTCAAGCTGTTGAAATAATTCCTCAATTATGGAAAGTGTAAATATGAATGTCAAGATATGTAACCTGATTAAATTGCGAAACTTATCATTCTCTAATCCGTAGTTAAAGTATCAAAAATAGAATTTTTTAAAGAGGTTATTATGGCAAATCGTTTATATCGTAGTGAATCTGGTCGGGTACTGGGCGGCGTGTGTGCCGGGCTTGGCAACTTCCTGGGAATTGACCCTATCTTAATCCGTATTTTCTTTATTGTTTGGACGGTTCTCGGGGAATTTTCGGTACTTATATATATTCTGTTATGGGTGATCGTACCAAGTGATACATCCTCGGATGCAGATGGGACTTTCCAGATCAATGATTTGGGTGCCCGCTTCCACCAGATGGGAAGAGAAATCGGTGAAATTAGCCGACAGCCTAATTCTGAATTGATCATTTTCACGGGCCTAGGGCTGATCGCGTGGGGTGCTTATTATCTTGTCCGACGTCTTGTCCCGTATTTGGACCTATGGGCGTACTCTCAATACTTGTGGCCTGCAATGCTGATCATCGCTGGGGTATTCGTGATCATCTGTACCATAAGGAAAAAAGAATAGAAAATGCCCTTCCAACCGATTGAGGGGGGCAATCGATTGAAAGGACATAATCATAATAACATGTTGTTGCAATACTATCAAGTTAATAAAGCAATTCCCCAGCCCTAAAACCGGGGAACTTTTTTAATCAAATTTTCGTTCATATAATGAGTATATGGAGGTATACATGAAAAAAATAAAGAGTGCTGTTTTAGTATTGGGAGTCTTTTTATTTATATTAAGTTCATGTTCAGGTTCAGGTGTATCGTTAAGTGGGCAGAATACTGAGGTGGCAATGATCACAGTAACTGGTTCCGGTCAGGTGTATATGGTTCCGGATATGGGTTACATTAATATTGGCGTCCGGTCACAGGGTGCAACAGTGGCTGAAGCGATTGCGATCAATAACGGGCAGGCACAGGCAATCCAAACTGCATTGGTAGAACAAGGTGTTGAAGAAAAAGATATCCAAACATCCAACTTTAGTGTGTACCAGCAGACTGATTACGATTATCAAGGAGATCCAGTAAGCGTATTCTATTCGGTTGAAAACACTGTATATGTTACCGTGCGCGAGCTGGAAAACCTGAGCGATGTATTGGATGCTATTGCCAAAAGCGGGGCAAATAATATCTATGGAGTCAATTTTGACGTGCGGGATAAGTCTGAGGCAAAATCCACTGCTCGAAAATTAGCAGTTCAGTCAGCCCAGGCCCAAGCAGAAGAACTGGCACAAGCGGCCGGGGTTGAACTGGGAGATCTGATTTCCATTACTTCTTCATCAACTTCAGCGACACCTTTTTATGACTATGGTATAGGAGGAAAAGGTGGAGGTGGAATGGCAGAATCAGTTCCGGTCGCGTCCGGTCAAATACCGATTAATGTGCAAGTGGAAATGATATTCGCGATCCAATAAACACAAACGGCAGATTTCTGCGGCGTTCTTCATTTTACAGGAAAAAAAATATAATAAGATAATATGCGATTGGGCCTGCCCATAGCCAGGTGTCGATTCGGTCTAATATTCCACCATGGCCGGGAATGATACTACCAGTATTCTTGCGATTGAATTGACGTTTAAAGATGCTTTTTGAAAGATCGCCGAGTGGAGATAATATGCCTGTGATACTTCCAATCAGTATGCTGGCAGTTACCGTTATGACAGGTACGTATATTCTGGCGATCAACCCAAGCGTGTAACTGGCTAATATTGCTGAAAAAACACCACCTATATACCCTTCTATTGTCTTATTCGGACTTAAGTTTGGAGCCAGTTTATGTTTTCCGAATAGGCTTCCAGCGAAATATGCTCCTATGTCACCGATACCAGCCGGGATGATACTTATCATGATCCAAAAAGAACCATTCGGGAGAAAACGGATCTTGATCAGGTAACTTCCCAAAAATGTGATAAACAGCACTGCTGCCATTTCAATTGTGAAGTCGAAGGCGGAAGTTTTTTCATAGCGCTCATAGTTCAGGATAGTGAATAAGAGAATAGAGAAAATGGTGCAAGCATATACAAAGGATGTGAAAACAGGTTTGTCAAGGTACGCGCTGAATATGATGCCCACTGTTCCTAACACCAGTAAGTAAGGATTAGGGTGATATCCTCCTTTGATGAACAGATCGATGAATTCCCAGGCAGCGCATGCTAAGATCACAGTGACGCCAACAGTATATATCCATCCCCCAGAAAAAATCAGGGATAAGCCGATAATGAAGATAATTAAAGCACTGATAGTGCGTTTAACCAGCATATGGTTGACCTGAATCTTTTCTATTCCTTCCCCCGTAACGCCTTTCACGGTTTCCAAAATCAATAATGGCTTCCATTAATTGATCGCGGCCAAAATCAGGCCACAGTATAGGTGTGAAATACCATTCCGAGTAAGCACTTTGCCAGATGAGGTAATTGGATGTGCGCATTTCTCCCGAAGTGCGAATGATTAGATCGGGATCAGGAGATTGATGAGTGAAAAGGAATTTACTGAAGGTCTCTTCGTTGATCTTGTCAGCTTTTATTCCTTCCTTAATCACGCGTTTGACAGCGTAAATGACTTCATCACGCCCCCCATAGTTCCAGGCAATGTTTATGATTAAGCGATCATTATCTTTGGTCAATTGGATGGCGGAATTTAACTTCTCCTGTATCTTCGGATCTAATTTTTCCAGGCGACCGATATGCCGTATGCAGACACCCTGCTGATGTAGTTCTTTTGTTTCCTTCTCTAAAACATTCGATAAGATCTGTAGTAAACCGTCAACTTCATCCTGTGAGCGTTTCCAGTTCTCTGTCGAAAAGGCATATACAGTCAGATATTTAACCCCGAATTCAACGCATGCTTTGATGATATTTCTTAGGTTTTCAGTGCCGGCACGATGTCCAGCCATCCGTGGAAGGTGCCTTTTTACTGCCCACCGCCCATTACCATCCATGATGATGGCGATATGGGTGGGCAGCTTCTTAAATTTAATAGTCTCTCTGCTGTGGACCATTTTGGTTAGATTTCCATGATCTCTTTTTCTTTTTCAGAACCTATAGAAGTGATCTCTTCAATAATCTTATCCGTAAGCTTCTGAATATCTTCTTCACCCCGTTTGAGATCATCTTCGGAAATCAGTTTCTCATTTTCAAATTCACGCATATCCTTGATAGTATCACGGCGCACATTGCGCACCGCCACACGTGCTTCTTCCAGGCGGTTGTTAACGAATTTGGATAATTCGCGCCGGCGTTCTTCTGTGAGCACGGGCAGGTTCAAACGGATCACTTTACCGTCGTTAATTGGCGTGAGGCCGAGGTCTGAAGATTGGATAGCGCGGTCAATGTCTTTGATTGATCCGGCGTCAAATGGTTTGATGAGCAATTGGCGGGGTTCCGGAACACTGATTGTGGCTAACTGCATCAGTGGAGCAGGTGCTCCGTAATACTCAATGGATAATTTTTCTACTAAGCCGGGATTTGCTCTTCCAGTACGAATACCAGCGAGATCATCCTGCAGGGATTTAATCGCACTGTGCATTCTTCGTTCTGAATCTTGTACAGCTTCTTTAATCACATGAACCTCCTATCGAAATGTTCGATTTGAAGTTAAGCATACCTTAAATGAATTTAAAATTCCATTGAGGGGGATAATTGCTGAATATTTATTGATTGAATAGAACAAATATGCTATAATAATAGTAGAGTTATTGGAGGTGTATGAGGGAAGGGCTGTTGTGGTATGACAATCAAGGAAATATTGACATAAAGGAGAGAATTATTTCTGCGGTTAAATTCTTTGAATCGAAATATGGTTATTTACCGAAGAAATGCTTTGTTAATCCGGTTTCTCTTGAAAAGCCCTTGGAGCTGGATAGGAAAATACAAGTCTTCCCCAGCGATCGCGTGATTGTCAATCATATCTGGCTGGAATTTTCCTCCGAATAATCACATCAGTCCTAATCAAGTGTATTATTAGGGACAGCGACAGCAATCGCGGCTGCTGTTTTTTTTGTATGGGTGATACTGATTGACCACTGTTTTATCCTAAGCGCTTTTGCTTTTTCTTGCGCTCTGCTGAGTAAAATTACTATGGGTTGTTTATCCGGTGTGTGTGAGATGGCGATGTCCTGCCAGCTGATTGGCCCGATTCCACAGCCAAGTGCTTTCACGACAGCCTCTTTAGCAGCGAATATTCCGGCGGCTTTATTAAAGGACTCTCCGATATAATCCAATTCTTCAGCTGTGAAAACGCGTGTATAAAATCTTTTACGTATCGCTGGATCTAGTTGGGAAAATCGGTCAATCTCAACTAAGTCAATACCACTAAAAATAGTTGATTTCATGTAATCTCCTCACCGGGCCCAGCACTGGTAATTATCAAGCGATCCGGGTGTAAGTATCTTTTAGATGCCGTAAGAATCTGTTTAGCTGTGATTGATTTAATTCGTCCGGTATATTTTTGGTAATAATCTAACCCAAGCTTGAATCGCTGCATTGTCAAGATCGCATTTGCCAATCCGCCATTGGATTCCAGCGACATTGGCATGCGGCCGATAAGATGGGATTTGGAATTATCCAGCTCCTGATCGGTTACATGAGATTTCACAAAGCGATCTATTTCCTTCCGAATAAGGTTAATGGTTTTTTTTACATTCTCAGGGTTTACACCAGCTGAGAATTCCCATGTACCCACATCTGACCAGGCACCAACACTGCTGGACACATAATAAGCCAACCCAGACTTTGAGCGAACGATTTTCCCTATTCTACCCATTAGACCAAATTGCCCGAGTATGTTGTTACCAATAAATACAGGCATATAATCCGGAGAAGTCCGAGCGGGGCTGAAACAGCCCATCAGCAAGTCCACCTGACTTTTTCCTTTTATGAATTTATGTTTCCTGATGATGTTGGCAGGTGGAGGAGGGACCAACTTGTTTTCTAGTTGAACGGCAGTATTTTTCTTCCAAGTAGAAAAATATTTTTCAGATAGATTGCGGATCTCCTTCCCGTCAACTGCCCCGGCAACAACAATAATCATATCAGCAGGTGAATAAACCTTGTCGTGGAATTGAATAATATCTGATCTGGTGATTGATTGTATTATTTCAATGTATCCATCTATCGGCTGTCCATAGGGATGATCGGGGAAGAGATATCGGTCAAGCAGCAGCGATGCCATCTCGGAAGTGTCTTGGTCGCGAATGGTAAGACTGGCTAACAATTGATTCCGCAACCGTCCAATATATTCTCGATTGAAGGATGGATTCCGCAAACTATCAGAGGAGAGACGGAACAATAATTCCGCATCTTCCGCAAGGGCTTTCCCCCTGAACCATGCATGCTGGCTGCCACAGCTAAATACCAGATTAGCGCCTGCGGATTCCAACTGGCTATGAAAGTCGGAGAATGATAAATTCTTTGTTCCACGTGAAAGAAGGCTGGCAGTAAAATGAGCTAACCCCGTTTTTTTAGATGGATCAAGCACACCGCCGCCATTCAAGATTCCGATCATGTAAATTGAACGGGAATTAAAATTGCTAAAACTAAGAATCGTTGCCCCATTTTCCAGGGTAAATGTTGATATGGTATTTAGACCAGGGATATTTTTTATTTTTTGGCTGTCCATATTCAATCGTTTTCCTTTTGGGATGGGCGGTAGATGCCGATAATACGGTGGTTGGAGTCAAGATATTTTTGGGATGCTGACAAAATTCGGTCTTTGGTAATTTTCTCAAGATTACCAATGAACGCATCGAACCAGGTGTGATCAGCAAACATGGATGAATATCCCATCCAGAATGCTTGATTAGTAATGCTTTCACTACCATATGCAAATAATGCCTTTGCTTGTTTGATAGCCTGGTCAATTTCAACTTGCGAGACTGAATTATTTTGAATTCGGTCGATCTCTTCGGTAATTGATTTGATGATCAATTGTGTATCTTTCTCGGGAGATGTAATTGCCAGAATATCATAGAGAAAAGGATCAATGGTTGCCTGAAGTCCGCCGGAAATACTGACTGAGAGGTCATTTTCAACCAATTTCCTATATAGGCGGCTGGTTTTATTTGATATACTCCCGCCGCCAAACATTGATAATGAGGCAGGGCCAGTTAGCAAGCTGTCCAGCACCATCAGTGCGAAGAAATCATCATCAGTTGCCCTGGGGGCACGGTATGAGATTTGAACGTAGACAGTATCTCCAGGGCCCTCTACTGTGATTTGATCGTTTTTACTGATCTTATTTTCCGGTGTTACCTTAATATGAGGTGAAATACTACTAGCGGGGATGTCCGCATATTTTTGGGTGAGCTCTTTGATCAGAACCTCAGTTTCGAAATCTCCGGCAATTGCAAGAACTGCGTTCTCGGGAGTGTAATATTGCTGATAATGATTATAGAGATCACCGCGTGATAATGTTCGCAGGTCTTCTATTTCTCCAATCACCTGCTGTGCGTAGGGATGCTGATCGAAAGCCGCGGAACGGATCACCTCACTAAGGCGGAACATGGGGTCATTTTCATTTCTCTCTCGCTCTGATATGACAACTGTCCTTTCTAGTTCAGTCTCTTTTTGATCAAAGATGCTATTGATCATTCGGTCTGCCTCCAGATTAATGGCAATCGTGATCTTATCGGCGGGAAGCGTTTCGTAATAGGTTGTCCAATCCAAATAGGTCATTGCATTCCAGTAACCGCCAACTTTTGAAATTGCCGCGTCAAGCACATTGATCGGATATTTTGGCGTACCCTTAAACTGCATATGTTCTACCCAGTGAGAAACTCCTGTTTTCCCGGCGATCTCATTGCGTGAACCTACCCGGTACCAGATCCAATGGCTTACCAAAGGAGCATGATGGATTTCTTTCGTGAGGATGGTTAACCCATTCTCCAAGACATGTTTTTTTATTTTTGAATTCATACTGTAACCAATCGGTGAAAATTATCAACCAGTATACATGATTTAGGTATGATCGACTACAAGCAATTTATTAGAAAGGCATTATGGAATGAAGAAGATAATGGGAAAATCAAAAATTAGATGAAAAAAAAGAATCAATTTTTATGTGTAAATTTGGCTGAGGACTTTTGGGTTCGGAATAATGGGTTTTGGGAATAAGGCAGTATCATAAGCATTCCTATTGCGATAAATCCCTCGGCAATCTGTACACCTCGAGCTTGCCATTCACCAAAGTAGGGGACAAATTCGGGTGTTGGATGGCTCCCCAGGCCGAAAATATCCGCCAGACCGGAAAAGACGGCAATTACATATCCTGTGCTGATCAGGCGGACTCCCAATTCTGCCGCGATGCTGAGCTGATTACCCTTCCAAAGCCCGACTAGGCTGAGATAACCACCAATACAGATAAATGCTAAGCCAACAAGCATGACGGAGATTTGGATAAACCCTACAACTGGGCTTCGGTCTAGAAGAAATAATTCCGGTCTTGCCCCCACTAGGAATACCCAAAAACCTCCTACCGCAATAATAAGCCCAAGTTGAATGCGGCGGAGAGGAAATTTGCCGGTCGAGGTTTGTTTATTATCATTTTTCCTATTTGCCATAATTCGCATTTGTATTTGTATATATTACAAATGCCCTCGGGCATATGAAATATGCATATCGCGGATTCCCGCGGGCGGGAGATTATTTTTCTGTTTTTTCTTCTATTACATCGCCTGAAGGCGGTTCGTCAGGTTTTTCTTCTTCAGTTTCCTGTGATTCTGTTGAATCGTTATCAGACTTGGGAGCTTTCTCTTCAGGTGCTTTCTTAGCACCCTGCTCGCTCACAGATTCGTCTTCAGGAGAAGTATCTTCATCAGATTCAGGAGCTTTCTCTTCAGGTGCTTCCTCAACGCCCTGCTTGCTCACAGATTCGTCTTTAGGGGAAATATCTTCATCAGATTTAGGGGCATTCTCTTCAGGTGCTTCCTCAGCACCCTGCTCGCTTACAGATTTCCCTTTAGGGGAAATATCTTCATCAGATTCAGGAGCTTTCTCTTCAGGCGCTTCCTCAACTCCCTGCTCGCTTACGGATTTGTCTTTAGAGGAAGTGTCTTTGCTATCAGATTCAGGAACCTCCTCTGAAGGAGCATCCTTGGAAGTTACTTTGATATCAGTATCCGTTAGGTCCTTTTCAAGAGCCTTCAGGTCCATATCTGCGAATGCGAGTGATTCAACACGCCGTAAGCTAAGACCGATGCGATGTGATTCTGGTTCAATCTTGATAATACGCAAAGTCACTTCATCCCCTTCGTGCAGTACTTCCTTGGGATGACCAATGTGCTCATCACTGATCTCGGAAATGTGGATCAATCCTTCTATTTCGCTTGTGAGCCTGGCAAATGCGCCAAATTTGGTCAGACGCGTGATCTTTGCTTCAACTAATTGGCCAACTCGCAGGTTTTTAATCTGCTCCTGCCAGGGATCCTCCTTGAGTCGGCGGATCGATAAGCCGATGTGGCGTTTTTCTTTGTCAATGCTGATGACCTCAACCTGGACTTCCTGCCCGACCTTAAGCTTGTCTCCAGGATGCCGAATGCGGTCCCAGGAAATCTCGCTCAGATGCACAAGGCCGTCTGCGCCATTGATATTCACAAAAGCACCAAAGTCGGCAAGACTGGTTATGCGACCGGTGAGTACATCTCCAATGTTGAGTTTATCAATCACTTTATCACGGATAGTGTCACGCGATTCATGGATGGCAGCGCGTTCGGAAAAGATCAAGCGCCTGCGTTCCTGGTCTACCTCAATCACCTGGAGTGTGATTTCTTGCCCAATGAGATCGCCGTACCGTTTTTCTGGTGTGTCGCCGTTCATATCTGCTCTGCGCGCGAAACTGAGCTGGGAGGATGGAACAAAACCATGTAGCTCGTTAAAATTCACTAAGAGACCACCTCGGTTAAACCCTTCAATAGTCCCCGTGAATGTTTCTTTTTCTTTCATCAAACTCTGTGCTTTTTTCCAGCTTTCAGCTTCTAATGCGCGCACAAAAGAAAGAATAAGGTTTCCATGATGATCTTCGGGTGTGATAACGAAAACCGGTATCTCCTGACCAACTTCAAGTGATGCAAACACATCTGGAGGGATCAGTTCAAATTCCTGACCTCGAATAATACCTTCTGATTTTGCCCCAATGCCAACCATGATATGACCGGGAGAGATAGAAGCAATTGTCCCAGTTTTAATTGCACCAGCTTGGGGAAGATCTAAACCAAGCCCTTCCTGTTCTAATAGAGAAGCCATACTGGTGATTTTTTTGTCTTCGCTATTTTTCCCTGTGGTGTGGTTCCCGTTGTTTTGATCCATATAATTTAAATGCTCCAATACGATAATAAAATAGTGGTGTGATTATACGTGTTATTGAATGACTTGACAACCCTCGTAAATTTTAAAATAAATCTACTTAGTTAAAAAAGAGGGATAAATCATTTTTTCTTATGCCGTTTTCTGCTCCTCTTTTTTTTCGATTGTTTTTTACCTTGATTTATAGGTTGTTTATCTTCTTGGGGTTGTGTGGGAGAAGCGGATTTTGGTTTGGATGGTTGAAGCCGAAACATCTTACTGATAACTGCCAAGCGAATATTTGCCAATAAGTCTTTAAAAGTATCTGTTGAGTAACTTTTATACTGGACGAGGGGATCTCGCTGGGCGTAAGCCTCCATACTTATAGATACACGCAGCGCTTCCATGCGGGTAAGATGCTCGATCCATAATTCTGAGATGGATTCTAATAAAATATGGCGATAAATGACCTGCTGAACTTTTTTACCAAAGGCGTTTAAGACCAGCTGATTTTCACTGTTAAGTAACTCAGTAAGTGATGTGTTTGGGAGAAGGTCAGAATTTATTTTATCCAAATGGCTTTCAATTGCAGCCCTGTAATCGGCTGATAAGTTTGTGTATTCGATCTGACTTTCTGCAAGGCGCATCATTTCCATTTTTCCCCATACGCGCTGTAGTTTTTCTTGCGCTTTCTCTAGATGATGAAGGATTGATGCGTTTAATTCCTGTGGATCTTTATTCTCAAGGATGCTGGCTGCTAAAAAGACATAATTTAAAACATTGACGCGTTTAATCATACGCTGATGTGTTCGTTGGTTAATAGTGATTTGTGTCCCAAATGCCATTCCTGTCAGCAGTGCAATGAAATCTACACCATCATCAAAATTTTCAATTTGCTGCTTCAAGATCTTATCTATATTTTGGTTGATGGGATGATTGGGCTGATTTAATTGATTTGCCCTTTCATTGAACCGCTCGTCAATGGTATTAAGAATCAGGTTTTCAATGGACATCCAATCAGATTCAAGCAAATCGTTGATATTCACTCCTAACTTCTGATTAATTCGATGCTCGATAGTCATAAAGATTCGGGAAAGGAAGATTCGCATCAGATTTTCTTCAATCTCGTCAGCAAGGGTTTTTCTTGCGCTTGCATCATTTTGTAATAATGCATCGATCTGTGCGGTATCAAACGTGATCTTTAATCGGACAGATTTTTGCAGTTGATTGAAAATATCGCGTGCAGATTGATCTGCATAGCTTTCTAAATTATCAAGGAAAATATCTAATAACTCAATTCGCTCATTAACCTGCTGCTGGAAGGATTTAGCAGACCGCTGGATAAAATCCTGGGTTTGGAGTATCAAGTGATCTTTCTCAGCAAGCAGAGCTTTTCCAGCGATTGCTAAAAGAGCGCCTTTTATCGATGCGATATCAGATACATTAGCAGTTGAGTTGCGTACCAATTCAGCAATTTGGCTGAAAGTGAAGGAAGGAATATGCTCATTTTGTTGCTGGTAGAAAATAGTTGGTTGTATTTCATCCAGAAACGCTAATAATTTCCACAACCCATCCGGGTCTGAAGAACTTAATTCAACCCGTTGGTGTATCTCTCGTTCCAGCATGCTCCATACATCATCATCAAGGTCTTTTTTAACAAGCACTCGATCGCGTTCTGTATAGATCCGTTCACGCTGGTCATTAAGAATGTCGTCATAATCTAGCAAGTGTTTGCGGATATCAAAGTTATATCCTTCCACTCTTTCCTGTGCTTGTTCCACCAAGCGCCCAATGATCTTACTTTCAAGCGGGATGGAAGGGTCTAAATTGAAAAAACGCATCATATTTTCTGCGCGTTCACCGCCGAACATACGCATAAGGTCATCTTCCAGTGATAGATAAAATCGTGAGGAACCAGGGTCACCTTGCCTGCCAGATCGCCCGCGTAGTTGATTGTCAATCCGGCGGGCTTCATGCCTTTCTGAGCCGATCACATGCAGCCCACCCGCTTTTCGAACACGCCTCATTTGTTCAAGAAATGAAACGAAAATTTGGATGGAATTCGCATTTTCTTCTTCTGCGTTTATTTCTAATTCATTTAGTGCATCAGCCATTTCTGCGTTTGTCATGCCATATGGATCAATTCCAGATTGATTTAGATACTTCCGCACATCGGAGAGAATGGACTCTTGTATTTCTCCTCCGAGTTTGATATCCACCCCCCGCCCTGCCATATTAGTGGCGATTGTTACCGCACCAAATGCGCCGGCACTTTCGATGATCTGTGATTCCTGATCGTGCTTAAGCGCATTAAGTACCTGATGAGGTATTCCGCCTTTGATGACATTAAGCAGTCGGTCCTGGTATTTTTCTGATATATTGAAGAAATCCAGCAAAGCGTGGACATTCTCCGGGCTTTCTAGATTAATGGAATGAACCCCGATCTTTTGCGCGAATTGGCGTAAGTCAGGGATTCGCAAATCAGGCAGCGGTTGGTTAAAGGGTGCTAGATCAGGGACTGCTCGTTCAAGCATATCTACATTATTATTAACCATCCATTTTTCACGAATCAAAATTACTGTTAACAACCGTCTCAGCATATCTGCCTGTAATCGAGCAGATAACCGTTCTGAATGCTCAATAGAAGTGGTGCCGATGAGCTGCGGGCGGCCGATGATATTAAATTTAATGATCTCCATGCAGATCGCGCGCAATTTAGATTCCTCAGTACGGTAAACTACATCCGGGTAATCTTTCCGTTTCCAAAAAATAGGTTTTTTATCCGGATCATTTTTAAATGAGTAATAAGTATAGGTGTAACGTTCATCATCTTTTGCCTGAAGCGTATCAAACGGAGAATTTGGCTGGCTGGCTTCAAAGTCCAGGTTGGTTGGGATTTCGAGCACATCCAGATTGTAAATCGTTGAGAATTCCTCCGCTTCAGTAAGCGCTGTTCCGGTCATACCGGATAATTTCTCATATTTGCGAAAATAGTTTTGCAGAGTGATGGTGGCGTGCGTGATGTTCTCTGGATTGACTTTCACGCCTTCTTTTGCTTCTACTGCCTGATGCAACCCCTCAGACCACCTGCGGCCGGGCATTAACCTGCCTGTAAACTCATCAACAATGATCACTTGTTTATTCTGAATGATGTAATCTTTATTTTTCTTGAAAAGCAGTTCAGCGCGTAAAGCCTGTTCTAAATACCCAAGTAGCCGGGCTTGTTCAGGTGTGATATCTTCCGGGCGGTCTGGGTCTCTGAGAGGAATCTGAAGCAGATCTTCTACGTGAATCTCCCCAATCTCAGTTAATGCAATACTGCGATCTTTTTCATCAAAATCATAATCTTCAGGATCAAGCTGTTTTACAATCGCTGCCATGCGGCTGTACCATTCGATATCTTCTGATGCGGGTCCGGAGATTATGAGCGGAGTGCGGGCTTCATCAATTAGAATGTTATCCACTTCATCGATGATGGCGTAGTTATGTCCGCGCTGAACGCGATTGCGTATGTCCATGATTAGGTTATCGCGTAGATAATCAAAACCGAACTCATTATTTGTTCCGTAGGTGATATCCGCTGAATACGCTTCCCTTCGGGGAACCAGCCTGAGCTGATTATCTTCCTCACGATTAGACTGCACATCTGGATCTACAATAAAGGCGTTACGTGCATTGTTGGTTCGTTGAGACATTTGTAATACCCCAACGCTCAGTCCCAGTAAATTATAAATTGGAGCCATCCATCGGGCGTCACGGCGTGCAAGGTAATCATTCACTGTCACTAAATGGACGCCTTTTCCGGCGAGCGCGTTTAAATATAATGGCAGTGTGGCAACCAGTGTTTTTCCTTCCCCCGTGCGCATTTCAGCAATCATGCCTTCATGCAAAGCAATGCCACCAATTAACTGAATATTGTATGGGCGCAACCCTGTTGTGCGTTTACTGGCTTCCCTTACTAACGCAAATGCTTCATTTAAAATGTCATCAAGAGTTTCACCCGAATGTAATCGCTTTCGAAAAACATCTGTTTTCGCACGCAGTTCATCTTCGCTTAGTTTTTCAAAGTCAGCTTCCAGTTGATTGATATGCTGAATACGTTCAATTAAGCGTCCAATCTCACGTTTTTGGGGATCTCCACCAATTGCCTTGGCGATATTTTTAAACATAGGTTTACCTTTCCCGAGCGATTATAGCACAGCGGTTTAAATAGGAAAAAGGCGCGAAAAAAATCACGCCTTTTAGCCACATAATCGTACTTGTTACATGTGAATTGCTTTGCCGTCTACCGCTGCTGCAGCTTCCATAAGCACCTCACTGAGTGTGGGATGCGTGTGGATGTTATGTGCGATATCTTCAGCCGTCATTTCCATGCGCTGTGCAAGTGTTAATTCAGGTAGAAGTTCAGATACTTCCGGACCGATCAGATGGGCACCTAATAATTCACCATATTTCGCATCCGTAATCAATTTAACAAATCCATTACCTTCTGCCAATCCGAGCGCTTTACCATTCGCCTGAAAGAAAAATCTCCCAACCTTAATTTCATATCCGGCTTCTTTCGCTTCAACCTCAGTCATGCCAAAGGAAGCCACCTGCGGTTGGCAAAAGGTTGCACTTGGAACCATCTGGTAATTGATAGGATGGGTTTCTTTATTCGCCATTGCATCTGCGCATAAAATACCCTGTGTGGAGGCAACATGTGCCAGCAGTAATTTACCGGTAACATCACCAATCGCCCAAATTCCGGGAACATTAGTTGCCTGGCGGTCATCAACATTGACAAATCCTCTTTCATTCAACGCAACCCCAACATCTTCCAATCCAATTCCCGAGGAATTGGGTCGAAAACCGATAGCTACCAATGCTTGTTCCGCTTCGATGGTCTTCTCTTCCCCATTATTAGAAATTGTAACAGACACACCATTTGCATTGGTTTCAATTGTTTCTACTTTATGGTTTGTGAATATTTCAATCCCTTTCTTCTTAAAGGCTTTGGCTAATTCTTTGCTTATTTCCTCGTCTTCTAATGGAAGCACATTAGGTAGCATTTCAACCAGTGATACTTTGGTGCCATATGCGTTCCAAATTGTGGAAAACTCAGCACCAATTGCACCGGCACCGATAATTACAACTGATTCAGGAAGATGCTCCTGCAGGATCGCATCTTGATAAGATAATATATGTTTTCCGTCTTGTTCCCAGGCTGATGGCGCGGATGAGTAGGCACCTGTGGCTACGATAATATTCTTTGTATCCAAAATTTCATCATTTCCTTCTTCTGGGTGTACAGTTACCTGATTTTTTCCTGTGATGTGGGCAGCTCCCATATATATATCAATGTTATTTTTCTTCATTAAGAAAGAAACACCGCGTGTAAGGCGCTGTGATACTTTTCGGCTTCGCTTAACTGCAGCCGCGTAATTCAGATTTAAGTTATCAAAAGAGATACCGAATTCTTTCGTCCGTTTACGGAGAGTATGCGCCAGATCCGCATTCTTAAGCAATGCTTTTGAAGGGATACACCCTACATTCAAACATACACCGCCGAGCCATTGTTTATCTATAATCGCAGTTTTTAAGCCATTCTGAGATGCCCGAATGGCACAAACATACCCACCGGGACCGGCACCAATAACCACAACGTCATAATTTTCCATCAATTACTCCTAATTTAATGAATTTTATTAAATACAATCATGTAGTAAATATTTGATATTATTATCAAAAATTTAACAGTACGATTTTAATACTTTGTTAAAAAATATGCAACAAATCTGCATTGACTTTCTTATTCAAGGGGATTAACATAAACAGTCTTTAATGATTAAGTTGGTTTGTAAAAA
>CAYLHI010000028.1:0-30101 GCA_964383575.1 uncultured Pelolinea sp.
TTTATTAAAGTTGGCTTAATCTGTCAATTTTGTCACTTGTTTTTCAACACCCTCTGTGAATGAGTTGACAAAATTCAATAGCTGATATATCATTTATATATACTTGTTGGGTCAACCCATCAATATTCAATAATAATGATGCAACGAATTTCTCGTTCAAGTTATAAGCCAATATATTTACAAATATGTGATCTTATACGCGAAAAGATTAATTCAGGAAAACTATCTCCCGGAGGTCGTGTGTGGTCAGAGCATGATATTATGGAAAAATTTCATGTGTCCCGCAATACTGCACAAAAAGCCATTGAAACTCTTGTGAATGAAGGCATTGTGTCCCGAGTGCAGGGTAAGGGATCGTTTGTAACACAACCGAAAGTAGATTATGGACTGCAGCACCTGATAAGCTTTACTGAGGAAACCCTTGGCAAGGGGATGAAGCCAACCTCAAAAGTCATTTGTTTTAACAGAGAGCACCCTGATTCTAATCATGCTAAAAATCTAAGGATCTCTAAAGATGATTGGGTTTATAAATTAGAGCGCTTACGCCTGGCAGATGAATACCCGATCGCTCACCAAATTTCCATTATCCCTGAAGAATTATGTCCAGGTTTACAGAGCTATGATTTTTCAAAACAGTCATTATATGAAATTTTTGAGAAGGATTTCAATCATGTACTTTCATGGCAGAAAATTATAATGAGCCCTATTGTTGCTAGTGATAGTGTTGCGGAGATGTTCGGTATTCTCCCACAAACACCACTACTGCATACTGATTCAGTTTTATATTTAGCCGGGGGAACACCAATTGAATCAAACAAAAATATATATCTCAGCGAACGTTATCAGTTTACTGTTCTTTCACATCGCAATACTTCATCGAGGAGAACGGAAGAAAAATGAAAATTGGACTTATTGGAAGTGGAGGACGCGAACATGCCATTGCGAAAGCATTATGCAAAGACCAACAGCGCGATTCACTTTTTGTGTATGGCAACCATTTAAATCCTGGCATTCAAAAGATTGCCGCATCTTCAATTATTGGTGATATGCAAGATTTACAGAAAATTGAAGATTTCTTTATGGCAAACGGCGTAGAGATGGTGGTTGTCGGACCAGAAGTCCCATTAATTTCAGGAGTAAGCGACCAGCTTCGTTCAAAAGGGTTAAAGGTGGTTGGCCCAACAAAAGCACAAGCTCGTTTGGAGGGCGACAAGGTTTTCATGCGAGATTTACTACGCCGACGCGTAAAAAGGGGCTCTCCACGCTGGCGAGAAGTAAAGGATGCTGCATCTGCCCGAGATTTCATTACTGAAGTAGGCCAAGTAGCGGTAAAACCTGTTGGTCTTACAGGTGGAAAAGGCGTGTGGGTAATGGGTGTGCATTTCCATACAATAGAAGAGGCTTTGGAGAAAGTGGAATTAGCACTCAGGCAAGATGGGGTTGTGCTTCTTGAGGAACGCCTGATCGGCGAAGAATTTTCAAGAATGGCTTTTGTATCTAATAATAAGATTGCCCCGATGCCAGTGGCCCAGGATTTCAAATATGCGTTTGATGGCGACCAGGGAGGAATGACAGGCGGTATGGGCGCTTATACGATGGCAGATGGGTCAATGCCGTTCCTGAATAAGGAAGACTTAAAACAAGCAGATTCGATCCTTCAATTAACTATAGACGCTATAGAGGAAGAGTCTGGAGAAGATTATCGCGGATTTCTGTATGGCCAATTTATGGCAACTGCAGACGGAGTACGGGTAATTGAATTTAACGTGCGGTTGGGCGACCCGGAAGCTATTAATTTAATGGCTTTGCTTGAAACGGATACTGCGGCTTTTTTCGGTGTGATTGCTGAAGGAATTTTAGATAAAAGTAATGTACCTTTCACTCCTAAGGCATCTATCTGTAAATATCTTGTTCCGGCTTCTTACCCTGGCAGCAGTGATGGGCATGTTAAAATTGATATAAATGAAAAGGAAGTTGAAAAAGCAGGTTTTTCCGTGACATTTGCATCAATTGAGCAGAGGGGGCGGGTTATGGAAACCCTGGGTTCCAGAGCGCTTGCGATTGTTGGGCTGGGAGAGAACGTCTACAATATCTCTGAAAAAATGGAAGTGCTGCTTGAAAAAATAGAACCACCCATGCTGAGGCACCGTAAAGATATCGGCGATGAAAAGGTTATCCGTAATAAGATCGAAAAAATGAGGAAATTGCGGGGTGAAATTTCTTGATGAAAAAAAACAAGGCTGATTTTGATTTGCTGGAGAGATTGACAGGAACACCCGGTGTATCCGGGCGTGAGGAGCGAGTGGCTGACCTGATTCAATCATCATTGCCTTCCAAAACCTGCAACTGCAGTCTTGATAACCTCGGGAATCTGGTCGCACATATGCCAGGTAAGGGAAAGCGTGTGATGTTGGCAGCGCATATGGATGAAGTCGGTTTAATTGTGCAGCGCATTCTCCCTAACGGATTCTTAAAGGTGGAGCGCATGGGTGGCACAAGCCTGCGTGCTTTACCGGGAAGCCGCCTATCTCTGTGGAATTCAAAAGGATGCATTCCCGCTTCGGCCGGAGTTTTACCACAGCATTTGGACACCAATGAGCCCATTGATTTTTCAAGGATTTATATCGACATTGGCTCATCCTCGGATCAGGAAACGAGAGCCATGAATGCTGCCCCTGGCGATGTGCTTACATGGGACTCCCCTATGCGTTCTATTGGCGGCATGCTGATAAGCGGGAAAGCTTTGGATGATCGGTTGGGATGTTATATTCTTATACAATTAGCGAAATTGCTTCAACCTCAGGAATTGAAATGTGATCTCTACTTAGCCTTTACCGTGCAGGAAGAGACAATGCTGATGGGGGGAGTGACCGCAGCAAATTCTATATCGCCTGAGATAATCATTGGGATTGATGGTACTTTATCTTTCGATACACCTGATTTGGAGGGATCGCAATGCGATCTTCGCCTGGGGAAAGGACCTGCTTTTAAATGGATGGATGCTATCCGCGGAAAATTAGCGGCTTTTGTGCCCAACCAGAAATTAGCGCACCATGTTCGTGAAACAGCACAAAGAAATAATATTCCCTTACAGGATGAAATTGTTACTGGGATGAGCACAACAATCACTCCCATGCTTTATGCCGCAAAAGGAGCGGCGGCGATTGCTTTATCAGTGCCTTTACGTTATCACCATACACCAATTGAAACCGCTGATCTGCGTGATGTTGAGAATATAATCATATTGTTAAAAATATTAGTTACGAACGAATTTTAGATTTTTGATAAAATGAATAATAAAGGAAACAGGACTATGAATCATAGAAGGATGAATAAGAAATTAGAATTAAAAGACATTATTCCTGTTTATTATGTACGCCATTCAAATTTCATCAATGATCACAAGTAAAATATAATTATGGAGGTGAATTATAAGAAGTTGTATCAAACTAAGATAGGTTGAATGTTTGGAAAGAACATTCAATCGGGAAGATTCTATTAAAAACATAAAGGAGAAAAAATGAAAAACAAATTTTTATCAATTTTTGGGCTATTAGCAATCGCCGCGTTGGTTCTAACATCCTGCGCAACTGGCGCAGAAGAGGGAGCAGGTGCTGGCAAGCTTAAGGTTGTTAACCTGATTAATGGTGTGCTTGGGGATAAATCCTTCTTTGACTCCGCAGAGCGTGGTGTAAAAAAGGCTTCAGAGGATCTCGATGTCGAATATAAGACAATTGAATTAGGCATAGACCCGGCTGCATGGGAAGCTGGTCTTGAAGATACTGCTGCTAATGAAGAATATGATGTCCTTATCTTAGGCACCTGGCAGATGACTGAGTTCCTGGAGAAGCTTGCGCACAAATATCCTGACAAGTACTTCATCATCTATGATGCGCCAGTCAACAATGAGAACTGCGAAGATGGCTGTAAGAATGTCTATTCAATAGGTTACAAGCAGAATGAGGGTTCCTATTTAGCTGGCTTGTATGCCGGATTAATGACTGAGACCGGTATCGTTGGAGCGGTTGGCGGGCAGGATATTCCTGTTATCAATGACTTTATTGTTGGCTATGAACAGGGTGTTCTTGTTGCGTCTGCCGATAATCAAGTGATTGTGAATTACGCCGGTGGCTGGAACGATCCCGCCAAAGGTAAGGAATTAGCTCTGGCTATGTATCAGCAGGGTGCCGACTATGTTTTCCAGATCGCGGGTGGTACTGGCGTAGGCGTTTTCCAGGCCGCGCAGGAAGTTGGCAAATTCGCTATTGGTGTTGATTCAGACCAGGCGCTTATCATTGAGGAGACCAATCCTGAACAAGCAGCTTTTATCCCAACTTCCATGATGAAGAAAGTGGATAATAGCTTATACCGTGCTTTGAAGATGCATCTTGAAGGAACTTTGCCTTATGGCGAAGCAGAATATCTGGGCGTTGCTGAGGATGGTGTGGGCTTAGCTAAGAACAAGTTCTATGAAGAAATGACTCCTCAAGCGGTCTTAGATGTGATTGCACAAGCTGAGCAGGATCTAGTGGATGGCAAGATCGTCGTTGATACTGCATTCTAAAGAAATATAAAGAGATAAAAAGTAGACAGAGGTTTTCAAACCTCTGTCTACCCTCTATAACGGAGGTAATATGGCACCACTTGTTGATATGCGCAGTGTTGTAAAAGTATACCCAAATGGGGTAATTGCAAATAACGGCGTTAACTTTCAGATTGAAAAGGGAGAAATTCACGCAATCGTCGGGGAAAATGGAGCGGGCAAGACAACCCTGATGAAAATTTTATATGGATTGGAACAACCTACCTCAGGGGAGATCTTTATTAAAGGTGAAAAGGTAGAGTTTAAGAATCCGCTCGATGCTATGCACGAGGGTGTGGGAATGGTGCATCAGAACTTTATGCAAGTGCCCTCTTTTACAGTAGCGGAAAACATTGTTTTAGGCCATGAACCAACCGAGCGCTTATTTTTAGATAAAAAGAAATCCGTTGAAGTGACAGAGGAATTATCTAAGCGGTATGGATTATATGTGGAATCTGACGCTGTTACGGAAACGATAAATGTTGGTATGCGCCAGAGGATTGAAATCCTGAAAATATTATATTTAGGCGCAGAGATATTGATACTGGATGAACCAACCGCTGTGCTGACACCTCAGGAGATAAAGGACTTATTTAAAGCAGTCCGTGTTTTGGTAGAACAAGGGAAAACGATCATTTTTATTACTCACAAATTGCGTGAGGTAAAAGAAATATCAGACCGGGTTACTGTAATGCGTAATGGAAAAATTATGGGAACGATGCTTACTTCTGAAGCTACCCGGAAAGGCCTGGCGCGCATGATGGTAGGGCGAGAAGTATTTTTAGATATTCACAAGAACGCAATGAAACGCGGTAAAAACATGACGGCTATTAGGGACCTCTCTTTTGTCTCTGATACAGGGCGCCCTATGCTGCGGGATGTCTCATTTAATCTATATGCAGGTGAGATTTTAGGCATTGCGGGAGTTGAAGGTAACGGTCAAACGGAATTAGTGGAAGTCCTGACAGGTTTACGTATTCCTGCTGCTGGGCGGGCAACAATAGGGGAAAAGGTAGTAACAGGGAAAACTCCCCGTGAAGTGCGGATGGCAGGTGTCGCACATATTCCCGAAGACCGCTTGACTAACGGATTAGCGGTGGACGCATCTATTGATGATAATTTGATTGTTGATCGCTTTTTCGAACCTCCTATCCGGAAAGGTTTATTAATTGACTATGAAGAGATTGAAAAGAATGGGGAGGATATGATTAAAGAATTTGGTATCCTTACCCCTAATGGGCAGCTGCCGGTATCTTCCCTTTCCGGTGGAAATATGCAGAAGGTTGTCGTCGCGCGCGAATTATCTTCCTCGCCTAAAATACTGATAGCCGCTCAACCAACGCGGGGGATAGATGTTGGTGCTACGGAGTTTATCCGCGAGCAGCTTGTTAAGAAACGAACAGATGGCGCTGCCGTTTTATTAGTTTCTGCAGACCTGGCTGAAGTAATGGACCTCTCCGACCGCATTATTACTATGTTTGAGGGTGAGATTACTGGTGTTTTCCCTGATGCCTCCACAGTCGAGGAGGAAGAATTGGGTTATTACATGTTAGGAGTTAAACGGCAGTCAAAAAAAGAGATGGAGGCTTTGTTATGAGAAAATTCTTCTCTAATCCCGCAGTTCGGGAGGGTTTACGTGTATTAATTGCTGTTAGCAGCGCTCTTCTCCTTGGTTTTATAGTTACCCTGTTCGTGTCGGAAGATCCCCTGGGAGCTTACAAGGCATTTTTATTGGGTCCAGTGAGTAAATTCAATCGTTTCGGAGATTGGATCGAAGAATCAATCACTTTGATTTTTGTTGGTTTGTCAGTTGCGATTGCCTTCAAGGCAAATTTATTCAGTATGGGCACTGAAGGACAGCTGCTATTAGGGGCGCTGGTCTCAGGTGCAATAGCCCTTTTTGTTCCACTCCCGGCTATCCTCAGAATTCCTCTGGCAATAATAGCTGCGATGGTTGCCGGTTTCATTTGGGGGTGGATCCCGGGGTATTTAAAAGCGTACTTAGATGCGAACGAGATTGTATCCACATTAATGCTGAATGCAATTGCCCTAAAGCTGTATGATTATTTCTTAATATTTCACATTAAACCGCCGGATGCTGGTTACAACGCTTCTGATTTTTTTCCAAAAGAAGGAACCTTAATGTCTTTTATCCCCAACCTGCCATTCCTTAAAGGTGTCTATACATTATTTTCCGACAAAACAAATATTACTATTATGTTGTATATCTTAATAATTGCTGTAATTGCAGCTTACTACTTGATTTACCGGACACCATTTGGGTATAAACTGCGAATGATAGGCGCAAATATTAAATTCGCTCGTTATGGGGGCATCAATACCAAGAGGACGATTATCCTGGTCTTCGCAATCAGCGGAATTTTTGGCGGCCTGGCTGGCGCACATTTATCAATGGGCATTCATGGCAAACTTATAGCAAACATATCAATAGGTATGGGTTTTGAGGGAATTGTTGTTGCTATTTTAGCCCAAAATAATCCGCTTCTCATACCCATTACAGGATTGGCATACGGCTACCTCCGCGCTGGAGCAAATGTGATGGAACGGGCATCAGATATGTCACGGGAAATGGTTTTTGTTATCCAGGCTCTTATTATTCTGTTTGTTACCGCTGAGCGATTCCTGCCGACGATACAGAAAAGGATAGAAATAAGGAAGGAAAATAATACACACATGGAAAAATTAACTCCTTCTGATGGAGGTTCTCATGAAGTTTGATCTGGTTTTAAAAGGCATTTTTAGCGCAATGTTCCTCGCCAGCATTATGCGGATCAGTACACCGCTGATCCTTCCCGCGCTCGGGGGCTTAATTACTGAACTTGCAGGAGCAATAAATATCGCCCTTGAGGGAATCATGCTCACTTCTGCGTTCACCGGCGTTGTCGTTTCTGCTTTCACACAAAATATTTGGCTGGGTGTTCTGGCGGGGATTGCCACAGGCGTTTTATTCTCGGCAATCCTTGCGTATTTCCACCTTTATCTGGAAACAGATATTATTTTGGCTGGAATTGCACTTAATATCATGGCAACTGGCGGAACGATATTTTTACTATATATCCTGACTGGTGATAAAGGTAACTCTTCAACTTTGGCGAGTGGAATGGTGCCTGTTGTGGAGATTCCTTTTATAAAGGATATTCCCTTTTTGGGAACAATTCTTTCAGGGCACAATATCTTTGTTTATGCTGCTATTGTTCTCACTTTCCTAACTTATATAATGCTCTACAACACTAAATTTGGTATTCATTTGAGAGCTGTGGGTGAAAATCCAACTGCAGCCACGTCATTAGGTATACCTGTCCGGTCAATAAAATTCATTGCTATATTATTAAGTGGGTTTCTCGCTTCACTTGGAGGTTTGAATCTATCGATGGCTTACCTATCTCTTTTTCAGCGTGAGATGACAGCCGGCCGTGGATTCATTGCGTTGGCAGCGGTATATCTTGGCGGCAGAAGGCCGTGGGGAACCTTCCTGGCAGCAATCCTTTTTGGGGCTGCAGACGCGCTTTCCAATCAATTTGGGACATTGGATATTCCATCACAATGGGTACAGATGATTCCCTATGTCATTACGATCCTTGCTCTTGTAATATATGCACTCCGAAGAAAGGCACAGATCACAGAGCAGACAAAGCGCTTCCAAGAGCGTGAACTCACGAAAGTAAATAATAACAACCATACTTAATCTTATGAAATTCAGCGCAGGCCTTTAGCTAAACGATTTGATGTCATAAGCATAGAATATCCTTAAATATCTTTTGTTAATAGTGTTGAGCAGGGTTTTTAAGGATTTGTGCCATAGTGCAATGATAATCTAACCTTATTTTCAGAAAGGATATTTACAGTAAGATTTATGATTATCCAAATTTATGCCTTCACAGATCCAGAAACTGCGGCTGAAGCAGTAGAACTCGGTGTGAACAATATTGGATTTGTTGCCGGCCGATATGGTATTGTCCCGGGTGAATTAAGCTTTAGTGAAGCGCGAGAGATTGCCCTTTCACTACCACAACGAGCCACATCCGTCGCTTTAACTATGTCGGAAGATGTAGAAGAGATCCTGCGCATGGCATCTGAAGTTAAGCCGGATATTGTTCATATTTCCTCAGATGTGGATTGTGTGGATGTTGAAGCGATGCGGGAATTGCGTTCCCGCCTGGATGCGGATATCCGTTTGATGAAAGCCATTCCGGTGGAAGATGAAAAAAGCATTGTACTTTCTCAACAATTTGCTGAGGTAAGTGATTTACTTTTGTTGGATACAAAGAGAAAGGACTTTCCCGGGGTTGGCGCTACTGGTTTTACTCATGATTGGAATATCAGCAGACAGATAGTTGAAGCAGTTGCTATACCCGTCATTTTAGCAGGCGGCTTAACAGCGGATAATGTTGACGCTGCAATTCGTGAGATAAGTCCCTGGGGAGTGGACAGCAATACATCAACCAATATTTCCGGAAGTCAAGTGGAAAAGGACTTGGAACGAATAGCGGCATTTGTAAACGCAATTCATAATAACGAAAACGCAGATGAAGGCGGGGTGCAGAAAGCATGAACAGAGGGGAAATTCTGATGCTAGGCGATATCAATATTGATACTATTTGGCCGGTTTCTGAATTTCCGATCCCGGGTCGAGATGGACTGACAGAAACTGTGGCAGTGGAAATTGGGGGTGCGGTTGTTAATTCCGCAATTGTTCTCGATAATTTGGGACAACGAACGGGGTTGCTGGGTTGTGTTGGAAAAGATGTTTGGGCTGAACAGATTGAGCGAAAATTGGCACAAACCAACATAAATCAAAAGTATGTTCATGCCAAACCAGAAAACACAACCGGTCTTACTTTTATCATCGTTACTCCTGATGGGGAAAGAACGATGTTTTCCAACCGAGGAGCAAACATCCAGTTAGAAGTGCAAGATATTGGTGAGGATACTTTCAAGGATGCTGCCATACTGCATATTTCAGGTTATGCGCTGCTGGAATCTCCACAGAAAAATGCTGTTTGGCGCGCGGTAGAACTGGCCAAAAAACAAAATGTTCAAATTAGTTTAGATACAGGCCTCGAGCCAGCTATTCAGAAACCAAAAGATATGCGCCGCCTTTTACGCGAACTTACCATCTGTATTAGTGGCCCCCAGGAAATCTCTGCGCTGCTTGATTCTACATCACCAGAAGATGCTGCCAATTTATTAATATCTTCAGGCATTCGACTTGCGGCGATTAAGTTGGGTAAGAAAGGTAGTTTTGTAGCTGATGAGAAGGATCAATTTTTCTGTCCGTCTTTTCATGTTGATGCTGTTGATACTACTGGTGCGGGAGATTCGTTTACCGCGGGTTTATTATATGGCTGGACGCGCGGGTTGAGTTTACCTGCTACCGCTGCGCTGGCAAGCGCGCTTGGTGCACTTGCCGCTTCAGTTTATGGCGCTGGTTTTTCTCTGCCTGATAAACAAGGTGTGTTGGATTTCTTAAGGTCAATGCAAAGTGAATCAGCAGCGGTCCTGCGTAATGGCATAGAAGAAGTGATCGCTGATTTGGGAAATGGTTGATAGCATTTCTATTAACAACACTTGCTCTTGCTATGGTTACCTTTTCACTATGCATAAAGTGTCCAATAAGGGAAAAAGTTGATTCACATTAATATAGGAATATATGCATGTGCTGTTCGCTGCTTTTGAAGGTTATGAAAAAATATAAAATTTAAAAGTTATTCAAATTTAAACAAGAAACGTGGTGATAATGTACACAGAAATTAAAATAAATACAGAAGAAAGTGAATGCCTTGTTAACATTACGGAAGAAATCAAACAAGCTGTCAGTGACAGTAATATCAAAGAAGGAATTTGTGTGGTTTTTGTCCCACACACAACAGCAGGGATCACGATCAATTCAGCTATGGATGAAATGACGCTTAAAGATATTGTCGCGGAAACACATCGGCTGGTACCTACGCGAGTTGATTTTAATCATACCTATGATACTCCAGCAGATGCAGCCGGCCATATTAAATCCGTACTAATCGGGAACAGCCTTTCATTAATTGTAGAAAATAGTGAACTAATACTGGGCAGATCACAGAGCATACTATTCTTTGAGTTTGACGGTCCCCGCACACGGCGTGTGCTGTTACGTATGCTGGGCGATTCAAGGTAAGGAGGGATAATGCCGCAGAAGATAATTATTGATACAGATCCTGGGGTTGATGATGTGATCGCTATTTCGATAGCTTTGCGTTCACCGGAACTTGAAGTGCTGGGATTAACAAGTGTTTTTGGCAATACGTATGGTGAGGTCACCGCTCAAAACGCTCTACGCCTGGTTGAACTTGAGGAGCATGATTCAATTCCTGTGTCACGCGGGAGCGATGTGCCGCTTGTAATGCCGCTGGAAGGTCTGGGCACTATGGTGCATGGCGAGGACGGCATGGGAAATACGAATCCATCTCCGCCAAAAGGGAAAGTTATAAAAAAATCTGCTGCGGAATTTATTATTGAAACGGTTCATACTTATCCGGACGAAGTTACCCTGGTGCCAATAGGACCCCTGACAAACATTGCTTTGGCCTTGAAAATCGATCCCACGATTGTGAATTTAACCAAGAAAGTTGTGTTAATGGGTGGAGCGGTTTCAAGGCCCGGAAACATTTCGCCCACAGCAGAAGCGAATATTTATCATGATCCCCACGCAGCGGATATAGTAATGCGCGCGGGGTGGCCGCTTGTTATGGTTGGTCTTGATGTTACTCAACAGGTTGTGATGACACCCAACTTTTTGGAGGAAATATATAAAGCCAATAATCCTGTTACCAACCTGATGCGGCGCATTCTTCCTTTCTACCAGGGATTTCACAACTCGCTTTTTGGCGCGGGAGGAGACATTCATACTCATGACCCTTCAGTGATAGTTTATTTGCTGAATCCAGATCTATTTCAAACAGAGTCCGTATCCGTTTTTGTGGAAATAGAGGGGCGCTGCAAGGGCCAGACAATTGCTGATTGGCATAACCAATGGGAAAGCCGACCTGAAGTTGAGGTATGCATGGGCGTGGACGCGGTGGGGGTGCTTGATCTAATCAAGGAACGCTTAACAAAGGATATCGGCTAAGAAAAGAGAGGAGAAAAACAAATGCGTAATTTTTGGATTGATACTGATACTGCCTCAGATGATGCCGTTGCAATATTAATGGCGCTGCGGTGGCCTGATGTGAATGTCATGGGGATTTCGGTTGTTGCGGGAAACGTCCATGTTGAAAAAGGGGCAAAAAACGCACGTTATACTGTCGAGTTGTGTGAAAAGAAAACGCCAGTGTACCTGGGCGCTTCACAGCCATTGGTGCGCGAGTCCACCTGGGGTTATTTCTTTCATGGCGATGATGGGATGGGCAACAAGAATTACCCGGAACCCAGCATTCCTGTAGCCAAAGGAAATGCTGTTGAAGCATTGATTGATGCTGTAAGATCCAACCCGGGGAACATCACTTTGGTCACATTGGGGCCATTTACCAACATTGCTTTAGCATTGAGGATCGCGCCGGATATAGCCGAAAAAATTTCTATGTGCTATTCAATGGCAGGCGCGGCAGCTACTCTTGGCAATGTTACCCCTGCGGCTGAGTTCAATGTTTATGTGGACCCGGAAGCGGCCAAGATTGTCTTTGGTTCAGGAATACCACTCTTGATGGTGGGATGGGAACACTGCCGCGGGCATGCCAATTTGATAGAAAAAGAGATAGCCCAAGTTCGCTCTTACCATACTCCTTTCGCGGATTTTGCCATTGATTGTAATGAGCATGCCATATCAACAAATAAAGAGTGGCTGAACGAGCCAGGACTTGCACTTCCCGATCCAGTTACTATGGCTATTGCGCTTGATCCAAGCATTTGCACCAGGCACAGCGCACATTACGTAGATGTTGAAATAGTAAGTGAAATTACACGTGGAATGACAGTAGTTGACCAGTTAGGAGTTACCAAAAAGGAAGTGAACATCGAGGTATGTTGGGAAATTGATATTCAAGGATGGAAGGATCTGCTTTATAAAACACTGCAGTAGGAACAATGATTGATTTATATTGTCTGGGCGGCGCGGCGGTGGATCTGATATTGGAAGTCCCCCATCTCCCTCGGGATGGAGAAAAGCTATTTGTCCATCATGCCAGGCAATTGGCGGGTGGTTTTATTGCAAATACTGCCTGCGCAGCCGCAAAGCTGGGGCTGCATACCGCCTGGGGTGGATTGGTGGGCGGTGATGCTTTTGCCCAGACCATAATGCGCGATTTTGAATTATTTGGCGTGGAAAAATCTGATGTGGTTGTCATGGAGGATAGTTCAACTGATTATACAGTGGTCATATTACCTTCCAATGGCGAAAGAACGATCTTGATTGTTCCGATACTGCCATCCCCTCCACCTCTTACTCGCAGCATGAAACAGTCGCTGAAGAGGGCACGGTTTGGTTATACGGTGTTTTATGAACAGGATTGGTTTATAGATGTCGCACAGTTACTGCACGCAGGAGGGGGAAAAATAGTGGTAGATATGGAGGTGAACACTCTAAAGAATATCGACGCCGCAAAAGCGATGCTCCGATATACTGACATTGTTTTTTCCAGTGAAGAAGGGCTCCGCAGACTCACAGAAAGCAACTCTGCTGATGATGGGGTTGAGGAGATTCTCTCCATGGGGCCAGAAATGGTAGTTCTAACAATGGGCAGTAAAGGGGCGGCACTTTGCACCCCAACAACCCGGTATTCAACAGCGGTGTATGATGTCCCTGTAAGGGATACTACCGGGGCGGGTGATTGTTTCCATGCCGCTTTTCTTTACGGTATCCTTTCTGATTGGAATCTCCAGCACTGCCTGGAATTCGCAAGTGCCGCATCAGCGATCTTAGTCCAAAAGATTGGCGCTCGCGGGGGATTACCCACTTTATTAGAAGTTCAGAATTTTATGAAAGTAAATCAAAAAAAGGAGAAAAAATTTCAATGAATTATATGATTGAAGAGATACATAGCTTACCAGAGTTGCTAAACCAGATTTTTCAACCGCTTGATGATACTATCCGGCATAAATTAGACCATGAACTCTGCCTCTCACTGAAGCGTCTTTATGTTGTTGGCTGCGGTGACTCACATCACGCGTCCCTCAGTACTGAATTAGCGTTTGAATCGTTAACCCGTCTTCCTGATGATTCTATGAACTCTATGTTATTTGGGCGCTACGTGGCAGGTTTCATTCCCCAAACAGGTCCCAAAACGAATCTTTTGATCGGGATCTCTGTTTCCGGCATGGTATCACGCACAGCAGAAGCATTGCGCATGGGAAAACAAGCAGGAGCCACGACCGCTGCCTTGACTGCTACACCTGACAGCCCGGTGGGAAAAGCAGCCAAAATCATATTAGATGTTCCTGTGCCAGAATTTCCATCACCGGAGGGTATGGCGATCCCTGGGGTGCGCAGCTACTTTACCAGCCAGGTTGGTCTTTTCCTGACCGCGATTCGGATCGCTGAAATCCGCGGACAATTAACCAATTCAAGGGCAGCAGAGCTTAGAGCTGAAATTAAGGGTTTTACAGATCTAGCCAGCCAAACAATTGAAGGATGTGAGCCAGTTGCAAAGCAAGCCGCTCAAGAATGGGCAGACGCAGGAGAATTTGTCTTTGCTGGCAGCGGCCCAAACTACGGGACAGCTTTATTCACCGCTGCCAAAGTACTTGAAGCCTCAGGTGATTCAGCGCTTGGGCAGGATGTGGAAGAATGGACACATTTACAGTATTTCGCTAAGAACATCAGCATACCTACTTTTATTATTAGTGCTGGAGATCGTGATCTATCGCGTGCTGCGGAGATGGCAATTGCCGCAAAACAGATTGGCCGCCGTTTGGCAGTAATTTCACCAAAATCTGCGAAAAAAGTAACAAAGCATGCGGATTTTCATTTTCCCATTCCGGAAGGGAAAGAAATGTTCTCGCCGCTCATCACTGCTATTCCAGGAGAGTTATTCTCCGCGTATCTTGCAGAAGTAAAGGGTGAAGCATACTTCCAAGATTTCAAAGGCGGACGCAGTATTGAAGGGGGCGGAGGTATCAGCCGTATTAGAACAAGTGAAACCTGGGAGGAATGGAAAGAATGAATAGAAATGTTCTATTTAAAAAAGACAGCCCGACGATTATTGCTGCGCTGCATCTGCCGCCATCGGCTGCTTTTAACCAACCCACTTCAATGCCTATGGATGAAGTCGTTGATTTCGCATTGCGAAATGTGGAAAAAGCAGTGCGCGCAGGAGTATCCGCGGTTTATATTCAAGACTTAGGGGATTTACCCTCAGCGTCCCATATCCAACCTCATACGGTCGCATTTCTATCAGTTGTTGGCGGCGCTATACGAAAGGAATTTCCACAGTTGACTTTAGGTGTTTGTATGATGAGCCACGGCGCACGCGAGCCATTGGCTGTCGCGCAGGCAATTAGCGCCCAATTTGTGCGAATCAAGGTTTATACTGGCACAATGGTTAAAGCTGAGGGCATCTTGGAGGGGTGTGCTTATGAAGCGATAACCTATCGTACTCAGATTGGAGCTGAAGATATCGATATATTAGCAGATGTGTATGATCACACGGGCAAGCCGCTGGGTGAACTACCGTTGGTGGAAGCAGCCCGTTTTGCCGCGGTGCACAGCAAAGCGGATGGCCTGGTCCTGACAGGATTCTCTTTTGATGAATCGTTAAAAATGTTAAAAGAGGTACGTGAGGCAGATCTCGGTGTCCCTGTGCTGTTGGGCGGCGGCGCAAAAAATGAAAATATTAAAAAAGCGTTACAGTTTAGTGACGGCGCAATTGTCAGCAGTTCTTTTAAACCACTTAGCGGCTGGACAAGGGAATCCATGCTGACAGAATGGGACTATGATCGAATGGCGCAGTTTATGCAGGCGGTAAACGGGAAGGGATAGCCTTTGAATTTTATATGCATCCTCACGGAAGTTCAAGTGAGTTATAGTGGATCAGCGGATATTTACATGGATGTGAAAAATAAATGCTGCCCGCAGGTAATTACCAAGGGCTGTTATCGAAGGGCTAATAAAATATGTTTATCTCAATAAGTTTTATCATTATTGATGATATCGTTATGCCGGATGGAACTACGCATATGGGCTGCCTGGGCGGCGGTGGGGTTCATGCTGCAATGGGTATGCGTGTATGGAGTGAGCAGGTGGGGCTGGTGGCGAGTATTGGCCGTGATTTTCCTTCAAATTTAATGAATCAGCTTGGAAAATCATTTGATGTGCAGGGTCTGGCCAAATGCGAGGTGAAAACTATTCGCGCCTGGCAGCTCTTTGAAACTGATGGCACCCGCAGAGAAATCATTCGCACTGATTTGGATGAGTTTCATCAGCAAAAACCAGAGGTGAAAGATTTTCCAAAAGCATACGACAATTTAAAAGGTATTCACTTACACTGCAAAGGGAAAGAAGTTGCTTCCTGGGTGGAGCTGTTGCGCAAGCGCGGTAACCCATTCATATTTTGGGAACCTCTGCATATCGATTGTGCCGCGGAGAACCGCAGTAATTTAGAAAATATTCTTCCAATTGTGGATTGTGTGTCCCCTAATTTGCAGGAAGCACGAACGCTGTTAGGATTGCATGAAACTGATGATCTGCTGGATAAACTTTTGGCGTATGGAGCACGGAAGGCAGTAATCCGTGAAGGGGACAAAGGGAGCACGTTTGCTGATTCGAAAGGTAATCGCGTTCGAGTCCCAGCAGTTGAAGTTGAAAAAATTGTGGATGAAACTGGCGCGGGCAACGCATATTGCGGTGGTCTGGTGGTTGGGTTTGTTAATTCTAATGACCCACGGGAAGCATTATGCCGTGCCGCAGTTTCAGCTTCATTTCCTTTAGAACAGTTTGGCGCGCTGTTCTCGTTAGAAAACATCAAACAACGCGCTGAAAACAGGTATCGGTCCTGCATGGCGGCAATGCTGGACCTGAACCCTGATCTTCAATAATACATAATCGCAGTGTTGAAATACAAATGAAGGGGTTATATGTGAATTGGCACCTGTGGTCTGTACGCGCTTGAGCGATGATCTCCCCGTTCAAGTGGCAGAGCACTTATTTTGAAATGTATGTGCTTATGTCAATACCTAAGACCAGTTTTCCCATACCGTCATCTCGGGTAAATTATATAAATTGGCGGTAGACAGAATTTTATTCCTTGAAATGGGATTATAGACAGGAAAATCTCTTCCTTGCCAGCCAACATTGAACCGGCGGCAGAAAAGAACAATCAGGCAGGTGATGATTGAGCGATGCGAATTTTTTTGTAAAATTCGTTTATATGTTTACAAGGCAGCGGACGCTTTGTCGAGGTCATCTACGCCAAAGACAATGCGATTGCCTGTGGCGAGATAGAAAAAGTCAATGTTGACTTCCGCGTTGGCAATTTTCTGGGCAATCTTGCCCAGCTCACCGGGCTTATCCTTAATTTCAGTGACGAGCACTTCGCGGACGGACATGATGGTGAATTTATTCTTGTAAAGCAGCGCCTGTGCTTCTTCGCTCTTGTCAAAGAGCATATGCAATACGACCTTGTCTTGGTACTGGGTGCCGCTGATGCCTTCGATGTTGATGCCGGCTTTGCCCAGGGTGGTGCTGAGACTGGCGAGCACGCCGGGGCGGTTGGGGAGCATTACGGTAAAATCCTGTGCCATTTGTTCTCCTTTGGTTTTTAGTTATTAATATTCTATATGGGTCAAAATACCTTTTAAATAGTATATAGCAATTTGCCATTATTGTATGAATAACGTTTGACCTGGTGTTACCCACGCAACTAGCCAAGAAGTATTTTTAGAAGCGGTGTTGGTAATTCCAGCGAGAAAATTAGTTATAATCAGATTAATGGAGATAAACTATTATCTAATAAAATCTACTTAAATCTCAAAATCAGATTGTTAGAAAGCTAGTGCTTTGTAAATTTAGTTGGGCAGCTAATCAATAATCAAGGATGAGGGAATTAAGATATGGGTAAAAAAGAAATTGTAGAGAGTTACGAAAAGTTATTCCTTAGTATCCGTGAGCCAATCTTCAAAACAAGAGCCTCTGCTCGTGAGAGATTGGTTTGGTTTGTAGGTATCGCAGGCTACGCTATTCTAAACGCTAAAGTGTTTTGGGATGCTTTAGGAAATTGTCAATTTATTGGAATCGAACTATTTTGGCTTTCCCTTCCTTGGGTTACCTCGGCGCTTTTGAGTGTTATCACACATTTTGTCATCGATGAGGTTGTAATTAGGGATGACGCCCTATTCACAAAGAAGTTAGCTGCGATAGATCTTCACAGGATAGACATAGAAGAGGGCAAAGACAATCCAGATGAAATGCTTCAGATAATAAATGACACGCATCCAGACTATAAAGACACTAAAAAATCTGTAGATAGATGGTCTTCTCTGGCAAGATGGATGGAGCGTAGTGCATTTGCTACTCTTGTAATGGGATTTATCTGGTCAGTCATCGGCCCGTTGGTTCTTTGAAATACGCAGTAAATAATTGGCGATAAAGCTAGAAACGTATAATTTACGTAAAGATTGCCCAATAAAGCGTGTGGTGGATAGTTGGGATTTGCCTAGGTGGTGCGCGGTGTGAAATTCTAAAACTCGTTGAAGGAAAGGGTTACCTAGTTTGAAAATACCGAGTACCTAAAACTACCGTTAGATACCTAAAGTAGATGAAAGGGATATGAATCAAGAGAAAGGGTCAAGCCCGATTTTCTGTGAAGTGCAGAAGTTTCGGCAAGTTTGGATATTGGTTCTTGTATTAGTGATAGCCGGAATGCAGTGGTATGCAGCGGTAGAGCAGCTTTTACTGCATAGACCTTTTGGCACCAACCCTGTACCGGATGTTCCCCTGACCGTTTTCTGTGTGATCTTCGGCATCGGTTTGCCCGCGCTGTTCTTATTTGGAAAACTGATTACAGAAGTACGCGATAATGGAATCATCTTATCCTTTGCCCCTTTTCATTGGATTATTCGTAAGATAAGATTTATGGAAGTGAAGCAATGTGAAGTGCGGACTTACCATCCTCTCAGAGAATTTGGCGGCTGGGGCATCCGATTTGGGTGTAAAGGGATGGCATACAATGTGAGTGGTGATCGCGGCGTGCAGATAGAATTATTGAATGGCAAACGATTGTTGATCGGTTCGCAGCGGGCAGAGGAATTTTTAAGAGCTATTCAGGTAAAGGTTAGCGAGCAGGAGGGCAAGAGTGCATAACAAGCGGTTTTACCCGGCAGTGCTTAATATGCTGTAGAGCAACGATGTTATGCCACTCAGAAATAATGGAGGATTGAATGCACACTTATTTGTTTGAAATGCTGGAATGTCCAGTCTGCCACGGTAAGTTGGAATGGAATATTATCGAGCAAAACGGAAATCGGATTGAAGCGGCGGAGGCACGCTGCAGCGCTTGTGATGCTGTATATCCTGTTCGCGACGGAATTGGTCTGTTTCTTACACCAGAGTTGCCACGCAAAGATATGTGGGAGCAGGTAGACAGTGGGGTGATTCAACACCTGCGTGAGCATCCCGAACTTGAGAAGCAATTGATGGAAGTACCACTGGATATATTAGCTCCTGCCGATCAATTCTTTCGGGCGCTTGTATTGGAAGAACGCGGGAAATTCATCGAAGCACAAATAGTGGAGGATTCAGCAAACAAGGACTTGTACACACCGGAGTATACAAATTGCTGGAATAGGCAATTGGATTACGTCATCGAGTGGCTTTCCAGGACAGATGGGCCAATCGTAGACCTGGCTTCAGGGAGGTGCTATTTGGCCGAGAAGATAGTCCGCAAACTCAAGCGCCCTGTTATTGCCACTGACTTCAGTCCTGGTGTGCTGCGCAGAGACCGTCGATGGTTGGAGAGTTTCAGCCTGTATGACCAAGTCAGTTTGCTCGCGTTTGATGCACGGCAAACGCCGTTTAAGGATGGAGCAGTTGAAAATTTGACAACAAACCTGGGGCTTCCCAATATCGAAGAACCAAGCAGCTTGCTAAGAGAACTGCGACGGATAGTGAATGGCGTATTCCTGGCTATCTCTCACTTTTTTCCAGAAGAAGATGCAGCCAACGCAAAAGTAATTCGTGAAGCGGGCTTGGAGACGATGCTTTATCGGCGCACAGCATTGGAAAATTACGCTGGGGCGGGCTGGAAGGTAGAAGTGAAAAACGCCTGTGTGGGAGAAGCTCGGCCTACCCTGCCCGGTGTTGTGCTGGAAGGCGCCAGAATAGATGGTTTACCAGCGGCAGACACCAGTCTGGAGTGGTGCGTGTTGTTAGGAACCAGTAAGATATCAGATTCAAAGCAAGGTGCGTCATAACAAGCGGTTGCAGCTGAATGCCTTCAGTGCGGGTATGCATGGTGCGTCCTGCAGCCATCGCTCTGGTTTTTGGAGCGAGTCTTGACAGAGTCGACAGCGGTTGAAACGCAAACCGTTGGGTGGTGCTTGTTTAAGAACAAAAGGAGGTAGGATGAAGAGATCACAGAATAACGCAAGGAAGTTGGGCACTATTGCTCACTACATTGGCGTCATTGCCGAATACTGCATCGTCATCCTCTCGGCGGGTTGGCTTAGTAAGGTGCTGAATATTCAGGGCTTGTTTGGCTTTCCGTTCAGAGTTGCTGGACTTATATTGACTGTTTTTGGATCGTTTTTCATTGTTTGGTGTTGCTGGCTTCAATTCACAGTAGGCCAGGGAACGACGGGCTTTTCTGAGCCGACCAAGAGACTGGTGACCTACGGTCCGTATGGGGTTGTGAGGAATCCGATGATGGAAGGTCAATTCCTTTTGTTTGCTGGCCTTGGCCTTCTCTTGGACCTGGGAGCGATGTTTCTTCTGCTTCCCATTCTCATTCTAGCGATACACGGATTTACAATTTTGATTGAGGAGCCTAATCTGGAGAGTCGATTTGGACAAGAATGGATAGACTATGCCATGAGAGTACCGAGATGGTTTCCCAGACTCGGGAGGGCTCAAAAGGGCGGCGATGCAAAGCAGTCCTAGCAGGTTTGGGAGGTGCCGCACAACAAGTTGATTGAGGAACCCTGCTATTGAGTCTTTTTGTGAGGTTATTTAATGGTCAATCACGCTGCTAATCCATCAGAAAAAATTGCGGAGGAAATTCCGATTGAAGCCGCACCAAAAAGCGACACTGCCAAGGTCGCTGCTGTATATCTTTCCGCCTTCCGGGATGACCCGCTGATGAGGTATTTATTCTCGTCGGCAAGAGATATTCAGAAAGCCATGGATGTCGATTTCCGTTACATTATAGAAAGGGCGGGTGTCAATGGTGTTGTATTCCGCACATCAGCCGCGTATGAAGGGGCAGCTATCTGGTATTTGACTGGTTTTCCAAAGAACACATTCAGCCTGAATATGCGAATCGCGTGGTTCATGATTAAAGAATTTAAGGTTCCTGATTTAAAAAAGTTTATTTCCTTCTATTTAAAAGCAGAAAGGGCCCACATTCGGGTTATCAGCAGACCCCATTATTATCTTGAGCTATTAGGAGTGGATGCGCAGTACCAGGGGATGGGTTTTGCTTCTAAACTGGTGAAACCAGTACTGGCGCACGCAGATAAATCCCGCAGGGTTTGCTACCTGGAAACGCAAACGGAGAAAAATGTTGCTTTATATCAGCATTATGGCTTCGAGGTGGCGGATACGATCCAGCCCGGCTTTGGCGGGGATGCATATTACCTGATGCTGCGGAAGGCGAAAAAGGATAAAAGTAAATAATTGGTAAATGGTTGTTACACGAATATTAAGGCAGGCACATTCTACCCGGGGGTTATGCTATAGTCTAATAAAGATGGAGGGCGTCCTGCCGATATCTATATATGAAAAAACTGCCTTGGCTGCGCATGATCATATTCCTATGCCTGGGGATCTTTGGATTTCTGGCATTCAGAGAGTATTTCCAATTAAACCTTCAGGACCCTGAATTATTAATCGGGTTCTGTGTGCAAGGAAAATATCTTCCATTTAAATCCACAGCTGCTGCCGCAGGGTTTCTCTGGTTGCTTATCTTCATTACCGGGATAATCAAGACAAGTGAATTGAAATGGGCTGGATGGTTTACCCGGGTTCCAGTTTCGATAGTGAGGATATTCTCTATCCTGCTTCTGATGCTTCCCGGCCTTCTCAAATGGGTTATTCCAATGCCTGAGGGAGTGATCTCAGGATACTGGATGGCATTTTTTGCTGTATATTTCATATCATTGTTTTGCGCATACTTACAGAAAAAAGCGGATGCGGCATTAGCTTCCAAATTGATCCTTATGGGAGTGAATATCCTCATCAGCGGAGTGTTTTACGCTGTTCTATCACGTCTTGTGTTCGTAAATGATTATCCTTTTCAATTGTACTGGTCTGAAGGTAACCGCTTTTATGATTATTCCACTTTGTTAGGAGGGTACCGCTATCTGACCGCGAATAACGGCAGAGCGGAGGCATTCATCACTCCCGGGATGGCGCTGCCGTGGGGTATTCCTTTCTTATTCTCTGATCTAAGCATTGGCGCTTTCCGCTTGTATTACCAATTGGTATGGATCATACCGCCATTCCTCCTGGGGTGGACTGCCCTGAATGTGCTGAAATCTAAAGATCTACTCTCAAGACATGCAGTGCTTTTTGGGCTGTGGGCTTTTTTATTCCTTGACCAGGGCCCAATTTATACTCCGCTGATCCTTTCAGCCATTCTGGTGGTGCTCGCATCGCGCGCGCGGCTGATCCCCGGAATCCTGCTGGTTATGATCGCATCCTATTACGCGCATATCTCCCGCTGGACATGGTCCTACGCGCCGGGTATCTGGGCGGTTTTGATGACGCTGCTTCAAATAGATTCTCCGTCATTCAAAAAAACAGGATGGGAGGTGTTAAAAAAGCCACTGCTGTTTGGTACAGCCGGTGCTTTTGGCGGGTTGCTGCTGCCGTTCATTATGAGGTCAGAAATGGCTTCTTCACTCATTAACCCGCTGCCGTTCACCGAGCGGCAGCCGCTCCTGTGGGATCGGTTGTTACCTAATACAAACTTCTCCCCGGGGATACTGCTTGCTGTCCTGTGGGCGACGCTGCCAATTTTAGCAGTGTTTGTAATTTTTTCTACAATGAAGCATTGGCGGTTGAACTGGATGCAAAAATCAGCGGTCATAGTTGCTTTATGTGCGTTCTTCTCTGTTGGTTTGATCGCAAGCGTAAAGATTGGCGGTGGAAGCAATTTGCATAATCTGGATATGTATCTGGTGAGCATCGTTCTGATTGCTTCAATCGTATTCACGCATGGCTGGCAGCATATTGAAATAAAACCGATCAACCGAACCCTGGCTGCGGTATGTTTGATGGCAGTACTGGCAGCGCCGGTGACATACACGTTGCAGAGACATGAGCGACCTGTTGTGCCCGATGCGGAAATTGCGCGGGACGCGCTGGCCGCTGTACAAGCATGGACTTACCGGGCAGCCAATCAGGGTGAAGTGCTGTTCATTGACCACCGCCAGCTGCTGGCATTTGGGTATATTAAGAATATCCCGCTGGTTGATGATTATGAAAAGAAGATGCTGATGGATATGGCAATGAGCGGGAATGCGGCATATTTCACGCAGTTCTATGATGATCTTGCCAACCACCGTTTTAAACTAATCGTCAATGAGCCGGCAATCCTAATCTCACTTAGATCAGAATTTTCTTTCAGTGAGGAAAATAATGCGTATGTGGAGTGGGTTACACTGCCGCTGCTGTGTAATTATTATCCGGTATATACATCCCGCGAGACAAACATGGAACTGCTGCTGCCGCGCACGATCGCTCCAGTAGGCGACACTCGATGTACAGATTACATCATCCCTGCGGCAGGTCAATCCTTATCACAATGAGGGCTTCGGCTCTTTAGCCGCGTCTCTGCACCTTGGATGACAGAAACTCTTTAGCGGATGGTTCCTTCATGATTGCAATACCGTAATACAGGCAACCAATCAGAAACGCAGCTGCCACCAGGAAGATATCCGAATAGAAAATTGGGATTGGGATCCAATTCTTGATAGCGTAGACAGTAAGAAGAAAAGGAGCGCAGAACAATACTTCCTTGATGAATGATTGGATGAATCTTGTAATCGGAATGCCTGAGATCAAGATGACTGAAAGAATGTTGCCCAGATAGATGATGCTCCCTCCGATACCCAGCAGGCGGACAGCAAGCAGCGCGCTGCCCTTTTGACCGCCAACCACGAGTGCGCCCACCCGCATCGCAGTATTCAGGGCATGAAAGATGAGGATGTTTTCATTCTTCCCTACAATCGCGGGGATGCGCTCAAGAGCCAAAGAGAGGAAAATAAAGAGCATCCACGGGCTGAGCATCTGTGCATAGATACCGGCTTCACCCCATGTGTTCCCGAACAAAAGCGTTACCAATTCGGGGGCAATTACAGTAAAAACCAGCGCTGGATAGAGGCCCAACCTGATGAAAAATGCAAGCGGTTTTTCAATAACAGCAGTGATTTTCCCCTCATGCTGCGCGCCAGATGCACGCTGATATAAGACCTGCCCGATGGACTGGCCAAGCATTGCGAAAGGCAGCTGGAGGATATTAAATCCCAGGCTGTATTGACCTGCTACTGCCGGTGAAAAGAAAGCGGAAAAGAGCAGCGTGGGGATATATAACGCCGCGTTATCAAGCAATTTGCTCCAAATGTTGAAAAGAGGAAATTTCTTATACCTAAGGATGCCGGCCTGGATTTTTTTCCATTTAAAATCGCGTAAGCCGTTCCATAAATTCTTTCTAAAGAACCTGAAGGCGAGGATCGAAAATGCTGCTGCCTGTCCGGCAATTTGTGAGATAATCATTGACGCGCTGCCCGTCCAACCAGCCAACCCCAGCCCGGCAGTTCCGCCGTTCCAGATGATGCTGTTAGCGATGGTGGCTGAAGAAATGTGACCGTATTTCTCCTCTCTGGCATTCCACTGCTGGAGAGCAAGGAAATATCCCCTTGCTGCCATGAAAATCGGAACTCCCCAAAGGAGGGTCTCTAATTCGGGCGCATTTAACATACTGGCAATGTGTCTCCTGAAGAACAGAACGAGAAACAGCGCAGCCCCGCTTGTGAATGTGGTGAGAAGGATACATAAAAGTAGCTGGTGATACGCGTCTGACTTCTTTCTGGGGATCTGGATGGAATCCTCATAGCGCAGTGCGGAGAGAACGGCCATGGTCTTCGCGATGGCGGAGAAATTCTGGGCGATGCCGAGAGCCTGCGGCAGGAACAGGCGGGTAATGATGGGTGAGAGAATGGCGCGAATGATCTGCGCAGTGCCAGCACCGGAAGCTAGTTTGAAAATATCCGACAGGAAGCTGAATCCGCGGCGGTAAGGATGACTGTTTCCCATATGTGCTGCAGATGCAGGGGTAGTCTCCTTTTCTTTCATTTTATGATAGTGTTCCTCCCCGGTAGTCTCACCTACCAACAAGCTTAAGCATAAAAATTGTATTTTTATTATACAGGTTGGAAATATGCGATTATTTCACAAAACGCAAATAAAATAGACATTCAGAATTTTTTTAAAATTTGCGGTAGGTTATTCTATCGCTCGAGTGTGGATACAAGAGCAGTTATTTCCCTTGAAATTTTCTATATTGACATTTCCCCAAATACCCGTATAATTTGGTTAAGTGGTATACTGGTCAGACCACAAAACCATAACAGAAAGTAAATTGGAGAAAAAAATGAACACAAAAACATTAATGAGCGTACTATTAGCCGCAGTGCTTATCAACGCATGCGGTGGACAAACTGCTGCCCCACCAGCACCAGAAGCGGTTGTGGTAGAAGAGCAGCCGGTTGTTGAAGAAGCGGTTCCTGTCGAACAGCCAGTACCGGCGGAACCTGTCGCAGAAGCACCTCAGCCCGATGCACCAGCTGACGCATCCGGTATGATGCCTTATACCGCGCCGGAGGGATTATTCACGCTTGAAGTCCCAAGCGGATGGTCATCCGCGAAAGATACGGAAGTGATCGATAATACTGTGGTGGAAACACACACTGCACCTGACGGGCACGCTTTTGTGCAGGTCGTGGTGAATGAAGTTGGGCCTGATATGAACCATGTTGTAAAAGGGCAGGTCACGCTGGATTTTATGAAACGCTTGTACGGCAGCGATTTGCGTGTCGCGACGGATGTAACCCTGCCAGATGGACGGGAGAGACTAGAATGGTGGAGTGATGATAACAAGACCAGCGGGACAACCTTCTTTGACACCGCGGAAAATTTCCTGTTTTTCTACACCACCTCATATGAGGATAGTTATAAGAAGGATCATGAAACGATCCTGAAGGATGTGAATAACTCTTACTCGATCGGATAAGTAAATAGGTTCAAAAGAGAGAGGAGGATATTTTTCCTCCTCTCTCTATTTGATTTTAATATTGTTGGCGTAAATATCAATTTTAGTTAGCAATCAATCCCCTAAGTATAGGCTGGCATCTTTAAGCTTCGAATGAATTTCCTTGAAACTATCCCAGTAAGTTTTAATCTTTGCCTGTGTCCAATTGAACGGCGGGGCCTGCAGGTTGCTAATGCGGTCTGCTAGCTTAACCATTCCCACTTCGCGCGGCTGCTTCCAGATGCGCTCAAGACTTTCACGTAACCGCTGTGATTCTTTGATCTCCAACTTTTTTGACAGTGCATCAACCCCATTCGCAAAATCTGTTCCAAATTCTTCATCGAGTTTTTATTTGGAAACATCCGTGTCTTCCAATACATCGTGCAGGAGTGCGCACTGCACCGCCGAATTGGGATGTGCTGCTTCTTCAACCGCAAGTGCGGAGATGATTTCCATGCTGACGAAGGAAAGGGCATTAGATAGGGCAGCCTGGTGACCGGATACAACTTTCCGCAATGAATTTTAGATTATTTATAATCCAATTGCTTTTCTTTGTTCGGTTCTACCATCCGGGCAGCAAGAATTGCACTCAGGCAAAGAAGTCCTACCGCTAGAAGAAGAGAGGGAGTGAAAGAACCATCTGGAGATTTTAGAGCTTCCATTATATAAACGAACACAACCGATGCCTGCCCAAAAAGTTGGATCAAGCCGTTCGAGGTCCCCTCGGGAGTTGGGCGAGTTACTTCAGCGGAATACTGCATGCCTATTGGGCTGACACTGATCAGGAAAAATCCGATAGAGAAGGCTGAGATATATAATAAAAGAAGTGAATTGAAATAAGCTAAGCCAAGCAAGCCGGGAATCGCAAGAATCACACCAAGCTGTATATATATTTTTCGTTTTCCCTGCTTATCAGAAAAAATAGGAATGATCACTGAGCCCAAAACGCCGCCAACTAACATTAAAGCCCCAATTGTTCCTGCATCAATTGGAGAGAATCCTTTTGGTTTAATAATTGCTTCTACCCAGGTTGTGATCCCATTAAATATGCTCATGCCAATAAATGAAATAAATAGATAAATCCAGAAAGATTTAACTGTTAACGCATGTTTCAGCCCATCAAGCATCAACGCCCTAATATCTTCCCCTTCATGGCATGGAGGTGAGGGGGGTGTTTCCCGCGCAAGGAATAAAAATAGAACTGAGGAAAATGCTGTGATTCCCCCATATATCAATTGAATTGTGGAAATAGATATGCCGTTTTCAACAAGAATAGGTGTGGCTACCAAACCAACTCCTGTGCCGACCAGGCTTGCTAGAGTTATCAAGCCAACTCCAGTTGCACGTTCTCTAATCGAAAACCATTTTGCCGGGACGGTTGTCCACGCGTTCAATAAAAATGGCTGTGCAACAGCTATTCCAACCGTGCTCCAGAGAACAATTGAATAGTTAGATCCTGCAAACCCTCGAAGAAGTCCGAATATACCCATTAATACGGCTCCTATGCTGACTGCAATTCGAAATCCATACGTATCAATTACCCAGGAAGCTGGAATCGACAATGGAATAAATGCTGCCATAAAGAGCATCGATAAAAAGCCAATCTGCAGATTAGAAACGCCATAAAATTCAGCAGCAAGGCTTGTAATGGGGGCGTAAGCTATCCACAGGACCTGAATAGTAAGATTAATAAACATGAAAGCGGATAATACTACCCAACGATATTTATAAAGTTTTATATTGTCGTTCATTTTTCTCCATTCATAATTTTCTGATATAAAAATACGATTCTGTTTAATAATATTGGAAAGTTATCCATATAACAAGTGCTATGCGTTGGCGTTTTGCCCAGCAGGTCTGACGCACTGAATGGCAAACCAGGCCAGCAGCACATAGAGGGCGCTGACTGCCCACAGCCAGCGGAAGTTGTTCCCGGCCAGGTCAACGACCACGCCGCTGAGGACTGGCCCGGCAATGGCGGCGCTCTGGGCGGCCATATAATACAGGCCGGTGTAGGCGCCGATCTGCGCTTCATTCCCAAGGTCGAAAACCAGCGGGAGACTGTTCACATTGACGAGCGCCCAGCAGATACCGGCGAGCAGCAGGATGACGCCCAGAGAGATCTGGCTGTGGATAAAGAAAAATCCAACAGAAAAGAGAAGGATCATACCGAGCAAACCGAAGGTAATCGTCCGCTTGCGCCCCAGTTTGCCGGCGATCAATCCACTGGGGAGTGAGAAAATGATGAATGCGGCAGCAAACAGCGCCGTCATAATGGTGGCTGTTCCCGGCGTGAGCCCCAGGCTGAAGACTGCGAAAGAAGTCAACCCCGTCTGGAGAGCTTCATATGCCATGAAATACAGAAAGATCGCCAGCAGGATCAAAAACCCGCTGCGAGTCTGGGTTTTAAAAATGGTGGTGAAATCCTCAATGAAGCTGCGCTTGGAGCGGGTTGTTTTCTGATCCTCCCTCTGTTGAGGTTCTTTTACCTGCCAGACTGCAACCGCTTCAACAGCGGACAGCACCAGCGCCGCGCCCAGAAAAGGCGCCAGTCGGCCGAAGGCGTCGAACAGCATACCGCTGCCGAACAGCGCTAAAGCGCCACCGATACCTCCCATCAGATTGATAATACCGTTTGCCTGGCTGCGTTTCTCCGCGGGGAAAAGGTCGCCGAGCCAGGCGACAGTGGGTGTGCGGAAGAGGGACATGCCAAAGTTGGTGATGAGGATGAAGATCATAATTGCAAACATTGTGTTTGCAAGCGGGATAAGCGTCAGGGCGAGGGCGGCGATGGGTGTGCCGATTATGATCCAGGGTTTCCTGCGGCCAAGGCGGGTCCAGGTATGATCGCTTTTTGCGCCGGACCAGGGGGAGACAAGTACGTTGAAAATGTTATCCCAGGTCATGATAAAAAATGCCAGGCTGGGTGCCAGACCGAATCCGGTAATGTTGGGAATCTCGCGCCCCGCTTCAATGAGCTGTCGCTCGAATTCAGGATTGCCTGCCTGCAAAAAGAGCGGTACAAAACTGTTAAAGACGGGCCAGACGAGGTTGATGCCTAAGAAACCCAACCCGATCAGCAGTGTTCTTCCATATGGAAATTTTTTCTGTGACATGAGAGATCCTTTAAAAAAAATTTTCTTTCTAATCAGATAACACATCAGGGATTTAACAGTTACTGCGGCACCGAATATCTATTATGGGCCGTGCGAAATTAGAGATATTCCTTAAAGTGATAGCAGGTATTCTTTTAAATAGGAAGAATACCTGCTACCTGTTGAGCGGGAGAATTATTCAAACAGGACGAACAGCTCTTTTTTCGCGTTGCAGAGCGGACAGTTATCAGGGGCTTCTCCTTCGCCGGTCCAGCCACATACAGGGCAAACATACATTTTGCCAACTTCCGCGTCCTTTCCCTCCGCGACAGATACTTTTGCGGCGGTGTACATTTCCGCGTGTACTTTTTCGGCTTCTCGTGCCCATTTAGTGGAGCGGACCGCGCCGCGTTCTTCCTGAAGTTCAGCAACAGCCATATACGCGGGATACATCTCCTCGATCTCGAAGGTTTCTCCTTCAATACCCACAGTAAGATTATTTTCGGTGGTCGATAATTTCCTAAGTACTTTGAAATGGCTGGTGGCGTGCACCTGCTCGGCATATGCGTTAGCGCGGAACAGGCGGGCTACATTCGGGAAACCATCCTTTTCTGCCTGATTGGCGAAAATGAGATATTTCATGTGAGCCTGGCTTTCGCCGGCAAAAGCTGCTTCCAGGTTCTCTTTTGTCATTGCGTGCATTATTTCTCTCCTATACCCAGTATTTAATTATGGTTTACATTCATCTTTAATCATACATTAAAAATATCATTTAATAAAAAGATATGGAATTGTAAATAAATCAGTTAGAAAGAATAGGATTAATCCTGTAACTGGATCTTTCAATTTGCAAGGCCTGGTCCACCAATACACGGATCATCTAAGTTAAACTTTTTAAACCTTCCGCTGTTAATTGTTTTAGATATTCTTTTGGTAATGTACAATTACTGTTGTAGATCATGGCCTTATTCCTTT
>CAYLHI010000029.1:0-27275 GCA_964383575.1 uncultured Pelolinea sp.
AAGCTTCTGTCGAAATCGGGCCCTGGAGTGGATATAATGTCTTGGCACAGTACCGTTGGGACAGATGACAATAAATGATTTTTATGTCGTATGAATAACTGTATATGTATTATTCTGATGAGGATTTTTTCTTAAAAAGCGCGGCAGTTTCAAGCACTTCCTGTGCGGCTGCTCGATTTGCCTCGCTGTTCCCGCCAAACATATGGGCCAGCTCGCTCTGCCGCCGGACTCTATCCAATACTTCAACAATTGTCTGAGTGCGCCCATTGATAACTTTCTTATAGACATGGATGTGCTGATTGCCGTAAGCGGCAAGCTGAGGGAGGTGGGTAACGCACAATACCTGATGCGTTCCACCGAGATGCCATAGTTTTTCACCAACCACAGCACCGACACGCCCGCCAATTCCCTGATCAATCTCGTCAAAGATCAATGTTGGGATCGTATCTGCATTAGCCAGCACGTTCTTAAGCGCAAGCATCAGCCGGGATGTCTCGCCGCCGGAAGCGATCTTTACCAGCGGTTTTAGACCCTCGCCGGGATTTGGAGCTATGAGAAATTCGATCTGGTCAATTCCATTGCTATTAAAACCAATTTTTGATCCATCACTCATCACAATCCCAGCTTCACTCGGTTTGTGGATGATTGATACTGAAAACTGAGCGCCAGCCATTTTAAGGTCAGAAAGCTCCAGCTCCACACGGCCACTTAAAATCCGGGCGGCTTCTTGACGAGTTTCTGATAATATGCGCGCTGCATCTGCTAATTTCTGAAGAAGCATAGTTTCCTGCTGTTCTAACTCCGCGATCCGTTCTTCAGCATGAGATATGTGTTCAAGTTTCACACGTGCAGTTTCCGCGAAATTTAATACTGCTGTTTCATCTTTCCCATATTTCTTTTTTAAGATGGAGATGAGCGATAAGCGGGTTTCCGTTTGCTCTAACCGTTTGGGATTGTATTCAATCTGTTCGATATAATCCTGAAGGGTCCGGCTGGTATCGGCAATGAGAGAATTGATCGTTTCGCTTTGGTCCAATAGATTATCAAGTTCATGGTCAATCTGAGCTAAGCTGTGCACTGATTTTGCCACATCTCCCAACATTTCGCTTACCGAGGGTGTATCAGGAGAATTATCTTCGAGCAGTGTGTACGCATGCTGAGCCAGGGACGCCAATTTTTCTGCGTTAGCTAAACGGCTGAGTTCCTGACGGAGGATATCTTCTTCACCAAGCTGCAATTTTGCAGCATCGATCTCCTGGATTTGATACTTCAGGAGATCGGTTTGGCGGGCGGCATCTTGCTCAACTCTGCGCAATTCTGCCAGATCATCTTGAACATTTTTTACTGCTTGATAGATAGCACGGTAATTATCGAGGATTTCTTGATTATTCGAAAACCTGTCCAGTAAATGCAAATGATGGCGGACGGTTAGAAGAGATAGATGTTCAGACTGGCCGTGAATGTCTACCAGATAACTTCCAATCTCCCGCATGAGGGAAACAGTGACTATACGGCCGTTCAAGCGCGCAATATTTCTTCCCCCTCGCCGGATTTCCCGATTAAATAATATCTCCTGCTCATTTTCCAGCAATCCTTCTGCTTCTAAAAGGCGAAGAATTTCTTCTTTATGCTGAGAGGGAATAGAAAATATAGCTTCGAGATTGGCGTGATTGGCATCTGCCCTGATCAAGGTATTTTCTGCTCTTCCCCCTATCAATGCTTCAATTGCATCGAGCAGAATGGATTTTCCAGCGCCGGTTTCTCCTGTAAAAGTAGTGAGCCCTTTACCAAACACCAATTCAAGCTGGTCAATAATCGCAAAATTCTCAATACGGAGTTCTTTAATCATGACTAAATGATATTTTAAAAAGAGAATCCCTTTAAACGATAATAAATCGCACCGGTAGTGAGTATTGAGTAAGCTGACTGCCACACCAAGGGAAGTAAGGAGTAAATATTGAATCCACCGGCTCCCAATATGCCTATCACTGGAAACAGTCTTGCGACCAGCAATGGAAGACTGCCAATCGCACACGCCGCCGTAGTGGTAAAGAACAGGGCATTAGACCTGCGATTTTTAATTACTGCTTGCACAGCCCGCACAATGACCATACCGAAGAAAGGTGCCGCAAAGATAGTAAAGAATCCCAGGACATTGACCAGATATGATCCAGTGAATGAAAGAATGGCTGCGATAAGAGGGGCGAGAATGAAATCAGATGTCTGTGATGTATTAAATTTTTTCTGCTGGCTGCGCACACAGGATTTACAGCGATAGCCAGTTGGTGTCCGAACAGCACACTGAATACAGATGGGTTGTCCGCATTGATTACAACGCAGCAATGTCTCACGGTCAGGATGGTTTACGCAATACAGGGTTTCGGTTTCTGTCATTTTGTTTATCTTCTTGATACTATTCAAGCAATTATACATGCGGCAGCGATACAGGCGAGGTGGATCAACTAGTTGGGAATGATGGATTCTGTTCCAGGTAGCGATTTAATGTCCGATAAAAGAAACCGGGATCATGAAAGCGAATAAATAAAGAATCATGCCTGCTGGCGCTAACCTGAACTTGATCTCCATCTTTCATAATCACTGGTGTGTGTCCATCAATGCTGAATACAGCCTGATGTGCGGTGTGGATCTTAATGGCTACTTGTGCACCTTCTGAAAGGACGATGGATTTATCTGGTGAAAGGTGCGGTGCGATAGGTACGATGATGATATTGCGGATATCCGGCGGCAAAATTGCGCCGCCAGCAGCGAGAGCGTATGCGGTGGATCCGGTTGGCGTTGCAGCGATAACGCCATCAGCCACATAGCTAGCCATTGGATAGCCATCCACCTCTGTGGCGATGCGGACTGGCCGTACGTACTGTCCCCGGCAGACGACAACCTCATTGACCACCTGCCAACTGCCCAACCCTTTCTCCTTACGGAAATGCTCTGCACGGAGCATCATTCTTTTCTCAATCCTGTATTCTCCGCTTAACAGGCGTGGAAAATACTGCAGCCATTCATTTCTCTGCAGCTCAATTAAGAAACCCATTGTTCCGAGATTAACGCCAACGATGGGGATCTTGGCAGAAGAGCATAAGTGGCATGCACGCAGCATTGTGCCATCTCCACCTAAAACGACGAGTGCGTCGATACTCTGCTGATTGATACTCTGACGCGTTATTTCTTCCCGAATTGCCCCAATTGAAGATATCCGCGCACCTGCCTTTATTAGAAAGGTGGAAATTTCCTTACTGATCACTAATGCGTCATCAATCTGTGCATTGTATGCAATCCCAAAATTAGATATTTTCTTTTCCATTGTTCATCATAAATTATATGCTTTTAATTACGGATTTCATATGCGCTGATCACAACTATTTCTATAGCCGCAACGGGCGCACCTGGTTGGCTGGTTATGTGATCTGGGTGTATCTTCTTTATCTTTCTGCATTCTGATGATATCAATTATTTCCAATACTCTCTCTTCCAAATCAGATGTGAATTTAATCTTGAATGTACGGTTCCGGTAGCGGAGCAGCCCATATGGGGGACGCTGGTTGTAAGTACTTTGCACCAACACACAGTATGCTGCTAATTGAAGGATATGGCTATCGTACGGGCTGCGCGGCGCCCAGGAGGATTTCACTTCTGCAGGGATAATCTGGTCACCTTTTTTAATCAAGTAATCAGGTCTGCCGGTGAGCCCGATACTCGCATCATATAGTGGCTTTAGGGATTTTTTCCACACGCCGGGATCGGAATAAATGATGCGGCCATCTGGAATTCCTGTTCTTTTTGTTAACAGGCGTGATATTCCGAATAGAATCAGAGCGAGGAAAATAAGGATAATAACGATTGGAATTAAGAGTGTATTTATTTCCATGATCTGATTTACTTCAGGATGCTAGCGACCAATACACTTAATATAATGACCGATGATATAACCAATAACCATGCAATGGTCTTAAGAAGATTAGCAGAGCGGGTCTGCTTTATGTGGAGTTGGTGAAAATTCTGCCCAGCCGCAAGCTCACCAACATTAATTGGTTTTATTTTTTTACGTTGATACCACCACGCGCGCTGGCAGTATATGAAAGTGCCGATCTCAGACGCACGGATCGTGCGTTTACTTCTCGCCATTATTGATGATGCGTTCCTCGAATTCTTTCAACGCCTGCTGCATGTGCTGTTCACGCAGACTGAGTGTAAGGTCAGCTCTGGTACGCTCGATGATACCCCGCACCATATCTGTCTGGCGCCTTAACCCGTATGTGATCGCGTCCGGGTAATCGATTGTAACGAGAATAGCGTAGATCTCATCCATGAGATCGAGCAGACGTTCTGCTTCATCGGAATAACCCTGGCGTAATATATCCAGGCATCTACGGCGCATTTCACCGATGGTTTCAGCCATTCCACGCAAATAAGTGCTATATTCTATTCCTAGCTCTTCTGGTAAGGCCAGCGGCTTATTTTCAAGAAAATTGATTGTCAATCGCGCTTCCACATATTCTTTTAGGGCGTCCTGGGTATATCCGGAGAAATAGAATTCCGGATAGTCTTTTAAAGAATTCAGGAGATTTGCCACAATTATATTCGCGGCATCCATATTTTCTTCGGCGCTTCCCAATTCGTTGCGGTGAATGGCGCGGATGGCATTAGCAGCACGGCGGGTTAACATCCGCGTTTGTTTGAGCGCGTTCTCACGCACCTGATGGCGTGCTTCAAAATCCTGATGGGCTTTATCAGCTAATTCGGTAAACATATATGAATTTTCTTTTCTAATATTTCTCTTTAAAATGGGATTTCTTCATCAGTTCCACTACCACCGCTGTCGCTGAGGTTGTCAGCACTGCTGCCCTTGGTTGAAAGAAAGCGGACAGTGCGCGCAGTAACTTCATAGGATGTGCCGGTTGATCCATCCGCGCGGGTGTAGGTGCGTGGGTTGCCGGTTTCTTTATCCGGCCGAAGTTCTCCTTCAATCAGTACGCTGCTGCCTTTTTGCAGATATGTATTGGCATTTTCCGCTTGTTTGCCCCATACAGACACTCTGAACCAGGTGGTCTCTTTGACCCGCTGGCCGTTGGAGTCGGTGTATGTACGGTTGCTGGCTACATTTAGAGTGGTGACGGCATTGCCATTGGGGGCGTACCGCATTTCAGGATCTCTCCCTAAGTTACCTACAATAATAATCGTATGAAAACTCATTTTTATTTCCCTTTCACTAATTTCTAAAAAACAGTTCAATATGCCATGTGATTATTATACGCTTTGTTGACTGCAAACTTCCAAAGTTGGGAAAACACCAGATATTTTTCATGGAGATAGTGAGATCGGTATAATGTTATAATCGCAAAAAAGGTAATTGATATGATAAGAAAAATTATACGGGCATTCGGCTTGCTTTCCGTGGTACTGATCCTAATTATCATAATGATCCCCACGACAGCCAGTGCGCCTATTCCACAGGCTGTGATTTCTACCCCGACACCACAGGCAGATGGGCAGATCATATACATTGTAAAAGAAAATGATACCTGTATCAGCATCGCTTTACTGATGGGGATATCTGAGCAGGAACTGCGTGAATTAAATAACCTTGAAGGCGATGATTGCGATTTCTTGTGGGTTGGGCAGGAACTGCTGGTGGGGATAAAAGAGGAGGATACCCCTGTACCAACTACAGAAGTGACCACTGCTCCAACCCCAACACCTTTTAAAGGCAATGGCAGTATTTGTATTTATCTGTTTAACGATGAAAATGGCAATGCACTGGCAGAAGAAACCGAGCAGCCGCTTGCCGGCGGTGCTGTAAGCGTGACTGATCGCCTGAATACGATCAACCTGACAGGCACCACAGACGCAAGCGGAGATTCGATTTGTTTCTCAGAGATTCCAGAAGGAGACTATAACATCAGCGTCGCTATTCCAGAGGGATACAATCCAACTACAGTAATGAATTACGCGATCGAGATTGGAGCGGGAGAGATTTCGACAATTGATTTTGGTGCACAGCCGGGATCGGGATTGCACCCCGCTTTCAGTGAAGAGAGCACATCACCCCTGCTGCTTGTTCTGGGTATTTTCTTTATCGGCGCCGGTGTTGGGTTATGGTTCTATGTCAGAAAAATGGCTGTTTAAAAGAGGTCGGAATTCTGAATTGAATATCTAAAGTTAAATACAAAAAAAGCACCTCTTTTAAAATAAAGACGAAGGGTGCTTTTTATTTGAGTCGTTCTTCTTTCCAAATGTCCCCTTCATTATGGTATCCAGCCATTTCCCAAAACCCTTTTTGGTCATGCGGCAGAATTTCGAGTCCCCTCAGCCATTTTGCCCCCTTCCAGAGATAAACATCTTTGAGATCTCTTCTTCCAGGAATAGCACCAACCAGACCCCGCAGGGGATACCCATGTTCCGGTGTGATAGGTTCGCATTCATAATGAGTAGCTAAAAGAAAAGTTTCCGCCAATAGAGTTTCCAGAGGGAGATTGGTGGCATATTCATTTTCTGTGTGCTGAAGGATAAATTTGGCAGACGGTTTCAACTTAACCAATCCCAATTCAATTAACGTATTGAAACGGATGCCTTCCCAATGGGTATCGAATTTACTCCAGCGGGTGACACAGTGTAGATCAAATGTTGCTTTTACACGCGGCAGCCGCATGAGTTCTTTCCAGGATAATTCAACGGTTTCTTCTACCTCTCCCCATACACGAAAAGTCCAGGTAGATTCATTAAAAGCAGGGATTGAGCCATAATGCAGCACCGGAAATTTTTCGGTGAGCACCTGGCCGGGGGGCAATCGACCTGCTTTTCGCATGGCCATCTCGCGCTTTTTCCTGTCCTGGTGTTTATTTTGAATAGATATATCTCCCAGTCCATTATACTAACTCAGGTCTGCAATGAATTCGATGTGGAGGTTATTAATTGACCATTATTTATGCCTGGTTTACAATCAGGAGCGAAAAGATATAAAAAAAAGACAAAATGAATGAAGATACTCTGAAAAAGCCAACCGAGATAGAAAAAATCGATGGGTTCTACAATCCCACTCATGCTGAGAGCAGACCGATTGACGAATTCTTGCTGAAGAATATCAAGCACATTCTCTGGGCATTGGCGGATTTGCAGGATTTGGATGCGTTTGAAGTGTTCATTAAGATACCAGGCGGAAAGAAACTAGAGAAACTTTTTCATGCAGGACATTTAGAAGATATCTGGTCTGAGGATGCATATTCAGGCAACAACAGCTTATTAAGAAAGTATTTATTAAAAGGGGAAATGCGCGTAATCAATCTCCCGAACCGCCGGATGGAAGCACTCAGTTATTCCTTGAAAGAAAAAGCTTTTGGACAGGTGCTTTGCTTTCCCATTATCCTGCGAAATAAACCAAACGGAATGATCTGTGCGGCACATACACGGAAGAAATTTTTTAGTGACAAGGAATTGGATTTTATCCAATCGATCGCAGAATGGATTGCCGGTCTAATGGACTACGAACAGCTGAATCAACGTATAAGAACGGAAATCATCACGGAAGAGCGCGAGCGGATCGGGATGGATCTGCATGATGGGATTATCCAATCTCTTTATGGGATTGGATTATCCCTGGAACACGCTCGCATGGACCTGAATAACGGGAAAAGCAATGGGATAGCGGAGATTGAAAAATCAATGAAAGCATTAGAAGCAGCGATCGCTGATATCCGCGCGTATATACTGGACCTGAGGCCGCGCCAACTGCGGCACAATAATTTGCTTGAAGGGATGCGGAGTCTGATCAGAGAGTTCCGCGCAAACACTATGGTGGATGTGGACCTGACCGGATCGCCGCAAGACGTGGAAGGCTTAGCACGGCTCCAGATGGAGGCGCTGTACCATATTTTTCAGGAATCATTATCAAACACTGCCAAACATGCCCGGGCAACGAAGGTCTCTGTGCGTTTATGGCGGAAGGATGATCGGGTGATGCTGCGCGTGAATGATAATGGGACCGGGTTTGAAATCGCAAAACCAGACCACAGGATCGGACACGGCTTATCGAATATGAGAGCCCGCGCGGAGGGAGTGGGGGGCGGGATTGAAGTGATCTCGGTCCGTAAACAGGGCACTACCCTGCTGGCGTGGATGCCTTATATCAAAGAAGACGAATTCAATGACTAACACACACACAAAAGAAATTGACCTTCAGAAAGCCGCGCAGCGCGGTGAACCATCCTATATATGGCGCGCTGGCCAAGAACGCCGACTGGCAATGATCAGGCGATATGGAGCGGACAGTGTGCGCGGAAAATTACTGGTCAATGGCTGCGGTGTGGGAGAATACCAGGAACAGCTGGCACATGAGGCGGAACTGGCTATTGGGTTGGATATTGAATTTCCCCGGCTTATAAAGGCGAAGGAAAAGAACGAGCATCTAGTATGCGCTGCCGGGGAGCATCTTCCATTCAAATCCGGGCAGTTTACAGCGGTTCTCAGCAATGAAGTCATCGAACATGTGGAAGATGACAGGATGGCGATCGAGGAAACCGCGCGTTCTTTAGAAGAGGGTGGATTGTTCATCCTCTTTTGCCCAAACCGCGGATATCCATTTGAAACACATGGCGTATATTGGCGCGGGAAATATCACTTTGGAAATAAACTATTTGTTAATTATCTACCGCGCAGCCTGCGGAACCGATTAGCCCCGCATGTCCGGGTGTACACCCGCAGGGACTTAAAAAAACTGTTCCACGGACTCCCGTTGAAAATCGAGCGAATAGAAACTATTTTTGGGGCGTATGATAATGTCATTGAAAAGCAGCCTCTTTTGGGAAAGATGCTGCGCGCAGTGCTCCATCTTCTTGAGAAAACCCCCATTAATCGGTTGGGATTATCGCATTTTTGGGTTGTGCGCAAACAATGAGATAAATTGCATCTGGCAGGAAAAATTACTTGGAGGTCCGTATTCCGGGCTGCGCCACGATAGGCGCAGAATTTACGTTTTGGGTCTGCCCTGTAATTTTATTAGTCAAGCCGAAAATTGTAGATGCCGTCTTTTACTGGATATTCGCGGCCGCACTGACCGCAAATCAAAACTGGTGGTGTATCTGCAAGGGGATAATGGCCACAGGCCGGGCAGCGGAATAACGCACCGCCGCCCCCATGTTTATTCCGGCTTGTAACCTGTGAGCGCAGGAACACGCTGGGACTGTATGCTGCCCAGGAAAGAGTAAACTGAAGCAAATGTTCCAGGGCGCGCATAATGGAGAGCGGGACCACGCGCTTGAGAAAACCTGAACGAAGGTAGGAGACGGAGATCTGCTTTTCCACTTTAAACCCGCTTTGCCTTAGCCATTCCCTCACGCGTTCAGGATGAAAGTTGAAATTAAGTTCAGCGAATTCCACCGATTCGCGATTAAAAGGATTCCATTCCTGCTTATTAAACCAGTACCGCAGGATGGATTTGATATTACGCTTATTGGCAAACTCGAGGATGAACGCCGCGCCGCTGACCAGGCACTCGTTGATCTGTTTCAGCGCCAACTCTGGGTCAGATAAATGATGAAGGGTGCGGATCATTGTAGCTGCAGAAAAAACGCCCGGCATGAATGGTAGGCGGTACACATCTGCTGCTACATAGCGGTATTTTTCCCCCATCCCAAGGCGTTCTATCGCTCTCTGCAGTTGGGTAGTGGAGTAATCCAATAAGGTTATGTGTTCAAACCCGCGATAGCGGTAGGTATTACGGCCAGCGCCGGCGCCTAGTTCAAGAAGGTGCCCGCTTCCCGAAGGCAGCAAGCGCTTGAGTGCTATTTCTTCGGCAGCATCTTCATACGCACGATTGCCCTGCTCCCAGAAGCTTTCCTGATAATCAGATCCCTCATAGTTGCAGATTGGTGGTGTTTTCATGGGGGTATTTTACCCGTATTATTCGAATGGTTATACCGATGAAATGAATGCAGGCGGAACTTGGATAAAAAGATATAATCAAATTTCATCATGTCATTACTCACGACGGTCAATTTAGCCAAATCATACGGTCCGGATGATATTTTCAGCGGGATCACGGTCAGCATTCCCAGGCGAGCGCGGATCGGTCTGGTTGGCTCAAATGGTGTCGGAAAGACAACCCTGCTGCGCGTTCTGATCGGCGAGGAATCCCCTTCAGAGGGAAGGGTGCAGAAAGCAAAACGGCTCAAGATCGGTTATCTGCCGCAGGAATCTGTACTTGATTCTCCGCAGACCTTGTGGGATGAATGCCGAACTGCACTGAGCTACCTGGAAAAGATGCGGCGTCAACTTGAAAAAATGGAAACCGCTATGGCAGACGGGATTGCTGGTAAAGGTGTGCTTGAGCGATACAGCAACCTGCAGGACGCGTTTGACCGTAAGGGGGGATATACCTACGAGAATAAAATTGAACGGACACTGACTGGGTTGGGTTTTGAAAAAAGTGATTATCAGAAGCCTCTGAACATCCTTTCCGGCGGGCAGCGGACAAGGGCTGTGCTGGCTAAATTACTGCTGTCTGATCCAGACCTGCTGTTGCTGGATGAACCGACCAACCATCTGGATATCCAGGCGATGGAATGGCTGGAAGGATATCTGCGAGCCTGGGAAGGGGCAGTAGTACTAGTTTCACATGACCGCTACTTTCTTGATCAAACAGTAAATTTGATCTGGGAGATGACGCCCGCAATGGAGATCTACCACGGCAATTACAGCGCCTATCTGACCCAGCGTGAAGCCTGCTATGAGCGCCAAATAAAGGAATTTAAAACACAGCAGGCTTTTATTGAAAAGGAAGAGGATTATATCCGGCGCAATATCGCGGGACAAAATACGCGCCAGGCGCAGGGCAGGCGAACGCGCCTGGAACGGCTGCTGAAAGAAGCAAAACTGGCACCTCCGCGGCACACAAAACGCATCCATTTGCAGATAAAAGCAGCAGAACGTTCCGGCGATCTGGTTGTGCGCACGTATGGAGTGCGGGTCGGATATAAGGATGATAAAAAAGTACTGATCAATATCCCTGATATTGTGCTGAGACGCCGGGAATGCGCCGCGCTGATGGGTCCAAATGGAGCGGGAAAGACCACATTCCTGAAGACCCTGCTTGGTAAAATCCCTCCGTTAGTGGGGGAAGTGGAGCTGGGCGGGAGTGTGCGTGTGGGGTATTTCGCGCAGGCACATGAGGGGCTGCATGAGGAGTGGACTCTGGTGGAAGAAATCCAATCCAATGCGCCGAAGATGCTGGAAGTGGAGGTCCGGTCTTACTTGGCTAAATTTTTATTCAGCGGGGATGATGTGTTCAAGAAGGTGAGTGTGATTTCTGGCGGAGAGCGCGGGCGGTTAGCAATGGCGTGTTTAGCACTGCAGGGAGCGAACCTGCTCCTGCTGGACGAACCGACCAACCACCTCGACCTGCCCTCGCAGGAAATTTTGCAGCGTGTGTTGGCTGAATTCGGCGGAACAATCCTGCTTGTTTCGCATGACCGTTTCCTGGTGGATGAGATCGCTACCCAGGTTTGGGAAGTACTGCCGGATGAGAAGGATATGGTTGTTTTCGATGGCAATTACAGCGCGCTGCGGGCGGTGCAGGAGGAGAAAAAAGCCACGGCAGCCGCGAAAAATGAGGTGAAAAAGAAAACGCATAAGGTCAAGCAGGAGAAAAAGAAAAGCAAGCGCATCAACCCCAGGCGGCTGCGGGAGCTGGAAGCAGTGATCAGTAATTTGGAAGGTGCGCTGGCTGAAGCGGGAAAAAAGCTGGAAAAACCCATCGAGGCATCAGAATCAATCGCGGAGCTGGGAGAAAGATATGTGTCTCTGCAGACGGAACTGGATGAGAAATGGCAGGAATGGCATGCGTTGTTTGAGGATTAGGGAATAAGTGAACAAAAAATAAATGGTGCGTTATAAATGCACCCTACTGAACTAATTTCATGATGAAATGAGGATAGATTTGTATAGGTAGTTTTATTCATTCCAGAAACGAATATTAATTAACTGTCGGGTTTTGTCAAGTTTTGTCAAGTAAAGAGTGAAAGTTGATAGCAAACTAATGAAAAGGACGGGGCAGCAGCCCGGCCTTGCGGTTTACTCTTGTTCTTCGCGTTTCACCTGTGCGGTTCACATTTTATATATGCCAAAGTGAGTAGATACAGTGCATTTCAAATGCACTTCACTCGCTCATTATGTGCCCCAATCGCGGAGGTAGAGAAAATCATAGCCGACGGTGCGGCTGCTGATCTTGGCGATGGGCGGCATGATGCGCTTGAAATGGGAGCGCTGGATGCGTTTGACAACGGTTCCCACAAACTTTTTATCAAAACCCGCCTGGATACACTCATCCGGCGTATAGCGTTCATCAACCAGCAGGTAAAGCAGTTGATCGACTTCCGCGTAAGTGAAACCTAATTCACCCTCGTCGGTCTGCCCTGACCACAGGTCCGCTGTGGGGGCTTTATCAATGATCACATCCGGCACACCAAGCGCTCGGGCAAGCTGGCGCACCTGCGTTTTATAGAGGTCACCGATAGGATTGAAAGCGCAGGCGGAATCACCATACAGTGTGGAATATCCCAGCAGGATCTCGGTCTTATTGCCAGTGCCAACGACTAACCCATTGAAGGCAGCTGAGCGGTCATAGAGAACGATCATCCGGCTGCGGGCCATGATGTTACCCTGGCGGATATTTGACATATCAGGGAATTGATTGATGAGCCCGTCTGCGATATCACTGATGGGGATGGTCATAGACTGCGCGCCGGTTTTATCTATCACCAATTGGGCGTGATCAAAAGATGCCTGGCTGGATGTCTTATAGGGCATGCGTACAGCAAGCACATTCTTCCCGCCCAGAGCGCGGACGGCGAGAAAACAGGACAGTGCGGAATCAATGCCCCCGGAAACACCAACGACCGCTTTGGAAAAGCCAGCCCGGGTGGTTTCACTGTGAATGAAGCCGCTGATGATCTCGGCCGCGAGATCTGTATTTATAACCAGATTTTTCATACTATCCTCCTGTTCATCGTCCAGACGCGCTGCCATCGCGGCTGAGAATGCGGTTCAGTTCTCGCTGTGTTAACGCTGTGCGTTCATCACGCAGAAGCGGGAGCCGTGAACGGCTGCGGTGGAGCTGATTAAGGTCAATTTTGCAAAATATGAGTGCTTCCTGATCATAAGGAGCTTTGGCCAGCAGGTCCCCATCTGGGTCAAAAACTGTAGAGCCGCCGGAAAAATGCAGCCCGTCCTCATACCCGACGCGGTTGCAGTGGACAACGAAAGAAGTGAAGATGCTGGCGTAGGCGCGGTTAATGCTCTCCACCCACTGAGCAGTACTCAACTGAGGAGCGCTGGTGAGGCCGCGGCCGGGAGAAGCAGAAATGAAAAGGAAGATATCCGCGCCATCCAACCAGAGCAGGTAGGGCGGAGACACGTGCCAGAAATCCTCACAGATGAGAATGCCGACGCGCCCAAAGCGGGTATTGAATGCTGCTGTAGTGTCGCCCCAGGCAAAAAAGCGCCCTTCATCAAACAGACCGTATGTCGGCAGGTATACTTTGCGGTGCACGTGGGCAACCGTGCCGCTCGAGAGGTAGGCGCTGGAGATGAAAAACCGGTTGCGGAGATCCTCTTCGACAAATCCGACCATTACATCAATGTCCCGGCTGGCATCCAGAAGGCGCTTGAAAACAGGGTCTTCAGGTACCGCGCGGTGAGCCACGGTAGGGGCAAGGTCCTGGAGAGCATACCCGGTGAGCGACAATTCAGGAAAGATAACCAGGTCTGCACCCTCTTTGGCTGCTTTCTTGATATGAGCGAGATGTTTTTCCAGGTTGCTTTCCACCACACCTAATTTTGTGTTTATCTGCGCCAGAGCCAGTTTTAAGTCCATTCGATCCACCTTATTATTAATGGTATTAAAAGTCGATAACGAACGCGCCGTCCTTATAGAATAATTCACCATCCACGGTGATTTCACCGCCGCCGCGCAGGTCGCAGATCATGTCCCAATGGATAGTAGATTCATTTTCGCTCAATGATTCCGGGTATCCGTGGCCAACTGCCATATGGAAACTGCCGCCGATCTTTTCATCAAAAAGGATTTGGCCTGTGAAGCGGTTGATGCCTTCGTTGGTGCCGATCGCGAATTCACCCAAGGTGCGAGACCCCGCATCCGTATCCAGTTTCTTGATTAGAAAGTCCTCGTTCTTGTCCGCGGCAGCTTTGACAACCTTACCGCCTTTGAATTCAAGGCGGACATTATCTACTTCAAACCCTTCGTACAGAGTGGGATAAGTGAAGTGCACATAGCCGTTGGCGCTGTTTTCCACCGGCGAGGTAAAGATCTCGCCATCAGGCACGTTTACCTGGCAGGCGCAGTTGACGAAGGGGCGCCCTTCGATGCTGAGCGCCAGGTCCGTTCCAGGCGCTGTGACGTGGACACTCTTCTTGCCTTTGAGCCATTTGATCGCTTTCGCCTGGCGGGCTTCCACTTTCTTCCAGTATCCGACCGGATCATCGGGGTCAGGCATACAGGCAGAATAGACAAAATCTTCGTAATCCGTGAGACTCATATTGGCGTCCTGGGCGTACGCCTGTGTAGGGAAGAGGGACAGCACCCATTTCATCTCGCCTTTGGCTTCCCGGTCAAGCATGATCTTAGAGACTTTGCCGCCTTCTGCATAGAATTTTGAAACCAGGTCGGGGTCGAACTGGGACGCTTCTTTGGTATTCAATTCTCCCAAAATGCGGACGCGCGCGTCATATGTTTCAACAAGATGTTTATAGGGCTCAAAAATACCCGCAAACATCTCAGGCTTTGCGTAGCGGAACACGCTTACAAAGTAATCGGTGGTGTAGGGGATGACGAATGGGTAGGCGCCCGCCTGGAGGCATTTTCGCATGACGGCAGCCATAAGCGGTTCGCCACCTAATTCTCCATGGATCATGATCTTTTGTTCGGGTTGAACATTTATACTGTAATTGACGAGCATATCCGCCAATTTATCGACGCGCGGATCTTTCATGACATCTCCTGATGAAGGGTTGGTTTATATGCGTATTTTACTCCATTGGTTTGCGGAACGCTCTCATGCGGTTGTGCACGGAACTCCTATTTTTGATAAGATAGATTAAACGAGTAGATGAGAAAGGCGGTTGGTATGTTGAACATAACTTATTATGGACATGCTGCTTTCCTGATGAAAGCAAATGACACGAAGATATTGATTGATCCTTTCTTTAAAGGTAATCCACTCTCACCGGTGGGGCCGGATGATGTGGAAGCGGATTACATTCTGGTAACACATGGGCATGGTGACCATATCGGGGATACGGTTGAGATCGCGGGGCGCACCGGCGCGCTGGCAATCAGCAACGCGGAGATATGCGACTGGCTGCGTAAAAAAGGTGTACGAACACATGCGTTGCATATCGGCGGTGGTTACACTTTCCCGTTTGGGTATGTGAAGATGACACAAGCTACCCACGGCTCCTCGCTGCCGGATGGAAGCTATGGTGGCAATCCGGGCGGCTTTTTATTGAATATGAATGACGGATCCCATACCTATTTTGCGGGTGATACTGGTTTGTTCGGTGATATGCGCCTGATCGGCGAGGAAGGGCTGGACGCGGCGGCGATCCCGATCGGCGACAACTACACGATGGGGCCGAAAGACGCGCTCAAAGCAGTCCAATTCCTGCGTCCGAAGGTTGTGATTCCGATTCATTACAATACGTTTGACGTTATCCGGCAGGATGCAGAGGCGTGGAAAGTACGCGTGGAAGCAGAAACCGATGCAAATGTGCTGGTGATGCAGCCCGGGGAGAGCGTCAGCATCTAATGATTGATAGTTTTTGCGAGGTTTCAGACCTTATTATCTCAAGGTTGATTTGATGAAGAAAAAAGAGAAAAAATTCTACCAGTTGACGGTTGCTGAACGCCTGGCGCGCCTGAAAGCAGATGGATCGCTTTCAGATGATGATATCAAGGCATTATCTGGCAAACCGGGACTAACACCTGAACAGGCAGATCATATGATTGAGAATGTGGTCGGCACGTTCGCGCTCCCACTGGGGATCGCACAGCATTTTCTGGTTAACGGGCGGGAGGTACTGGTGCCGATGGCGGTGGAAGAACCTTCCGTTGTAGCGGCAGCGTCCTTTATGGCACGCCTGGCACGCTCAGGGGGCGGTTTTACTGCCAGTGCAGCTGCCCCGGAAATGATCGGGCAGATACAGATTCTTGGCATAGATGATATTGACCGCGCAGTGCGTGACCTGGAAAAAGCTAAAGATGAATTATTAGAAAAAGCCGCACAGGCGGATCCGCTGCTGGTGAAATTGGGGGGCGGGCCGCGGGATATCACCCTGCGGAAGATTGAAGAATCACCAATTGGAGCATTCCTGGTGCTGCATCTGGTGATGGATGTGCGGGACGCGATGGGCGCGAATGCGGTCAATACAGCCCTGGAGCGCCTGACACCGCTGGTGGAGAGAATCTCTGGCGGGCAGGTGCTGTTGCGCATCCTGACAAACCTGGCCGACAGGCGGTTGGCGCGGTCACAGTGCGCTATCCCTGTGGACACGCTGGCGTTTGGAGAGTACTCCGGGGAGATGGTGCGCGACCGAATCATTGAGGCATGGGCATTTGCCGCGGCGGATCCATACCGCGCCGCGACGCATAATAAAGGCATCATGAACGGCGTAGACGCGGTGGTGCTGGCAACTGGCAACGATTGGCGTGCGGTGGAAGCGGGCGCACACGCCTATGCAGCCCGAACAGGCAGATATACAAGCTTAAGCACATGGTCTGCAGGTAAAAACAGTGAATTGGTTGGTGAATTGGAAATACCAATGGCAGTGGGGATAATTGGTGGGGCAACCCGCGTACATCCGGCTGCGTCCGCGGCTGTAAAACTGATGGGTGTCCAGAACGCGGCTGAGCTGGCAGAGATTATCGTTTCGGTTGGCTTAGCGCAGAATTTAGGCGCTTTGCGGGCGTTGGCGACAGAAGGTATTCAACGCGGGCATATGTCTTTGCATGCACGGCAGGTGGCTGTTGCTGCAGGTGCGCCGCAAGAATGGATCAATCCGATTGTCGAGCAGATGGTCAAAGAAGGAAACATCCATGTAAACCGCGCACTGGAGATCATGGATGAATGGAGAACGAGATGAACGCAATGATGAAAAATGGCAAGGGATCACTGCTTTTAAAGACGAACCGCCCAGTGGGAATCGTTGGCTACGGCGCATACATCCCACAGTACCGCCTGCCAGCGGTAGAGATCGCGCGTGTGTGGGGGCGGTCGGAGAAGAGTGTGCCAATCAAAGAAAAAGCTGTTCCGGGATTGGATGAAGACACAGTCACAATGGGTATTGAAGCGGCGCGCAACGCGCTGGCGCGGGCGGATATTGACCCCGGGCTGCTGCGGGCGGTGTGGACGGGGTCAGAGTCGCACCCGTACGCGGTAAAACCGAGTTCGACGATCATCGCGGAAGCGATCAGCGCATCCAGTCATATCGAGGCAGCGGATTTGGAATTTGCCTGCAAAGCGGGCACCGAAGCGATGGTGATGTGCATGGGTTTTGTTGGCTCAGGCATGGGCGATTTCGCTCTGGCACTGGGTGTGGATACCGCGCAGGGAAAACCAGGCGATGCACTGGAATACACAGCTGCCGCAGGAGGCGCGGCATTTGTGATTGGACCGGCAGAGACAGCAGTGGCGGAAATCATTTCTTCATATTCTTTTGTAACAGATACACCGGATTTCTGGCGGCGGGCATACCAGCATTATCCAGAGCACGGGCAGCGGTTCACCGGAGAACCGGCTTATTTCAAACACGTGTTCAAAGCGGCACAAACGATGATGGATGAGAGCGGGACGAAAGCAAAGGATTACAGGTATGCTGTCTTTCATCAACCGAATGCCAAATTTCCGCGGCGGGTGGCTAAACAGCTTGGATTTACGGATGAGCAGATCAAGACGGGACTGCTGTCTCCGATAATTGGCAACACTTATGCGGGCGCGTCCCCGGTGGGACTGACAGCAATTTTGGATGAAGCAAAACCCGGCGACCGCATCCTGATGGTGTCATATGGTTCTGGTGCGGGATCAGACGCGCTGGATATGCGCGCAACAGAATGCATCGCAGAGCGCAGGCATGCCGCGCTAACAACAGCAGATTACATCGCACGGCGGATCGAGATTGATTATGCTACCTACGCGCGCTACCGCGGGAAGCTGCAGACGCGGTAAGGACAGCGGGTATGGAAAAAGTTTATATCGCAGGCATCGGGCAAACCGCGGTGGGAGAACTTTGGGAGCGTTCTTTGGAAAATCTCTCTGCGGAAGCAATTTTAGGCGCACTGAAAGATGGGGGAAGACCGAAATTGGACGCGCTTTATGTTGGCAACCTGCTGGCATCAGCAGCTTCCGGACAGGCGAATTTAGGGGCGAAGATTGCCGACAACGTGGGTTTAACAGGTTTGGAAACAACTACCGCGGAAGCGGGAGAAGCATCCGGCGCTGCAGCGCTGCGCCTGGGTTACCTGGCTGTGAAATCTGGTTATGTGCGGAATGCCCTGGTGGTGGGAGTTGAAAAATGTACAGATACAGTGGGCAGCGGCGCAGAAAGCATGATTGCGCACGGCATCGATTATGATTTCGAAGCGGTGCAGGGCCTGACCCCGCTGGGTCAGGCTGGTTTGCTGATGGCACGCTATCTTGACGTCTATAAACCACCGCGGGAGGCTTTGGGCGCGCTCCCGATTCTGGCGCATACCAACGCCGCCAATAATCCAAACGCCATGTACAGCAAAGCGATATCCAGTGAAACATATATGAAAGCCGGGATAGTAAGCGATCCCTTAAATATGTTTGACGCGGCGCCGTACGCAGATGGAGCAGCTGCGCTGTTATTGACATCTGATGAAAAGATAAGCAGGAAAGCCGGGAAAGAGGCAATAGAGATCAGAGCTTCATCCGGATCCATTGACGCATTAGCGCTGCACGAACGACCGGATGCGCTGGCATTCAGCGCGGTAACCGTATCTACACAGAAAGCGCTGGCACAGGCGGGCGTGGGATGGAAAGAGATTGACCTATTTGAAGTATGGGATGCTTTTTCGATCTATGGAGTGCTGAGCGTGGAGGCATGCGGGCTGGCGGCGTGGGGGGAGGGTTGGCGCTGGATGATGGAAGAGGACCACTCTCCAATGGGTGAACTGTCGCTGGTGACAATGGGTGGCAACAAAGCGCGCGGCTACCCGCTGGGCGCGGCCGGGGTTTACCAGGCAGTGGAAGCAGTACTGCAGCTGCGCGGCGGAGCGGGGGCAAACCAGGTGCACGGGGCAAAGATAGCGCTCACGCAGGCGCTGGGCGGGCCGGCGTCGAATGTGATCACGCATATCTTCTCCCGATCATAAACTTTTCCGTTATACGTAAAAACCAGATTGATAGTTTCTGATAGATTTTATTCCCTACAATTGCGAAACTTACATATATAAAGACAGGTGTTTATGGAAATACCACGACATTGGCGATTACAAAAACAACGCTATGGTTTGGTGGGTGAAATCTGCCCGCACTGTAATGCTAAAATTTTCCCTGCGCGGGATATATGTCCGGAATGCGGCGGAGAAGCGAAAGAACCGTACCGATTCAGCGGAAGGGGTGCCGTGTATTCATATACTGTGATGAATAATGCCCCGGCGGGCTTTGAGCGCGGGCTGCCTTATACGATCGCGCTGGTGAAGCTGGATGAAGGTCCCACCGTAACTGCCCAACTGACCGACCTGGGTGAGAAAAAAGTGGAAATTGGTATGCCGGTTGAGATGGTGACGCGGCGCCTCAAGGAAGATGGGGACGAGCGCGGGATGCTCATCTACGGGTATAAATTCCGCCCGGTGATGGGATAAATATTTTATAGAACGAAAGCGCTTTCATGAAATGGAAAGCGCTTTTTTTTGAATAATTTGTTAGGTAAAACTATACCTTATCTCATGGGCTGACCACTGCTTTTATCTATAGAATGAGGACATAGGTGTAAATTATCGTTTTTTTCTAGTCCAGGAGTTTTCTGAGTTTTGGGGATGATGAATTGCATACCACGATTGCTCGAATCGTGGTATTGTTTGCTTTTTAAAGATGTAAATGTATAATTAATATTATGGTTAAATTTTAATTTTATGAAAAGGACAATCAGGAGTTTTTGCATTATATAAAGAATCCGTATAATTAATAGTTAGATGCCTGAATATCCATAAAGAAAACTGTGAAACTATGTCCAAGGAAGAGATTACTGAATCCCAGAGAAATAAGGCTCTAAGCCTGGAGAAGTCAAATGCTCGTGAGGCAATGAATCTACTCGTTAACATAATAAATAATTATGGAGATACTTTGGCAGTCGCAAATCTTGTGCTAGATGATGTCATAAGAATAGGTAAGGCAAATGGATTTTTAGATGAAGCTATATTTGCGTGTCAGAAGGCACAAATTATAAAATCAGAATACAAAAGTCACTATAAAATAGAGGAAAGAGCTTGCCAACTGGAGAAAAACGGGGATATTTTTAACGCTACAGAATTACGTTATAGGCGTGATATTGAACCAGGTCCTTTCTTTCGAGGAAATCGAGAAGATTGGATTCCTCATTACACAACTCTTCGATATTACGGTAATGTATTTGCAGACTTGAACGCACATGATAAGGCTTGGAAAATATACAATGAAGCCGTTATCAATGCAGCAAGGATTGGTGAAAGTCCCCATACAATCCGTCAAGTTATGGCAAAGTTGTTGCTAAAAGAGAACAAGCCAGCTAATGCAGTTGAAATATTGATTGCAGGCATCTGTGAGGCAGAAAGATGGGCACCAAAAGGATCTCCTAAATCCCTGATTGCTGACCTAAAAAGAGCACTAAAAGCTTCAGGCATAGAAAACCAACAGGCTGCCGAAGAAATATTTTTTGCATGCAAGAAACATGGGCAACAATATGCTACTGATTTTTTTTATAAGTCAAGAGAGTGAATCTTCAATATACGAAGAAAAACGGCATCTAACAAAACGTGCACTGGACAGGTGGGATTCGTCGCCATTTTTGAGCATTTTTCCCTGGACAGTCCGCTAGGTAAGGCTGGCTTTGGGTTTTTCCTACTCCCAAGCGGAATCCACGCCCGCCCACCTGCCAGTAACGTAAACCATTATACGGCTTGTGCTTTACTATTTGGTAGGTATTTAACGAATTGTGATGTGAGCAATGATACGAATATGACCGATACTAGAGAGACCACATTCTCGCCAAATTTTGCAATTGATTCTGATATAAAAGAGATGTTGCCGAACTTTGACGCAAAGTCGCAAGGGCGAATGCGAAAGGCCATCCTTAATGCAAAGAAATCAGCGGAAAAACACCGCGACGAAAAAACTGATGCTGGCGCGCGTCACATATTTCGAGAGTTTATCCCAGCTTCTATTTTAAATCAGAAAGGTTTCGCTTTTGAATACGATAAAACTATTCAGGGAAAAACGCCCGATTGGTTGGATGATACCGCGAAATTAATGTTGGAATCGTATACTTACGAGCGGGGCGGTTCCTCTACCTTTTTTGATCGCCTAACATCATCGGTATCCTATAAATGTAACAAGTACAAAGATATCATTGTGGCAACATCTCTTCGTTTCATGGTGGCCGTATACATCGACTTTATTACAGGAATATTGCTTGAAGAATGCCGTGAAGATACCGAGTTGTTTCGCTCAGTGTTCGATGCCAACGATTCATTGTGGGCGATTCTTTTCTTCACAGAAACGCAGGTTATTGATGGCAAACAACAGTACGGATTCTTTTGTCTTTGCGTGGATTCTTCTTTCGAGGCTATTCCGAATTGGCCATTTGACACGATGAACCTGAATTAATAGATGCCGAAATCGTCGCATAACACTGGCCCCACCTGGCCGCCTTCGGCGTGGCTATGCTGGCGTGAGTAATAAAATTTTGTGTCATAATATCAAAAAGTCGTGCCGATCTACCTCGTCGTTAACGTAAACCGTTGACTTCTTGGCATGGATTATCAATTTATGAAAATAAAAACCGATTCGAATCGGCTGAATATTCTTTGTGTTTCAATAAAAATAGGATATTCTATAATTATTAAAAATAATTTTTAGTTGAAAAGTCAGGTGAGATATGCCCAAGCGCATTGCATTAGTGACCGATAGTACATGTGACATTCCGGAAGCATGGTGGAAGAAGTACGAGATCACGGTGATCCCGCTGACGATCATTTTTGGTGAGGAGCAGCTGCTGGACGGCGTAGATATCAGCGCGCAAGCGTTCTACGAGCGCCTGGGAACGGATAAGCACCATCCGACAACCTCACAGCCGACGCCGAAGGATTTTACAGATATATTCAAAAAAGTGAAGGATGCAGGGGCAGATGAGATATTTTGTATCACGATCAGCAGCGCGATGAGCGGGACGATGGCTTCAGCGGTGGGAGCAGCGGATGGGTTCTCTATTCCCGTGCGGGTGATGGACAGCCGCAATAACTCAATGGGGCTGGGCTGGCAGGTGATCGCCGCTGCCCGTGTGCGGGAAGCCGGTGGAGGGATGGAGGAAATGGTCAACGCGGCGGAAAAGGTGCGCGAGAAGATAGTTTTTTACATCTTGCTGGATACGATTGAATACCTCAGTAAAGGCGGGCGTATCGGCGATGCAATTACATGGGTTGATTCAGTGCTGCAGATCAAACCGATGATCACTGTCAAGCCTGACACCGGAACGGTGGGAATAGGATTGCCGTCACGGTCGCGTAAGAGCGGACTGAAGAATGTGTATAAGACTTTTTTTAAGCACTTAGACACAAGTAAGCAGATGCATATTGCTGTCCTGCATAATGATGTACTGGCGGATGCGGAGGCAATGGTTGCGCGGATCAAGGAAGAGTTTGAACCGGCGGAATTATTCATTCAAATCGTCAGCCCAATTTTAGGAGTGCATACCGGTCCGGGGCCAATAGCGCTGTGCGGATACTCGGAATAACCCATAATTAATTACATATAAGAAAAGAAGGATTTGATAATCGCATGCGGCAGGTATAATCGCCCGTGCTGAACAACTACTACTCATATGTAGAGAAAAGGAAATTAATGGCAGATAATGTAAACAAGAAAAAGTACGACGCAGCTCCTGAGATGACAATTGACCCCGCGAAAGAGTTCAACGCGGTGGTGAAGATGGGGAATGGGATGTCTTTCACGATCCGCCTGCACCCTGATAAGGCGCCTATCACCGTGAATAGTTTTGTGTTTCTGGCGAAAGAGGGTTTTTTTGATGGTGTTACTTTCCACCGCGTTTTAGATGGGTTCATGGCACAGGGTGGTGACCCGACCGGCATCGGATCAGGCGGTCCCGGATATCAATTTTTGAATGAAGATTCAGATTTGATGTTTGATAAAGCCGGCGTGGTGGCAATGGCGAATGCCGGGCGTGATACAAATGGCAGCCAGTTCTTCATTACTTTCGGAGCGACACCACACCTGAATGGCAGTTATACGATCTTCGGGCAGGTTGTGGAGGACATGGAGACAATAAACGCAATCACCAGCCGTGACCCTTCACAGCGCCCGGATTTCACAGGCGATGGGATGGAATCGGTTACGATTATAGAAAAATAAACTCCATTAAGAAGGTGTATTTATGGATGTCTGCATAAAAGAAGTCCATACAAAAAAAGCATTGAAAGCGTTTGTTGATTTCCCGCATCATTTATATGCGGGAAACGCATATTGGGTGCCGTCTCTGTGGTCAGATGAAATGAATACTCTAAACCGTGAGAAGAACCCCGCGTTTGCATACTGCGAAGCGCGCTGCTGGCTGGCTTATAAAGGCAGACAAGCGGTGGGGCGCATCGCCGGAATCATCAACCGCAGGCATAAGGAAAAATGGGGGCAGCCATATATGCGCTTCGGCTGGTTTGATGTTGCTAATAACCCTGCGGTAACGCTGGCGCTGCTGAAAAAAGTGGAAAGTTGGGCGCTGGAAGAGGGCTTAACGGCTGTGCATGGCCCAATGGGTTTCACTAACCTGGATCACGCCGGGATGCTGGTGGAAGGGTTCGAAGAGCTTGCCACACAGGCGGCAGGCTACAACTACGCTTATTACAGCGATCACATGGCGCGGGCAGGATATGTGAAGGATGTAGATTATCTGGAATACGAAATACCCATGCCGGATGCGGTGAATCCAAAGATTGCCAAACTTGCTGAACTGGTGTTGAAGCGCAACAATCTGCGGCTGCTGGAAGTGAAAGATAAAAAAGAGCTGCTCCCCTACGCGCATGAATTATTTGATATGCTGGGCGCGGAATACAAACATCTGTACGGTGTGGTGCCGTTGAGCGAAGAGCAGGTGGATGCCACAATTAACCAGTATTTTGGATTCATCTCACCGGAATTTGTGCCTGTGATCGTGGACGCGGGTGGACGCATGGTAGCATTTGGGGTGACCATCCCATCGCTCTCGAAAGCGCTGCAGCGCTCAAAAGGGCGGCTGTTCCCATTTGGCGCTATCCACTTGATGCGCGCGCTGAAGAAAAATGACCGCGCGGACCTGCTGCTTGTGGCTGTAGCGAAGGAATATCAGGGAAAGGGCGTTAACGCCGTATTGATCAACCGTATGTTTGAGGTATTCCGTGATTTCGGGATAAAGAAAATCGAATCAAACCCGGAGCTGGAATCAAACATCGCTGTGCAGGCGCAGTGGAAGCATTTTAAGCGCCGCCAGCACAAACGCAGGCGCATCTTCATCAAACATTTGGCAGGCTGACTGCTTTACTTATTCTCAATCAGATTTCAGTTAATGAAACGTTGATAGAAAACTTGCCTATTTTGGAGTAAAGTACTAATAAGAGAAATTTTTCATACGGAGGAGAAATCATGGAATACAGGCATTTAGGGCGGTCCGGCGTGCGCGTGAGCGAACTCGCATTGGGTTCGTGGGTGACGTTTAAAAATCAGGTAAATTTGGACACGGCGGTAGAGATGATGTCTGCGGCGCGTGAAGCAGGCGTGAATTTTTTTGATAACGCGGAAAGATATGCAAAAGGCGAATCTGAAAAGATCATGGGCGCTGCCCTGAAAAAATTAGGCTGGCGGCGCTCCAGCTACTTGGTCTCCACGAAATTCTTCTGGGGGTTGAATGAGGGAATCAATGAAAAGGATACTCTTAACCGAAAATATTTGTTGGAAGCGATCGATGGTTCTTTAAAGCGGTTGGGGCTTGACCATGTGGATTTAGTTTATTGCCATCGCCCTGATTCCACTACTCCCATAGAAGAGACAGTGTGGGCAATGCACAACATCGTGGAATCAGGAAAGGCGATCTACTGGGGCACATCGGAATGGTCCGCCGCGGAGATCGTTGCGGCGATTGAAATAGCTGAGCGGCATCACCTGCATAAACCAGTGATGGAACAATCGGAATATAACATGTTTCACCGAGAGCGCGTTGAGGTGGAGTACGCACGACTGTTCCAGGATTATGGATATGGCTTAACTACCTGGAGCCCGCTGGCATCCGGATTGCTGACAGGAAAATACAGCAATGGCATACCGGAAGGATCGCGCGGTTCAATTAAATATTACGATTGGCTGGTGGAAAAGCTGACTGATAAGGCACTGAACGAAAAAGTCAGGAAATTGACAGAAATTGCCAATGATCTGGGAGTTTCGACCGCGCAGTTAGCGATTGCCTGGCTGCTGAAGAACCCCAATGTGAGTGCGGTGATCACCGGCGCCAGCCGTGTGGAGCAGGTTCGCCAGAATATGAAAGCGGTAGATGTCGTAGAAAAACTGACACCGGATGTGATGGAAATGATCGAGAAAATAATCGCATAGTTTACATTCAAAAAGATGGAAAATGCGCTCTCGCAAGAGGACGCATTTTTTAATCTATACTTGATAGCAACTAAAATGCAAAATAAAAAGAACGCAGGATATGATCAAAAAAAATCGGTATTATCATTATCGTATAGAGACATAAGCGTAACGAAGACCGGGAGAAAAAATGGCAGAGAAAACACATACAGAGGAGATCAATGTATCAGGCGAGGAATTGATCTCGAAGATAAAAGAGCTGGTCCATGAAGGCAATATCCGCCGTGTGATCATCCAAAATGAAAAAGGGCGTACACTGATAGATATCCCTCTTTCATTAGGTGTAGTGGGTGTTCTATTGGCGCCGCAGCTGGCTGTAGTGGGAGCGATTGCCGCATTAATGACCAAAGGTACTATCATTGTGGAAAGAGTGGACGAGTAAAATGGAGATCAATACAATTTGCGTGTACTGCGGATCGAGCCCTGGGCGGTCGCCTGTTTTCAGCGCAGCCGCACGGCAGCTCGGAGCAGAGATTGCCAGCAGGGGCATCCGCCTGGTGTACGGCGGAGCAAACATGGGATTGATGGGAGAATTAGCGCGGGCAGCTCTGGCAGACGGCGGCAAGGTAACCGGAGTAATTCCACAATCGATCGCAGACCAGGAAGTGGCATTTGCCGAATTGGATGATCTAATTGTAGTCAATACAATGCATGAGCGCAAAGCACGTATGGCTGAACTGGCAGATGGTTATATCGCGATGCCGGGTGGCTATGGGACACTTGATGAATTCTTTGAAGTATTAACATGGGCGCAATTGGGCATGCATGCCAAACCATGCGGGCTGCTGAATGTAGATAATTATTACGGGCAATTACTGGCATTTCTGGATCATGCAGTGCAGGAGATGTTCATCCATGCACCACATCGGGAGATGATCTTGTCAGCGGATGATTCAAGCGATTTAATAGACCAAATGGCTGCCTATGATAAGAAACCGATCAAAAAAACCGAATGGGTGCATGCCATGGATAAAAAGCGCAGGTCATGAATTATTTTCTTTTTGATCATTTAATTTTTACTCAGTTTTTACTGGCTTTTTTGCCAGTTAAAGAAGCTGATATGCCTTTGAAAGATGAAATGATCTTGTTATCTGATGTGGAAGAGACCGTTTTGTTATCCCTGTACTGCAAAGCGATAGAAAGCCAACCGGAAAACCTGATCATGATAAAAGCAGCTAGGCGTGATTGCATGCGTTCATATAAAGAATAGAACCAAAAAAACCATACCAGCTCTTCAGGTTCTGCTTCTGCTAAAAAATCAGACATATTGAGGAAATTGAAATACTCTTTTCAATGTTAATTCAGACATTTAGTGCAACGGATGAGGAGCTAAAATCATTCGTATGC
>CAYLHI010000030.1:0-26414 GCA_964383575.1 uncultured Pelolinea sp.
ATTTGCTTATCTTATGGAAGCACAGGATGACTATTTTTTCAACCCTTTTTACACCGCTTTATGAGACATTATCCGCATAGGTCTCTTGGGGCACTTTTTCCTGAAGATATTTTGTGATTTCTTGGTTGGATATGCGTCCTTTATTTATTATCTCCCCTTTGGCATCCATCAGCACCATATAGGTGCGCTTGAGATGCAGGTCTATTCCAAGGTAGAATGGGTACATAAGCGTTCCTCCTCTGCTAAATTTGTTGGTCTCTTACTTGTAGTTTAGCAATTTGGCAGGGACGCTTTCATAGTATCACTTGCTATTTAGATTCAGGATTTTTTATCATTTAATTTTGCCACCAGAATATTTGCGTTGTGTTTTTTAAGGTTGTCTAGGTGTCCAGATGAAATCCCCTCATCCACAATTACGTAATCAAAAATATTGATATCTGACATATAATGCAATGCAATATGTTCAAATTTCGAGTGATCAATAAGTAGATATTTCTTAATGGAATGTTTGAGCATAGTCTTGATATTACTCAATATATGTTCGGTAGAATGAAATATCATACCGTTTTTATATGACGCTGCAGATATGAAACATTTATTAACCATTAACCCTTCGATGTTTTGTCGTGCAATCAGACCTGAAAAGCATTGGTAGTGAGGATTATAATCGCCGCCCAGCGAAATTAGATTCAGATTTTGCAACTTGATTAACTCTAGTATCGAAGGGAGTCCACCTGAAATGATGGTTAATGAATCAAATTTGGATAAGAATTGTATGAGATTGAAAACTGTTGTTGAATTATCTAGGATGATCGAATCGCCGTTCTCTAAAAAACGGGAAGCGAGTCTGGCAATTGCCCTTTTAGCTTTAACATTAATTGTCTGACGGTAAGAAAAATCAACATCAAAGTTATCTAATGGTTGAGCCTTGGCACCATTGCGAACTTTTTTCAAGATTTGCATTTTTTCTAATTTCACTAGATCTCGATGTATGGTCATACGGCTAACATTCAATAACTTCATCAGATAATCAATGCTTATATAACCTTGCTCAATAACAAGTTCAGAAATTACCTCGCGCCGTATTTCGGCGTTATTCTTTTTATTCATATGTTGTTTTTGTTGTTAGTTTGATCTCTTAAGCAAAACCCAGTTTTCACAAAGAAAAACTTTCAGAAGAAACAGAGATTTCTTAATAGAAATTATCTATACTTCAAATCACCTCATACCTAGTTTGCTAATGATTATACCTAAATAAACAAGTTCAGTCCCATATGAGACAAGAGCTCTGGACAAAAAGGAGCATGGGGGTAACCTTAAAGATGATAAAACAAAAAAAAGGAGTAACACCGATGCACATCAGATATCACTTACCGAAGGAATTTTATTAGTTAGTTAAACATAAAACCAAAGAGCTATCAATAAAAGCAAAAAGCAGGCACTGATAGCGTGGCAAGCGCTGCGGGAAGCAGGTTGGAGTGCAGAGCAGGCAAGTTTGAAATTAGGCGCGTGTAGAGCCACACTGTATCGCTGGTAGAAACGGCTAAATGAACGGGGGACACAGGGTTTGAAGGAGAGCAGCCGCAGACCTAAACGGCTGTGCACAGTCAGCTGAAGCGTATAATCAAAAAGAGGGCATTTCGCTGCAGCTTGCTGCGAAAAAGAAGTAAGATAGGGAGATATGTCCAAGAATAAGGGAAAGAAGAAGAGTACAAAAAGTTATATTATGATGAGCAACTTAAATTATTTTCGAGGAAAGAGGAAGTTATAGGATACCCCACAGCTTGCTGCGGGGATGCTTCATTTGATCGAAACATTTCAAGAACTGCGGGAGCAGTAATCGCGTTGGGGAAAAGAGAAGCTGTGTGTGATGTTAGGCAGGGAGGGCTAGCATACATCTATTTATAGTGCGGGGCGCATACTGAGCTATCTAATGAAGCGTGGATTGATTCATGACCCACCCAGAAGTCTGAAAAAAGGGACAAGAAGAGCCAAAAGGGGGACATTTACCCTGCGCAAACCCAAGAACTATGCCATACAAGTACCTGGGGATCTGGTGCAGATAGATACACTGGAGTTAATCTTATGCCAGGAGTACACTTCAAATACTTTACTACCCGGGATATAGTCTTGCGCTGGGATGTGCTTCAAGCATATAAAGGTGCTACTGCCAACAACACAAGTCGTTTTCTGGATGTTGTCCAATATTTCATGTCTTTCTAGGTCAAAACAGTGCAGGTGGATGGAGGTAACGAGTTCATGACTGAATTTGAGCAGGGCTGTCAGAAAAAGAACATGCGGCTGTTTGTGCTGCCTCCCCGTTCTCCCAAACTAAATAAGTATGTGGAACGCGCGCACCGCACGCATGTGGAAGAGTTCTATCAGGTCTATGCAGATGATTGGGAGATTCCCGTTATGAATAAAGTGCTGGAGGAATGGAAAAGAATCTACAATCATGTCAGACCACACCATTCACTCAACAACCTTACCCCCCAGAAGTATATTCAATCTAAATACCCTAAGTGTGCACCCCACCCGTCTTATTTGTATTGAGCCTATACAAACCCCCGACAAGATAGCATATTTTATGTTATAATAACATAAATTATGTTATAATTTATTATGATATATAAAATTTTTTTTCCTCAAGTATCTGAAACAAATAACGAGGGAATAATTAATTCCTGGAATCATGATGAAGGTCAAGCAATAAAAAAAGGTGATGTTCTTCTCACAATAGAATCGAATAAAACCACCCTTGAAATTGAAACTCCAGAGGTTGGTTATCTGAGAAAAATCCTTGCTGATGAAGGTTCAAAATGCCAAACCGGAGATATTATTGCAATTATTAGCGATACCATGGATGAGGAAATTCCCGCAGTGGAGAATTTGTCGGAGAATTTATCAAAAAAAATTGGCAATTTCGATAGTGACCAGAAAAAAAGACAATTACAATTGCTTGCATCTCAAAGAAAATCTAAAAGTTCAGATCATGCCGCACCAATTATTTCTCCGTATGCAAAAAAGTTAATCATTGAATACAATTTAGATGTTAAAGGGATTCATGGAAGTGGTCCTCGAGGAAGAATTACTAAGGTGGACATTCTCCCCCTAATAGAAATAGCTATTGCAAATAGTAAAAACGCTACTGTAAAGGACACCATTGCTCTATCGATAACCCAGAAAAGAATTTCTGAATTAGTTACTAAAAATAAACAATCGATACCACATGCTTATGTCCAAACGGAACTGGACATGAGCAGGTCGTTAGATTGGAAGGATAAATGGTTACAGCAAAATGATAAAAAATTTCTTTCAATATCTATAACTGATATATTAATAAAAGCTACAGCTATTGCGTTGAAAGAATTCCCATTACTAAATGCAAGCTTTTTTGAGAATACTATCAAAATATGGGATGAGATCAACGTAGGATTTGTGGTTTCTCTGGGTGAAGAAGGATTGATGGTACCGGTTATTATTAATGCTGATAAAAAGCCTCTTATTGAAATTTGTAAAACAAAAACAAAATTGTTAAAGAAAATTACAGATCGTCAAATAAGCCCTCAGGAACTAAACAGAGGGACATTTACTATATCTAATTTAGGTATGGAAGGTGCTGATGTCATTATCCCAATAATATATGAACGACAGACCGCGATTTTAGGATTTGGAAAAATCATCAAGAAACCGGTTTACCGAGATGACAAATTAACGAGCTCGTTATTAATGTGGGCAACTTTATGTTTTGATCACCGTGTTGTATATGGAGAGACAGCAGCTAGATTTTTAACGCATATGAACACGATCCTTAATAATCCGAAAATTTGGTTTGAGTAATGGAGAAAAAATGAAGTTAACCGAAAAAGAGCTACTGGAGAAATTTTATTTTCAAATGGTTTTAATCCGGACATTTGAGGAGAGAGTACAGCATTTATTTTTGACAGAAAAAATGCCCGGTACTATACATTCATCCATCGGCCAAGAAGCAGTGGCAGTTGGGGTCATAAATTGTCTAAGAAGTGACGACTATCTTTGTGGTTCTCATCGAGGTCACGGCCAATATATTATTAAAGGAGGAGCGCCAAGGGAAGTAATGGCTGAATTATTTGGAAAAACAACCGGATGTTCGATGGGAATGGGTGGGTCAGTACATTTAAGCAACGCCGCAAATAATTATCTGCCTGGAGTTGGTGTAGTTGGTGCACAAATTGCCATAGCTGATGGGGTGGGTCTTTCCATTCAAATGCGAAACACAAATCAGATTGTAGTTTCTATTTTTGGGGATGGGGCAACAAATACTGGATATTTTCATGAGGCAATCAATCTTGCTGCGATATGGGATCTACCAGTAATTTTTATTTGTGAAAATAATTTTTATGCAGTCTCAATGCCAATAAAAAAGACTATGCGGGTAGGTTCAATTGCAGAAAGAGCAAAGTCCTATGGTATTGAAGGGCATATTATTGATGGAAATGACGTGGTAGAGGTTTGGAAAATGACACAGAGTTGTGTAGAAAAAGCTCGGGCAGGGAAAGGACCAACTTTGCTAGAATTACAAACATATCGCCATAAAGGACATTCGCGTTTTGATCCTGCCACATATAGACCTAAAAATGAGCTGGAATCATGGCTAAAAAAAGATCCGATTCCTCGATTGAAAAAAGATTTAATTAGTAAGGGCTATAAAAAAGAATCTGATCTGGATTTATTGATAAAAAAGGCAGAGAAGATAGTCGATGAAGCAGTTGAATTCGCCCGAAGTAGCCCGAATCCCAATCCCTCCAACTGTCAAAATTTTGTTTTTGGATAAATAATATGAGAATATTAACTTTTGCAGAAGCTATTCGAGAAGCTATTTCGCAAGAAATGGCAAAGGATGAACGTATTTTTATAATGGGTGAAGATGTGGGAATATTTGGTGGGCCATTTAAAGTAACAAAAGGACTTATAGATAAGTTTGGGGAAAAACGCGTAAGGGATACACCAATTTGTGAAAATAGTCTTTTTGGTGCAGCAGTAGGTGCTGCTATGACAGGCATGCGGCCTATTGTTGAGGTGCATTATGCAGATTTTTTGGCTTGCGCGATGGATGCAATGGTTAATGAAGCCGCAAAAATGCACTTAACAAGCGGAGGGCAATTCTCTGTCCCAATGGTTATTAGAGCTCCAACAGGTTCAACTAATCGCGGGGCAACACATGGACAAAGTCTCGAGGCGTGGTTTATGCACACACCCGGATTAAAGGTAGCATGTCCTTCAACACCATATGACGCAAAAGGGTTGATGATTTCTGCCATTAGGGATAATAATCCCGTATTGTTTTTTGAACACCGTTATTTATATGGAACGCGGTCCCCGGGAGGAAAATTCAATTCCGAATGGGATAAAAAAGAATCTTTAAACACAAATGTGCCGGAGAAATCTTACAGTGTGCCATTCGGGAATGCTGAAATTAAAAGAGATGGTTCGGATATCACAGTTGTCGCTACAATGCTTATGGTGCATAAGGCATTGGAGGCTGCTGATATCCTTATGCAATCGGGAGTGTCTATTGAGGTAATTGATCCTCGCACGTTGGTTCCATTAGATAAGGAAAAAATTATTGAATCAGTAAAAAAGACCAATCGTTTGGTTGTGGCAAGTGAAGACCATCTTACTTGTGGTATTGCCTCTGAAATTATCGCAATTGTTTGCGAAGAGGCTTTTGATTACTTAGATTGTCAACCCCAGCGGATATCAGCAAAAGACATCCCTATTCCTTTTTCACCGGGTTCTGAAGATTATGTTATCCCAGGTGTTTCGGATATTGTCAATATGGTAGGCCAAATGGTAGGTAAAAAGGACGAATGAATATTTGTATTGAAAAGAAATAATTAAATATGAGCAATTTAAGTAATTTAGCCGGGATAGATGTAATTATTGAAAATAATCAAATTATCCTTAATGAAGAAATGAAAAATTCTTGTTTAATAAGGATACGAAGAGTGAGCGATTTATTTGATGTATGGATGAAGGAAGGGATCAAAGGGGAAAAAACAGTCTATTCAACCTATTTGGGCTTAATAAAAAAAGGTGATAAAAAGAAATTTCACCGATATAACATTGAACATGGAATTGTTATCATTCATCCTGGATTATTTGGAAATGAATACCCAAAATTATTCGGGCATTATCATGAAAATGAGAATCTAAGAAATCCACCTTCTCCAGAAATCCACTGTGTATTATCTGGAAGAGGTTATTTTCTATTACAGAAATCAATCCCTCCTTATAACCATTGTTCTGATGCGATTTTAATAGATGCTCGAGTTGGTGATTGTTTTATTATTCCCCCCTATTATGGTCATATAGCAATAAATCCTAGCAAGAAAGCGTTGGTTTTCAACGGATTTTATGATTCTAGAATGAAGGCCAATTATAAACCATACCAAACGCACCGTGGTGCCGTATATTATGCAATAAAGAAAAATGAGTATGATAATGAACTGATCCCAAACCAGCATTTTCTCGAATTACCGCAATTGAGAAGATTTTTGGCAAGGGATTTGCCTAAACCCAAATTTTCGAAAAAGAATTCATCATGTTATGAAAGCATAAAAGAGCAACCTTCTGAATTCAGCTTTCTTACTGATCCCAGAAAATATAAACCGGGATGGTTTTATTAGTTTTTTAAAGTTTGATTTGGAGGTAATAATGATCAAGAATATTGTTTTAGGTAGTATAAACGCAGATTTTCTCTTTAAAGTACAAGAATTTCCACATATGGGGCAAACCACACATTGTTATGATTTTATGCCAATGTTGGGTGGCAAGGGAGGTAATCAGGCGGCTGCTATCGCGCGATTGGGAGGGGATGTATGTATGGTCGGGAAGGTAGGAAAAGATGCTTTTGGACCTCAATCAATCGAAAATCTTGAAAAGCAGGGGGTCGATATCAGCAATATTATTTTTGATGAAATAGAACCAACAGGGACAGCAATGGGTATTGTAGCTGATAACGGAGAGAATGTAATTGTTGTTTCCAAAGGGGCAAATGGCAATGTAAATCAAGCAGATGTGGATTTAATTGAAAAATTATTACCACAATCACACTATCTTATTCTTCAATTGGAAATTCCAATGGAAATGGTTCTATACGCGATTGATAAAGCTAAGAAGTTCTCTGTAGAGGTGATCCTGAATCCTGCTCCCGCTTATCCAATACCCAAGAATTATTTTTCAAAGATTGATTATCTGATTCCCAATGAACAAGAAGCGAGTGAGATTTCAGGTAGAGAAATCACTGATCTTACGACAGCAATTTTGGCGGGAAAGGACCTTATTTCATTTGGAGTTAGAACTGTCATTATTACACTCGGTAACCAAGGTTCAATGCTTATTCGACAGAACGAAGCTAGGCTTTTTCCCGCAATATCCATTAATGCAGTAGATCCAACCACCTGTGGAGACGCCTTTGTGGGTGGTGTTGTGGTTGGTATGGAACGGGGGTACAAACTTGAAGAAGCTATACTGTTCGCAAATTGTGCAGGAGCCATCACAGCAACCCGCTTTGGTGCTCAACCTTCTTTACCCCAACATCAAGAGGTGGAGAAGATGTTTAATGAAATAAAAAACGACTATGTAATTAAAGATTTATCTATATAAAGAGGTGAAAGATGAAAAAAACAGGAGTGATAAATAAGGAGATTGCAGAAGTAATTGCAAGCATGGGCCATGGAGATATGCTAGTTGTGAGCGATGCGGGATTAGCAATTCCAAATAATATTAGGCGTATCGATGTTTCGATAAGACCCGGATCTCCAGAGGTTTTAGATCTAGTAAGGGTGATCCAAGAAGAACTTCAGGTGGAATCTATTTTGGTGCCTGAGCAAATGAATCAGTATTGTCTTCACATACTCGATGAATTAAAAAAGATATTTCCCGATTTAAAAATTCAAGAAGTGGCTACCGATGTTTATATAGAACATGCTTATCAATCCAAAGCTATTATCAGAACTGGAGAATGCACGACTTTTGCAAATGTCATCTTGGTTGCAGGTGTAACATTTTAGAAATATCATCTATCGTAAATGGAGTTGTAGTATTTAATATGAACAATGAAGTTATTCAGTGAGAAAATGACTGGAATTCAGACCAGAGATTTGGTTGATTTAACTAAAGTTATTTTTAGTGTAACTTAGTATTAATGCTAGATTATCATCGAGGTTATTTTAAGAAATCACAGGAAAGGATTAAAAATGAATGGATATAAAGCAATTGAACTCTCTCATATATTAATTCCTGGGCAGGAAGAATATTTATTGGAAGCGGATACCAGGTTTGTAGATGAATTTATTGAAGAGTATAAAAACATTAGACCTGCTGGCTCTTGGTATGTAATGACTGAAATAAAAATGTGGAGCCACGTTGGTACGCATATAGAAGCGCCATATCACTATATTAAAGATGGAAGAGATATATCACAACTTCCGCTCACTCAAATTGTGGGGGAATGCTGTTTGATTGATTTTACTGATAAAAAACCAGGTGAAGCTGTTAAGAAAGGTGAAATAGTTGAAAGGGGCAAAAATGTTAGGGAAGGTGATATTGTCTTTTTGCGTTTTGGGATGAGTAAAAACTACCGAACCTCAAAATCTCGGATCCGCCCTTACGTTGATACAAAAGCTATTGAATGGCTAGTATCTAAGCGAATCTCTTGCCTTGGTGTTGATGTATCCGGAATTGAGCAAAGGGGTATTTCTGATCAACCAAACCACAGGTTGTTATTTTCCAATGATATCCCTCTAATTGAGCATTTAGCAAACTTGGAAAAAATAATCAATGATAGATTTTTTGTTATTTCTGTTCCGGTACGAATTAAAAAATTAGAAGCGTTTCCCGTTTCAGTTATAGCGTTGGTAAAGAATTAATGTAATAAGAATATATCCGATTTAATATCATTAATAACCGGCTTGATAGATTGATTTGCGAATTTATAGCCCTGAAACCAAGCAGGCTCTGGGTGATCATTCAATATATCCTGAAATTGCAATCAATGAATGAAGAGAAGCACAGCACAGTCGATATGGTTGGCTTATTCTCAGGTGCAGTAGGTAATATGTTCGGCGATGCACTAACCGGTTTCGGCCTCTCTCCACAGTGGAGTGTTGGCAACGGCTTAGGAGGCTTTATTGCTGGCCTTTCCTGGCTGTTCAAAGATAAAAAGAAAGGCATTGATACCGTCCTGATTATCAGCGCAATTCTAACCGCTGCAGCCACAATCTTCTTTTTTATGAACCCTGCACAAGCAAATACCCTGTTCTATGATGTGGATAATGGCATCTTTGGCGATGCACCGATCACAATGATCGCAGGTATCTCCGTTGCTGTCGGTTTTGTGCTGGTACTGCTGGTTCGCTTGCTCTCCGGCAAGAATATCGAGGTGGCCGCTGCTGTTACATGGAGCATGTTGGGCAACCTGATAGGAATCGGCTTTGCAGCAATATCTGACATTTGGATCAACGGTTATCCCCCGGCAATTGCCATTGTTGGAGAGTTCATCCCCGCTGCGGGACCGAACCTGATCTTCGCCGCAATTCTGGTACCACTAAAATCATAATAGCAAGAAATTACATTTATCGAAGAGGATGTAGGTACAAGCCAAAAAACAATTGTTAAAGATAAAAAGTCGTTTGAGCTTATATCTTACGGCAGATGGTCTCAACAAAGACCGTTATATGAAAAACTGTATTTATACAGTGGATGTGAAAGTATACTTTTTAGACGGAATTTGTTAAAAAAATTGTATACTTATCCAATGTGCGGTCCATTTGATTTGTGTTTCCGAAAGCATATCATTCACCAAAGCATATTTGGGTTCATCATAGTCCTTTTTAGCTTAACCAGCATCTCCTGCGGCGGTAATGTCCAACAAAAGCCGACACAAGCGGCACCCGTTGAGACGCTCTCATCACCAAATGTGACTACCCAAACCGAGACACCCGTTGTTGAAAATGAACAAACCCTTTCGCTTGAGGCAGCTACCCCCACACCAAGCAACGGAGAAGAAGAACAGGAAATAAGCGGGGATGAAGAACCGCAAAAAAGCAATCTGCCTATTTTTGACCAATTTATAGAAGATCTTAAAACAGGTGAAGCGGATAAGATTGTGGGTTTATGGGTGGAAAATGTAATGGCATTGCAGGTGGTTTATCAGCCTGCTAATGACCCCTCGTTTGTAAGCACTATTGATAATGTGGCCACTTATTTCATGTATCCCTGGCAAAAAGCTGGCAACCATGGGCTGCTGGCGCATAATTATCTGGCTGGAAGATTCTTTTTTGATGTGAAATTAGGAGATATTGTCACGCTTGTATTTGGGGATGGAAACTACATGGATTTTGAAGTTACAGAGATCAAGGCGTATCAGGCATTGCAGCCAAACAGCCCATACAGCAATTTTATCGATCTGGAAAGCGGCGAACAACTGACGGTGAATAATGTGTTTATTGATGTGTATATGGGGGATTTCCACACCGTGCTGCAGACTTGTATTGCTATGGGTAGTGAAACAGAGTGGGGTCGGAATTTTACAATTGCCCCGCCCTTGTATTGATTTGTTTGCAGCAGAAAGTATAATGTTAGTATAACTATCTGGAGGGAAAGAATGTTTATTCAACAATTAATCAAAGCAGTAACCAGCGGGTGGAAATGGATTGTAATCACGATTCTTATTGCAGTGTGCATTTCGTTGGCTGTGTCTTTAACAACTGTTCCGGTTTACCGAACCAAAGCGACTTTTATCATTGCGCCAAATAAAAATTTACCGAGCAGCCGGGATGTGGTTAGTGCTTTTACAGCGCTGGACACATTGAATATCTTTTCAACTTATGCTGATATTCTTTCCAGTGAAAGGGTGTATGAGGAAGCCAAAAAGGTTGTAGATCTAGATGAGGCAGAATTATCTCAGTACTCCCGGTTTACCGAAATGAATCCAGAATCGATCATTCTTGAACTGACTGTTGAAGGACCAAATCCACAAACCGCGGCTGTTTTGGCGAATGAGGTTGGAAAGTACGGCATCCAATTCATCAATGCTTATTTTTCTGTTTTTGAAATTGATTTTTTAGACCAGGCTGTAGCTGCCAGTCAATCTTACCGGCCGAAAACCTATCGGGATATGGGAATAGCAGCCGGAATTGGCCTTGTTTGTGGCATGTTAATTGTCATCGTGAAAGAATTTATGGAAATCCCACTAAGCCAATTCATTCAGCGTTTTTCTTTGGACAGCGAGAGTTTAGCTTTCACCAAACGCTCCATTGAAAAGTCTCTGGTAACTATGAAAGGGAAGGAAGATGAATGGCCGATCACTTTTATGCTCATCAAATTAAAGAACTTGCATGAGCTGCTATCAGTTTTACCGGGGTTTTCCAGGAAGAAAGTTACTTCTGAAATTGCCAAGAGGCTCAAAGCACAACTGAAAGGTAATGATCTTGTGGGTAGATGGGATGGCTCCACTTTTTCAATTGTCCTGCCTCATACACCCAAGAAGGTGTTAAATGTTATTAAGAAAAAACTTTCTGAAGTCTTTTTAGCTCCATTCACTTATGGTGTTGAAGAATCTGAGCAAAGTATTTTAGAACCGATCATCACCGCTGCAACTAGCAGCAATGCAGGGGAATTCGAGACTTTTGTGCAGGATGCGGAAGCAGAAATGAAAGACATGGAATGGTAAATTTGGGCAATTGGAGTACCTGATGATCAAATCAAAGTGTATAGTTCCATTTCTTTTATTATTGATTTTTTCCCCCACTCAAGTGGGGTTTGCTGGTTGTGATATTTTTCAGGATTTTCAGAACAATCAAATGCTCTCTGGTACAGGTCAGGAACAAACTGCCACATTGACTCTTGCTGATCTGGGCATTCAGGATCCAGTTGTTCTGCGCGGCCCATTTCAGGAGATTTCAGTATTTTTCACGCTGCCACCGGATTGGGATGTGACATCTCCTGTACAATTCGAGTTTCAAGTTGAAAGCGAATTCCAATCACTCATGGAAGCGTTTACTTCTGATGAAATCAGTGAAAGACCTGCAAACGCAGAGGGTTTCCTAAGGTTTGATCTCAATGGAATATCTGTGGGTGAGGTTGTGCTTGATCAAAGCGGCGAGTTGCCTGTTTCATTTACGACTGCACCTGGCGTTATTAAACAAAATTCAACTGAAAATGAATTGACGATCAGCTGGGATTCTGGAATCGCCTGCCAGTACAGTATCTCTACAGTTCTTACAATCAATCCATCCTCACGGATTGAGATTCCTTATGAATATAAGGAAGTCGAACGGAAGCTGAGTAAATTTCCAAAGCCTTTCTATTCGAGAAGTGATATCAATCCCTATCCAGTGGCGCTGGTGCTGCCCGAGAACCCGGAGAGAGATGATTTGTCAGCAATGCTCGCTGTCTCTGCGGGTCTGGGAAAGCTAACCAGTGGGGGCATTTCATATGAAATATTTTTAATGAATGAAATAAACCCGGCAGATCATGGTGATTACCACCTTATATTTATTGGCAAAATGGATGCCCTGAATAACTTCTTTGAAAAAAGAATGGAAGGAATTGTTTTTGAACCTTCCAAAATATCAGGCAACCCGGATAGTGGTTTTCTTTCAATTCAAACATCACCATGGAACCCGGGCCGCGCCGTAATGATTGTTACTGGTGATGATGGGGAGTCCCTCCTAAAAGCCAGTGCTGTGGTTGCAGCTGAAGATTTTTTGCCATTTTCAGATGGAAATCAGGCTGTGATTTTAAAGCTTTCGGATTCATCATCGCAAATCCAATTCCAAATTGATCATGAGTTTGGAGAATTAGTAAATGAGGAAGAGCTACATGTAGAAAAACTGGGTGAAACCACGGTTGAGATCCCATTTTATTTACCAGGGGATACGCAGATCACACCGGAGTCTTTCATTGAATTATATTTCCGGCATTCACAATTGATAAATTACTTACAGTCGAGCCTTAATGTTTCCATCAATGAGAAAATGATTGGGACCATTCGTTTCAGCGACCAATCTGCTGAGAATGGGCTGGCTCGGATTATTCTCCCACCCGACATTATTCGACCGTTGAAAAACACGCTGAAAATTACTTATACCATATATCCAAAGGATGTCTGCGCGGATGAAAGGAGTGGAAATTATTGGATTTCAATTTTTAAGGATTCCTACCTGCATCTGCCGCCTACGCTGGATGTACCCACGGAATCAATTAATTATTACTTAAATGATCTTCCCAATGCGTTTTTACATGATAATTCGCTTTCCCAACTCGTATTTGTTGCCAATCAAGGCGATTTGCAGAGTTGGAAATATGCGTCTGATACCGTTTTCATTTTAGGAAAATTTTTAAACTCGAGTATCATGCGACCTTCCGCTCAATTTGCGGCATCCTTTGAAGGAGAACCAGAAAAGGATTACATCCTGATTGGAAGGACCAATGACATTCCATTTTCAAGCGGGGTAAACGAATCTCTACCTATTCCAATGAAGGAAGACGGCTTCATTGATGAAATCCTTATGGATGGAATTCAATTCAGAATTAATTCGAATAAACACTTTGGGATTTTGGAAATTGCCAGGATGATGGATTCACACTCCTTGGTTCTATCTATTTTGGGTAATTCAGAGAAAGGCCTGGATGCTGCATTTGATACCGCCCAGAATAGGATTTTTATGCAGGAGGGCACTTCTGCAAATGTTGAAATCATTGATGAGGAAGGTATTTCTCACCCATTATTTATTGAAAAAAAATTGCCAGCAAACGGTGAGCAGAAACCCCAATCAGGTTGGCTTGAGAGTATTTTAAATCTGGATGCTGACAATTCGGCCATCTACTTGCTGGCAGCGGCTATATTAATTACATTTATCTTTATCATCTGGACTGTGCGAACCAGTTCCAAAACAAGCAAGAAATAATAATAGATTTGTTTTGATAAAAGTCAATTATTCAGATGGCCCAGTTCCTTGTTTATGCGCGAGACCTTGCTCCTGTCAATCCCCATCAGCCCCAGCGCTTTGACCAGTTTGTCTGCTTTGCCTATCCCACCGGTGACCTGACATCACTGTGGGGCAAACACTTCCTATGATACCGCAAGGGAAAGCGACGCGATTTTGGGAAGAGTAAAATCACATCAAAGAAAATAAAAACAAGTGCAATAAGGATTGCCAAACCCCCTGCAGGCACTCTCAATAACAATATTCTTAGAGAATGATATCGCCACACCCTATTTTATTGGACCCACAATACTAACCACAAAGGAATTCCTTGTGATGATAGAAAGTGAAGGGGTACCATGGGATTAAAGGGAAAAGATTTGAAATGGTAATCTAAGACTAACAAGACAGCGGTAATCTGCAACTATTCTATTTTTCACTTTTTTCATGAACTTCAAAATTTATTTTCACGAGATAATCCGGATTTTTAAAAAGGAGCAGGTTGTATACTGAATATAATGCAAGATAGATCAAATTCCTTAATACCAAAAACCGCGTTTCAGATGAACGCATTACAGAAAGTGGGCTTGATCATCATTTCCGCAGCGAGCTTATGCTTTGAGATCAACCTGACGCGCCTGTATTCAATCTCGCATTTCTATCACTTTGCATTTATGGTGGTGAGTATAGCGCTGTTGGGCTTTGGTGCGAGCGGAACTTTTTTGGCAGTGCTGGGGAAGAAAGATGATACACCGCTTGCCAGCAAATTGGTATGGATGGCAATCGGAGCAGGTGTGAGCATGCTGGGAGCATATATACTGATCAACCAGCTGCCGTTTGATTCGTTCAGCATGGCGGTTGACCGCAGGCAAATTTTGATATTGATGCTGCATTACACGGCTCTCGCTGCACCCTTCTTTTTCAGCGGGATGATCGTCAGCGTTATGCTATCCAGGCAAACGCATGCGGGCGGGCGGGTGTATGCGTTAAACCTGATAGGCTCCGCGCTTGGCTGCATGGCAGCGTTGATGGCGCCGCATCTGATGGGTGGGGAGGGAACAGCGGCATTAAGCAGCGCATTAGCGGGGCTGGCGGCATTCATATTCTTATTATGCAGTTGGAGCAGACCGAAAAGAAAAAGTATACAGATTATACTGGGATTGATCGCTATCTTTCTACTGGTAGGTTTCTCAGTAATGGAAATTGGGCAGCTGATCGCCGGGGGCGAAGGATTAGGAATAATGGAATTATCCATTTCTCCATATAAGGGCATTTCTTACGCTCTGCAAAATCCTAAGGCGGAAATCATTTCCAGTAAGTGGAATGCCACTTCGAGAGTGGACGTAGTGCGGAGCCCAAGCCTACATTCAATTCCGGGTTTGAGCTACCGATATCTGGAACCGCTGCCACCGATCAGGGGATTGTTCATTGATGGTGACAACCTGAACGCTCTTATGCCTGCAGAATCTGAAATGGATTTTGCAGGATATCTTCCCGCAGCAATTGCCTTCTATCTGCGACCTGAAGCTGAAACGTTGATTTTGGGGTCGAAAGGGGGCATGGATGTGCTGGCGGCTTTGGCTTTGGACGCTCAGCGGGTTACGGCTGTAGAGGAAAACATGCTGTTAATTGAAGCTGCTGCGGATATTTATCATCTGCCGGGTGTGGAATTAGCTGCTACAAGCGGGCGCAGCTACCTGCGGAGCACGAACAGGCGTTTTGATGTCATTCAGTTATCTCTTACAGACAGCTACCATCCAGTGAGCTACGGAGCGTACAGTCTGGGGGAAAATTACAGATTCACATTTGAATCTTTCAGCGATATGTTAGACTGTCTGAAACAAGATGGATTTTTAGTAGTAACGCGTTGGCTGCATGAGCAGCCAAGTGAATGGCTGCGTACTTTCACGTTGGGGGTTTCATCGCTGGAGGCACGCGGAGCTAATCCGCAAGAGCAAATCGTAGCGCTGCGGGGTTATAACACCGGCACACTGCTTGTGAAGAATGGGACTTTCACTTCTAAGGAACTTGCTCTGATTCGTACTTTTGTGGATGAGAAAGCATTCGACCTGGTATTTACGCCAGATATTCAAGTTGAGGAGATAAACCGTCATAATATCCTGCCTGAGGAAGTGTATTATCAAACTTTTATTGATGTACTCGATCATGAAGAGCGAGCTCATTTTTATGAGCAGTATATGTATGATGTACGTACGCCAGTGGATGATCACCCATTTTTTGGGCATTATTTCAAATGGTCCCAAATAGGCGGGATCTTGCGGTCACTGGGGACAACATGGCAGCCATTTGGCGGGGCGGGCTTTCTGGTCATCCTGGCGATATTTGGATTAGCAGTCATTTTAGCGGGTGTGCTGATTCTCCTGCCTGCCATAGTAAAAAAGGAAACAAAGATTCCGCATTTGAAAGGTAATATCAGGATATTGGTCTATTTTGGCATGATCGGATTTGCTTTTCTGCTGGTTGAAATGCCAATGATTCAGCAGTTTATCCTGTATTTGGATCATCCAACCTACGCGATGGCGGTGGTGCTGTTTTCTCTGCTGCTGTTTTCGGGACTTGGCAGTCGATGGGGAAGCAAAATACTATCGATCTCTGCTTCTCTATTGATCCTGCTGGTTTTTCTTGCGGGATGGTTTGTTGTGCTTCCAGCGCTTCTGAGTGCAACGCTGGGCATGCCTCTGGCAGCTCGGATCAGTGTTAGTATCATTTTCACAGCGCCAATTGGTTTTTTAATGGGTATTCCTTTCCCCGCTGGACTGGAATGGATGCGGAGATGCATCTCGTTAGATGAAAAATTTCCAGCCGGAGGGATAGTGGGATGGATATGGGCAGTGAACGGATCAACTTCTGTGATTGCTTCAATTCTCTCCTCCCTGCTGTCGCTTAGTTTTGGTTTCAGACGAACCTTAGCTGTGGGAATGATCTGCTACCTGGGCGCATGGTTTATGGTGTCTGATCCTGGGCGCCACTCTGAACCCCTTCGCCAGTGAAAGGCACAAAACTCACTCCGCCCATGTTGTAGCCAATTAATTCATCGTCCTGTTTGATAAATTTCCACAGCGTTTGGTACCAACCGGGTGGTCCAATCGGGATGACCAAACGCCCATTATCAGCCAACTGCTCTACCAACGGTGCAGGAAGATGATCGGGGGCTGCAGTGACAATGATGGCATCGAATGGGGCATAATCTTCCCACCCATAATACCCATCGGCTTGTTTTACAGTAATGTTGGAATACCCAAGCGTCCGCAGAAGGTTGGAAGCGTTTTCTTCTAACTCTGGCACAATCTCAATTGTGTAGACATCCACAAAGCCCAATTCTGCCAAGATCGCTGCTTGATAGCCGGATCCGGTACCGATCTCGAGCACTTTTTGCCCGGGTTTCAGTTCTAAAATTTCGGTCATGTGCGCGACCAGAGAAGGCTGCGAGATTGTCTGCCCATAGCCGATGGGCAGGGGATGGTCTTCGTAAGCTATATCGAGATACTCTAGTGGAACAAACTTATGTCGGGGGACAGCAGAGAAAGCGCGAATGACATCTTCGTCTTGCAAATTCTGGGTTGCTATCGTGTGCTCGACGAGATGCTGATGGGCTTGCGAGAATTGCTCATTATCCAATTTGGCATTAGGTTGAATAGTGGGTTCAGCATATGAAGTGGGAGTTGGGGGCGGTTGTGTTTGCCCTGCGCAACATGAAAGGAGCAAGGTGGCGAAGATACAAGCAAGATGTTTGGTAAACAAGTTCGGATTCATACGAAAGTGACGGAAATCAGCATATATCCAATAGCGATAACATTTTTATTGTACGTTATGTATAGTATATCGGATGGGAAGAGCATTTTCAATACCGGATGTTTTCAATATCACAAAGGAATATATTATATTTCGGAGTAGGGGGTGATTTTGGTTCATTTGTGCTGCCTTCTGCTCTACGGTCGGCTGCTCAGATGCTTAGGTATTCGAGGAGTATAACAGGGATTGGATCTGCGGTATAGGCAATAAACCCTTGTAATTTTCTGACGGACAAGCGGATGATAGATATTAGCCGCTTACACACAAAGAGGTGGATTATATTCTCAGAGTGCGCTGCTTTATATGCTAGATTAGATTGAATATAAATCGGGTTATTTCACTGCAAGCACCGGGCAGGTAGCCATACTGATCACTTTGTGAGTCTGACTGCCGAGCAGTAAGCCGCGCAGCGACCCGAGCCCACGGGTCCCCATGATGATGAGATCACATTTGCGTATTTCCGCCTCTTCAATGATGCTTTCAGCAGGTGAAGCAAACAGGAGCACTTCATTGACTGTAATATCTTCGCCGATAAATTCTTTTGCTTTGCGGATCAACTCCTCACCTTCCTGGGTGCGTTTCGCGATCAGCTTGTCCATATAGGGCTCGCCCAAATCTTTTGGGATAGGTTCAACTACAACTACCAACCATAATTCGGCATGATTTTTCTGGCGGCCAAGTTCACCTGCTATCCGTGCTGCACGGCGCGCGTGCTCTGAGCCATCATAGGCGATGAGAATATTTTGAAACACCAGACACCTCCAATCCTATCTATAAATTTTTGGATACCCAAAGATTTTCATGGATATATATTCAGTATAGCATTTTTCACATTCTGGGACAGCATGTGGGTCGAATTTATACAGGCGCTTGACTTACACTTCCACGCACGTAGCACTGAGTACAAGCAAGGATAAACAGCCATACGGTGGATCATGGGCGCTGGGCGATGCAAGAGATAAAAGAATTGAGCTGCCGCGCTGTACTGCGTACTCCCTGCGATGATAAAATTCTTAGAGAAGGGGATTGCAACGTCGGTAAAGAAAAGACCTTACAAGAACAAAAGACCTTAGAAAACAAATGACCTTATAACTCTTTACAGAAGAGTTATAAGCCTCACAGGAGAGTTAGAATTCACTGGAGAATTGCAAACCTCGCGATACCCAGAGGGTATGCTGCGCGATGGCAGATTATGGGTTAGAAGAAGATTTTGAGCAATTTGAGGGCTTTCTGCTTCCAGGGCAAGCGGTGGCTGATGCCGTCACCACTGTTGAAAGTATCCTCCTTCGCAAGGTACCAGCGGTAATTGCGGATCATGGCATCCTGATTGGAATGCTGCGGATTAAAACCCAGCACCTGCTGAGCTTTCTCTATAGATACAAAAGAATCTTTGGAAGCGGTCTCATAGATCCAGGGATAGAGCGGGGAGAGCTTGAGCGCTTCGAGAATTTTCAGGGTGATAATGACAGGTCCCGTAGGGAAGGGCACGATGCGCTTGCCGAAGCCGGCTTCATCGAGAACAGCCTGGTAATCCTGGCGCATGGTAGTGTATTCGTCCGCGCCGATGTTGAAGGTGTCGTTGACTTTAGCTTTGGGCAAGGTCATGCAGGCATGGATCGCGCGGCATAGGTCTTCAACGTCGAGGAGCTGGTAGCGATTGCTGCCAGAGCCGATCATGGGAAAGCCCTTACCTTCGCTAGCCCATTCATAGAAGATGGCGAAGACGCCCAGGCGTTCTGGGCCAACAAACGACTTGGGGCGGATGATGGGTACACACATGCCGCCAGCACGGAATTCCTCACAGACGGCTTCTGCCTGAACCTTAGCCTCGCCGTAGGGGCCAACACCGTCAACAGGATCGGTCTCGTAGAGGGGATGATGATCCGGGACACCGTACACAGCGGTAGTTGAGATATGGATGAAGCGCTTGACGCGGTGTTTCTTTGCCTGCTCGAGGAGGATGCGTGTGCCGACGACATCGGTGGTGTAGATGTCTTCGGGCGTATAGAGGGGGAGGGCGGCAGCGGTGTGGATGACGATGTCCGCGCCAGCCATACTCTTGCGAACTACTTCACGGTCGCGGATATCGCCCTGGGTGAAGGTGATCTTATCCCGCTCGGGGTAGGTGAAATCGACAAGGTCAATGCCGGAGATGTCTTCATAGCCGTTGGCGCGCAAGTAGCGCACAAGGTTGATGCTCAAAAAGCCGCTGATACCGCTGATATAGATTTTAATGGTAACCTCCTGTGTCAGGCAAAATAATCAGCCGTGATTATAACGCAAGAGAGAGAAGTTAGCGCGAGAATTTTAGAGAGGGCGTAGGTGGGGGGATGAAGATTGTAGAAAACTCTGGCATGCGAGAAAGTACTTTTTCATTGGAAGGAAATATTTGATGAATAATAAGATGCTGGGTTGGAAAAACACCAACCCAACTTATGAATTCGTAATACTTTTTAAAAGGAAGAACCTGCTGGTATGGGAGAAAATATTTTTTCCTTAGATGAATGCAGAAAGTGCAGATATGTATTTAGGGTTCTTTCCGACACGCAGAGAAATATCATTTATCAGATTGTGTACGGCATCGAGACACTCCATTTCACCCTTGACCTCAATGACCACATAATCAAGCAGGGACGTGGAAGGGGGTGCACAGCGGCAGCAGGACTACCCCTTATTAACTGATCCAGAAATCTGGAACCAATGGGTGAGAATGTCGTGGATGATTGCCTGCCGCGCGATGGCGACGCGGGCGACGTCTTTAGGTTTCTCGGTGATAAGGCGCGAGGTTTCCCGCTGGGCGGGAACGATCCAATCGCTGTATACATTGATCTTACGGATACCGAGTGCAACTGCCTGTTTTATATTTTCATCACCGGTACCTGACCCACCGTGCATGACAAGCGGCACGGAGACGCGCTGGCTGATCTCATCCAGAAGAGTGAAATCAATGCGCGGTTTACCGTCATATTCACCATGGACAGTGCCGACCGCGACAGCAAGGCAGTCTGTGCCGGTCTGCCGGGCGAATTTCTCTGCCTGATCGGGCTGGGTGAGGTGCAACCGAGTGGAGTCCGCGGTGTGATATGTACTGTCTGCGGCAGTGCCGACATGACCAATCTCCGACTCCACGGAGACGCCCGCGGCATGGGCGAATTCCACGACTGTGCTGGTTAGATCGACATTTTCTGAGAAAGGTTTGGCGCTGGCGTCCATCATTACCCCTGTAAAACCCGCGTCCACCGCCTGGCGGCAGTCCTCCACCGCTGCGCCGTGATCGAGATGCAAACAAACATCAATATTATACTGTTCACATTCTCCCCGGATGATGTTGATCCACTTCTGCCAGGAGCGCACGGGGCAGAGCGGTTGCATGTGTTTCATGTAGCTCAGGATGAGCGGCGCTTTGAGCTGCTCGGCTGCTTCAAGCTGGAAGCGGACGGAGACCATAGATGTGAAGTCCGGCGCGACCACGGCATAATTTCCCTGTTCGGCTTTATTCAGTATCTCAGATAATGTAACCAGCATGTGTACCTCGTTGTGATTTGATGTTGATTTCCATCATTGAGTATAGTGCAGAATTCTATAAATTTCGCGGCGCGGATGCGTTACTGTTGGGAGATTGATGAACAGAGAGTTTTCCAGAATAACTGAGACAGCGGGGTGGAGATAAGCCACCCGACTGCGCTTTGCTGGCTGATGCTGATCAACACGCCAACCCGCAAATTTTCCTATATAATTTGGTCTTGAGTGACCTATGGATAAACGGATCAGCAGACAATATTTCAATAACGCAGCATCCCATTGGGATGAAACCGTGCGCAATAATGACCCCGTTAAACTGCAAGAGCTGATAGAACGGCTGAGGTTTGCGCCGGACGCGCGGGTGCTGGATGTGGGAACCGGGACGGGAGTGTTCGTGCCGTATATAAAATCCAGGTTGAACGGTGGCGGACAGGTTGTCTGTGTGGATTTTGCGTTCCGCATGCTGGAGATCGCGCAGAAAAAGAACGGGAATAAAGGTATTGAGCATGTATGCGCAGAGATCGAGACGGTAGGATTTCCAGCAGGCATATTTGACGCGGTTGTGTGCTATTCTGCTTTTCCACACTTTCATGAAAAACCATTATCGTTGGAGAATATCTTTAAATTATTAAAAGCGGGCGGGAAGATATTCATATGCCATACCGCGAATCGTGAAGAAATCAACGCGATCCATCGCAAGATACCTGACCTGAAGGACCACCTGATCCCGGAGGAAGAAGCGATGCGGGAAATGCTGGCAGCGGCAGGGTTTAGTGAAGTGGTTATTAAGGATGGCAGGGGGTATTACCTGGCGGAAGCAAAAAAGCTTTTTACTTGTTAGCAAAATGAACACACGCAGGAGTTGTAAATATGAATAAGAGCATTCTTATAAAAAATGCGAGTTCAATAGTAACTTGCGATGAAAATGACAAGGTTTATTTTAATTGCGATATTTTAATAGAAGGTCCGAAAATTATTCGTATAGGAAAAGCAATTCAAGAGACGGCTGAAGAGACGATCGATGCGAGTGGTAAGTTTATATATCCTGGCCTGGTAAATACCCACCATCATTTTTTTCAGACCTTTATTAGGAACCTTACGACTATTAATTTTTCCAATATGTCGGTTCTTGATTGGATTGAAGAAATATATGAAATATTTAAATATGTTGATGCCGATGTGATTTATTACTCCTCTCTAGTTGCAATGGCTGATTTACTCAAACATGGTTCTACAACAATTTTTGATCATCAATATTGTTATCCTAGATCCGCAGGTAAGCAACTGGTTGATCGACAGATGGATGCGGCTGCACTGCTTGGCATACGTTTTCATGCAGGCCGGGGAGCGAATACATTACCTAAAAGCGAGGGAAGTAATGTTCCGGATGAGATGGTTGAGTCTACAGATGAATTCTTGCAGGACTGTGAACGACTTATTGATATATATCATGATCCAAATCCATATAGTATGCGACAAATTGTAATATCTCCTTGCCAGCCAATTAATTGTTATAAAGATACTTTCACCGAGTCATTAAATCTTGCACGGGATAAAGGCGTTTATCTGCACACACATCTTGGAGAGGGTGAAAATGCTGCAATGGTTGAACGTTGGGGTAAAAGAACACTAGAATGGTGTGAAGATATTGGTTTTGTTGGCCCGGATGTATGGGTTGCGCACGGGTGGGAATTAACCCCAGAGGAGTATATCGTAATGGCGAAAACGAAAACTGGGCTTTCCCATTGTCCAGCGCCTGCTACATTGGGTGGATTCCCAATTATTAATATTCCAGCAATGAATAGAGCAGGGATGCGGCTGAGTCTTGGGTGTGACGGCTCGGCTACAAATGATGGATCAAGCTTGCTCGATTCACTACGTATGGCTTACCTTATGCAGGCTTTTCACAGTAAAAATCGAGGGGGATCTCCTTCTGCTTATGAAATGTTGAAAATAGCTACGGTTGGAGGAGCTGGAATGATGGGAAGAACAGATATTGGGACATTAGAACCCCAAAAAGGGGCGGATCTTTTTATGATAGATACCGAGAGATTAGAATTCTCCGGAGCTTTACATAATCCGAAAGATCTTATTGCCAAAATAGGGGCTACCGGGCCTGTATGGCTCACCATGGTCAATGGAAAAGTAATATACCGTGATGGTGTTTTACCGGGGGTAGATGAAAAACAATTGGCAATAGAAGCTGAAGACACCTGTACTCGTGTGATCAGAAATCAAAGTTTAATATAAAAAGCTAAATAGAAGAGTATTAAATCCTTAAAATTCCCTACCCAGGCAGGTGTTTTTTACGGCTGATTTTTTATGGGGCGCGGGCGGCTGTATTTCTTTGAAGAAACATCAAAGATCGTCCCGGAACTGGCAGGACGAGATAAGAACTATTTTCTTACATTATTCGTATATATTTTAGATGAATGATTATGTTCATTATGGTAAATTTTATTAAAAATGAAAGAAGGTTGAAAAATGGCAAAAGAAGAAAACACCAAAACTGAAAATTCCCAGGAAAAAATTGAAGAAGGCACAAAAAAGATGAACAAAAAGACCAGTGATACCATTGATAAAATGGCAGAAGGGGCAAAGAAAGCCAGTGAAAAAGCTGAGGTTTCGATTGAGAACATAAAAGAGGGCACAAAGAAGGCTGGCGAAAAAGCTGATGTTGCAATCGAAAAAATAAAAGAAGGCACAAAGAAAGCTGGTGAAAAAGCGAGCGATGTGGTTGATGCTGTTATCACAGGCATGAAAAGAGTTGGTGAAAGGGCAACTGAAACGGTAGAAATATTAGGGCTTAAACGTGAAATCAGCCAATTAGAGAACGCGAATAAAAAGATTGTGCCCCAGATAAGCGACGCAGTTCTGGCTCTTTGTGCTGAAAAGAAGATCAATGACCCAACGCTAACTGCGTTCTGTGAAGAAATCGAGAAGAATAAAAAGCTAATCGAAGAAAAGAAGGCGCAGATCGAAGTGATTAAAGAGAGTGGAACTAAATAAAGCATATGGATCTAATTGCTAAACACAGCACTGAAATGAAGTTCTAAAAAGTGCTCTGGAGCCCATAATTATTTGGGGATGATTAAATAGATGCGGATTTTGTTATTGAAAGAATCCCATTGATATTGAATCAATCCTTAAAAGTAAGATACAAAAAGAGAGCTTCTCCTGTGAGTAAATATAACAGGAGAAGCTTTTATTATGCCAGGCAAGAAAAGAATGAGGTATTATCCAGCGGAGACACAACTGGAAGCTGCGCGGATGTGATAAATTTAAGCCAAAAGTGTTTATGAAAAGGAGCAGAGAAATGGCAGAAGCCTGGGAACTTGAAAGAGAAATGCGCATAAAAGCGATCCCTCTGGACCGCCGTGTGCACGCAAGCAGTTGGTTTGATTTGAGCATTTTGTTTCAAGCGAATGATATGATGCTGAAAATGTTCTGGGAGTCGAAAGTACCTGGCTCTGGGGCAGTTGAACATGCATATATGGAAATGATGCAGGCGCGGGAAAATAAAGGATATGATCTTTCAAAAGCTATTCCATTCTATTCAGAAGGTATGCGTTTACTGAAGAATGATGACATTGTCGGCTTGCGGGCTTTGACAATAAGTTTGTTGGAGGCAGTTTTCAACGCACCAAAAATTGAAGATCACCCATATCATAAATATTCTCATCCTGAAAAATGGGATGAAGTTAAAAACGAGATGGGAAATGTTGGCCATGAGAACAAAATGGAATCCATCAGCGATTTGGAAGATAAGATTTATTCTGGTTGGCTGGGGCAGTTAGCAGGAGCATCCTTTGGGACAGCTATTGAGGGTTATACCGGGGAGAATATTTCTAAGGTATATGGAGATGTGACAACGTATATTACTGATCCCGAGACAATGAATGATGATGTGGTTTATGAACTGATCCTGCTGGATGTTTTTTCAAAAATGGGCAGAAAAATCTCATCGAGGGAAATTGGTCTGGAATGGGTAAAACAGTTATCTTTCGGTTGGTCAGCGGAGTGGATTGCTCTGCAGAATCTGCGTAATGGATACCTGCCGCCCGAATCCGGCAGCCACCGCAATCCCTTCTCAGATTGGATTGGCGCTCAAATGCGCGGGATGATCTGCGGCATGCTGGCTCCCGGCTGGCCTTTAGAAGCTGCACGCTTAGCACATGTGGATGGCGTTGTATCCCACTCGGCGAACGGTGTGTATGGGGAAATATTTGCCGCAGTATTGACGTCACTGGCGTTCGTCGAGGACGATCTTAAACAGATTATCCTTTCAGCCGCGGAGTATATTCCTAAAGGAAGCGAGTACAAAAAAAATCTGGATTATGTTCTGAAAACTATTCGGCATGTTGATAATCCAGAAGATACATGGAAATTGTTTGATGACTTTTTTAAGAAATATAACTGGATTCATGCTTATCCAAACATGGCATCTGATGTATTGGCATTATGGTATGGGGAAGGGGATATGACGCGTACCTTCTCACTCCTTGCAAAAGCAGGTATGGATGTGGATTGTAACGGAGGATTGGTGGGTAATGTGCTTGGTGTTATCAATGGAGTCCCCGCAACATGGGCTGAACCGATTGGGGATCTTTTGGAAACATACCTGCCTGGCAAGGAGCGATTGTCCATTAAACAGCTATCAAAATTGACTGCTGATCTTTCTAGAAGGACTAATTAGTAATTAGAAATTCAGTTTCAGATCAAGAGTTTGGGTTTATATTATCAGCCATATTTTTTATGGCTGATAATTCATAATATCTAATAAAAAGAATAAAGACGTGAATGGCTTATCAGTTTATTTGTTTATTGGATTTGCCGTGGATGAAACATAGAAAATATCCAGAACATCATTGATGCTTTAATGCAGTTAGATGATGTGCAAAGGATGCAATTGGGCAGTTGATAAATGGTCAGGATCCTATAGGGGCGATGTGGCTTTGGAAGAAGAAAATAAATTATTATAAATAATATGTACCTTATGGCGGGAGTAAGAAAAGATTAAACTAATTTTTTTCACCAAACAATTATCTGTGAGAGGGTGTTGAAAAAATAGATAAAATTTGAAATCAAACCACCCATAGCGAGGTT
>CAYLHI010000031.1:0-25621 GCA_964383575.1 uncultured Pelolinea sp.
CAAACCTGATGAAGTCATTAATAATCTTGTTGCACTAAAAGTTTGAAACCACAAATTAAAATAAAACTTAGCCTTTAATTTAATATCTCATTTTTTGAAGAGTTGGCTAAAACGGACGCTGCCTGGAAAATTGGTGGATATTCCACGCCGGTTAAGCAATAGGCGCTTATAGAGATGATCAGTTGAACTAAACTGAAAACAGGTGTCTTATTCCTTTCTGATGTTTATTGGACTTCTTAAAGGATACCGTGATCTACCCCTTTTTGAGTTTACAGAAAGATTGTTACACTAGCAAGAAGGGCTGTACCGCAAATATTTTTTTTGGACTTAATAAATACAGCTTTAATCATTTAGGGAATTTCCGAAATAATGTAGGTGAAAATACCTATTAGCAAAATTAAAGTGCTGGAGAACAGGATCAATTTACCAATCACTTTTCCTTCTTTCCCGATTAATCCTACTGTGTGGCAACCGAGAATGACTTTGGCTGGCGCTATAATGCTCCCTAAAGCGCCCCCGGTGGTTTGCGCTGCCAGGATCAAGGCGACGGAAAGGTTTAAAAGTTCGGCTGTTTGCAGTTGGAGGCTGCTAAATAATACATTGGAATTTGTATTGCTGCCGGTAATAAATGCGCCTAATGCGCCTATGAAGGGGGAAACAATCGGGTAAATTTCCTGGCTGAAAACACGGCTTATCCCTACCGCAAGCATATTTGTCATTTGGGTACGGTTCATAACCACAGCAGTTCCCACAAAAGAAAAAATTGCTATGGAAGTATTTATTGAGCTTTTATAAGTATCTAAAGCGATCTCAGTTATTTCATCACCATTCAGATATGCTTTCTTTTTGAGGAATAAATACGATACCAGAGCGCTGATAGTTATAACAGTACCGGGGTGAAGGAACAAGTTGATCTTTTTATTCATCTCTGCTGGTGTAACGAAGCCATATGTTGTGGATAATTGTGGAAATTGGAAACTGATTGCGTATGGCGTGAATAGTTCTCTAAGGGGGGAAAAAAAATTGAAAATTACTATCAGAGAAACTAAAAATACATATGGGAGCAGAGCGATAATTAATTGAATTCGCTCCTTTCTTTTCATCTTTGATAAATACTCTCTACTATGTTTGGAGAAGAATCTTACATATAGAAAACCAAAAACGAGACTACTCATTGCTGGGAGTGTGACCGCAATGACCCAAAGACCGTTAGTCGCGAGTAAATACTGACCAATTGAAAGAATTAAAGAGGTTATAAGTGTCAGTGGAAGTGCTTTGAGAAAATGCTTTTTTCCACCAGCCAAGTAAATCACAAAGAGACCACAAAATAAGGATGATATTCCCAGCAATATTGCTGTAAATGGGGCGAGGTAATCAGCTGAAAGACCGGTAACAGCCATTATTGTCTTAAATGAGCTGCCCATGGAACCGAATGTAACCCCCCAGCTATGCCCAATACTGGCGATCACAACTGAAAGGATTGGGGAAAAACCTGCACTTACTAATAAGGGGGCAGATACAGCAACTGGAACACCAAACCCTCCCATACCCTGTAAAAAGGAGGGAAAAAGCCAACCGAGAAAAATACCAAGGAATGCAGGGCTTTCGGTGAGTTCTGCTAGAAATTTCCCGATTATTTGAATAGTGCCAGCCCTTTTTGTAACTTGATAGAGGAACATTGCTCCCCAAATAATTAGGAGGACATCTAATGAGAGAAATAAAGTTTTTATATATGTATATTGAAGGAGTTTGAGAGAAGCTCCAAAAAAGATGGATGCGATTAGCTGTGATGCTAACCAGGTTAGCATACCAGACCTGCTTCCACCCCAATTAAAGATTGCCATAAGCAGGAGGATGAGAATTACAGGTAAAAAGGCCAGCAGCCAGGTGAATAAATTAATCGGAACCACTGAGTAATTATATTATTTATTATTAATATTTGAATTCGAATTAATTTGGTATATTTACCAGGCAAAAATGGCTATGGTAAAATCCATACTTGGTGCTTTTCTGTAATTAATTATTATTTATTATTTTTCCGGAGGAAACAAATGGCAGAAAAAAAATGGGTTTACCTTTTTAATGAAGTTGAAGAGGCAGAAAAATACACGGGTTCCTGGGATGGAGTGCGTGGATTATTAGGGGGTAAAGGTGCTAACTTAGCAGAAATGACTCGAATTGATGTCCCGGTACCACCTTTCTTCACAGTTACCACAGAAGCGTGCAACGCATTCTTGGCAAGCGGCAATAAATTCCCTAAGGGGATGTGGGAACAAAGTATGGAAGCTTTAGAGAGCGTTGAAAAAGCGTCAAGAAAAAAATTCGGCGATTCTACAAATCCCCTGCTCGTTTCATGCCGTTCTGGCGCGAAGATGTCCATGCCAGGTATGATGGATACAGTCCTCAATATTGGTCTTAATGATGAAACAGCTAAAGGCTTGGTGAAAATCACCGATAATGAACGTTTTGTATACGATGCATACCGACGGCTGATTGCGATGTTTGGCGCAGTTGTATTGGGGATCAAAGATAAGAAATTTGAGGAGATGCTTGAAGAGGTTAAGAAAGCAAAAGGTGCTGAAGCGGATACTGATCTTGCAGCAGAAGACCTGAAGGAATTGGTTGAGAAATTCAAGAAAATAGTCAAATCTGAAAAAGGGTTTGATTTTCCACAGGATCCTGTTGAACAGATGCGCCTTGCGACTGAAGCTGTCTTCAGCTCATGGAATGTGAAACGGGCGGTTGATTACCGAAAAGCTGCCAATATTCCTGATGACCTGGGTACAGCTGTGAATATTGTCACGATGGTATTTGGTAACTCCGGTTGGGAATCCGGCACAGGTGTTGCGTTCACGCGCAATCCATCAACAGGTGAAAAGAAACTTTTCGGCGAATATCTTCTTAATGCCCAGGGTGAAGACGTTGTCGCTGGCATTCGAAATGCCGAGAAGATTGAGACAATGGGTGAAAAACTACCCGATGCATATAAACAATTTCTGGACATCACTCAAAAATTGGAAAGTCACTATAGAGAAATGCAGGATGTTGAATTCACAATTGAAAACAAGCGATTGTGGATGCTTCAAACCCGCAACGGAAAACGAACTGCAAGCGCGGCTGTAAAAATTGCGGTTGACATGACCAATGAGGGTGTGATTTCGAAAGAAGAAGCGGTTAATCGCGTATCACCTGAGCAGGTTGATACTCTCCTGCACCCGCAGTTCCTTGGAGACACACTGCAAGAAGCAAAAAAAGCTGGCAAGCAATTTGCCATCGGTGTTAATGCTTCACCGGGCGCGGCTGTTGGACAGATCTATTTTGACGCGGATACTGCGGAAAGAATGGCAAAGGAAGAGAAACAGGATGTAATCATGGTCCGTCCGTTCACAAAACCGGATGATGTGCATGGAATGCTGGCTTCAAAAGGCATTCTTACAAGCGAAGGCGGCGCGACGTCTCACGCTGCTGTTGTTGCACGGCAGTTCGGTGTTCCCTGTGTCGTTGGCGCTGCAATGGTACACATTGATATGAATAAGCGCCAATTGGAAGCGAATGGTGTAGTCGTAAAGGAGGGTGAGTGGATATCTGTAGATGGTGGTACTGGTGAAGCCTTCTTAGGAAAGATCGATATGACTGCTCCTTCACTGGAAGAACAAACAGACTTGATGACGCTTCTCAGTTGGGCAGACGATATTTGCGCGCAGCCCGGCATTCGAGATGTACCCGAGGGATGGCCCACTACCGGCTTACAGGTTTGGGCAAATGCTGATTATCCCAAAGATGCTCGACGTGCCCGCTCTTACGGCGCAAAAGGAATTGGGCTGTGCCGTACAGAGCATATGTTCTTTGAACAGAAACGCTTACCCGTTGTTCAGCGTATGATCCTAGCAAAAACATCAGAAAAGCGGGTTAAGGCACTCAATGAACTGCTTCCGCACCAGCGTTCTGATTTTGAAGGATTATTCGAGGCAATGGATGGTTATCCAGTTATTATCCGCTTGATCGACCCGCCGTTGCATGAGTTTTTACCTTCAGAAGAAGTATTGCTGAAAGAAGTGATCACCATGCGTGTAAAAGGAGAAACGGATGGTCTGGCTGAAAAAGAATCTCTGCTAGAAAGTGTTAGATCCATGCACGAATCAAACCCAATGATGGGTTTGCGCGGCATCCGCCTGAGTATTGTAATGCCTGAAATAGTTGAAATGCAAGTGCGCGCGATCTTCGAAGCTGCGGCTAATATGAAGTTAAGAGGCGTGGACGCGAAACCTGAAGTGATGATCCCGCTTACTGGTCACGTTAATGAATTAAATTATATTCAGCCGCGCCTGATTGAAATCGCGAAACAGGTGATGAAGGAAAAGAAGATCGAATTTGGGTATAAATTTGGCACTATGATCGAGATCCCCCGTGCCGCGCTTACAGCTGGCGAAATCGCTGAAGTCGCAGAATTCTTCTCTTTTGGGACGAATGACCTGACCCAAATGACCTTTGGATACAGCCGCGATGACGCTGAACGCAATTTCCTGGTGACTTATGTTGAAAAAGGTATTCTCCCAGTGAATCCTTTCCAATCCGTTGATACAGATGGCGTTGGCCGGTTGATGGCTATGTCTGTCAAAGAGGGGCGTGAAACCCGAACGGACTTGGAAGTTGGCATATGCGGTGAGCATGGCGGTGATCCGGCGTCAATTGATTTCTGCCATACAATCGGGCAGAATTATGTTAGCTGTTCCCCGTTTCGTGTTCCAGTTGCCCGTTTAGCGGCAGCACATGCTGCTTTGAAATATGCACCAAAGAAATGAAGAATAACTAAGGAATATGATAATAAACCGCGGATAATCTCCGCGGTTTTTCTCTATTGGATTCGGGTGTAAACCAGCTTATAAATATTCAGGAATTCTGTGATCTGCATCAGGTAATTTTGCGTTTCCTGTGCACGGATCACTTCCAGGAAAAGGTCGGGATCATTATTTGAAAGTAACAGCCATGCTTCTGCGTTTCCCGGACCGGCATTATAGGCGGCTAGTGCAGCTTGAATATTGCCAGTGAGGTAATCTTCAACACGGCTTAGGTAAAAAGCACCCAGTGTCAAGCTCACTTCTCCACGCAGGAGATCGCTGCCCTCATAATTAGGCGGCCATTTTAAAAGATCAACATTCTCCTGCGCGGTAGCGGGCATGATTTGTGCTAACCCGCTTGCTCCTGCCGCAGAGAATATATAGGGGTTGAATAAACTTTCCTGCCGAATAAGCGCGAATAGGAGCAGTGGTTGGATATCATACTCTTTAGCTGCTGATACGGTTAATTCCCGGAAATAAGCGCCAAATCGAATGTGCGTGAAGAAGATTGGGGCTGATAGGGAAGACAAATCATCCATTCCAGCCATGTTCAAAATATTTCGGCAGGAATAGATAGCTGGTTGATATAAATTCAGATCAATAAGGTAATTCATAAGCCGGTAGGTATTGATGACATCGGTTTGCAATTCCACGCGGAGTAATTCAGCTTCATTGATCGCGTTTTGATACAACCCCAAGTTCCAATATTCTTTTATCTTTTGGATTCTAGGATTATTTTCCAGTTTTTCTAACCCAAAAAGGTCAATTTCTGGTGAAATGCTGAATGTTTCCCTCATCCATTCTTCAGCTTCCTTCTTTTCAAGATTGAGATCGTATCCAAGGTCATAATTTTCATCCAGTGAAAGCGGAGGTAGTCCATTTAGAATTTCAGTATTGCGAATGCTGTAATAATCGGTTGGATCAGATAATTCACCCTGCCGCCACGCGTTCTCTGCGTTTTCGCTATCATTCGACGTGTGATAGCATTTTCCAATCCATAAGTAAGCTTTTGCTTTTTCATCCGGTGAGGTGGCTAAAACAAGAGTACGCTGAAAAACAGAAAGAGCATCTTCATACCGACCCAGTCTAAAGTATGAAATCCCAGCCAAAAAGAGCGCGCGGTAGCTTTGGCTGTCAGAGGGATATTCATTCATCATGCGCTGCCAAATATTCGCGGCGCCCTCAAGGTCTCCACTGCGTTCAAGAACACGCCCAGCTTCATAGAGAAATGAAGCGGCATCAGGGGATGTGGGTGCCGCATTTACAAAGGAAAGCAGTGTCTCAGCCGCGTTGGTATATTCATTGAGAACCGCCCACTGCACATATGCCTTTTCATCCCAGCTGTCTGTCCAATATGGATTTCCCGGGAAGTTCAATATCAATTCATCATATGCAGCAACCGCATTTCTTGGGTTTCCTGCGAAATAATGGCTGAGGCCTAGAAAATAATATACTGAGCCATCATTGTTATCCGGATTGGAATCTAAATATCTTTGAAAAGCCTGAATAGCAAAATCGTAGGATTTAGCATAATAATCAACCAATCCGCGCAGGAATTCATCCACTGGAACACCGTCGTTGATCAGGATAGTAAGCGCTGTAAAAGAATCATATGCCTTGGGAAACTTAATTACTGAATCAAGGAATTGAGTGTAGGCTTCATTCATCAACCCTAAAGATAAATACGCCTGTCCAGAAAGCAGGTTAGCGGTCGAGCGAGTGTAATCATCCTCTGCTGTGTCATACACGTTGCTGTAATACTGGATGGCTGTGGTATAGTCCTCCAATCCGTCGTATGCTTTTCCGATCTGGAGATTGATGTACAGCTTATCATAATCAGGATCTGCCAGAAGAGCAGCCTGGTAATTAAAAATCGCCTGATTGTAATCTCCGCCAGTCATGGCAGTATCCCCAATTTTTTTATACACATACGCATCAATCAGCCCGGATTTAAGCTCAATATATTTGGTATATGCGTTTATTGCCTGCTGGTATTCTTCGATCTTCTCATAGGTCTGTCCTACCAGGAAATAAGCACTTGGGGCAAATTCCGTTTCTGGATATTGGCCGAGAATGCGATTAAATGCATCAATAGCAGCATAATAATCTCTTTCAAGGAAATATGTACGTCCGAGCCCGAATAATGCCCTGGACTGCAAGTCAGGCTCGCTGCTGTTTGTAAATGCTTTTTGATATTCCAGGCGCGCTCTTTCAATTTCTCCTGCGAATAGTGCTTGATCAGCGGATGCCAGTTGGTCGGCTGGTAGAACCACAGGGGTTGGAGTCTGCCCTTCGAGGGTATCAATGAACTGCTGAATTTCCTCCTTAATAGTTCCCTCGGAAGCTGTATCTTCTGCTTCGGATAAAAAATCTAAGGGAATTATACAAGCAGTGAATAAAAATAGAAGAGTGATCCCAAACAACAGTTTTCTTTTTTTCATACCCCGTTTATAGTATGGCTTGAGGATTGTGTCAACACCGCATCAGTCGCTTTACAAATGCCCTTTCTCGTGCTAAACTGATGGGGTCAAGCATAAAAGCGCTCGCGGATGAGCGCGTTTTTTTTGGAGAGTGATCAATGCGGACCCTCGAGTGGGATGAAACTACACAACGGTTGAAGATGGTAGATCAAAGGGTGCTGCCTTCTACCTTTTCGGTTATCCATTTAGAGAATTATCAGGAAGTATCTGATGCTATCAGGGGTATGGCTGTGCGCGGTGCACCTGCAATCGGTGTGGCGGCAGCTTATGGCATGGCTTTAGCTGCATTGCGTTCTCCATCAACAAATCTTGATATGGTCAGGTCTGACCTGAAGAAAGCTGCTAAAATTTTAGAGGCAGCCAGACCTACAGCGGTGAATTTACCGTGGGCTTTAAAAAGGATGCTTAAGGTTTCTGCCCGGAATTATGATAATGTTCAGAATCTCCGCGCAACTTTATTATCTGAAGCACATACGATGGCGGATCAGGATGTGCAGGTTAATAAGAGCCTCTCCACTTATGGTGCTGCGCTAATTGAAGACGGAGATACAATTATCCATCACTGCAATACCGGTGCGCTGGCAGCTGTTGACTGGGGAACGGCATTGGGCGTAATCCGCATGGCTTTTGAGCAGGGGAAGAAACTGCATGTACTGGTAGATGAAACCCGTCCGCGGCTGCAGGGTGCTAGACTGACCGCGTGGGAACTTTCACAGTATAAGATTCCCTATGACATTATCAGCGATAATTCCGCCGGTTATTTCTTGCGCAGTGGGAAAGTGAATAAAGTCCTCTTTGGCGCGGATCGGGTCGCGCGGAATGGGGACGTCGCAAATAAAATCGGTTCCTATATGCTCGCACTGGCAGCCCATGCAAACAATGTGCCTGTTTACAGCGTATTTCCTTTTTCAACCGTTGATATTGAATTAGCATCAGGTGACCTTATACCTATCGAAGAAAGGCCGCAGGATGAAGTGCTGGATCTAAAATTGCATGACCGTTTAGTCACTCCGAAGGATGCCAGCGCCCGCAATCCAGCGTTTGATGTTACCCCGCATGGATTGATAACGGCTTTCATCACAGAAAAAGGAGTTATTTATCCGCCTTTTGAAAAGAAACTTATTGATAAAATGCGTGGTATTTAAGGAGTCAGAATTATGTCAATCATCTGCACTGGTTCAATCGCGTATGATTACTTGATGTCCTTTCCAGGGTATTTCAAAGACCATATTATCCCGGAAAAATTAGATTCGATCAGCTTGTCCTTTCTGGTTGATTCAATGGTTCGCCAGCGTGGAGGAACCGCGCCGAATATCGCATTTACGATGGCTCTGTTAGGGGAAACACCTAAATTGATGGGTACTGTTGGGGAAGATTTCGAAGATTACAGGGGATGGCTTGAAAAGCAAGGCATTGATACTTCATTGGTTAAGAGAATAGATGGTGTATTTACCGCATCTTTTTTCGCGAATACAGATCTTTCCAATAACCAGATTGCCAGTTTTTACACTGGTGCAATGGCGCATTCTAAAGATCTTTCCTTAAAAGATGTAAATTTGACAAAAGATGATTTGGTTGTGATATCTGCTAATGATCCCACAGCGATGTATAAATATGCATCTGAATGTAGAGATCTAAGGATTCCGTATTTATATGATCCAGGACAGCAGGTTGTCCGCAACGCTCCTGAGGAAATCAGGGAAGGAATTGTCCATGCACAAAGCTTATTTATCAATGAATATGAATATGAATTGATCCAAAAACATACTGGCATGCGTGATGAAGAAATTCGGGAAGCAGTTGACTATGTTGTGATAACCTGTGGTGACCGCGGTTCTGATATCTGGGTAAAAGATGACCATTATCATATCCCGGTAGTTGAACCAAGCAAAACAGCTGACCCAACCGGCGTGGGGGATGCTTTCCGCGGCGGTTTTGTTCGCGGGAAACAGCTTGGTTTTGATTGGCAGACCTGCGGCAAAATGGGCTCTTTAGCTGCGACGTATTGTTTGGAAAAACAAGGCACACAGAATCACCGTTATACGCGTGTTGAGTTTGTCCAACGTTACCGAAAGACCTTTGATGATGGCGGGGCGTTGGATGCGTTAATCGAAGAATAATTATTGAAAGGAAAAAAATGGATAAATTTGATGTAAAAGATACAAAGCTCGCTGAAGGGGGAAGGTTGCGAATGGAATGGGCAGCGCGGGAAATGCCGGTGTTGCGTTCGATCGAGGAACGTTTTAAAAAAGAGCAACCATTAGAAGGAATGCGCGTTGCCGCGTGTTTGCATGTTACTACTGAAACAGCAAATCTGATGACAACATTGCAGGCTGGCGGCGCAGATATAGTTCTCACGGCATCCAATCCGCTCTCTACTCAGGATGATGTGGCAGCTGCTCTAGTTTCCTATTATGAGATTCCGACTTTCGCGATCAAAGGTGAAAGCAATACTGTTTACTATAAACATATTGATGCCGCGTTAGATCACAAACCTCATCTCACAATGGATGATGGTGCGGATGTAGTCAGCACGCTTCATAAGGATCGCCGTGAATTGCTGGATAATGTGATCGGTGGTACGGAAGAGACCACGACTGGTGTGATTCGCTTACGCGCGATGGCGCACGACGGCGAGTTGAGTTATCCTATCATTGCGGTTAACGATGCAATGACCAAACATTATTTTGATAACCGCTATGGCACTGGACAATCCACACTGGATGGTATCATCCGCGCGACCAATGTGCTCCTCGCTGGAAAAACATTTGTTGTTGCCGGCTACGGCTGGTGTGCACGCGGTTTAGCCATGCGGGCAAGGGGAATGGGGGCGAACGTGATAGTAACTGAAGTGGATTCACTGAAAGCATTAGAAGCGGTGATGGATGGATATCGCGTGATGCCGATGTTGGAAGCGGCAAAAGAAGGAAATATATTTTGCACACTGACCGGTGATATGAACGTAATTGATAAGCACCATTTTGAGGTAATGAAGGACGGCGCGATCATTTCAAATTCCGGACACTTCAATGTGGAAATTAATATTCCGGCATTGGAAGAAATGGCTGCCTCAAAACGATTAGTGCGTCCCTTTGTGGAGGAATATACACTGGATGATGGGCGCAGGCTTCATATTCTCGGTGAAGGCCGATTGATCAATTTGGCAGCTGCAGAAGGACATCCGGCAAGCGTGATGGATATGTCATTTGCGAACCAGGCTTTGAGTCTTGAATATTTGGTCAAGAATGCGGACAAACTTGATAATAAAGTATATGGTGTCCCAGAGGATATTGACCGCAAGATCGCACGGTTGAAATTAGAAACGATGGGAATCGGAATTGATACATTAACAGAAGAACAGGAAAAGTATTTACATTCTTGGAAACATGGCACTTAGATAAAAGCAGAGACCGTGATACTTACGGTCTCTATTCATTTAATTCAGATAGATAATCAATCTTCTTTTTGAACTGGCTCGCTCCTACAAATTAAAATTATTCATCTGCAGGTAAACAGCAGTACACTCATTCTCTTTTCCTTGCTCCCGTATATCTTTTCATATAGTCTCTTCACCCCCTCATTTTCCTGCTGTACTCATATAACAACCATCTTTCCAGAACCCCACTCCCTGCAACTTTCTCTTCATACTCGGTGCATTTGCAAATACTTCGTACGCAGTTGTGCTTTTCACTATTTGAATGATTTTCTTTATGTTGTAGGTCGGACTTAACTGGATAAGAAAATTAATATGATCTTTATCTGTCCCAATTTCTATAAACTTGAACTTGATTACATATCACTTCTCTATTTCAAAACACCCATCATCATTTTCCACTTGATAGCATTTGTGTAATTGCATAATACAAGGTGGGATTATTCGCTATAAACCGATTATTGTGAAAATTAATTAACAAACTAATTGTTATTGAGCCAATACAAAGAAAAACTAATATGCATAAAAACAAATTTTTTAAAAAAGGCCAATTTTGGAGGTGATCTAACTCCCACCAAATACAAATTGACAAAAAAATTACCATTAAAGGAGCAATATCTACCAGGTAGCGCATGGTAGAACTTATATACATGGCAATAGAAAAAACATTACCTATTAAGCCAATAAATACAATTCCCCAAGTCCTAATTAGTGGTGAAAATTTATGATTTAATTTAAGAACTGAGTTTCCATTTATCCATTTTATAAATTTATTGATCACCCTAATGAAAGCCGTAAAAATTAAACAAAAAACAGGTACCCCAATAAAAAGACCTGTGATTGGTTCCGAATAATAATATTTTTCTGGCAAATGGATATACCAAGGCCACATGTTCTCTTGAATAAATGGAGCAAACACAAATGGAAAATCTGTCAAAGAGAATTCCGGCGGACGGAAGAACATGTTGTAAATATTTGGAATAATGTATTTAACCGAAAAAATATCCTGAAAATCAGAAGAATAAGCTGGTCCTGTTAATTGAAATTGATGGCCAGTCTCAAAGAAATTCCCAAAGCGCGCGTAGTTATAATAGCCCAAAAAAACTGCCCAAATGGCTAGGGGGAACATCAGCCAAAAAATTTGAGGCAAGAATTTTTTCTTGCTATCTTTTAATAAAAAAATACCAATTGAAATTAACATCAATACAATCCCTGCAACATTGTTCATCCGGCAACCAACAGAAGCACCCCATATGAATCCACCAAAACAAAACCAGATTTTTCTGTGTTCTTTTAATTGCATCCCACGCAAAACTGCATACAGACCAAGGATCAAGAAGAATTGGCCGCCAAGAATTGAAGTCTCATACACATTGGGTTCTTTCATTAGCCATAAGACAGGTACACATAAACCACCAAGGAGGGTGAAAATTAATACCGTCCAAACAGGAGTTTTTAAAAAAAATGTCTTTTGTGTCCAATGAAGTACCATAGCCAGAGATATTACAAATCCAGCATAAAAGAACATTAATATGTATTGATCATCAACAGTGAATTGATGGAACCATTTAACAACCATTGCCACTAGAGCTGGTACGGGACCAAAATAGAGATAATATTTACCCTCAAAGAGAGATGCATCCCAGATGTAATTAATACCTTCCCTAACCCGCCAATCATATGGATTGGGTAAGGCAAGCAAATCGGTTGGTGGTTTCTCTAATAGAGAAAAGCTGCCTTTTAGAAAAGCATTCGCCAACCGATCAAAATAATTTGAATCAGGAATCCAGGTGAAAAAAGTCCCATTGGTAATAAACCAAGTTGCGATAATAATAGCTATTACGGAACCTGCAATTACCCACAATTGTGCATGGTTGGATTTTGTAACATTATTTCGCGATGAATATCTTGGCTTCCGGAAACCCTCCAATTTTTCATGAGATGGTGATGAGGTCATGGATTTTATCTTTTGGATCGATTGAATGAAATGCTTTAAAAATGTCTGTGTTGAGAGCCTTATAGCCAAATGCTTGAAAAATGTGAAACTATGGATATAGGCAGACAATAATATTAATAGAATCCCAAGACTCGCAAGAACCACCCTTTGCAACCCCCATTCCTGGTTATGATCAATTCCAAATTGATACGCTAATATAGAGACTACAAGTGCGACGATGCCCAATAATGCGCATAAACCCCCGCAAATTATTCGAAAATATTTTCTCACTCTATTTGATCCCTTTGAAATTTTCATCAAAAAATAAAGCACTCCTTCAGTAACCTGCGGGGTATATTATAAGTTCCTCCTGCTACTAGAATGATTGAAGATTATCATTAGTATACAAAATATTGCTATTCCTCAAATTTTCTCGTTCGAGCTCAAGCTTCCTTTTCCATTCAGACGCTTCCATCCATCTTTTCCTGAAATTTAAGATATAACCATTATCATAGTTATCATCATGTATAAGCTTTCTAAAAGATTTTCTCTCCAAATAATAGTTTGCACTTTCTATCTCCTCTATAACATCTTCTAATTTAATATCTGCTAGGTTCCATAAGGGCATATCCGATTTACAGTGCTTGGGATAGACTGAAAGTATTGCACCAGGTTTTAATATCCTATGGGCGTTCCCATAAATTCTTTTCCTTTTTTCTGATTCCATGTAATGTAGAACATCATAAAACAACACTACATCGATAGTTTCATCCTCCAAATTAGTTTTTAACTCCTCTGATTGATCAACTATTGGCACTACATTTTTTAAACCTTCTGATTCCGCTGTCCGCATCAATTGATTCAGAACTTCCCTGTCTTTGTCCAATGCATATACTCTACCCCTTTTACCTACCACCTTTGCAGCAGGAATTGTATAGTGACCGGAACCGCAACCAAAATCCAGTATACTTTGGCTCTTTTTAATACCGATATCCTCTAAAAATATCTTCCCTTCCTCTCTTAGCCACCTTTCAATATCGTTTTTCGTAATATTTTCTCCTTTTATTACAATTTCATATAATGTCTTGTGTGTATCTGAAATTCGCCCGAATGGCGAATTTGGGCGAAGCGTAGCGAAGCCAGATACACGCTGTTATACGCTGTTTTAATTTCTTTCTTCAATTCAAATACAATGGTTCTGTTTTATCTCCTATATGCTGAATTTCCCCTACCTTAAAATCTGCACTTTCCACAAGGGAAGTAAATTCACCTGGTGAAAGGTTAGTTTGAGCATGGCGTGGTGGTATACACAACTTTATAAGGAATCTTATGCTTGATTTCTGTGTGATGGATATCCTCTTTCCACCCGGAACTTTATCGTACACCGAGTGAGATGCTCTTTGATTCGGTCTTTTAATCTCCCACGTTTAGCAACACCAGTGTAAATATTCTTGTCATTATTATTGAGGATTCGGTATACAACTGGTTTGTCGTTTGAGGGTTTTTCAATACTTTCTTTATTAAAATCTACTCTTTTAGACTTCCCACTGCCTATTTTTATCTCCTATCATTCATAACAAATCATTGTTGAACTTAGTAGTTGAATCCAAGTGGTAATCTTAAATAATCACTGTTGCACTTGATACTTGAATCTAAGATCTTATTCTATTGGTGTTTTAAAAATTACGCCTAACTATTAATTATGCGGAATATGGATGTACTGAAACTAATCCGTTTATCTACTATGAATAGGTGTGATATTGTGCAAGTTAGCTTTACTATTGAATCCTAAATCCTACTTCTAAAAAATTTGTATTATCATTTACATATTATCATTTTTCTTTATGTAAGTTCAAGTTAGATTGGTGATTTTATAAAATATTATAGTGACATCTTCCAAATATAATAGGGAATATTATTGTCTTTCCTTGAAAGAATAAATTAGGTCAATTTTCTAAATAGATTTAGTACTGTAACCATTTTTTACTTATTTCAAGTTCGCCGTAATACAGAACTGCACGGTCAAGGATTGCTGTTATTATCTCGCTCATTTGAGTCGCCTTTCCTGTTTGATATTCTTGGTGCAATTTGGTGCAGTTTTAATGAGACACTGTGGAAACAATGGACACAGTGGACAGCTTGACCTACTGACTCTTAATCAATTTGTCTATAATATTTCTAAATCATGATTTATGGACCATTATTGCCTGTACTTTACATGACAAGGTTCATTTGAATCATGAATCAACAGGCATAACCGATATCGATTGCCTGGAGGTCTAAAGTCAACGAAATAATATTTGTACTCATAACATCGCAGAGAATCCCTGCCAGGGACGGAGGCCGGTGGTTCCCTTCCTTTTTTAGTCAGGGCAGGCGAATCTTACGAATACATGCTCAACCATTGATTAAGAACCATTGGTGAACGGAGCGTTTCCGAAATTCAATAGGCCGGCATCATTTACCCGGGTAATAGCCTCTTCTCGACTAATAATTAAGAGAAGGTTAGGAGGCGCACATAATTAATCCTTTTTTCCCATTGTCACAATCACATGATGTTCCTGTTTATCATTGACCAAAGGAATAGAACCTTCAATTAGTGGCTGCCCATCCAGCAGCATTTGCCGTACATGATGTGCCACATGTTCGGGGTTGTGCACCTCGATCAGGTACACGGATTCTCCGAATTGATAGCGAATCTTAAATCCATCCCATGCAGGTGAAATGGCTGGGTTAATTTGCAGGGTATTCCCAATTTTTTGGAAGCCAAGAATGGCTGCCAGACCGAGACGATACATCCAGGCTGCTGAACCCGTATACCAGGTCCATCCACCACGACGCACATAGGGTTCACGACTGTAAATGTCTGCGCAAACCACATACGGCTCCACACGGTAGACTAAAGCCTTTTCTTCAGTGTCAGACTGAAAAACAGGGTTGAGCAGGTCAAAGAGTGCACCGGCTTGCTTTCCGTCTCCAAGGTTAGCAAATGCCCAGGCAGTCCAGGTGGCAGCATGGGTATACTGCCCGCCGTTTTCACGGGTACCGGGTAAGTAACCCTTGATGTAACCCGGGTCTAGTGAGGTTTTATCGAAGGGTGGCCTAAAGAGCAGCACCAGCCGGTCCTGTGGATACACTAAGTGGTCTACCACCGACTGCATTGCCAGTAAACTGCGCTGGGGGTCACCCGACCCACTCAGCACAGCCCAGGATTGGGCAATGGAATCGATCTGGCATTCTGGGTCCTGGTTTGAGCCGAGTGACTCTCCGCTGTCATAGTAAGCCCGCCGGTACCACTTCCCATCCCATGCAGATTTCTCGATGGCAGCCGTGTATTTCTTTGCCTGGGACCGATAACGTCGCGCTGTTCCGTCATCCCCGTATTGTTCACAGATCCTGGCGAAGCGTTTCAGAACATCACAAAGGAACCAGGCTAACCAGATGCTCTCTCCTTGCCCATTTTTTCCGACGAGGTTCAAGCCATCATTCCAGTCACCTGTACCGATCAAAGGCAGGCCATGCGAACCAGTGGTGGAGCCTTTTACGATCGCACGAAGACAGTGTTCCATCAATGTGTGAGGATGCCCTGTTTCTGAAAATTCGTTATAACGCTCATCCTCACCATCTGCCAGCGGTGGGGCAACCCGAAAAGGAATATCCTCGTCCAATAATCTCATATCACCTGTTGCTTCGACGTACAGCGCGGTAACGTAAGGCAGCCATAGGAGATCGTCCGAAATACGAGTTCGCACACCACGACCGGAAGGTGGGTGCCACCAATGTAATACATCGCCTTCCTCGAATTGTCGTTTGGCAGCATTGAGAATTTGGTTACGGGCGATGGTCGGATCTATCGGAAGCAGGGCTAACACATCCTGAAGTTGGTCACGGAAGCCAAACGCTCCGCTGGATTGGTAGAAGCCTGAGCGACCCCAGATGCGGCAGGAAAGGGTCTGGTACAGCATCCAGCGGTTAAGGATCAGATCAGTAGCCGGTTCAGGGGTATGTACCTGCACTGTGTTAAGTAAATGATCCCAGAACACGCGAGTCTGTTTGAAGGCTTCATCTACATAGTCGGGGTTATGATATTTCTTAACCAATGCAAGGGCGTGTTTTTTATCATTTCCCTGACCGAGTACGAAGTAAATTTCTTCGATCGCACCGGGAAGCAGGTCGAGATGGATTTGCAGGACGGCACAAGGATCTTCACCAGGGGTAATTCGGGTTTCCAGTCCCAAGCGGTGTAAAGCAGCGGGGAAAGCGGGTGTTCCACCTCGTCCGAGGAACTCAGTGCGGTCGGCAGTCAGTCCGTGGATTGGTTTACTCGCCATCAGGAATGCGACCCGTGTGCCGAATTCCGTGCTGTAGTGGTTTGTAGCCAGAAGGCATTCCTGGGTAATGTCATACTCCGGGATGATATACAGCATGCTTGCGGCGTGGGTAGAGCCCAACACCCACTCGATATACTGCGTCGCTGTGATGCGGCGAGTGTGCGTTAAAGTGTTCTCTATCTTCAAACAGATGATTTTTACCGGGTCTTCCGGGCTGGCAAAAAGCGTCAGGTTCTGACGGAGACCGTGCGAGTTGTGTTCGAATATAGTGTAGCCTGCGCCGTGTGTGACACGGTAATGCAGGTTTGCGCCTGATGGAAGCGGTGTGGGAGTCCATACTTCACCTGTTTCCTCATCCCTTAGGTAAAGTGCTTCACCGGTAGGATCAAGAACCGGATCGTTGGACCATGGGGTGAGCCGGTTCTCGCCGCTGTTCGATGCCCAGGTACACTGGCTACCGGCTTCACTTACCATGAAACCAAAATCCGGATAGCCAATCACATTAACCCACGGGGCAGGGGTTGTTTTACCGGGCGGTAATTCGATTATATATTCGTGTCCATCTGTGCTAAACCCCCCATAGCCATTAAAGAACTTCAGGTTACCTTCTTGCGCCAGAGGCAAGGATTGAGAGGGAAACTTCAGATTCGTTCTTACTTCTGACTGCCAAATTGGCGTAAAATCGGGCAAATGGTGAACCGGAATCAAATAGCCCGGCATTTGATTGCCAAGTGGTCCATTCTCTCCTTCGAGTAAAACACGCGCCGCTGTTTGCAAAAGAATGCGTTCTTCAGGTCCGATCTGATCACTATAAAGGATATGAATACCGCCTCGCTGGTTCATCCACTCTTCAACGTTCATTTTACTGACCAGACGGTGGATCATCCCATTCAACTCAGCTCCATAATTAGTCGGCTGGCGATTGAGAATAACAACGTCCATCTTAAATCGGCGGCTGTGCAGAAATTTGTGTACCTGAAGAGTCTCGCGTACCAGGTCAACCTGTTTGGGATTATCCAACTCTACCAACAATATGGGAAAGTCGCCTGAGATTCCAAAGCGCCACAGCCCGGATTGACCGAGTCGGTTGGCTGAAATTGTATCCGGCGAAGCCCGAACTGCCTTGAATGAATATAACAAAGCCGAGAGAAGTTGCAGGGTATCCTTTAATACCTGGGTGGAAATCTCTTCCTTACCCAACCAAGCCCGAACTGCGATTTTTACCTCGTGGAAGGAGTTTTCAATCAACGTCCAACTACGATAACGTTTGGCCAATGCGATAATTTCTTCACGACTCTCCCCGGCGAAAGTCAAGTACGCCATATTTACACTTTCGTTCGCATCCAGCCCAATATCTTGTCCAAGAGCGAATATTGGGTCGAAGGTTGCTCCAGGTGTACTGGCAAGGTACTGGTCCGAACTGAGGGCAGCAGGATTTTGTAAGGTATGACCACGTCCAATAAAGCGATAACGGTCCGCTTCATTACGCACGATTGTCTGGTTACCTTCGACCACTAACATATGTCCCATAAAGACAGGTGTTTCTTGATCGGAGCGAGGACGGCGTATAAAGATTTGTAGATTTAACTCAGGTTCGAACTCGCTGTTGATAAATAGTTTATTGAAGGAGGGGTGATGGGCATCAGCAGCCTGGTCAGCAAGGATCACCTCACCATAAGATGTCAGACGGAGTTTGCGGGATTGGTTATTCTTATTATGCAAATGGATCCGGCGAATCTCAATCGGGTCTTCGGGTGCTACAGTAACTTCCATGTTTGATGTGATTCCGTTTTCGGTGCGATGGAAAACAACCATATGGGCGAAGTAGGTGACATGCATGCCCGCCGCGTCGCTAGGGATGGGTTGGTAACCAGCTGACCAAAGCCTTCCCTCATTTTCTGGGTCCTTACCTAATTCCTGGATGTAGATCCAAGTTCCCCACGGATCTAAAACGCCATCCGGCCGCCAACGTGTCAGGTCAATATCATGCCAGGAGCTGTATCCACCGCCTGCGTTGGAAATAACAACGTTATAGCTACCGTTGGAAAGAAGGTGTACCTGGGGAATGGGGGTTTTGATTGGCACTCTCCAGGGAATGATTTCTACAGATCCGGCCGTTAATCGATAACCTCCTTCAACATCCTTTGTGTTGACGTCAGATAATGGAACGAAATGGTGAGGTACCTGCTCCTGCAAGAGCAGCTCAATGCTTTTGATACGTGGGTCGCTGTGCATTCGCTGGACCATAATATCATTTTGAAAGAAATTAACCATTGCCATTAAGATCATGCCTTGATGGTGCGCCATGTATTCGCTAACCACGGATGAAGTTTCATCCAGAAGCAACCGGTCGGCGGTGAAATCAATCGACTCATAGACTCCATATAATCCGATCATGTTGCGTTCAATCAGCTCAGCGAGGTTATGAACCACAGCATGTGGGTCATAACCAATTGCCATGAGCGAGGCATAAGGGGCAATCACCAGGTCGTTACCCAAACCACGCTTTAGTCCCAGTCCGGGCACGCCGAAGGCACGGTACTGATAATTCTGATTGGCGTCGAACCGGTAAAAGCCGGATTCAGAGATACCCCAGGGGATATGCTTTGCTTTTCCAAATGCGATTTGGCGGAAGACTGCCCCCCGGGTGCTGTCTGCCAGTAGAGTTCCCGGGTAAGAGCGCAGAAAAAGCGGTGGCATAAGGTATTCAAACATCGTCCCACTCCACGAGAGCAAGACATACGAACCTTCAACCCGCGTTACCGGCCGACCCAAGTGTAACCAATGGGATTGTGGCACATCTCCCTTCGCGATAGCGATGATTGAGGCGGTACGTGCTTCCGAGGCTAAGAGATCGTAATAGTTTTGGTCGAGTTCATGGAGGTCGAGGTTAAAACCGATGTGGAAGACACGCCGCTGTGATTGATAAAGGAAATTGAAGTCCATCTCGTTTACTAACGTATCGGCTTGCGTCATAATTTGTGCATATCTGATCAACAGTGAACCAGAATTTTCTTCAGCACGCGCGAGTGCCTGAGACAACTCCTCCAACCATTTCTGTTCCGCTTGTTTCTGCCGGAATTCTGACAACGGAGCCATTTCCTCTATGACATTAATTGTCAGGCCCTCTTTAGTTAATAAATTACCCAGGATGATGATATGTTGCAGAGCGCTCTCAACGTGAGTGTGAACTTGCCCAAGCGCCAGATTATAAGGCAGATCGGCTATCAATGTCGCCATCGAGTTAATAAATTGAGGTTCATGAAATCGTTCGGGGAGATTCTCAAACAAAGGAATCCAGGGGACCAGATCTTTGATCGTGCGATGCACGTCGGTATGATGTCGCTCAACTTGGGCGGCCACTTCTTGTAGTTTCTCCAGAGTCTCCAGGTCGAAAGCGGAATGGCCTACCTTTACGAGTTCCATTAGTCGATTAGAAAGATCTTGCCAAAAGGGTCCTCTCACTCTCTGAAAAAGCGGATACCATTGATCTGGATAAAGCCGAACTGCCAATATTTCAGTATGAATGGCGAGAATACATTGATTTATTTCTTCAACCTGTGTATAAAACTCGGGTTTGAGCATTCCCGTCAGTGTTTCAGTTAGATTTGCAAGTGTGTCCAGGTAGCCTTGCCATAAATTCCAACGAAATATGGGGGTGTCGGGCATGGCTTTACACGCCTGAGCGGTGACAATGAGACTGGCGGCCAAGTTGCCACTATCAACTGTAGATATATAGCGCGGTTGGAGTGGCTGAAGAGTTAGTGTTTCATACCAGTTCAAAAAATGCCCACGAAAGCGCTCCAACTGGCCAAGCGTATCCATCGTTGTGACTAGTCGGGTTGCCAACCCTAGTTGATCCAGATAACCGAGGTCGTAAGCAGCTAAAGTTGAGGTGAGCAGGAGTCCGATATTCGTTGGAGATGTTCGATGAGCGACCATTCCAACTGGCAATTCTTGATAGTGATCGGGTGGCAGCCAATTATCTTCTGGACCGACAAATCGTTCGAAAAAACCCCATGTCCGACGAGCGACCTGACGTAAAAGACTTACCTGTTCCTCGTTCAACGGAATAGTATAATCAGCGATCGGTCGATTGATCCACCAGACAATTAATGGAGAGAGCAACCACAGGAGCATCACCGGAAAAGCGTAGGTCAATGCTGGGAACGCTTCACTTCCCGTATGGTCTGAAACGATATGTACCACAGCTGAAAGAATCAGTGCCAGGATTACAGACGCGGTCATTTTCTGCCAGGCGATCTTTCGACGTTTATGCAAACCAAACATCCTGGCGGTTTGGGCAGCCGTCGTCCACTGTAAGAGATTATGGTGACTGATATACAAACGGTAAAGTGTGGTGAGAACAGCATCTATGGAAATATATGCTTCATATGGGAAAAATGCTACCGCTAGAAGCCATCGAAGGAGGTTCCAGCCCAATGGGCGAAGGGCTATTCCGGGATATTCACCACCCAGGATTTGAAGTGCACTTCGGGCAATACCCGTTAGCAGTTGAATACCGAGAGCAAGCAAAACGACCGTTGTCCAGAGTCCAGCGAGGTTGGGCAGGAAGCTTAAGCCTAAAATGAAAATCAGAAGAAGGGCTGGTGCGAGCATCGAACGGCGGAGGTTGTCAAATATCTTCCATCGATCGATCACCGAGAAAGCTTGTCCTTGTTTATTTGGTCGCAACAGCCACGGCAGGAGTTGCCAATCACCCCGGATCCAACGCCGCTGGCGTATAGTCTGGATAAAATAATTCAGGGGATAGTCCTCGATCATCGTGATGTCGGTAACCAGGCCGGCGCGACCCATCAACCCTTCAAGGAGGTCATGACTGAGAACTGTGGTTTCAGGGATACGCTTTTCAATACTACGCTCGAAAGCATCCACGTCGTAAATACCTTTACCAACATAGTTTCCCTCCCCGAACAAATCCTGATAGGCATCGGAGACTGCAAGAGTGTACAGATCCAGTCCTGCATCTCCAGCGAAGAAACGCGTGAACCTAGAGTGATTTGCGCTTTTTGGGTGAATCTCCAGGCGGGGTTGCAAAACGGTGTAGCCAGAAACAACCTTCCCGGTTGTGTCATTGAACACAGCCCGGTTAAGCGGATGAGCCAATGTACTGACCAGACGGCAAGCCGCCCCGCTCGGCAGGATGGTGTCTGTATCGAGGGTGATGACGAAACGGACGCGGTGTAGCGCGTCCCCTCCAGCAGTTATTCCGTCTTTCAGGTTAATGAATGACAGGTTTGTGCCGCCGCGCAGAAGTAGGTTCAACTCATGCAGTTTACCGCGCTTGCGCTCCCAACCCATCCACCTTCCTTCAGAAGGATTCCATAACCGCTTACGGTGAAGGATGTAAAAGAGGTTAACGCCATCCTGATGTGCACCTTTCACATTCCCATCCCGTGAGGCTCCCTTGATATCATTATAGGAAGAGACGGACTTGTATTTTGTATTTAACTTTTCGATCGCCGCTGTGGCATATTGAACTAGGTCTTCATCTTCAGGTAAGGATTCACTTTCTGCGTCGCGTAAATCAGACAACAGAGCAAAGAGCAGGCCGGGTTCAGGGTTGCGTAAGTAATGCAATTCAAGCTGGTTGACGAGCGAATCAATTTCCTCTCGGCTGGTGATCATCGAGGGGATAACCACCAGAGTTTGGAATGGGTCAGGAATTTCATCCTTGAAGTCAAGTTTAGGCAAAATACGTGGTCGTATCAACATCGTAATCAACCAGTTGACCAAGCTAGTGGCTATGGTCAGCGCCGGAACTAGTAGTGTTGCTACAAGTAGGATAACAACGATCCGTAGTACCTGGATGCTCGTGATATGTCGTACAACATCCCAAGGGAAGTTTCCAAAAGATTGGGGGTATCCTCGAAGGATTTGTGGCAGTGGAGCCGCAAGCGAAAGCAATATAAAGATCAGAATTGTCAGCAGTAAAATATTAAAGAGATAAAATGCACTAGCATGTCGGAATACCCAACGCTTGAATGAAATTATTGTGCTAGGTCGATAGTCAATCTGACGCTCCAGTGCGGCCCGGCCTTTCCCGAGTAGATACTCACCAATATGCGATATGCCGTGTGTTAAAACAAAATCGTCCAGCAAGGTGGCAGAACTATCCAGTTTTGGAGATGTGCCACTCTCAATAGATGCATCTGACATCACCGTACTCATTTGCAGCGGAGCAGAATCGTCGGACGCGTTGGAACGAGCCATGTTAATTGTGATCTCGGCTAATTCGCACTCATCCCGACCGGTGCCGATAGAGAGCACTTCGATCTCCTTTCGGTACTGGTCGCGGGTATTAAAGTCCATCCGGGGATATACCCCGGCCGGGTCCTTCCGCAAAATTCGTTCCAGGCAGCTTACGGATTCAAAGAAATCACTCCAATTAAGTTCTGAAATAGCCCTCAAGCTGAGAATGATGTTGGCGACATTTTCACTGTTTGCGGCTTCATCTGCGGCAATTTTTCCAAACATTAAAGGGTCATCAATTCCCGGTAAAATTGGAACTGCTGGGGGTAAATTGGGCGGATTTGATGGGTGAATCGTTGAAATAAGTGAATGTGCCAGGAACTCGATCAATCCATAACGCAGGAAAATAGGCAAAGCCCACAACTCACCTGTCGTCAACGGGACATATTCCTGGAATTTGGTAAAAATAGTTTGCATGTGGACCGGGTCAAATAAAAGGTGTTGATACGAGAGCACTGCTCTTGAAATGGCATAAATCCGTGGTAGGTCTTTCCAGGGACCACTGGTCAGCTTGGGCAACTGTCTGTAAAACCCGGGCGTTAAATCCTCATCGATTTGCTGGAGGGCTTGGAGAATAATATGGTGGTTGTCCAACACCCACTCAGAGGCAAAGGAAAGGGCCACCTTCTGGAGTGAGGATTCGTTGAAGTAGCGGTGGGCTTCAGCCAACCAGGATTTATACAACTCCAAATCGCGCCCCGGCAAGTCACGTCCCGGTTTCGCGACCTTTAATCCCCGTCTCGGTTTCCCTCGGCCGACTTCCTGGTAATTGCTTGCCAGAGCATTTATGAAATCCTGGATGTGGTCTATATTAGAGGCAGAAGAATTCGTGAAGGTTGCTGAGTCTTGTTGCTTTTTCTTTTTTGTTAGGCCTTCTTGCATCCTTAGCGTCTCCCGGATTTTCCAACGGCAATCTCCGCTGCGGTTGGCTTAACCTGGGACCTGTGTATATCCTGGATGACCAGGACAGGTTTGGTGCCATGCTCCATGTAATTGCGAGCGACGCTTCCGTATGGGTAAGTGGTTCGCCCTGTAGAACCATGAGCACACAAAACAACCAGGTCAATGTCCGGCTTTTGATTGGCCAATTTCTGAATGGCGAAAGACACACTATTATTCTCAACAACAACAGTCTCGCATTCTACGGATAAGCGCCCTTTCATCTCTTCCAGGTAGTTTTTCACAGTTTTGCGGCTGACTTGCATTAATTTCTTAGAGAACTGTTCGATTTCTACGGGATAGGGTTTGGGGATGGGCAGTTCTGGTGGTTTTATCACAGAGGCAAGGATGAGCTTGGCTTGGATAGATATGGTATCTGGGGTGGTGCTCTGTTGTGTTAGGTTATTTGCCTCAGTTGATAATCCCAATAAAGTTTCTCCACGTGCCAGTGCAATCCCGGCGGGCAGGGAATATTCCGCGAGGCGTGAGCTGTCGATCGGAAGAAGGATACGACGGTAGTGAATCCTGGCATCCTCTGTTTCGGGTTGACGATAGGTTCGCACAATGAGCACTGGTAAATAAATCAGGTTGATCACCTTCTGAGTGACACTGCTGATGGTCCAGCGGCTTAACCCGCTCGAGCCGTGTGTGCCGATAACCACCAGGGCAATATTTTCCGCGTGAGCGAAGTTAACGATATTTTCCGCCGTTTTTCCCTCCCGGATTGAATATTCTACAGGGACCTTTTTTTCGTATTTTCTCTTACTCTGCGTGGTTTTGGCATCTAATATGTGCTCACCTAGCTCTTCGCGAATCCGGGATGCGATCCTGCTCAAATACATATCCGCCTCTGACTTATGAATTTGCCAGCTTAATGGATCTACAGATTTAGGGTTTTCGTGGTACGAGGTAGGATCGAGAACCTGCAATAGGATAATGCTTGATCCAAAGATGCGGGCAAACTGCTCAGCGTGAGGGATCGCTCGCTCTGCAAGCGTTGATCCATCCAGTGGGACTAGGATTCGATTAAACATGATGGTACATCCTTTTTTAAGAGCATAATTACTTAAATATTGCTCTTTGTACCTTACCCAATGCTAAACATGGGCCCACCTGCAGGGTGTGACGGTATTGACCGGTTCTCCTGAAAAAAAGCCCATTACTGTTTATCAGCAGGGGGCTCAATGTCTAAGAAAAATATAAGCTGATCAGTTTTCTATTCTAATTCTATTATATACACACTTCCAATTATAATATAAAGACAATTTTTTATGGCGCCTTTCTTATTTTGAGCCATACAATGAACCGTTTTTCCCTTTTGATTTTATTAATTTCAGTGTGATACTATGAAAGAGTCCCTGCCAAATTGCTAAACTTGAAGTAACCATCAA
>CAYLHI010000032.1:0-24294 GCA_964383575.1 uncultured Pelolinea sp.
TTGATGGTTACTTCAAGTTTAGCAATTTGGCAGGGACGCTTTCATAGTATCACACAAAAAGAGGAAAGGTAACTCAGACTATATATAATTAATAAAATGGAACAGACCATTATTGTTGATGAGTTCTTTGGTATTTCCTGAGGAGTATTAATATGAAAATTGAAAAACCACTTTTGATCTTGTTAATGGTATTTGCAGTCTCTTGTTCAAATTCAATACCATCAACACCTGAACCAACATTCACACCACTTCCCACGCAGGAACCCTGCCTGGCGGGTGGTGATCAAAACACCATCAATGAACGTTTGAAATCTAGCAGTAGCGAGGCCATCCTGTGCCAGGATGCGGTATTCGAATTAACAGGTCCGGTCGTTATCAAATACGCACGCCAGAAAATTTACACAGAGGGCTATCCTGAAGATGACCGGCGTGCAATTCTGCGAATTGTTTCCGAATATATGACCAATGCAATCGAAATGCGGGACTGTGATTATGCTATCGTCAGCCATATTGTCATTGACGGAAACCGAACTAACCTGGGCTACAAGGAAGGTGAAGCACTGGTGGCTGCCGGCGGGAATTCCAAGGGCCAGGAATTCCGCGCTTTAAAAATCACTGAACCGCGCAGTTGGTCGGTGCTGCACCTTATGGAATCCTGTACGAACGCACTTGTTGAGGATTGCGAAATAGGACCTGCTGGTATGTCGGATCGCACCTGGTCTGATGGCATCTCTCTGGCGTGTACCAACAGCATAATTCGCAATAATCTCATAATTGATGCTACAGATGGAGCCATTGTTATTTTTGCAGCTACGGGTTCGCTGATTGAAAACAACATCATCCGTGCTGAAACCCGCACTTTATTAGGCGGAATCCACATGGTGGAACCAAAACTTTACAATGGCAACTTCACCGGCACGATCGTACAGAACAATATCATCGAAGCTTCTGGAGCAGTTATCCGCATTGCTGTACCGATGGGTCCAAGAGTCTGGCTCTGTCTCGACCAAGGAGAAACCATCCCCACACCATACGGTGGCACAGTCATAAATAACATCCTGCGAGGTGACTATATGCAGTACGGTTTTGCAGTTGATGGAGTAAAGGATTGGACCGTTTTGGATAATATCGACGAATCTAACCACATAGGAATTCCAACGGTTCACTGTCGTGGACAGGTTCCTTCAAAACCATCTGGTTTTCAATACTATCTGCCTCGGGCTGAGGGTACATTTCAGGAAGAATTTCAGGAAGCTCATGTGGAACTTGCGCTTTTGGCGATCGTTGATCCCAAACCTGGGGAGGACTGATGCCATGAAACCGTTTCGATATCTCGGTGAGAATTGGTGGTCAGGGCGAGAGGATCGCGATGTCGTAGGCTAGTACCTTTAGGTAAACCTCCGACTTCTTGCACCCCATTCATCAGCAGAACAGTCCACACAGTATCACAGCGCCGATTGTATCCATAATTGCACCCAAAATCAGGAAAGGCGACTCAATTGGTTTAATAAACTTAAAGTATATTTTTAGATAAGGACATTTCAATTTGAATGAAATCGTAAAAAACATCAGATAGAGAACTAAAATACTAATGGATTATTCTTGGTGTGCACCTATGAAGCAAATATCTAAGTGAATAGTTCTTTGAATTTTTAATATTTTTTGGAATAACAGAAATTTTATTTCATTATTTTTTTGAAGGCATAAAAATTTTTGTTATTCAAAACGAAGCCTGAAAAAATCCAAGAATCGCAGTATAACAAGAATAAATAAAAGATAATAGGGAAAAAGTTCATCCAAAAGGGACTAAATATGAAAAGAGGAAAAATGGATCCGATAATTTATAAACAATCTGACTCAAAGGTAGAAGTTGATGGCTATGAAGCCCGTCATTATGATCAGTTAATGAATGTTATAAGTGTTGGAACTTATCCTTTCTTTATTCGTAGGGTAGTAAAGGAGATGAATATCCAACCGCGGGACGAGATTATAGATTTTGGATGCGGCAGTGGTCGCAATATTTGTCTGATGACCAGGTTTATATCTGATCAAGGTCGTATTGTTGGTTTGGATATTGGCTCTGAAATGCTAGAACAATCTCAAAGCCGTTGTAAGAAATTTCCTAATGTTACGATTAATGAAAAGCGTATTGATGAATTGCTGCATTATGAAAATGCTTTTGATAAGGTATTTATTTCATTTGTATTACACGGTTTTATCCAGGAGAAGCGTTTGCAAATCATAGATAACGCTCGGCGAGCTTTACGTCCTGGAGGATATTTTTTTGTTCTCGACTACAACGAATTTGATTTGAAACGAGCTCCTTTACTGGTCCGTTTAGCATTCAAAGCGGAATGTCCCCTGGCCGCTGATTTTATTGCACGAGATCTCCAAGCCATTCTGCGTAATTATGACTTTGACGAGTTTTGTGTCTATCAACACTATCTGGGTTATATACGGCTCTTATCGGCGCACAAAAGAGAAGCCCATTAACCTTTGCCAATGAGGGAATTAGTATTGACGAAGTGTAAGGAAAATTTTTGATCTGTTTAAATAGATATAATAAAAATCAGAATTCTTAATTGCTTTAGAAATAATTATTTTCAAATTTTATCAATCTTCTTCGCCAAGTTGAAAGCAAAATAAGAATACCTTAAATAATCTTATAAAATTTACAGGAAAATACATCCAAGAGGACAATGATCAATATTACAATTCCCGGAAAAAGTGAAGTGAGAATTGAATATCTGTTGCTGGATTACAACGGCACCCTGGCGTTGGATGGATTGCCTTTGCATGGAATCAAAGAAAGACTAATGGAAGTGTCCCGATTTTTGCGGGTTCACATTCTCACATCGGATACGCACGGCAGCGTAACTGGCGAGATGAAGGATTTGCCTGCCTCAATTCACATCCTCAACAGCAAAAATCATAGCCGGGAAAAAGAGAGATTTATAAGAGAATTAGGTGCGCAAAATACCATTGCCATTGGCAATGGTATCAATGATCAGTGGATGGTTAATGCGGCAGCCATCGGGATTGCGGTCGTACAGGGCGAAGGTGCATCTGTAAAAACGATGAACAATGCAGACTTGGTCTTCAACAACATCTTCGATGCATTGGATTGTATCTCCCATCCGAAAAGGCTGGCTGCCTCATTGCGCGAATAATTTCAATCTGCTACGGTACTCTTACTTTTAAGGGAATGACATTTTATTTTTAGGGGATTAAAAGCATCCATCAATAACCAAAAACATCTAAATAAAAAATTCGCCCGGTTGTTATATAATCTAATAGAAAGAAAAAAATTTTATCGTTAATTAATCATTGTTGCATGAAGTGAAGAGTGCCATGAATGACATCTTTAACAACGCGTTTTATAAATATCTGCATATAGTTTTTATAATCATTTGGAGAGTGAAAAATACTTAAAATAACAATCATCTATGATAATATACCGCCTATAGGAAAGGGGCTTAAATCAGATTGGGGTTTCTCAGCGCTGGTAGAAATGACACGGGAACGGAAGATTCTTTTTGATACTGGGGGGAATGGAAAGATCTTGATCAACAATATGGAAATATTGGGCATCGATCCGCTTTCTATTCAAGCAGTGTTCATATCACACCCGCACCATGATCACACGGGTGGTTTGCCTCTTTTTTTAGAGAAAAATAGCAACGTCAAAGTGTGGATTCCCTCATGTATGGATAAAAGGTTATCAGCCAGAGAAGTGATTACCATTTCAAAACCCACTTTTCTCCAAGAAGGAATATATTCAACCGGTGAATTAGAGGGTATTGAGCAGAGTATGGTAGTGGAAACAAACCGCGGCTTTGTCTTAATGACAGGCTGTTCCCATCCGCCTATGGAAAAGATTCGAGCCAGCGCATCGCAGTTTGGTAAGGTATATGGAATCGTAGGGGGGTTACACGGTACCCTTCCGGAATCATTAATTGGACTTAATTTGATTTGCGCTTCACACTGCACCCAGCAGAAAGAGGAGATCGCGCGGCTTTACCCTGAAGCTTTTATTCCCGGGGGGGCTGGCAGAGTGATTGAGGTCGAATAAGGGCAATAGGCTTCCATTAACATTTTGCATTAAAAATCATAAGAAAAAGACACGAAATGAAAATCCAGATATTGGGGACTGAATCCTTAGGAGTTCGCGGCCTTTGCTGTTCTGTGGAATTAGCCGATAGAAAAATTTTGATCGATCCGGGGATCGCTCTGGGTTGGAAGCGGTATGGGTTATTACCGCATCCATTCCAGGTGGCTGTAGGCGCACAAACGAGAGATGTTATCATCGTTGCGTTGAAAAACGCCACGGATGTAGTGTTTAGCCATTTTGATGGCGATCATATACCACTTGCTAATGCGAACCCTTATCAAATGAATTTGTTCGAGATTCAAGACCTGTTTGCCAGAATAAGAATATGGGCGAAAGATGCGGTGCCTTCTTCCGATCTGGAAAAACGAAGGAGAAGCGACATTGAAAAAGCAATTGGCAGGGATCTACCGCATGTGCAAAAGAACAGCGAAGGCCCCCTTTATTTTTCATCACCTGTACCTCACGGTTTGAGAAATAGAGAAACGGTTAGCGTGATGATGACCAGAATCTCCGAAAATGGGGAAACCTTTGTGCACGCTTCTGATGTGCAGTTACTTCATGAAGAGACGGTAGATATGATCCTGGACTGGCATCCAAAAATTGTTCTTACTTCCGGACCACCCCTTTATCTATCTACGCTTTCTGCTGAGAGGAGAGAAATCTCCAAAAATAACGCACTTAAATTGGCCAGAAATGTAGAAACGCTGCTGGTAGACCACCATCTGCTGCGGTCCGAAGGGGGAATCTCCTGGCTGGAAGAAATCGCATCAGCCAGCGGCGCGCGCGTCACCTCTGCTGCCGGCTTTATGGGTAGGGAACCGTTACTGCTGGAAGCCTGGCGGCAGGACCTATATGAGTGGTTCCCTGTTCCAATAAACTGGCACAAGCAGTATAAAAACGGAGAGGTGGGTTGCCAGGAATTTCTGGTCCAAGGGATGGAAATTTTGAGGAATAAGGGAAAAATTAACCGGATCCGCGTATAAATAATTGTTGGAAGTGTAATGTACCTTAATTGCATGTTTCTTGGAGAAACCCACTCGGATAAATAGAATTACAAAAAATTGAAAAACCTCAATAAAAATCATCCTAAAGTGAGATAACTTTTCATAAAGAAGGTAAATGTACTTATATTCTGGATATAATTTTCTTTTGTGTGTATCAACACCTTCAATTATTCCAATCACCAATTTACCTCTGCATCTGTTGGCTGTGCTGTAGGAGTTTCAGCCTCTACTTCTGATTTAACCTCTATTGATACTTCCGTTTCATCTACGCTTGTTTTTGATGTTTTACACCAGATATGGGGGGTGTTAAAGAAGATGGCGAGGGAGGGATTTGAACCCTTGGCCAAGGGCTTATTAGTCCTATGACTTAAAAGGGACTCTCATATCTAGTCGGGGCGAGAGGATCGCGACGCCGCAGGCTAGTCCCTTTAGGGAAACCTCCGACCTCTTGCACCCCATTCATCAGCAGAAGTGTCTACTTATGAGTGGTACTAAATTTGGGGGCTTGACAACACGAATTGCACCCAAAATCAGGAAAGGCGACTCAAATTTTCATATATTGAAATTTTCTGCTACTCTCGAAAGCATCTGCTTTTGATTGGTACTAAATTTGGGAGCTTGACAGTGAGTGTATAATTCTAAAAAAACGTTTCTTAGCTAATATGCCTTTTTGTCCCATTTCATCTGATGACATACAGTAATGATCTGCTTTATAGCAGCGGAAGGTATTACATGAATTCGTCTAAAACCAATCAAATGGATCATGTATTGAGGAGACCATATTGAATAGTCCTCAAAGAAAACTGCTTGTTATTTGCCTGGCACTTTTTGCCGTGCTAACGGCCTGCCGGGCAAAAACTACCCACAACCCGACCAATACAATTGAGACCGAGCCCACATTAGCGCCATCCTTGCGCGCAGCTTCCACGCAAATCTCACCGAAAGACGGTATGGTGGCAGTGTATGTACCCGCGGGTGAGTTTGAAATGGGATCAAAAGATGGAGATTACAATGAAAGACCCATCCACATGGTCTATCTGGACGCCTTCTGGATTGACCAGACCGAAGTGACTAATGCTATGTTTGCACAGTTCCTCAATAATATGGGCAGCCAGAAAGGAGAAGGGGAAAATTGGCTGGATTCGGCGAGTCAGTATATCCACATCTCTAGAACCAATGATATCTGGCAGGCAGATGAGGGGTACGCAAACCACCCGGCTGTGAAAGTGACCTGGTACGGCGCGAATGCATACTGTGAGTGGGCAGGGCGGCGCCTGCCCACGGAAGCCGAGTGGGAGAAAGCTGCCCGTGGGATGGACGGCAGAACCTATCCGTGGGGGGAGAGCACCTCCTGTAGGCATGCGAATTATGGGAGTTGTGATAAATTTCCAACAACATCTCCTGTTGGATATTATAGTGGCGCGGGCGCCAGCCCCTACGGTGCTTTTGATATGGCTGGAAACGTATGGGAATGGGTACATGATTGGTATGACAGTGATTATTATGGTGGATCACCCATGGAGAATCCCACTGGTCCCGATAGTGGAATCTACCGGGTATTACGCGGCGGATGCTGTTATTACGATGTTTTTATGTCTCGCTCCGCATTCCGCTACTACTTTCCAGATGAAATGTACGACCACTTCATCGGTTTTCGCTGCGCTTCTTCATCATAATAAAATTTTTTTGTCATTCCATAATTCCCCATAAAGTTTGAAGAGGAAATGCTGGAGAAAGGTATGTACGGATTTACCGAGAAGATAAAGCCAATCGAGAAATACATTCCCCTGATTATTGGAGCTATGTTCCTTATGCCACTGCGAACCGTTAACCAAATTCTTTCCTCTATCTGGCTGTTAGTTTTATCTGGTGTAATAAAGATATTCACAGCTACCGGAATCATAAGAGTTATCACAGAGACAAGGGATGTGAAAAAAGCAATTATTGATTAGTAAAGAAAATAATGGATATGTGATAGCTGCGTTGTTCGATGATAGTCATTACAACACCCACGATTACTATGCCCGATCTGGTTTTCCAGAAAACGTAGAAATCACAAATCGTATCCGAGCTACGGATTACTATTAATGGGGTGCGGGAAAGAAGTCAATAAATATGCGTTACTTGCTATAATACAGGAATGATGAAAATAATTAGCTGATATCCGCTGTTCAGTAAGGTGAAGGTGCACTATGGTATTGTTGATGATAGGCATTATCTTAGCTCTGGTTAGCTTGCTATTGCTGTTCAGAGTGATCGCGGAAGTGTACATAGTTCATTCAGAGAGGCGGGATTCCTCATCGTTTCGCACTAAAAAACGGTATCCCTTCGGTCTGGCTTTCCTGACCCTTTTTCTTATGTATGTATCTACTGGTCTTCTGCTGAATGGATTACGCCAGACTGTCAATAATCCCTATGAACGTGTAGGAGATGACCAGGTCAGCATCATAAACGAGGACAAGCATCTGAGTATCGAGGTTTGGTTGAAGAAAGATAGGGTAGATTTAGAAGACAATGTGAGAATTATTCTCAAAGCTGCTGTTCGGGACTCGCTGGCTATAGGAATAGAAAATGTGGAAATAAAGTCGGACGTCCTCGGTGTGGACAAAGTCTTTCACGGAGAGGGTGCACGATGGGGTAGCGCGCTTGGAGGGTTCATGGGGCTGTCAGGATACGAACGAGATAAGCAGGAGTTCCTCTTTTCGACAGACCAATTATACCTAACCCCTGTAGTGTTTACAATGACGGTCAATTACGAGCTAGCTGAAGGAAGTGGGCCGTCGTTTTTCCAGGACTATTCTACCCAATCTCAAATTGATGTAATGATAAGAGGCCCCGACTAGTCAGATTCAGTTTCCGCAAAGACACTTCGCTTAGTTGCCGCTCTTCACTATTTAGTAGTTATTAATGGTTTATTCTTCATGGAATACCCCGTAGCTTGCTGCGGCGAAGTGTATAATTTTAAAAAAGTATCTCTTAGCTAATATGCATTTTTGTCCCATTTTATCTGACGACATACAGTGATAATCTGCTTCATAGCAGCGGAAGGGATTGCATGGATTCGTCTAAAAAACAATCAAATGGATCAGGTATTGAGGAGACCTTATTGAATAATCCTCAAAGAAAACCGCTTGTTATTTTCCTGGCACTTTTTGCTGTGCTAATGGCTTGTCAGGTAAAATGGACCCCTGTTCCAACCCGCACCGTTGAGACAGACCCCACATTATTAGCACCATCTTCGCACCCAGTAGCTACACAAATCTCACCGAATGACGGAATGGTGGCGGTCTTTGTTCCGGCAGGTGTGTTTAGAATGGGCAGTACGGATGAGGAGATAGATGAAATATATAACGAATGTTATGACCATATGGAAATGCCATGCCAGCGTGAATGGTTTGAAAATGAGCTGCCCGCCCACAATGTTTATCTGGATGCCTTCTGGATAGACCAGACCGAGGTGACTAATATCAAGTACCAGATGTGCGTGGAAACCGGTTCCTGCGAGCCGCTTATGTCAAACGAATCTTATACTCGCGACAGTTATTACGGGAACAGCATTTATGACAATTTCCCGGTGGTGTATGTGGACTGGTACATGGCCAGTGCTTACTGCGAATGGGCAGGTCGAAGATTGCCCACCGAAGCCGAGTGGGAAAAAGCGGCTCGCGGGACAGACGGCCGAATGTACCCATGGGGAAATGAATCACCAAATGCTGGATTATTGAACTTCAGTTATGATAAAGGTGATACAACAGAAGTGGGCAGTTACCCTGCCGGCGTCAGCCCTTATGGAGCATTGGACATGGCGGGTAACGTAGTGGAATGGACGGTAGACTGGTATGATGCTGGGTATTACAGCACATCACCTGAAGAAAACCCACAGGGCCCGTCATCTGGTGATTATCGCGTAGTGCGTGGTGGCGATTGGGGAGACTCAGTTGACCACACCCTCCGCTTGACCAATCGGGGCGGTGACCAACCCATCAAACCTATCTTGCGTTTCTACCTTGGATTCCGCTGCGCTTCTTCATCAGAATAAAATTATTTTCCCCCTCCCTCTACAATCTTAATCTCCTCCTCCGTCAGCCCATACAATTCATACACCAGCTGGTCAATTTGCTTATCGGTCGCCTCTATCTCGCGCTGAAGCGACTCCTTTGCCTGCGGTGTGCGCGGTTTTTGTTTATGCATCGCCATCATTTTGTCAACCAAAGTAACCATGTGATCGTGTTTTGCTTTATCTGCTGGATTGGATGAGTTGATAGGGTGGATTGGGAGTTGCTCAATATATTTTTTGACATACGAGAATGCGGTTTTATATTGTCTAACACTAATTTTGCTTAAATACCAATCAAGCAATTTACTATTTAATAAGCCAAGAACATATTGATAATTTAATTTATTCAGTACAATCCCATAACCCCCCGCTCCACCGCCAAAGAAAAAATATTTTCCTTCTGTATCAAGGCAGTATGATGCATGAGCATAATAATCAGGTACAAGAATCTTGGGTTGTTCCATAGATGACAAGGCTTGATTTCTAGTGTATCCGTACCAAGAAGAGCCTTTCATTTTCCCTTTTTCTCGATTTGCCAAGTATTTTTGATGATTTAGAAAATAAATCCAAGTTTTCGGGAAATCAGCTTGCATCGTTCTTACATCTATCAATTTCCCATTCTTGTATGGAAAAATTACAACCCTATTAGTTTCGTTAATTTGATACCGTTTCATATCCCCACCTTTTATTTGTTTATATAAAATATTGCTTTCTATTTCATATTCAAGATTATCGGCAGCGCTTTGAATAAATGAATATCTATCCTTTATATATTTGATATGAACAGAATAAATAAGATCCGCTCCAGTTTTTAATCCTTGAAAGATCTGATCAGAAACATCTCCTAAAGATAAAGAGATTGATGACAATTTTTCCCATAAATGTTTTTCCCATTCAAAAATAAAGATCCAAGGCTTATTGCTTAAACTTTTTACTTGTAAATTACCAATAATTAAATCTTTGTTATTCAATTTTGTATTTACATCAATTTGCTCTAAAAAATTGCGCATTTCATCCTCAGATCGTTTTTTAATGCGAACTTTTGCAAATTTGTAATCAAAATGTTTTTCTTTTTTTAAAACGATAACGCATGTATTTATGCTTGCATTGTTAAAAATCATATAACCATCAAAATCAACGACTTTACTAACCATTTGTTTTTGAGATAAGAATGTACGTAATCCAATTCCATAATTAGTTTTGAAAAACCTATGTGGCAAAATGAAACTTACAATACCATGTTCTGAAAGAATGTTTACAGCTTTTTCTACAAATAGACAGTAAATATCATAATTTCCTACAGCAGTAACATACTCTTTTGATAAGTAAGAAATATCACTTGAATCAAGTGTTTGAATGCGGATATATGGCGGATTCCCTATGACCGCACTAAACCCACCCTTGTCGAACACACGCGGGAAAGCCGTTTTCCAGTTGAAGGCATTGACGCGCTGGCGTTCATCTTCGTCAGCAAAGCCCATAGTCAACTGCCTATCTTTATAGTAATCCGGACCAATCAGCGAGTTGCCGCATTGGATGTTCCTGCCTAAATCCGGCAGGGCCCGCTCCTTGAAAAGTTCTAACTGTGACCCGATGCTCTCCTGGCTTTCGCCCTCCAGCACCTTGAGCAGCAACGATAGCTTGGTCACCTCCACTGCTTGAGCGTCAATATCCACACCATGAATATTGTTCTGTAAAATGCGTTTCTTTTCAGCTGTAGTCAACCGCCATTCGGCACTCCCCACCTGGTAAATCACAGGTGCTTTTACCCTGGCTAACTTCTCAGGGTGATGCTCGCTATACCATTTCAGGTGATAATCCAGCAAATACTGATAAGCACCTAGCAAAAAGGAACCGGATCCGCAGGCTGGATCAAGTATTTTCAAACTGGCCGCTTTCTTCGGCGTCTTGCCTTCCAGCAGCTTGCCGACTGTGTTCTTAACGATGTAGTCCACGATATAGGTCGGGGTGTAATAAACACCTCCTGCCTTTCGCACTTCGGGCTTTTCCTCCACTTTGGCCTGGTGTACTGCAGTAAGGCGAATGATTTTCCCCAGGAAACGCTCATACACCTGCCCCATGATATCGGCGGGGATTTCCTTAAATACATACGGGCTGGGATAGTACAACCCGCCTATGATGTCTTTCAAAACCTTGTCATCAATCTCCAGCTTTAAGGTCAGGTCGTCCGGATTGCTGTATTGTTCCTTCTCTTTCGCAAAGTGAAACAAGCCAGAATTGTAGCGGCTATCTGCCTGGCGGAACAGCTGGCAAAGGTTTTCGTATCCTTGCCCTCCATCGAGCGATTCCTGCAGCAGACCTTCGCGTTCAATTCCCCGATCTTCGCAGATGCGCAGGAATAAAATGCGGTTAATGGTCATCTGTACAGCGTAATTCAATTCATGCACGTTTAAATCTGTATTTCGAAGCGCCAGGTTGCGCGCCAGCAGGTTGCGCCAATGCTCAATCTCTTCCAGAAAAGCATCGTCGACTTCCAATGTGCCGCGTTTGCCTTTAACACCTTGTGCATATTTATCGAACGAACCTTTCAGAACAGCATCGCGTGAGAAGATTGCTGCGATCTCGTCCCACTTTTCAACATATTGGTCATATTTCAGGAACATTACCCGTCCTGTGGCGGCTTTGTCGTCACGATTGGGTTTGCTGTGGCATTCATATACAGCAAACTCTTCGAAGTCGGTCAGAATGCTAAGGGATAGTTTTGCCGACCAGGCATATCGCCGCACTTGAAAGGCTGGGTGAATGTCATATTGAATGTTGACCGCGGGTTTCTTGGCTTCTACAAAAAATTTGCGAGTACCCCCGATGCGGAAAGCATAATCAGGCGCTTTGGTAGCCCCTTCAATATCGAGTGATGCTTCATGGATCACTTCTTTATACGCTTCGGCGTAACCCTGTTTATTAAACATATCCCATCCCAGGGCTTCAAAAAAAGGATTAAGGAATTCCTGGCGTAATTGCGCCTCGTTGTATTTCCCGGATCGGAAGGATTCGTGATTTTGCTTGAAGTGCTTGACTAACTGAAGGATTGTATCTGGTGCAGTCATTAGTAAATCCCATCGTGGAACTTAGTGAATTATTGATATTGTAAACTAAATCTTTAATACTACGTCTTTTTTTTTATCTCAAACTGGGGTGAATTTATTGCAATCTTAGCCGCTTTCCACTTTGGTAAGTCATCCGGGCTTGCGCCGTTTCTCTCACCAACTGGATAAAGTGTTTGCGAAAGCAGCTTATTCTATTGCAATCACCCCGCTTTTAAAAAATGCTGAGGGTGAAAAATACAGAATGGCTCACAAAAGGAACAATAGAATGAAAAAAACATATATTTACCAAACAGTCACAAACAATATCCTGAAAAAAAGGCAAGAAAGGCGCACCCAGCGCCGCTCGCCTGCACCCGAATGGGTGAACGCGCAACCTGATGATTCGATGTCAGTATATCTTTCTTTCAACGCGTATCACAGCGTCCATTGTGTCCATACACAAACCAAAGAAAAAACTTTCCATTGTTTACTGAACCCCAATGACTGGACACTCTAACGGGGTTTTCCGCTCTATATTGCATTGTATGTAACGTACATCAAAACAATTGGGATGGGGTTTTGTAAGATTTCATCAACGCAGAAAGTAATAAGCTCAATTAAAAGGTTTTAAGATTACAACCGGAATTAACTGATAAAATTAATGTTTATTTAATCCCTTGAATTCAAGTCCAGATGAAACATCAGGTAATAGTAATTACAAAAAGGAGCAATCGAATGAAAAAAGTAATGCTTTATTTCTTTGTTTTCATGTTTATACTTGCAGCTTGTAGCACTCCGACAGCACCTACACCTATACCCACCACCCCACCACTTCCAACGAATACCATTATTCCCACCGCGACCCTTGAACCATCCCCAACGCCTGACCCGCTTATATTTAGAGATGATTTTAAGGACTCGATTGATACAGAATGGCAATGGGTAAAAGAAAATGATAAAAAGTGGAGTCTCACCACTAACCCAGGGTGGCTTGAAATATTCGCCGGCTCAGGTTCCGTTAGTTCAGGTAATTTGGACAATTTGTTAACCCGCCAAATTCCCGAAGGGAATTTTGAACTTGAGACAAAAATGATTTTTAAACCCGTGACTAATTATCAATTTGCCGGATTTCTCATTTATGAAAGCGCAGCAAACTATCTCCAATTTGGGCGTGCATTCTGTAATAGTGTACAAGCATGCGTCAATGATGGTCTTTATATGGATCTGACCATGGGGGGCGGTTTTGCCGGCGAAAATTTCGCAATCTCCGCCCCAGACACAGACACCATTTATTTACGCTTGCGTCGTGAGGGCAATATCTATACTTCTTATTATAGTGAGGATAGCAATAAATGGAATCTGGTGGGAGCTCATACAAGCGATATGAATCCGTTACTTGTTGGGTTGGTGGCTGGTCAATCTACTTTTAGTTTTCAACCAGCACAATTTGATTACTTTATCATCAATTCGTTGCCGTAAATCTATAAAAGAGATAACAAAACCAGAAATCCCTTAAGCATGAGTTATGTCTGTGCTTGAGGGGATTTTGTCCAAAAAGAGTTTTTTTAATGTTCTGATCTTACTTAGGTATTAACAAAACTTGGAACAACGCCTATCAAGCCTCTAAATTATGTGCCTAACATTCTACCCTTGGATTATTCAAAAAAAAACGATTGGGGATTTGCAAAGCGCAGCGGAGTCCTGATGCTTCACAGGGAACCCACGACCAACGGCTTATGGGCTTATCACTCTCCACAGGAGAGTGATAAGGTCTTTTATCTTATTTTATTTACCTCTGCACACCCCAATATGTGGTTTTCTTCACAGGTTTTTCACCTTTGAGAGTTTTACATTTACATGAAATGAATTGTTGCTAGAAATATAAATGTTTAACGGTCAAACCATTATTAATTAATTCTTTGAGTGCATCAACCCCGATTTTCAGGTGCATATCCAGGTATTCCTGCGTGACTTTCTTATCGCTCTCAGCTGTTTTTACTCCTTCAGGCGTCATTGGCTGATCTGAGATCAGGAGCAGCGCGCCAGTTGGGATTTCGTTGTAAAAGCCAGTGCTGAACAGCGTGGCTGTTTCCATGTCTACTGCCATGACCCGAATGCGGCGCAGGTATTCTTTGAATTTCTCATCGTGTTCCCAAACACGCCTGTTTGTGGTGTAAACCGTACCGGTCCAATAATCCCGGTCATGATTGCGGATGGTGGTAGAAATGGCTTTCTGCAAATTGAATGCCGGTAGGGCCGGTACTTCGGGAGGGAAATAGTCATTTGAAGTACCCTCGCCGCGGACAGCTGCAATCGGGAGAATCAGATCGCCAATGTCATTTTTCTTTTTCAAACCACCGCATTTGCCTAAAAAAAGAGCGGCGTTGGGTTGGATGGCTTTCAGCAAATCCATGACCGTGGCAGCGTTGGCGCTGCCCATTCCAAAGTTGATCAACGTGATACCTCCGGCGGTGACATTGGGCATGGGTTTTTCTCGTCCGCGTATAGGGGTGTTATACCACTCCGAAAACATTTTCAGATAATCTTCAAAGTTGACTAACAGGATATATTTTCCAAAATCTTTTATGGGTGTGCCAGTATAACGCGGAAGCCAGTTCGTAACAATTTCTTCTTTAGTTTTCATTATTCCTCCAGCCATTGATCTTTTAACTCAAAGTAGATTCCCCACATTTTTGCTCATTAGGAATTACCCTATCCTCTCCTAAATCCATCGCTGAACTCATATTTTATTATAAAACTGCCCAACAACCGATTGGCTCAGTGATAATGTGTCCAGCGATATTCACATTTATTTCAATCTATTTATGGCAGATAAAACTGTTTTATACGGCTGAGCCGCTTCCCACTTTGGTAAGTCATCCGGGCTCGCGCCGTTTCTCTCACCAACTTGATAAATCGTTTGCGAAGTAGTTCTTGATGAAATTTTCTGTTTTAAATGAAAACAATGATGCACCAGGAAAGGCAACCTAAACATCCTCTACTATCATCAAATTTCTACTACCCAACATTATGCAGATGACAGCTGCCAAAGGCAATGAAACAACAATACCCGACAACAAATCAGACCGCTATCCTCAAATTCAGTTTTTAAATAGGGTCTAATAGCATAAGATTATTTAATTCCGCAGCGCTCCAGCCATCCTTGTGAATTGCCGTCGGTTGACAACCCTAATGCATTTTTCATTATATCCTGCAGTTCATCCGGGATAGATTCACCCATCTGCTCACCAAACAGGGATTGGAATGCTTCTCCGTCGAATTCGCTGAAATCTTCAGGATTGATCTCATCGCTCACCATCCAGACAGCAAACTGCACACCCATCGGATCAGTAGTTGTCTCTTGGTCTTCACACAGGCATTCCGCAAGGCTGAGCATGTCTCCACTTTCCATATAACCAAACGTATAGTCCCCCCCTACCTCTGGAATCCCTGCGCTTGCATCAATGCAAACAACATAAGGTGACAGATTAGCAGTACCTCCTGGGTCAACGCTTGCTGACTCTTTTTGAATGACCATCATTGGCTGCAGTGAACTATCGTCAGGAGTAAAGACCAACCCGCACGGAATCTCTACTTCAAGTGCATCATCGCTCATATTCTTTATCGTGACCGAAAAGATCTCGCCAGTTGTCCCAAGCCCTTCCCCTGTGACAAGTATTTCTTCCACCCTAACAACTCCCTGACCGATCAAATCCAATACTTCCGTATCGTTTACCATGTGGGTAGGCTCTTCATCTCCTACCTTTTTCCCGACACATCCGCCTTCGAACAAGCCCAGACCCAAGATCGATATGACGATAATAGATTTGCAGAAATTTTCCATTTTCTTATCCATTATGTGCTCCAATCTTCTTTAACATTTATTTTACAACCAATTATGAACTAATTGCTCGTCACGGCTGGACTTTACACCTCATTGAGCTAAACAAATAAAATGCATGCTCAGCGCCAGACTCTCAGTGTGAAACAACCTCTTCACTGACACCAGATGCGAAAAACTGCTCATTTTGTTCACAACCACAATTGCTATCAGGAAGTTATTCGCAAACTCATCTGTGCCATCTGAAATGTCCACTGATTCTTTTACAGGTGCACGCAATGCCTGCGCATAGCGAACCACCGTAGGGCTTACGCTTGCAGGCAAATGGACTGGCGCTAAAATGAAAATTAGATCGCAAGCCCACACCAGCCCCGCCGCCGATAAAAGAAAAGGAAGAAATCAAAAAGCCTTGCAATAAAAGCAAGGCTTTTTGATTAGAGATCACTTTAAAAGCCCTTCATTAGGGGCTACTGGTTAGCCATCATCTTTGTTTTATAGTATGAGTTTTAGCAATTTTTCTTGAACCTGTGCCACACATTCTGGTGGAGCATGATCCACAATTTGTATGTTTCGTTTACACCAGTCGATTGTTCTCACTTGATCGGACAACACAACCCCTGTGACCTTTAATCCTGCGGGCACATCAACTTCGAAAGGATATCCTTTCTTTTGGTTTGTGATTGAACACACAATTGCCAAACCGACACGCTTATTATATGAGCTAGGTGAAAGAACAAGGGCACTGCGAAAACCTGCTTGCTCATGCCCTATTGTGTTATCAAAATCCATTTTTATTAGATCTCCCCGCTTAGGAGCTGGCATATTAGATTATTTCCTTTCCTCGTGGTGCGCCGAAATCAATTAGATGGTGCTTGTTTTCATCAGTTACCATAGCAAGCATTTCATCCAGGGTCTGACCGCGTTTGATTATCAGACGATCCCCTTCTAGCTCTAAAGAGACATTGGAGTTTTCTTTTACTCCAAGCTGCGCAGCAATAGACCGTGGAATTCGTAGAGCTAGGCTGTTGCCCCATTTGGTTACAGTTGCCTCTATCATTTCTCTCTCCTTTTTGTATCTACAATATATATACATTATCTCTTGTCAAATGTCAATGGGCTTTACATGACTGAGAGGGAAAATGTCGGTTGAAATATTCAGCCAGATACTCCACTCTTTACCGCTTCCCACTTTGGTAAGTCATCTGGGCTCGCGCCGTTTCTCTCACCGGCCTGATAAAGCATTTGTGCAAGTGGTTTTTTGCCTTTTCCCTTATCCCCCATTAATCCCCCATAACATCCCCCGCAAATCCCCCCATAATTTTTCTAACTGTAACCTTTTGTCACCTTTTGTAACCTTTTATCAAGCAAGAGGGGACTATGAGGTACCAGGTTGCTGAGGGGCTAATTTGCGTCTTAAAGAAATCCCCGAAGGGTCTTATTTAAAGAAAAGCACCACAAAATCACCCTTGATATCCTGGAGATATTCAATAAAATAGAATTATTGTTCTAATTTTAGAACATGCTTATAAAAGACAAAATAGGAAAACTTACCGAACAGCATGTTCTCATGAGAAACTTGAAGTCTCCTGACCAGATAAAAATCAGACCCTACCTCACTTTCAGGCAGAAACAATGCCTGTTCCTGCTGGCTGAGGGAAAAACAGCTGCTGCCATCGCACTGGAATTGGGCATTTCCGTTCGCATGGTGAGAGAACATCTGCGCAATGTCAGGCTGCGGTTGGGAGCCATCTCGCTTCCTCAGGCAGTGGTGATCGCGGTAAAAATGGGATTGCTTAATAAGGATTGAACTTCCCCGCTGCCCTACAGATCATCCTCATCGGAAGGCGTAGGTTCAGGCGTGGGGGTAGGCGTTGATTTCGGGGTGAGTGTGCTGAGTCCCTCCAGGGAAAAAGTGATATTTACAACTTCCCCGACATTTCCCAGAGCACCCAGGTATTCCTGATTAAAATAGACTTCCAACGCGGCGCCATTCCCGGTCAGCAGCTCAATCGAATCTTCTCCGGAATATGTGTACACATTCTCCGGGAGGACACGCCCTTTGAATGCTTCAACTCCATCCACAATGATTTGTACGTATGCACGGTCATGAGCAATGATATACAGCTGAAGCGGCGCCGCATTCACTGTCGCGATCTGAGTGGGAGTGCTCTCCGCGATGGTCACACCTGGTATTGGGGTTGCTTCGCCGTTGGCTGAATCTCCATTTTCCTGCTCTCCATTATCCAACAGCGGCGTTGGAGTTGGTGACTGCTGAAGCACTTCAGAGATGGAAGGCGCTTCGGTTGGGGTGGGGTTGGCACCGCCAAACACCTGCGCACCCCCCCAGATAATGAAAGCAAACAGCGCGAGGATAAAGAATCCGCCAATGATCAGATCGGGGTTAAGGATCCGGCGCCACTTTTCAGGGATGTTCAGTTTCACAGACAGCGGAGATTGCATAGGACGTTTTTTAACCGCTGCATGTTCGTCGCGCAAAGACTGAAGCGCACGAGCATATGAATCCATCACCCACGAATCATCCAGGGCGAGGAATTTGGAGTAGTTATTCAGCATACCGCGCCCTTGAACAGTTGAAGGCAGTTCATCAAAGCGCCCGTCTTCTATCGCGTTCAGGTACATGCGCTTCACATTTGTGAAACGTTCCACATCGGACAGAGTCAATTCCAGCGCAAGGCGCCTTTCGCGAAGCGCAGAACCGATATCCTTAAAAATATCTCCGGAACTTTGCTTAGGCAGCTGGGCAGGTTCTGAAGGTTCTTCAAGATTTTCGCCTTCAGGGGGAATTTCATCTACCGTTTCTGATACCGATGGCGCTTTCTTCTTTCCAAAAGAGATCAAACTGGAGAGTTTAGGTACTCGATCCAATAAACCCCGCAGTGAAAAAGGCAACCGTTTCTTCTCCTCTTTATCCTTTAATTCCTGCTGGTGACCTTCCATTTTAGAAAGAGAATCCTTCAAAGCGGGTTCATCAGCCAATGCACCTTTTTCTTCACCGGGTTTCTTTTGCTCTTCTTCAATAATCTCTGATTCTGGTTCTACCGCCTTTTGCCACTGCTCAATCAACGGAGCAGAGGGTATACCAAGGAATGAAGCATATAAACGCAAGAAACCGCGAGCCTGAGCTTCAGAATTGAACAATTCAGGATGATCGTTTTCAAGTTCCTGCAGGTAATTCAGGCGGATATGTGTGGCTTTAACCACTTCAACCAAAGAAATTTCCCTGGATTCCCGCGCGGAACGAAGCTGCTCACCAACCGTTGATTTCATTGGCATAGATTATAAAAGAATTTATAGAAAAAAACCGGCCTGATTGTGATTGACCAGGCCGGCAGTTTATCACAAAGTATTTTTATTCACTTTCCACTTCCTGATCGTCTGATCCAGAAGTTTCTTTTTCAGCAGTTTCTTCCGCCGCGGTGATTTCTTCTGCTTCTACGATTTCTTCAATTTTTGCTGAACGCGGTTTTTTGCCAGCTTTTTCAGGCTGCTCTTCCTGCTCTTCCTCTTCACCTTCAACGGTGATCTTAACCTCGGGAACAAGGTCAAAAGTCAAGCGGACGCGAACGCTGTGTTCGCCCACTTCACGCAGAGGCTGGGACTCTATCTGATGGCGATCAAGGTTAACATGCAGCTTCTCATTAACCGCATCAATGATCATCTGGTGGGTAATTGAACCGTATAGTTTGCCGGTTTCACCAACTTTGGCTTTAAAGCTCAATTCAAGCGCCGCGATCTGTTCTGCAAGACCGCTCATTTCTTCATTCAGCACTTCACGCTGTTTAGCTGCGGCTGTCTGGATCTTTTCGACCTGCTTCAGCGCTCCAACTGACGCCATTACAGCCAACTTCTGAGGAATCAGGAAATTGCGCGCGTATCCATCAGCTACTTTCTTTACTTCCCCCGCTCTACCCAAGTTATATACATCTTTAATTAATAGAACTTTCATTTTATAAGCCCTTTCTACATTTTATTTCTGTGCGAAGGGTACAACGCACAGCCGAAAAATTTTACCATATTAAAAAAGAGACCATCAATCAGGAAACGCGTGAACACTGAGGCGGATAAAGCTCTAAAGAACCTTGCTGAGAAACCTTTTTGTCCGTTCATGTTTGGGATGTGTGAATAGGATTTCAGGGGAAGCTTCTTCAATGATCTGCCCTTCATCCATCAGGATCGCCCGATCAGCAGCCGCTTTCGCAAAACCCATTTCATGCGAAACAACTACCATGGTCATCCCTTCTTGAGCCAGATCGAGCATCACATCCAGAACCTCCTGGATCATCTCCGGATCGAGAGCTGAGGTTGGCTCATCAAACAGCATAATCTTGGGATTCATCGCTAAGGCACGTGCAATGGCTACTCGCTGCTGCTGTCCGCCCGATAACTGCAGCGGGTAATTGTCCGCTTTTTCAGGGATACCCACCTTTTCCAATAGATCCATTGCCACCCTCTGTGCTTCTTTGATATCACGTTTTCGAACCACCTTCTGTGCCAGGGTAATATTCTCGATCGCGGTCAGGTGCGGGAAAAGATTGAACTGCTGAAAAACTATACCAACTTCCGCGCGAACCGCATTAATATTCTCTGCGGTAACTAAAGGAATACCATCCACAATGATGTGCCCCTGGTCAAATTCCTCCAGATGGTTGATACAACGCAATAAAGTGGATTTACCAGATCCAGAAGGACCAATGATCAGCACCACTTCCCCCGGCTGAACATAAAGGTTCACCCCGCGCAGGGCGTGCACTTTGTCAAAGTATTTGTGCACATTTTCAATATGGATTATGGGTTGAGCGGACATAATCACCTTTCATAGCGGGAGTGTTTTTCCAACCAGTTAACCACACGTGCTGCGATCAGAGTCAGAACAAGGTACAGGAGAGCCACCATGACCCAGGTCTGCACAGGAATAAAATTTGCCGCCATGAACTCCCGACCGCGCCGGGTAAGATCAGCAACCGCCACCACACTGACAAGCGAGGAATCTTTTAAGAGCGTTATAAATTCGTTCCCCACCGGGGGAAGGATTACCCGCACTGCCTGGGGGAGGATGATATACCACATCGCCTGAAAATAGTTCATTCCCAAACTGCGCGCGGCTTCCATTTGCCCCTTGGGTATGCTCTCGATTCCCGCTCGATATACCTCACTCATATACGCCGCGTAGCAGAAAGTAAGGCCGAGAATTGCCATCAGCAGTGGATTTGCTTTATAGGTTGAGAAGGCGGGAACATTCCAGGCATCGCCAAGATTCTGGATCAATGAGGGAAAGGCAAAATACCAGAAAATTAACTGGACAAGCAGCGGTACACCGCGTACTATTTCCACATAGATAGATGCAATCCCGTTAATCAATCGATTGTGGGAAATACGCCCCAATCCTCCAATCAACCCGATAACCAATACCAGGAAAAAGGAGATTACCGTAGTGTAGAAGGTAACCCACACTCCGTCACGGGCAAAAAGCAAGATGCGCAGGTACGGGTCTGGTTTAAATGAAATAAGGAAAATAATCAACACCACTACGATGATGAGCAACAGCCACCATCGGTCAAGAGATTTAAGGCGGTCAACAAGGGGATTGGAAGATATATGTCGAACAGAGTTTGAAGTTTTCTTCATGCGCGATGTTTATTCAATATTTAAAGAACCTGCGGTGTTCTCACACCGCAGGCAAATTTGGACCTTATTCAGCCGTTACGAGCCATTTCCCAATCAGCTCAGTAACCTTTCCTTCGTCCTGAAGTGCCTTAAGCGCTTCGTTAACTTGTGCCTGAAGGTCAGTTTTATCCTTGCAGAAAGCAACTCCGTATTTCTCCTCGGTGAACGCCTCACCAACGGTCATTAGTTCATCTGCGTACTGACCGACAAAACTGTCAGCAGTGGGTTTGTCAGCGATAACCGCATCAACCTGACCATTCATCAGATCCAGTAAAGCCAGGTCATAAGTGTCATATGGTTTGTAAACCACATCTGGTATCGCCTGAGCTTCCATCTCGCCGGTAGTGCCCAATTGGGCTGCAACTATTTTACCAGCCAGGTCATCTTTACCCGTGATCTCGGTTTCCCCGAAAGCCACAACAACGATCTGCCCCGCATCCACATATGGATCAGAGAACAGCATTGTCTCTTTCCGCTCATCCGTGATGGTGATAGCAGCGATAGACATGTCATACTGGCATTCAGCGACACCCGCAAGCATGGAATCAAACGGCTGATTTACCCACTCAATTTCCAGGCCAGCTTTTTCCGCAATGGCTTCCATCAATTCCACATCAAACCCGGTTAGCTCCTTGGTTTCCTCATCCACAGTTTCAAATGGCGGGAAAGTTGCATCCGTGGCTACAGAAATGGCCGCCGATTTTGGTCCGCAGGCGCTTAATACAACTGCGGATAGAACAATAATGGTAAATAATACTGAATACTTTTTCATTTCTTCTCCTTTGGTTAGTGGTTTTCTATCTACTCTTCCTGCTGAAATAAAATTTATAACAATTCTTCAGATCAAGTGATCCTATTTGGGTTCTCTTATTATCGTCTATTTTTGTATTTTTTCATAGTGCTTCTCCTTGATAATTGAATCTCTCAGCAGGCAACAAAAAAGCCTTCCGCTTCTGGAAGGCTTTCTGTTATCAGGTCTACCTAATCAATATCAGCAACCTCGATACGCCGCTCCTACCAGAAGGATCGTTAAAGCTTGTCGTCGAGCTCTCTTATCAATTAGTTGAGTAAACATACTGGCAATTTTATAACATACAGGATGACAGTTGTCAAGCGCATTGTGTGCGGTGTCATATAAAGTTTAAAAGTGAACTGTTTAAAGCTGAAAAGTGAACCATATCCAATTGAAAAGTGAACTGCTATTTTAATGAGATTTAAGTGATTATTTGAGTAGATTTCTCTAAAAGAATTGGAGGAATCAATGTCTCAACTACATAAGCGGTTCACGGATGAGCAAATCAAAGTGTTGGTCCAGGGTTATTGTCAGGGGAAGATGAAAAGAGCTGAAATTCAAGATTTGTTGGAGATAGGCAAAACACGTTTCTTTGCATTACTGAAGGAATATCGCCAAAATTCAGAAGGTTTCTCGATAAATTACCAAAGAGCCACACCTGCTAAATTATCTGTCCAAGCAGAGACTGAAATAGAGAAGGCGCTGTTGCAAGAGAAAGAGATCATCGAAGATCCAGACTTGCCAATCTCAGGATACAACTACACTGCCATGCGAGACCGACTCAGAGAGAAAGGTATCAACGTATCTGTAACAACAATCATTAATCGGGCCAAGAAGCTTGGATGCCACAAACCGCGCCGAAAGAGAAAGTCCCACGACCGGGAAGTGATAACTGCCTCTATCGGCGCTTTGGTGCAGCATGATTCATCCCTGCATAAATGGTCTCCTTTTGCCAAGGATAAATGGTATCTGGTCACTTCCATTGACGACTACAGTCGCAAGCTGCTTTTCGCCGATTTCTTCCCCAAAGAGACTAGCTGGGCGCATATTCAGGCTGCACAAGCCCTGGTTCAAGCCTATGGATTACCTTTACGCTACTACGTGGACTCCCTGCGAGTATTCCGCTTTGTGCAGGGTAGGGATAGCTTCTGGCGTAAACATGTCTTGGAGACTGACGATGTGGACACTCAATGGGGCAAGATGATGCGTCTACTTAGCATTGGTGTGGTGCACGCGCTCTCACCTCAGGCCAAAGGAAAAATTGAAAGACCTTACCGCTGGCTGCAGGATCGTATTGTGCGCACCTGTGTCTACGAGAAACTGTCCACTATGGAGGAAGTACGGGGTGTCTTGAGGGCAGAAACTAACCGCTACAATAATCACCAGGTGCATTCCACCACAGGAGAAATCCCCAATATTCGCTTTGAGAGAGCAAGAAAAGAAGGTAACAGCCTTTTTCCGCAAGTTCTCAGTCCCTAAGCCTTACACTGCACCCCTGGATGTATTTTGCTTACGGGAAAAGAGAATGATCAATGGCTATCGCCGCATTTCTTTGTTCAAACATACTATTGAAGTTCCCCATGTGCCCCTTCGAGAATACGTCGATATCCACCTCATCCCAGATACCACCAAGAATATCATGTGTATCCGCATCTGGTGGAATAATAAGATGGTGCACTCTGTCGAGCTGCCTCTACAAAGTTTTCGTGTTCACTTTTCAAGTTTATAGGTGTTCACTTTTCAAGTTTTGCTAACA
>CAYLHI010000033.1:0-23383 GCA_964383575.1 uncultured Pelolinea sp.
CTGATGAAGTCATTAATAATCTTGTTGCACTAAAAGTTTGAAACCACAATTATAAATAAATTACTTATACTCAATTATTATATATGGTATTCGCACAACATTTCTTACATTAAGTAGACACTGAACAAGGGAATTGATCACCGAAGTGAGAGTTGGGATTACATTACACTCAAACAACTACTTACGGAGGTGAAAAGATGTTTCCCAAACAACAGATCGATGGTTTTGAGAAGTACTGGCGACGACGCAAGCCGGGCTCCAGTACCGCTGTGCACTATGCCAGTGATGCGCGCATTTTCTTCAAGTGGGCCAATGGGAAAAGGCCTGAAACAATCAACGTACATGATGTCGATTAATTCATCGAATGGCAACAAAGGCTGGGGCGGGCATCTGCCACGATTCGAAGAAGACTGATTGCTCTATGTATGTTCTTTGACTACCTGGCATATATGTGCGAAGAACAAATTGCCAACCCAGTCATCCCCCACCGACATTACATCGATCAGAGTCACCACCTTCCCAGAGATATACATCAGGAAGATATCGAAAGGCTCTTTCGGGCATTCAGCGATCATTTAAGAGATCGTACGATCTTCACCCCTTCGGGTGTGCTCCGCGATACCCCGAGGGTATGCTGCGCGATCTTTCCGGCGGTCGTCGGAATGACAGTTGGGTAGGAAGGGGGGAATTTCTGGAAGGAATCTTTATGTTTCTTGAATAAAACGCGGAAAATATTTACAATAATTCTCGAATTTTTTGCCATATTCTTACCATTGCCCAGGTATCCAGTTGGCAATATTTCAGGAGGGAACTTTTCGTTATCTCTACCTCATTAGCGGGCAACTCGCCGGTGACCATGTCCCACCACGCTACCATGGCCTGATCGCCCTTACCAATTTCCAAATCACCATAGCTCAATTCAGGAGCCATAACCGGCAGGACGTTTTTGATGGACCAGCTGCCTTTGAAATCCGGGTGCAGGTACAGGCCTTTATTGACAAAGTCCGCGAGATCGTAAATTCTCTCATTGAGATCAAGGAGAAATTCAGCATAGTCTGGATGGATGACGGCTAACTCTTTGTGCCTGGTCATTTCGAAAGTTTTGTTCCAGACAAAGATCGTGCCGGTACCGCCAATATATTCCCGTAACTGCACTAAAAGTGATTTGGATGGATCATCTTGTGTGGCTGACAGATGCTCGGTGTGGATGACCTCTCCATCGGGTGTGTTCATTATGTGCAGGGAGTACTGAAAAACCATCTGCTGCTGGGGATGGTAACCGTCGAACCTCGGCAGCGCGGTCAGGCAGGTTTCATAATCCAGGAAATAGAGGGGATACACGAAGCGCTGGAATTCCGCTTGTATGGCTTCACGATCAATGTGCTCTTTGTTTGTACCCGCGACTTCTACGATCAGGCGCTGCTTATCGTTCAGCGGAAAATCCGGGGGGATATCTTTGATATCGAGAATGCCCTGCTTTAGTAATTGGATCTTCTTTTTCTCAGACAGGCGCGGAATATTGTAGATGGAGCAGTCCGGCAGATGCGGATGGCATAGGGAAGGGCAGGGGCAGTCACCCGGTTTGTAGCAGTGTGGGATGCCGGCCATGGAATCTGACTGCGCGGTCTCCCATGCTGTAGGGAGGGCGGCTTGAACTTCAGCGACCATATCAAAAACTTTTTGGGTGACATCTTCGGCGACAAAGAGCCGCGCAATATCTAATTGGCCTTCTCGGATGTACTCCTTGTTTAGATGAAGGATAAACAAGCGGTCCATTTTGTGCTCTTCTGAAAGCACCAGATATTGAAAGGCAGTATCAAAATAATTCTCGCGTTTGACGCCTGTCCCGCTTTTTATTTCATAGAGATCATAGGTTTCCGTCTTAGGTTTGTAAACCAGCGCATCCGCTCTCATGGTGTAGTTTTGATGAGAGAATGTTTTTTGCCAAAGCAGAATTTCATCCTTTGAATGGTTGATGATGAAGGAATCCACATATTCTTTGGCTAATTTCTCAGCTTCATAGCCCTGATTCATGATGTGGATTTCGAAAGCGGAAGGTGGTTTTTCGATTAGATCGTGTTTTCTTGCCCACAAGTGCAGGGGGGCTTCCAGATATAAGAGGAAATCAGATTTTGTCAGCGTTTTGGGTTTGTTCATATGTGTATCTTATAACAAAACGGTGATAAGGGGCAGGTTTTTGTCGGGTTGGAAAAGGAGGAAAAAGGACCTTGCAGCTATTCACTGGATAGTTGCAGGACCCAAATGTGGAGTTCACAATGACAAAAAGAGGGGATCGCGGCGCCAGCATAGGGTGCTTCCCCCCTTATTTATTAAAAGCAAATAAGTTTACAGTTGCATTTTGAGAAATTAAGAATAAAATGAATATCGTGGATATTTTCCAATCAATACTTGAGTTATTCGGCGGCCTGGCTATTTTTATATATGGCGTACATTTATTGAGCGAGGGCCTGGAAAAGGTTGGGGGCTCACACCTTCTATCCCTGTTAGAAAAATCCACCAACCATCCAATAAAAGCGGGTTTGTTTGGTATGACTGCTACGGCGCTGATGCAAAGCAGCGGCCTGCTCATGGTAACGATGATTGGGCTAATTAATGCTAATTTGCTGACCCTGCAGCAGGCAATTGGCATTATGCTTGGGCAGGAAATAGGCACTACAGTAACCGGGCAATTAGTATCATTTCAAATTCGCGGTTTTAACTTGGTCTTCTTGATCGTTGGTTTTTTCTTGATTTTCTTTGCCAGGAACCGCAAGCTCCAACTGCTCGGCCAGCCGCTTTTTGGCTTTGGCGTTGTGTTTGTTGGTATGAGCATGATGTCCAAAGCTGGCGCTTCAGTCAGCCAGACATCTTTTTTCCAGCAGTCTCTATTATTGATAAGCCAGCATATTATCCTGGGTGTGCTGGTGGGAGCAGTTTTCACCGCTGCTATCCAAAGCAGCACCGCGATGACTGGTCTAACGATTGCAATGGGTACAAGCAACAGCATCACACTGCAGGTGGCGGTTGCTATCATCCTTGGCGCAAATATTGGATCGTGCATTATGGGTTGGCTTGCATCACTACAATCCGGCACAAGCGCCAAACGCGCTTCCTACTCACAAATAATAATGAACATCGGCGGAGTGCTGCTGTTTCTGCCTTTCGTTATACCTTACACAAACTTGATTGCTGCTACCTCGAAAGAACTTGCACGGCAGATTGCTAATGCGCACACCGTTTTTAATGTAATCGTTAGCGTTCTGATGCTGCCGCTGGTCAAGCCGCTGGCGAAATTTGTTAAAAAGATTATCCCGGAAAGAGAAGAAGAAGCCAGGGAAAGGAAAATAAAGACGCACTTCATAGACCCGCGCCTGCTGAAAATGCCTATTATTGCGGTCCAGATTGCAAAAAAGGAAGTACTGCGTGTGGGTTGGATAACACACGAGATGCTGGAAAAAGCCAGTGAGGGTATGCTGAGACGAAAATTAGATAGTGTTAAATGGGTGTTGAAACGGGAAAAGGAAGTAGATAACATAAGTTGGAGCCTTGAGAGTTTTCTGGAGAGCATTCCGGGTGACAGGTTAAATATAAATGAGCAGGAAACATTGGAGAATCTCAAACACCATGTCACTGATATTGAGCGTGTGGGTGATCATGCTAACAATCTGGCAGAATTTGCCCGCATAATTGATAAAAAGAAAATCAAAATCACCAAATACGGACGTAAAGAACTGAGAACCTTATTCAGACAGGTTCTGCGTAATTATGGTGAGGCACTTAAAGCGATTGAATTCGGCAATAAAAAATATGTAAACCATGTTATCAAATGGGAAGATGAAATTGACGCGCTGGAAAAGGAGTTTAAGCGTAACCATATTCAGCGTTTAAAACAGAAGATCTGCTATCCAGAGGCGGATACTATCTTTGTGGAGTCACTGCGTAATTTGGAGCGCATTAGTGACCACGCGTATAACATAGTGATAAGTTTGATATATTAGAGGGCGAATTTCTTATTATTTCTCTCGCACCTTTTATGCTGTGTACGGTTATTGTTTAAGATTCAAGCCCCCAATAGTGGGCAGTATACCTTTGGGAGCGGCAATTGTTCTGGTTTTGGTCTCTTCCTCTTATCAAGCAGCACTGTATTTGGCGAAAATGGGAGCGTGGATGGGGACTATTAGGAAGAAAAATGGCCGACCCTGATGGAGTCGGTTTATGGCCTAACGATGGTGCCTGTGCCTCCCAGAGGGGAGGGAGGAAAGACGGGATGGTGAAATCGCAATTAATTAACTGAGATCCCAGATTTGTACAGGTTGTTTCATTCGTTCCAGAAACGAATATTTATTAACTGTCAGGTTTTGTCAAGTTTTGTCAAGTAAAAAGCTAAAGTTGATGCCAAACTGATGAAAAGGGTGGAGCAGCTCCCCGCCTTTCGATCACTTTCGACAAACTTTTACTGGAGTGTTGACTTTCCTCGGTTGAATTCCAGCTTTTTGGATTTTCCCATGTTTTATGATAAGCTAAGTAATATTGTAAAATAATCGTTCTTTCGATGAGGAGGAAAAGATGGATAAAAGTAAGAAAAAAGCAGTTTTTATGGGTATGTTGTTTCTGATAGTGTCTGTGCTTCTGCCTGCATGCGGCAGGCAAGCCGCTGAGCAGGAGGAAGCTGCAAGTGCCGGCGCCGGCATGGGCACAGCAGTGGAAGTGCCCTCTATCGAAGCGGTGGAGCCTGAACCATGCCTGTATGAGACGGATGCGGGAAAAGACTGGCCTGTGCGCATCTGCGACGGATTTGATGATAACAGCCGCGGTTGGAAGGAGGAAACCGGCAGCAGCGACCTGGCGGAATATGAGATTAAGATTGCAGATTCTAAATACGTCATCGATTACACGGGCAAGGCGCATTCGGGCTATACAAGCGGCGGATTCACCTGGGTGCCGCTGGCGAACGGGCAGGATTTTGCCTTATCGGTTACCGGCACGATGGATTCGGTCAATAAATATATCGGCTGGGGTATCGTCTTCCGCGGCAGTGAAGGCAACTTCTATCTTTTCCGCATTGTGAAGGACGGACGCTATGCACTGGAGATTACCGAGGGAGGTACACGCCGCGACCTGATCGAATGGACAGCCCACAGCGCGGTGATGCAGGACGAATCCAACCGACTGACGGTCGCCGCGGAGGGGAGCACGGTGGAGCTGTATGCCAACGGTACTCTGCTGGAAACTCTTACCGACGCGGAACTGGACGGCGAACTGATTGCGCTTGCCGTGATGGGGCAGGAGGGAGTGCGGGTGGTGTATGAATTCGACGACCTGGTCATCCAGGCGCCGTGAAGTGATAATTATTATCTTTATCTGAATTTACATACCCGGCATCAATCGGGTTGGGGATGGTACCTTATCCAGCCAACTCATTAATTCAGGATCTGCGCAGGGTATCAGCAATGAAACCGGTAGTCACAAGATGCGATAAACCTGAAAATAAAAAAAGGAAGGGAATCAATAAAGAGGATGGCTTTTAAACCATCCTCTTTTTACTTCTCACTCCTGAGTATCGGTGAGTTGGTGCACGACAGATTTTGAGCCCTGATACAGGTCTTTAAAGAGCGGATAAATGCGGTCATATACCTTCTTGTTTTCCGCATTGGGATGGATTTCCTGTTTAATCCTGACCCAATCCTTTTTCAGGACATCCAGATTCTTTATAGCACCTACAGCCAGGCCAGCGAGGAAAGCATTACCGTATGACGCGCCGATGGTTTTCTCCGGGAGGAGCTGTGGGATACCGGAAACATCGCTCACCATCTGGAGCCAGAGTTCGTTGGAAGCACCGCCGCCGACTGCTACACCGTGCTTGATCTGCGCGCCGGCTTTCTGCATGGCTTCCAGATTCATGCGGATTGAGAAGGCGGTACCCTCGAGCACAGCCCGGTAGACATCACCGCGGGTATGACTCAGCGATAATCCGGCGACTACCCCGCGAGCTTTCGGGTCAAAGATCGGCGTACGTTCTCCACTCATATAGGGAAGCATGATCAGGCCGTTTGCGCCTACAGGAGAAGAAGCCGCTTCCTCGGCAAGGGCTGCATATGCGTTTTTCCCGCCAGCGGATTCTGACTGCAGGAGGTCCTTCCCGAACTGGTCCCGGAACCAGGTGGTTGCGGAACCGCTGGTTGACAACCCGGCAGAATATTCATATTGTCCCTTAAAAGCACCCGCTTCCAACCATAGCTCATAGGTGGGCACCGGTTTCTCAATTAAGAAGATGAAAAACGCAGTACTTCCGTACATGATCATTAGCTCGCCTGTATCCACAACCCCTACACTGACTGCCTCAGAGAGGGCATCCACAGCGCCGAAATTCACCGGTGTTCCCTCAGGAATACCCGTTTCAGCGGCTGCTTCTGCTGTTATCCTACCGGCAACCTCATCTGACCAGCCAATCTTTGGCAATTGATCCAAAGATGCAATTCCTTCGGTAAAGCGGTCATCCCAGGAGACTGTTTTGATATTGATGAAGGGATTAAACTCTGTAGCCGTGTGCGCGTCGATGACATAATTTCCGGTTAATTTGAAGATCACGTAAGATGTGGAAGTGATAAACTTCGCGGTTTTTTTATAGATTTCAGGTTCATTCTGCTTTATCCAGAGGATCTTCGGACCGACTGCCTGGGTTGTCAAGCGCGTGCCCCCAAACTCAACCAGGGCTTTGCGTGTAAATTTATTTTCCAATTCTTCAATCTGATTGACCGCTCGTGTGTCCACGCCGTAGAGGATACCCGGTCGAAGGGGCATGCCGCCCTCATCCACCGGCAGGACGCAGGCGCCAATAGCGCTGACCCCGACACCGATTATTTGATCACCCTGCGGCGCTTTGCCTGTAAGTTCTTTTGAAATCTGTTTAAAATCAGACCACCAAACATCATCCGCGTCATGCTCAGCGTATCCCGGTTTCGGGATGGACATATCATGGTCCGCACGAGCTTCAGCGATGATTGTACCGTCTGGATGGCACAAAACTCCTTTGGAACTATAGGTTCCGATATCAATTCCTAACAGCAACTGACTCATTTTTTATCCTTTTTGCAATCAAATAGTTAATAGTTACAAACACCCATCCAAGCACGTTTATGAAAGTGTTGTCCGCCTCAATTATCGAAACGGTAACTGGGGTGTCTATATTACCAGCTGCTAATATTCACCATATATGGGACCAAAGTCGGCACAGGCACGGAAATCGGAACCCTGCGGATCCATTACACCAAAAGCGCTCCAGGCACTAGGCCGAAAAATTTTGTCTTCACTCACATTATGCATACATACCGGAATGCGCAGAATTGAAGCCAGTGTGATCAAATCTATGCCGATGTGGCCGTAACTGATCGCTCCATGGTTAGCTCCCCAATTTGCCATGACTGAATATACATCTTTGAAAGCGCTGCTTCCAGTCAAGCGGGGTACGAACCAGTGGGTCGGCCAGGTTGGGTCTGTGCGTTCATTGAGCGTCTTGTGGACTTTTTCGGGTAAATCAACTGTCCAGCCTTCTGCCAGCTGCAGGACCGGCCCCAATCCTTTAACGATGTTGATTCTGCTCATTGTCATTGGCATTCCACCACGGGTCAGGAAACCAGAGGAAAATCCACCGCCGCGGAAATAGCCGGTGCTCGCGGGATACCAGTTGGTGGCATTCAGGCATTTATTAATTTCTTCTTTAGTGATTTCCCAATATGGTTTCATCGCCGGTTTTCCATCCTTCTCCTGCCAGCCGGTGGCGTCCAAAGTGGCTGCTCCTGAGTTGAGCAGATGGATCATACCGCCCGCAGCGTTCCCTTCGAGCTGGTAGCCGGTCACCCGTTTGACAGCTGAGGGGCTCCAATAAGTACGCACATCCGCAAAAATCTGGGCTGTGTTGGTTAACAAATACCCGAAGAGCATAGCAATGCCATTGAGACTATCATTTTCAGTAGCAAAGATATAGGGTGCGCGTTTGCCGTTCCAATCAAAGGATGAATTAAGAATGGACTCCATAAAGTCGCCATTAGGTGAGTGGTAGGTCCATTGGCGCTGTCCCTGAAATCCCCCTGCAATAGCATTATGCCCCAGCGCTTCTTCACCGAAACCAATTTCTTTCAACTTCGAATTGCCGACCATTAGATCGCGACCAATGATTGCCATTTTGACAACGGTTTCCCAGTCCAGGTCTTTTTGCTCTCTGCTGCGCTGCATTTCAGGGGGATTGTATTCGCGCCCTTCTTTGCAATTCGCCTTGGTCCATTTGAGGGCGTGCTCATACTCTTTTGGATCATAAATCCCTTCTTCAATGCGGCGGGTAAATTCGCTCATATCCACTGCCTCAACCCGCATACCTAAATATGATTCAAATAGGGATTGGTCAGCAATGGAACCTGCAATTCCCATGGAAGTACCACCCAGTGAGAGGTAAGATTTTCCGCGCATTATTGCTGCAGCAAGACCGGATCGGGCAAACCCAAGTAATTTTTCCTGCACATCGGACGGGATGGAAGTGTCGCTGGAATCCTGGAGGTCATGGCCATATATTGAAAAAGCCGGAAAGCCCTTCTGGTTATGAGCCGCCAGCACTGCCGCTAAATAAACGGCACCAGGCCTTTCGGTCCCATTAAAGCCCCAAACCGCTTTCGGTGTCAGAGGGTTCATATCCATCGTTTCCGATCCATAGCACCAGCAGGGTGTAACCGTGATTGACAACCCCACACCCTTCCTGGTGAATTTTTCGGCGCACTGCGCGGCTTCGGTCACACCGCCTATGCAGGAATCTGCAATTACGCATTCAACCGGAGAGCCATCAGGATAGCGGAGATTGGCGCTTAATAATTCAGAAGTCGCGCGAGCCATTCCCATTGTCTGATCTTCAAGACTCTCCCGAACCCCGTTGCGCCGGCCATCAATTGTCGGACGGATGCCGATTTTCGGCATTTGTCCGACCCACCTGTTTCCAATACTACTTTTTGAATTATTCATTTGAACCCATCCTTTAATAATATTATTTTCTACTGTTTTTATTTTACACAAGATACTTCATTCTGCTGCAGCGCGCATGTCTCTCACACTCTGCGCGCTTCATAGCCATACACAGAAAATTAATCATTCGGATCAGGGATAGCATAGTACACAGCCAAAGAATATGTTGAATTACTGCAAAAAGTAAGAGCACAAATTAGTATGACAATAACTGGAGAGCTGACCCAAAACGTGTACGCGTAGCGATTGATGCGAACCATCAAAGAAGAGTAAGTGTATCTAACAGAATATAAAAATTTATATGATTGTTATCAGAATATTGACCGATTCCTCAATGATGTCTATATGAATAAATGCATTCGTTTATCATTAGGATATCTGACACGGGTTGAATTCGAATACAATTGGAATAGGTAAAATATGCTTGTAGAGATTATATAAAAGCTCCGTTTTTGTACCCAAATTTTGGGATTATTAAAAATTATTGAATCAATAGTTTGGCACTTTTTTCATGGGATTAATCTGAAAGTCTTTAACCAAAGAAGCTCTTAAAAAATTCCCCAATTTATTCGATTTATGATTCAATCGATTCTGAATGGAGATAATTGGTAGAATATATATATATTAATAATTTTTCATTAAAAATCAGGAGAGGAAAGGTAAAGATGATAATTTGCTGTGGTGAAGCATTAATTGATTTTATTCCTATGCCGGATGGGCTTTCCTACCATCCTTGTCCAGGCGGCTCTACATTGAATATTGCGGTAGGCTTGGGACGTATGGAAATACCTGTTGGGCTTTTATCGCAATTATCAACTGATATGTTTGGTGATCTGCTGGCTAATTATTTAATCCAGAATAATGTCAATCTTGAATTTTGCCCTCGTATTGATGGGCAGACTACCTTAGCTTTCGTCAGTTTGCCCAAGGAAACCGCTCAAGAACCTCAATTTGCAGTCTATGCAAATGGCGCGGTTGACCGAAGTATGACAACCGATGACCTTCCAACGCAATTTATAGATGACGTAACCGCTATGCATTTTGGTTCCATTTCGCTTGTTCTTGAGCCGGGAGCAACTGCTTTAGAAACTTTGATGAAACGGGAAAGCCGGCGTAGAGTGCTGACACTTGATCCTAATGTGCGCCCCGCTTTGATATCCAACGCAGAAATATACTGGCAAAGATTTTCTGAATGGGTTTCGCTGGTCGATATCCTGCGATTAAGCCAGGTGGATATGGAGTATCTGTATCCGGATAAAAGCATCGAAGACTTGCTTCCGGAATGGTTTGGCGCCGGGTTGAGTTTAATTATTCTCACGCGGGGAGAGGAAGGATCAAACGGGTATCTACCAAACGGGACACAGGTATTTGCTCCAGCCCCTAAAGTGGCAGTAAAAGACACGGTTGGGGCGGGAGATACATATTTTTCCGCTGCACTGGCATATTTATATGATCATGAAAAATTAACTCATCGGACATTGGTTTCACAGATGACCGCTGATGAATTAGAAGCCTGCTTGAAATTCGCCGCGAAGGCAGCAGCAATAAATTGCACCCGAGAGGGAGCTGATCCTCCTTGTAGAGATGAAATGTATTCATAGACAGTTTACCTTTTTTAAAATAAATCGATATCTATCAGGTCGTCGGGTTGATAGCGTAATATAGAGGATCAAAATGAGTATGGATACTATTGAATATAAGGTTCAAGTAATATCCACGCTGAAGCTTTCTACCTTTTAATTTAGCTTCATAAAAAAGGTAAGAATGAATGGCGGTATAAAAAATAAGCGTAGGTTGATTTCCCATATTGCACTTTTCAAGAGATGAGAAAATTGAAATCATGCAGGTTCTTTGTTGAGCAAACTGCAGCGGGTAGATGGAAAAGCAAGCAGAAGAATTAGAAATTGTTCTTTTCGATGTTGAAAACGGCGATTTTATCACTCCGGAAAAGGAATTAGTGACAGCTCAAACTTTCTTACTTTATCGAAGATGCAGCAAAAGATGCTTTTTTTCAAGCGTGAACAGATCAAACAAGAGATGCTGTTTGGAAGTTGCGGCTCGAAATTCAGCCTTTGTGAGTGTATAATGCTTATGATGAAGTCGTAAAGGCTCTTTTTGTAGATCTTTTTTTGTACAAAACACTCTGATGATGTACAGGTCATCTGTTTTATAAATTTTTTATATTACGCCACTTTGGAATTAGCAGGGCTTGTAATAAATTCCCATCGTTTTCAAAATACAGAAGATATTTAGAAAGTCCTTATTCCTATGGGAATGTCAATGAAACTAAACTTGAAATAGTCCACAAACAAACTTAGAGAAGATTGAATTTTGGGAGATAACGCATTGATAAAGCTAATTTGAAGAAAGGAAAGCGGTTATTTTAGAATGAGAAAGGATAGTTCTTAATATATGCAGGAAAGAATAAGAATCGGTTTATTATCAAAAAAACGGGGAAATTATAAATTACAAGAAAAGTTTGCGGGAATAAACAATGTGGAGGATCTTACTTCAATAGAAGTAATGCATTATAAAAACTCTTTAATCCGTGCCGGTTATGATGTTAAAGTAATTGAATGGAATTCCAGTTTTATTGACCAAGTAAACAACGCCCATGTTGATTTGTTTTTCAATGTTTCAAGTTTAGCTGAAGTAGCGATATTAAATGATCTTGGCATGCCTTTTGTGGGATCTGGAATCACCGGTGTCGTTTTAGCATCAGATAAATCTGTGGCAAAGCGATTATGGCAACAAATTGGGCTTCCAACCAGTGAATTTCGAGTGATTAGAAATGTTTCCGATTGCAAAGAATTTATTTCAAAGCCACCATTCGCTTATCCTTTATTTATTAAACCTGTTGCTGGGCGTGGCAGTTCGGGGATCAGCAATGATTCGATTATTGAAAATAACGGACAATTATTAAAGAATGTTGAAAAATTATTGAAGACCATCGGGCAACCCGTTTTAATTGAAAAATATCTTAGTGGGAGGGAAATCACCATCGGTGTTATTGGTAATAATGAAAATATTCGAACACTGCCGATACTGGAAATTAAATGCTTACATGGCGTTAAAGCTCTAACCTTTTATAAAAAAGAGAAAGAAGATGATACATTCATTTGCCCCGCAGAATTAACAGATAAAGAAAATGAACTGATTCTGGATATAGCTATACAAGCATATAAAACGCTTGGCCTGAGAGATTTCGCACGGATTGATACAAAATTGACCCCAGACGGACCCATGTTGCTGGAAGCGAACAGCTTTGCAGGGCTTATGTGTACCCCAAAAGATAAACCGTTTAGTTATTTGGGGTTCATGGCTCGTGCTGAAGGTAAGGGTGGAAAAGAATTGATTAATGAAATTATCGAGGTCGCTTTAGAAAGGATTAATTATCAATAATAAGGGCTTTCCAAGACTTGATATCCGTCTTAATAAGATCGCACATAATGTCGAGGAGGTTGTCAGACTTTACAAAAAAAGGGGAGTAATGGTTACAGCTGTAACTAAGGGCGTATGTGGATCGGTAAAAATTGCCAGAATGCTGGCTAATTATGGCATTCACTCTATTGGAGATTCACATATCCAGAATATTGCGAAAATGAAAGAAGCAGGTGTTGAAACAAAATTTATGCTCATTCGGTCCCCAATGCTAAGCGAAGCTGAGCAAACAGCGGTTCTTTCAGATATAAGCCTGAATACGGAAATTTGCGTTATAAAATCCCTTAATCAATATGCGTTAAAGTATGAAAAGAAGCACCAAATAGTATTGATGATTGAATTGGGAGATTTAAGAGAAGGAATTATGCCTTCGCAGGTGGATTTCTATGTAAAGGAAATTTTGAGGTTGGAAAACATAGAGTTGATTGGAGTTGGTACAAATCTTACATGCTTTGGAGGAATCAAACCGACCGCAGCTAATATGAACACTCTTAGCTCAATAGCCAAAAAGATACAACAAAAGTATAAGATCCGGCTTGATATCATTTCAGGCGGAAATTCAGCAAATTATCAATGGTTTCAAAATAATCCGGATATTGGCTTAATAAATCACCTGCGCATAGGAGAATCTATCCTATTAGGTACTGATCCAACAGCAAAAAAACAAATCCCCAGATTATTTAATGATGCTTTTCAGTTTCAAGTTGAAGTAATTGAGAACAAGAAAAAACCATCAAAACCATTCGGGGAAATTACGTTTGATGCATTTGGAGAGGTACCGGTATTTGAGGATAAAGGGCTGATGAATCGGGCAATTTTAGCTGTTGGAAAGCAGGATTTGGATGTTAAAGGATGCTTCCCGCTCGATGACATAGAAGTGATAGGATCAAGCAGTGATCATTTGCTCGTGAATATAAAGAAAACGAATCTAAAGACAGGGGATATTGTGAGCTTTGGGGTAACCTATCGAGCGCTTCTTAGATTAATGGTGTCGCCATATATTGTAAAAAGATATATCCAATAGTTGTGCCCTGGAATGATATATAGTACGGCGCTAAAGTTAATTTATACAAAAACTTGACAGATGCTTTTTTAGATGCAACGCCAGTGATACTGTGGGGATACGATGGACGAAATAACACTGTATGGGCACAATGTCTTGGCTCAGTGCCGTGATTTGCAGTTTCATATTTGAACTTGACAAATTTTTAGAAATATTTATAATTGATAATAGTTATCATTTTCAATAAACTAAACTATGAATAACTTAAACTCAAAATCTGTTGCCAATATATGGCTGCAGAAAATAAAGGAAAACGGTCAGCGCCTTACACGCCAAAGGTGTGTCATTGTAGATATCTTGTTAAATACTGATCGCGCATTAGAACCAATTGAAGTATATGATTTAGGTAGAAAATCTTACCCTAATTTAGGACTTGTAACAGTTTATCGTACCTTAGAGAATCTGGAAAAACTCGGCTTATTACAAAAAGTGTACCAACTAAATGGCTACAATAAATATTTTAGATCTGCTCATGGTCATAAGCATTTATTGATTTGCACTTCCTGCGGTAAAGCAGTTTATTTTGATGGTTTTGACCTCAAACAGCAAATCAATAAGGTCAGCGATGACCTGAGTTTCGATATCAACGATCACTGGCTGCAGCTTTTTGGCACCTGCCGCCAATGCCAATCAAAGCAAACAAAACCATAGAAATGAAAATTTATATTCCTCTTTCATTTCATAGAGTTAAAAAAGAGAGATGGTTAAGATAGGCGACAGTTTTTTAGTTTTGAGATGAAAACAGCCAGCTTATATCAAGACAGCAATCTTACTGGAAAATCAAAGATTTAGAGGAGATAATTATGTTTGAACTTTCTGGCACTTTCATTTATATAGCAAGTTTTGCCCTAGCTTCAGCTTTGATAAATAGCCTTGGAATTTTAGCTATTTTCAAATATAGAGAGTGGGCTGAAAAAGCAAAAACTTACTTCATGTGCTTTGCTGCAGGGATGCTGGTTTCAACTCCTTTATTGTTAACTTTACCCATAGCTATCGGAAAGAATTTTTACGCGGGATTCATAGCACTCTTTGGTTTTCTATTTATGTTTTTTAGTAATGAATTGATAAAACACTATACACATAAAAAAACACTCGCTTTTGGCATTACTGCCGCTGAAGGAATAGGAATCCATTCTTTCATTGACGGCATTATATACACAGTTACTTTTAATATTTCAATCTTAGTTGGTGTTCTTGCAGGCACGGGTTTAGTTGTGCATGAGTTTGCTGAGGGTGTCATAACTTACATTGTCCTGCTTAAGGGTGGCATGAAAGAGAAAAACGCTATGCTCTCTGCTTTTTTAATAGCAGGACTAACTACCCCCATAGGAGCATTTATAGCTTACCCTTTTATAAATAAATTAAGTGAATCAAACATGGGGTTAATGCTCGGGTTTGTCTCTGGAGTATTATTATATGTTTCTGCTTCTCATCTTTTACCTGAAGCAAGACAAGAAGAAAAAGAACATTCCACCATTGCTTTCCTTTCTGGTGTGGGACTAGCATTATTCATTGTGTTATCAAAGTTGCTCTGAGAGATCATTTTACTTTTTGAAATTAATAATTAATCAATGAAAACGTAAAGAATCAAAATTGGGAATCACCGAATCTTTTAACTTGAACTTGACCTCAGAACTAACCATAAAACTATCTGTTGTGACATGGGGCTCCTCTTTTACTTGAATTTGACTAGATTCTGTATAGGGAGGATACCTCTTTTATTATTTATACTAGTTGATTTAAACAAAAGACCCTTGAATTCGCGGTGGTAAATTCAAAGCCCGTTCGAGCTGCGCCGGAGGTACTTTTATTTTCCTGGACTAAGGACTATACGTTTTCACTAAAAGAATGTTCTGAAACTGGGTCCTTATTTTTTCCGCGCAGCCCGTGTAGAGCGGTCCGGAATCAGAACTAGGAATAAGGTTTAGGGGGAATACGACGAAATTGTATCTTGATGAGATGAGGTCAACGGAAGCAGAAACTCGAATCCCATCTCTGGATTCCCCAGCCAACTCAACTAATTTTTGAAAGAAATGATCATTATTTTTATCGGCGCCGTTTTTTTCGAAATCAACCAGGTAAAGAACAGGGAAGGTGCCGCGTTTATCATCGGTTGAAGGTATGATATCTATATACATACCTTTGTAGAGTTGAATCGCGTAAGGGGCCAGACTTTTTCCGCAGTCAGGGGTTGCAATAGTTGGCAGATGCTGTGTAAACATAACCCCAATTGGAGCGACTAAGATGAGAGCTGCCATAATCAGGGATAACCACCGTATCCATTTCAGTTCTTGATCAGAAGACTTTTTCTGGGGCGCCTGCGCTAATTTGAAAGAAGAGAGCATGGAATAAAGCCCAACGGCTTCCAGGGCAAAGAAGAAAGGGACGCTGCCTGAATAGAATCTGTTCCCGCCATCAATGGGAGGTAAAAAGGGAATGGAAAAGAATATACCGAGAAAACAGCTCAACAGCAGTGAGTATTTGGGTTCATGAATGCGGCGGATGGAGTGGACTAACCCCCAAAGCATTAAACTAATATTTAAAATCCAAAAAAGCATGTCGAAAAAGTTCTGACGGCAGGAAATCAGATTGAACATGCTAACTTGGCCCGGTAAAAAGAAATCGCGGTATGACTTAAGCATGCCAATTATTAGCCCCAGGGGATAAGTGATGATTTTTTCAATCGCAGCTTGCATGACGACACGCGGATCGTTTGTACCAAGCGCCTGGAAATGGTAAGTCCAGCCTGCTCCTCCCACGGCCTGCCCGTATAACATCCATGAGAAGTTGCCAAATGTGGAGGAACTTGCAGTAGTGACAAGGCGTGGGAAGAGGATATTGATTGCTAAGAATTCAGCCGCGAATAACAAAGCAAACAATGCCATTTGTTTAAACGCCAGTTTTTTTTCTGCTTGATAGGCCCACCCAATCCACAGCATCAGCATGGGCAGCATGAGAAATGGACCTGCACGCACGCTGACGGCGATGACCAGCATTAAACTGCCCAGAGCGATTTCGGAAACCCTTTTTGACTCCGCGCCCTTAAGCAGCAAGATAAAAGCCAGACAGCTGAATGCCAGGCTGGGTAGTTCTGTGAGCGTGTAACCGATCATTGGTCGGATGAACGAATATGTTAAAACAATCAGCAGCGCGGCAGGCAGTGGGCCAAAGCTGTCTCTCAGCGACCACGCCGCTAAATAAATGCACAAAGCAACAAGGAAGACAATTATAGCTATCACCCATATAAGGTTATGTTGGGTGAAAAGCAATAGTACTGAAAGCATGCCGGGAAACAGCGGGCGGAAAGCCCCCTGAAGTCCCTCGCCGGTAATGGCTTGGCCAGCAAGGAGCATGCGAGCCCCGTTGTAGTAATAGAAGCTGTCTTTGTAGGGCAAAAAACCGCCGATAATATTGGCATTTGATATTCCTAAGGACCATTTTGACGCGAGCTGGAGCGCGAACAACGCCATGACCAATCCAAATCCTGCTGCCCATCCTAACTTTCCACGCAAGCGAAAACACAGGTAAAAAAGGATCGTGAGGATAAGAAAGTGTAAAAATTGATACTGGCTTTGGAATCTGAGCAAAGAGTCCGGGATTTTTACGGATAGGATCAAACCAAACAAACCGGCCGGCAGAAGAATGCTTAAAGCTCTTGCCATGATGTTCATTATGTTGCGTTGATTATTATTGGCCATTGTTGATAACTTGCTTTTTTATCTAACGATGCATTCAATCAACGAAGCGGTATTTGATCAACGTCCACATGGCTTCAAAGGCATCTTTCATTTTTATTTTTTTTCCTTCATCGTAATTACGGGGAGTAAAGCGGATGGGAACCTCATAGATCCTGACTTTTCTCTTAAGGATCTTGGCGGTGAACTCCGGTTCAAAATCAAAGCGTTTAGCGTGAATGTGCATGCCTTCAACCACCTCGCGTTTAAAAAGCTTATATCCGGTTTCCATGTCTGTAAGGATGTTGTTATAGAGTATATTCGTTGTCAGTGTCAGGATCTTATTTGCCACCATGTTCCAGAAGAGGATTGGGCGGCGCGGGCCGCCAAGAAAACGCGAGCCATAGACTACATCGGCAATATCCTCTTGGATCGGCTGCATTAAAACGGGATAGTCGCGCGGGTCATATTCAAGGTCTGCGTCCTGGATGAGAATTAAATCACCGCTGGCTTTCTCCAACCCAGATCGGACCGCTGAACCCTTGCCCTTATTCTGCTCATGAAAAACAGCTTTGATTTTTTTCTGTCTGGCCAGTTCATTCAATATGTCACGGGTTCCATCGGAAGAGCCATCATCAACAACAATTATCTCGCTGACCAATCCCGTGTCGGCTACTCGGTGGATGATCTCCTTGATAGTGTGGACTTCGTTATAGACAGGAATGATGACTGTGAGTGAATATTGTTTTTTTCTGTTTCCCTGGTTCAAAATAATTAACCCTCGAGATGTAATTATACTTGGATTCAAGTGTAAATGACCAAAATCTAAAAAAACCAATTAATTGATTAAGAGATCGCCGTGATATTCTACCGGTTCACACAGGGGAACCCCCACAAAATTATTAATTAAATAAAAGATTACCCAAATATCAACCTCGTCGGGAAATAAAAAATATTTATGGCAAGACCAAAAACGAAAGAAAGAATACGAAGACGGTAAGTAAAAAAAGAAAGGTGAGAAGCCCTGTGATCAGGTCGGTTTTTTATCCCGGGCTTACTAAATGTATAATTATTAAAGGAAAAGGTGATACAAAATGAAAATCCGTTTAGCTGAACTTTCCCAAAAAAAATTGTTTTATCCGATTATCTTTTTGATATTCTTCGGTATTTCTTTTCTTCCACCAATAACACAAAAACCATATTCTCCCGAAAATACACAACAAGTGATTATAGAGCTGCTTATGGTCGCCATAAAACCATACGAATCCTTTGGGATTCTATTTCACATAGTAACCGGCATGTTAGTAGGATGGATTATGGTTAATCCAACAGCATCTGGCCGCCTCCTATTCACTTTCATGGGGGTGAATTTTATTATCATCGCGTTAGTCCAGTCATTTGGAACAACGGAAATGTACGGGGAGGTAATTCACACTGGCGGTTTGGTAGCATTCACTTTGATCGGCATACTCTGGATATGGGCTGCGGTAAAAGGTGACAATGAACCTTTAGCGATCAATATCCAATGGCACCACATGATTTTTCTACCTTTTGCACTCTTATCTTTCTGGTCGCCGTATCAGGTCAAGGCAAATGCAGTTTTACCAGATTTCAATCCAGCATTACTTCTCACATCTCCGGATTATGGGCTGACTTTTTGTTTTACCACCCCCGATTTTTTATACTTGTTGTTTATTTTATTCCCGAGGATCAATATACCTGTGTACCGCATCACCGCATTCAATGGCCTGCTGTATGCGTTATTTAATATTGCGCACTGGTTCAATCCGGACACACGATGGATGGGGGTTTTGCACTTTCCTTTGCTGGTTATTTCCATCGCTGCGCTGATCCAATCAAGGAATAGAAACGTTTCTCCTTAGAAAGAGCGGGGAAATGTTCTTTTAAAAAGAAATCATACCATCACGCGATTCCCACGATGGCAGGAATTTACAGGCAGCCAGTATGTGAACACCAGAATTACCCGGAGGGCGCCGCGGTTATCTAAAAGACGTAGATGATGAATTATATCTAGAGGATCTGGCTGAACTCGACCTTTTCACCGTCTGGACCGTGCACAGTAAAGTATTTGGTACCGTTCTCCCACAAGGGGAGAAAGGCAGGGGCGTTCTCTTCCAGCGCTTTAAAGCCTGCGGCGGTCAGATCAGCATAAGCTTTGTCGATATCTTTGACATTTAAGGCGACATGGTCAATGTGGCCGTCCTCACGCGCGGCGATTTTCTTGCGCATCTCACCGCCTTGCTCGACCAGTTCGAGGGTAAGACCGTTTAATTCGAGGAAGAGAAGTTTGATAGGTTCGGGTTCCATTGGAATTTCGCCGCTGAGTTTTTCCGTGAAGCCGAACTGCTCATAAAAGGCGCGCGAGCGATTAATATCTGTGACGAAGATGCCTAAGTGCTGAATGCCCTGAAGGTTGTTTTGAAGCAGCATTTGAATGTTACTCCTTAAGTTAATGTTGATTTATTAGCATTTTTTCATCACATTTGAGCAGATACCCGGCGGATGGAATTCTGCTGCTGGCAAAACTGGCAGCGCTGCCGGAGTATGCCTATTTAGATAAAGTCCCCAATATTTAATAATGCTATCCTGTCGTCGCGCACCGCGCTCATCATGATGACAGAGATAATCAGGGCAGATGAGTGCAGGCCGAGATCCTGCGGTCTCCGACCTCAGGATGACAAGAAGAGAAGATAATGCAAGCGTAGAAGAAGGGGATCGCCATGTATCCTACGGATACTCGCTTCTCGCTACACTCGCTGGGAAAAAATGACCCTACACCTATCCGTTGGATAGGTGTAAGCCCCTGAGGAATTCCCGGATTACGGATTTTTTAGAGGAGATCGCCACACCTTGCCTTGTTGGGTTCACGATGACAGGTTTATTAAAGAAAGAGATTGCTGTGCTTGACCCGAAAGCTATACAAAAATCAACTAAACCTTATTTTAATGAATAGAGAACACTGAACCAACCGCGCGCTTGATGTCTGCGTTAGTCATCAGAAGGGGGAGTTTCCCGGAGTACAGAAACAGTATATTGCATACCGCAGGCTCCTTCACCTTCGTTACTACACCAATCACAACGTGTTATTCTCCGATTTGGTTCACGCGCAATTTCAGTAAGATCCCACGGATCAAAATAGTGATAATATTTACACTGCAGGTCATCATAACAGGGCCACAAATCATTATCGTACAAACTCATACCGACCACCAAGGTATCATCCTCCTCCAACGGCACCCATACCTTGTTATTCCCTTCATTAGTCAACTTATTCGCCATGTAGCAGGTATGATCAGCTAATCTCAAGCAGGAGCCAAAAGGGCCCATTTCACCAATATAAATTTTCTGTTCATTTGCCCACAGTATGCCATAGGAACAACCCATGTAATCCTGGTATTCCCCTTCCCCGGTGCAGTTATTTAAAATATCAGGATTCATTCCGCCTACATGCCTATGGCAGTCATCATGGCAGATTCTTGCATCGCCACATAAACACTTTAAATAAATCTTTTCAAATGTCACAACAGCCCATTGATAGCAGGGAGGTCCGTTTATCGTGATGGAATTACTGGATGGGGATATGTTTCCAGAGTATGGATCGCCCTGGTATGCCCATACACGATAGGTAGATGTTTGACCGCAGGGGAGCGGTCCAATGTTATGGTACACTAAATCTCTATATGGTGATTCACCAATTACGACATAGTGATACAGATAATCAGTGACAGCCATAAATGTATCATCCTTTAGAAAAACAAGTCCATCTATATCTTCAGGAAAATCTGAAGGGCTATAATCAACCTCAACCATAACTGAACGGTGCCCGTCTTCGATCCAATATTTAAGTATCGGTGTAGTAAGTATATCTTCATCAGGTATTTTGACTCGATACGCGACGCGGAACCAGCCGTCTGGCCCGTTAATGAGTTTGTCAATAGTGTGTCCATCCCAATCGCTGCTGTCATGTGAGGCATATAATGTACCCAGGTCATAAACTGCTCCATGTTCCGAATCGCGGATCGCTCCCCAACACTGCAATTTAATATCCAGTGTGAGAGTATCTTCGTCTAAAGATACAATTCTACTGTTTCCTAACTCAAGCAGGTATTGGATATGCCAGAAACCATCCAGACCGTAAAGAATGAACTCCTCCACGCCACCTTCTGGGGGAATGCGTTCTTCAATATAATCGTTAAGAGTAAGGTAGCAGAACAATCCATCCCAGCCGCTTTCAGTTTCCAAGGACAGTGCTTCCACTTCCAGCAGCCGGGCACTCGTCAAAAACCTATCACCCGGCAGCTTGAATCTGGAAATCATATCCAGGATGGGTGTCACCGGTTCGCTCAGGAAGCCCTCCAGCGGCTCGATTACTATGCTGTCGTCCAGCATGGATATGTATTCCTTCTCTTCTTCCTCTTCTGCGGCAGGCGCTTCAGCACCCGCTTCACCAGGCGGGAAGCCGTCCCCGGGCGCAGGCACTTCAGCACCCTCATCGCCAGGCGGAAGATCCGCTGGCAGTTCCTTCACGATAGTTTCTTCGCTCACCTGAACGATCACAGAGGCGGTGGCGTCGCGGTTCTTACTGTTATACACGCGTGCGGTCAGGACATGCTGCCCTGCAGAATCCGGCTGCCACATCTCTACGAGCGGAAAGGGTGTGCTGCCCTGCGGCAGCTCGCTTTTCTTGGATGCGTACAGCTCTCCATCCACCCACAGCTCGACATGTTCAATGCCTTCCTTATCGCGGGCAATGAAGCGTACGAGTGTATCATCCAATGGAACGCTCTGTTCGTTGGTGGGTTGGAGAAACTGGACAGAGGGCCGGCTGACTAATTCAACGGCGAATAACTGATACGTGCCGAGCGATACAGCTGCTGCTAACCCCAGGAATACAATAATTCCACTAATAATAAGGATCTTTTTAGTTTTCATTTTCTGGCTCGTTTATCTTTTACAATAAACACTCCCCGACTTCGATGGTCTTCTTTCCACTTTGAGACGTGTTCCCCTGCGCATCTTCAGCGGAAATGGTGTATTCCACCAATCCCCTGTACTTGGCCATGCTCTGTTTTAGATCGTTGGGACCGATGGTGATTTGATAGTTCCCGCCCGACCCACTCATCGAGCGTTCCACCCAGGAACCGGTTTCTCCGCCTTTCACCACACGGAAGCGGATGGAAACATCACTAAGGCTGGAGGCGTCGCTGACTGCTGCGCTGACTGTAAAAGCGTCCGCTCCGCAGGTGTAATAATTCCAGATTTTATCAGGGGAATGGCTGACGTTTGTGATAACCGGAGGGTCCTGATCAGCCGGGGGCGGCGGGCTGGTCACTGAAATTGTCAATGATTCCTGCTTTTGCCCTGCCGTACCGCTGGCAGCCAGCGTGTAGGTTGTGCTCTGGGAGGGGCAGACCTGCTGGGAACCGCTGGCAGAAACTGCCTTACTGTCCAGTGAAATGCTGTCAGCGTGCTGCACATTCCAGTTCAGATCCGTGCAGTTACCCTGCTGCAGCTGGGTTTGATCCGCCCAAAAAGAGATCGAGATCTCTGCGGCAGGTGCGGCGGTTTCCTGCGCGGTTGGTGCTGCTTCAGGCACGGTTGGTGATGGGGAAATCTCCTCTGGCTCGGTGATAGTAACAGCCACAAATGCAGGATTGCTCGGATTACTTTCAGCATCATACGCGACCACAGAAATGATATGATCCCCCGGATCGTTGATGACTAGATCCTGTAAGTAAATGCTGAAGGTACTGCCGGGTTCCTCAGGCGCACCGCGGTGATAGGGGATGCTGTCGATTGAACATTGGACTTCAGCTATGCCGCTGCCCGCATAGACGTGTGCCTGCAGATGGATAGCTTCACCCGCTTGATAGGATGAATTCTTGAAAGGCACATCAATCCAGGCTTTTTGAGTATTTCGTGAGATTGGCTTGCAAGCACTGAATAGGACGATGAAAGGGACAATTACTACGAAGAAAAACCAGCTCAATCTCAAATGCTGTGATTTCATAAGAAACCGCCATTCATTGAGTTAGATTCTCTATACAATATTATATAAAATGCTCAACCTTTTGTCAATCAAAGGTTGTGCGGTGTCCAGGAGATACTATACACTTTGGGTACCAAAAATACATTCAGTTAATATTGTTACTGAGTGAGAGACAAATATCAACCGAGA
>CAYLHI010000034.1:0-22859 GCA_964383575.1 uncultured Pelolinea sp.
CCTGCCAGCGGTGGCTTTTTTAAGCCACTACGTTCAAATTAGAATTATATAAAAACGCCATATCTACCTTGACGGTCAGATTTCATTTGTCATAAAATGTAACCATGAATTATAAGGATTATTATAAAATTTTGGGTGTGGGTAAAAATGCCACATCTGATGACATTAAACGCGCTTACAGGAAATTAGCCAAGCAATATCATCCTGATAAGAATCCTGGCGATAAACAAGCGGAAGAGAAATTCAAAGAGATCAATGAAGCAAATGAAGTTCTCAGCAATCCGAAGAAAAAAGCGCGCTATGATCAGATCAGCAACTCATATTCATCCTGGCAGCAAGCCGGTGGTTCGCCAGGTTCATTTCGCTGGGAAGACCTTTTTGGCGGGAATTATAAAAGCGGAGCTAGAGTAGAAGTAAATGATCTCGGCGATATCTTTGGTGAAATGGGTGGTTTCTCCGACTTTTTCCGCACATTCTTTGGAGGAACAGGCGGGCGCAGAAATCCTGCCTATCAGCGTGAATCACGCAAGCAATACGTGCAGCCCCGCCAACCAGCAAATTACGAGCAGCAGTTGACAATATCTTTTTATGAAGCGTATCATGGTGCCATGCGGTTGATTCAATTGAATGAAAAAAAGATTGAAGTTAAAATCCCCGTGGGATCAAAGACAGGAACTAAAGTGCGGGTTGCAGGTGTGGGGCCTAAAAATGACCGCGGTGGTCAGGGAGACTTATATCTGATTATTAAGGTAGCAGCGGACAATCGATTTAAGAGAAAAGGGGACAATCTTTATACACAGAAGCATATAAATCTTTACTCCGCAGTATTAAGCGGAGAAGTTGAAGTCCAAACAATGACCGGTAATGTATTGTTGAAGATACCAGCTGGCACTCAACCTGGGCAGATTTTCCGATTGGCTGGTAAAGGTATGCCGAAATTAAAACAGAAAAAATCATTTGGTGATCTGTTTGTCACAGTCATAATTGACATACCCAGGAAATTATCTGCTGAGCAAAAAGATCTTTTTAAGAAACTACGGAAAATCCACTGAATTGAAAAAAGACATGAAGAATAATACCCAAATTAAAATATTTGGTTTGATGGTGATTGGAGTACTTCTCTTTTCAGGTTGCACACTTCCAGTAATCGAAAGATCGGCACCACTTCCCACCATGGAAAATCAGGGGGAACAGCTTAAAAATACGAATGGAAAAATTGACTTACCATCCTCTGATAAAGTGCTGATTTCGCTTTATGAAGCAGTGAACCCAGGGGTTGCATCAATTATTGTATATTCTGATGGACTTATTCTTGGACAGGGTTCTGGATTTCTGTTTGATGACCAGGGACATATTCTAACTAATTATCATGTGGTAGAGAATGCTGCGCAGATTGAAGTTGTTTTCCCTAACGGATTTCGCGCAGAGGGTGAAGTAATTGGAACAGACCCTGACTCTGATATCGCGGTTGTGGAAGTAGTTATCTCGGATGCGAGCTTAAAGCCGCTAGCGCTGGGTAGCTCATCGGGAGTAAAGGTCGGTCAATATGTCGTTGCAATCGGCAATCCGTATGGTTTATCCGGAACAATGACCGTTGGAATCGTTTCCGCTCGGGGAAGATTATTGCAGTCACTTCGAGAAGCGCCTAGTGGTGGATTCTTTACTGCTCCTGATCTTATCCAGACTGATGCTGCTATTAACCCGGGAAACTCTGGTGGACCCCTCCTTAATATGAACGGAAAAGTGATTGGAATTAACCGGGCAATACGCACAAACGGAGAAGGAGATGGCATCCTTTCAAATTCCGGGATTGGATTTGCAGTACCGATTGATATCGTGAAGCGTGTAGTACCCTATCTGATTCGTGATGGAAAATACGATTACCCGTATTTAGGGATTGTCAGCCGTGAGAACCTGACGTTGATCGAAAAGGAAGCGTTAGGTTTTTCAAGTGAAACAATGGGGGCATATGTAATTGAAGTTCCCGTAAATGGTCCGGCATCAGATGCGGGACTGCGGGGTGGAACAGTGGAAACAAAATTCCCGGATCTGCCGACGGGTGGGGACCTGATTACAGCGGTTGACGGGGAGCTGATCAGAAGTTTTAGTGATCTACTGGCTTATTTGGTGACCAATAAGAGCCCGGGTGACGAAATGGAGATCACTGTTCTTCGGGAAGGACAAGAACTAGTTCTAAAGGCAATTCTTGAAAAAAGGCCAGATTAATAACAAACTCTCATTAGAGAGTTTGTTATTATTATTTCAAGTTGTCTATCAATAGCAGAAGATCATTGTTGAAATCCTGCAGTTCATTGATCGCTTTTAATCGATCATTAGTAGCATGAGATTTCACTTTAGAAAATTGGTCGGAAAGCTCGGTGGGAAGGTCTGGGAATTTTAAGATACTGAGTTTATTTAGGTCCTCTTCCACATAACGAATATATTGGTTTATGCGGCTGGTTTTGTTATCTACTAAAGCAATATGGAGAAGACTAGTATTGCTTAATATTTTATACACATCTGCCTGGGTGCTGGCTGTTTGGTAATCTTCCTGAAGCGAGATATAGTCAGTTTCTATAGGTATCAACCGATCCAATTCTGTTTGTGCTTTTTTTAATGCACTCGCAGATGGCAAATACAGGAATAAACCAACAACCAGTGCTCCGATAAGTAAAAAAAGGAGTGCGAACCCCACCTTTTTGATGGTTGTATGCAAGAATGGATATTTCTGCCCGGATTTCTTGTCTTTAACTGGTTTTCCTGACATATCACTCTTTTTTTTACTTTCAGCAGATAAGTTGGTGGCAATTTCTTCGGTTTTCATTCAAAGCTCCTCTACAAATTCACATTATTATATTTTATATACGAAATTCATGGATTAAGGATTCATTAAAAAAGATTTGAAAGCATTCTTTAGGCATGTATAATGGCTGGTATGCAAAAAAAGATCTCCCTTGACTCGAAGGCAAACAAAACGATCGCACACGGCGCTATAACCGTGATGGCGGCTTTTATTATTAGTAATCTGATCGGCCTTTTGGCGAAAACATTAACCGCCCGATATTTTGGTACCGGGATTGAGAGCAATGCTTTTTTCGCCGCCAATAGATTTTCTGAGATACTTTTTAATCTTGTCGCGGGTGGGACTTTAGGATCTGCTTTTATTCCAGTATTTACAGGGCTGCTGGCAAAAAATAAAAACAAGAAAGCGTGGAGATTGGCTTCAGCGGTAATGAATTTAGTAACAATTGTGTTGGTCGTCCTTAGTTTATTAACCGCGATATTTTCTAGGCAGGTTGTTCGCTATGTATTAGCTCCCGGTTTTTCAGATAACGAGGTATTGTTAACCGCGCAGCTATTAAGAATTCAAGTGCTTTCCTCAGTGATTTTTGGGTTAAGTGGTTTGGTAATGGCAGCACTGAATGCACACCAGAATTTTCTGCTTCCTGCTATTGCTCCAGCCATGTATCAAGTTGGATGGATATTAGGGATATTCTTATTAGAACCTAAGATAGGAATTTTTGGATTGGCCTGGGGAGTAGTAATTGGGTCATTTTTCCATTTGGCAGTACAAATACCGCGCCTGCTGAAGATCCCTGCAATTAACTATTCATTTTCATTTGGGTTGGAGATGGATGAGGTGCGTGAAGTTACCCGATTGATGGCACCCCGCTTACTAGGGATAGCAGTTGTACAGCTCAATTTTTTATTAAACACATTCCTGGCTTCCTTTCAACCGGAAGGTTCAATTACTGCGATCAGTCTTGCTTTTCCTTTGATGATCATGCCGCAAGCAGCCATTGCTCAATCAATTGCAATCGCAGCTCTTCCTACATTTTCTGCACTAGTGGCAAAGAATGAAATCAGCGAGATGCGTAATTCATTGATCTCTACACTTCGAGTGGTGCTTATCCTCTCGATCCCAGCAGCGACCGGACTTATTCTCTTAAGGGAACCAATTGTTACTCTTCTATATAGGGGAAATGCTTTCACACCACACTCCGTCAAACTGGTTTCGTGGGCACTGCTATGGTTTTCATTGGGTCTGGTAGGTCACTGCTTGGTGGAGGTAATAAGCCGCGCCTTTTATGCGTTGCATGACACAAAAACGCCAGTGATAGTCGGGGTTGGCGCAATGACCGGTAATCTATTTCTAAGTATCCTTTTCAGTGCAATATTCTCTGAAATAGGATGGATGCCGCATGGCGGGCTTGCATTAGCGAATTCAACAGCAACCGCGGTAGAGAGCGTTATCCTTTTGATCCTGATGAAAAGGAAATTGAATAGAATCGATGGTAAGGGAATTACAGAGACAATAATAAAATCGATCTCAGCAAGTGTGGGAATGGGCGCTGTAATTTGGTTTGTAGAGAGACTAATGAATGCCCACAGTCCAAGTCTATATGTTGTTATATCTATCATAACAGGTGTAATAGTATATGGTTTGCTTCTTGTTCTATTAAGGTCCAGCGAAATTAGACATGTTTTTTCGCTGATAGGAGCAAAATTTGTAAAGAAGAAACTCTAGCGGAATAATTATTAAACTTAATCCGACTTATTTACAAATCCAAATGAATGTTTACTGAAACTGAAACTAAACAAATTCGACAAAAGCTTGCTTTGAAAAAAATCAGAGGAGCAGATATGGAAAATGAAATTGGGTACGAATTTATGCGATTAACAAAGTATCAGAATTTGGAGACAAGTCCACAAAAACGAGGTATGCCGCTGCCATCATTGGAATTACCGTTAGAAAATCGATCAGAGTTATTTGATCTCCCATCAGTCAAAAATTTACCCTTAAATAAAGTTGATTTACTGCAGTTGGTAGAAAAACGAGAAAGCCTGAGAAAATATCTGGATAAACCTGTTACTTTGGAAGAACTCTCCTTTTTACTATGGGGAACACAGGGTGTAAAATTGCTGACTGAAAAACCGCTTTCAAAAAGGACTGTTCCATCTGCTGGTTCCCGCCATCCTTTTGAGACATATCTGCTGGTGAATAATGTAACAGGGTTGTCCCCTGGTTTACACAGATATTTAGCACTTAGCCACAAACTTGCCCGACTTCCTGGTCGAGAAAATATCAATCAAACGTTAACAGAAGCATGTTTGATGCAGCAGCATGTGAAAACATCCGCGGTGACATTTATTTGGGTAGCGGTTCCACATAGAACGGTGTGGCGTTATTCTCAGCGCGGATATCGCTATATCCACCTGGATGCAGGGCATGTGTGCCAGAACCTTTATTTATTAGCGGAGGCGATTGATTGCGGGGTATGCGCGATTGCCGCTTTTGATGATGACTTAGCCAACCAGGCAATTGGATTAGATGGTGAAAATCTTTTCGTCATTTATTTAGCATCATTGGGCAAGCGAAAATAAAACCTTAAACTTAAAAAAAACTCTTCTTTAAGCATTAGAAGAATGACTTTCAAGGTCTGCATGCTATAATGCAAATATTCCTTATGAAAGTCATTTTTTAATGGTTTAAATTCGTATGTCATTTGTCCACTTACACGTACACACTCATTATTCTTTATTAGATGGCTTCAGCAAGATAAAGAAGCTTGTAAAACGGACGAAGGAACTCGGTATGCCAGCCGTGGCCATTACAGACCACGGCACGATGTTTGGCGTAATTGAGTTTTATCGGGCAGCGAAAGCAGCGGGAGTAAAACCGATCATCGGAATGGAAGGATATATTTCTCCTCGCCGGATGACTGACAAGGATGCTCAATTTGATAAGCGCGCATCGCATATCCTCCTTTTGGCTGAAAATAAAATTGGATACCAAAACCTGCTTAAAATCGCCAGCGCAAGCCAACTAGAAGGTTTTTATTACCATCCCCGAATCGATAAACCTTTCCTTGCGGAGCATTCTGAAGGGATAATCGCGTCATCAGCATGCTTAAAAGGGGAGATTCCCACAACCATCATGCAGAGGGGGATTGAAACGGCGATACCGTTATTGGACTGGTACTTTGATGTATTTGGAACGGACCGCTTTTATCTTGAACTTCAGCGGCATGATATCCCGGAGCTTGAAGAGGTAAACAAAGACCTTATTGAAGTTGGTAAACGATATAATGCTAAATTTATAGCCACAAACGATGTCCATTATGTCGATCGGGAAGATGCCGAGTTTCAGGATATCCTTTTGGCTATCCAAACGGGAGCGGTATTAACCGATAAAAACCGAATGCGTATGAACGGTGATACCTATTATTTGCGATCTCCCCAAGAAATGGCAGAATTATTCAGTTTTTTACCAAGCTCGATCACAAATACCGTTGATATTGCTGAACGGTGCAATGTTAATTTAGACCCTAACGGATACCATTTGCCACTGTTTGAGGTCCCAGATGGGGAGACAGCCCAAACGTACCTAAAAAAACAGTGTGATAAAGGTCTAAAGGAGCGATATGGATCTCATGCTGATGACCCGGAGGTGCAAGAAAGATTCACATATGAGCTGAGCGTTATTCATAAAATGGGATTTGATGCATATTTCTTGATCGTATGGGATTTATGCCGATATGCCCGTAAAAATAATATTTGGTATGAAGCGCGGGGATCAGCCGCTGGTTCTATTGTTGGTTATGTCTTAGGTATAACACTGGTAGAACCTTTGACATATGGTTTGATATTTGAACGATTCTTAAATCCAGATCGAGTGAATATGCCTGATATTGATCTTGATTTTCAGGATGATAAACGCGCGGAGATCATGGAATACTGCGCACAAAAGTATGGCAAGGATCATGTGGCATCTATTATTACATTTGGCACATTGGGCGCCCGGGCAGCAATCCGTGATGTGGGCCGAGTGATGGATATTCCATTGAATGAAGTGGACAGGGTCGCCAAATTGATACCAAATATTCCCAGCAGACCCACTACTATCCGGGATGCTTTAGAGCAAGTCTCTGAATTAAGAACGCTGTATGAAAGCCAGGATTACCTAAAAAATTTGATTGACGCAGCAGCAAATATGGAAGGTGTGGTGCGCAACGCAGGCACGCATGCAGCTGGTGTTGTTATATCTGATAAACCAGTTATTGAGTATGTCCCGCTGCATCGTCCGACTAATAAATCAGAAGATGTGCCCATAAAGATAGTCACTCAATTTGAGATGTCAGTTATTGACCATCTTGGATTGCTCAAAGTAGACTTTTTAGGATTGGCCACTCTTACCATTATGCAGCAGGCATGTATTTTGATAGAAAAGCGGCATGGGGTTACATATAACCTTGGAAATATCCCGATTGATGACCCTGAGACATACACCTTCCTTGGAAAAGGATTCACTGCAGGTGTTTTTCAGCTTGAGGGTGCCGCAATGACGCGATTCCTGATGCAAATGCAGCCAAACAAATTAGACCATATTATTGCTATGGTTGCGCTTTATCGTCCTGGACCTATGTCGTTCATTCCACACTATATTGCCCGGATGCATGGAAAAGAGGAGATCTCATACCAGCATCCTATGCTTAAGCCGATCTTGAGCGAAACTTATGGGTTTGCGATTTATCAGGAGCAAATCATGCAGGCAACCATGCAGTTGGCTGGATACACCGCGGCTGAAGCTGATATGCTGCGGAAAATAATCTCCAAGAAAAAAGTGCTGGAATTGGAGAAACACCATCAGAAGTTCGTTAAAGGCGCAATTGAAAATGGAATTGAAAAGAAGATTGCTAACGCAATTTTTACCGATTGGGAAGGATTCGCTCATTATGGATTCAATAAAAGCCACGCAGCTGATTATGGCGTAATTGCTATCCAAACAGCATTTCTAAAAGCACACTATCCACTGGAATATTTAACCGCACTCTTATCACAATCCAAGAATGATACGGATAAGGTCGCATTTTATGTGTCTGACTGTCGATCGATGGGAATTGAAATAGAATCACCGGATGTGAATTACAGCGGATGGGATTTTGAGATAGAAGATCATAAGGATGGGTCATCAGCAATCCGTTTTGGCTTAGGTGCGATAAAAAATGTGGGAAGTAATCCTGTTGAAATCATTATGGATGCCAGAAAAGATGGTGTTTTTACTGATATCAATGATTTCGCCCGGCGGGTTGATTTGCGAAAAGTTGGGCGCCGTACGCTGGAAAGCATGATTCGTGTTGGCGCACTTGACTCATTTGGGCCAAGAATTGCAATAATGGAAGGCATTGATCAGATCACGGCGGTCAGTGAAAGTCATTTTCGCGCTAAAGAGTGTGGGCAGTTAACCTTTTTTGGCACCGTGGAAGGATTGCAGGAAGAGATTATGCTTCCAAAGACCACAACTATAAACAAAAAGGACCAATTGGAGTGGGAGAAAGAGCTGCTGGGTTTGTATCTGTCAGACCATCCTTTATCTGCTTATTTGCCTTTCATAAAAGGACGCATCACACATTACTCCAGCCAACTTGTCGAAGCAGAACACAAAAGTGAAGTGATCGTTGGTGGATCAATAGAAGATGTTCGAACAATCATCACAAAAAAGGGTGATGAAATGGCTTTCGCAAGATTGGCAGATGTTCAAGGAAATGTTGAATTAGTGATATTCCCAAGAACCTGGAACAAATTCAGTGATCAAATCCGTAAGGGTGAGGTGCTGTTTGCCAAAGGGAAAGTGGATACAGAGCGGTCTGATCCGAAAATTTTAGTGGATTATGTGGAAAAGATTGATTTGGATAAGTTTTCCGCTGCTGAACCGCACCTTTCAGAACCTGATGCCTCTCGATTGGATTTGGGATTAGATAACGGAAGATTCGGCAATTCAGATCTGTCAACAGAAACTGATCCCTGGAATGGTCATAATTTATTAAATACTTCACACACCGAGAATTTATCAAAAGAAAGTATTGTCAGTGAGTATGCTGGGGCTGATGAAGATTACAACTCTCGTATTGAGTTGGAAGATGCTGGAGAAAATTACCAACCATTGATAAAAAATCCCAGTACCAATAAATGCAAAGTGATTGAGATCACGCTAAACAGTACTGGATCGAATCAAAAGGATACACGCCGGCTGCGACAAATCTATGGTATCCTGACCTCTACTCCGGGAAATGACGAATTCGCTTTTCTGTGCAGGGAGAATGGACATACCTACCGTTTTGATTTTCCAAATGATTCCACAGCAGTGAATGACAGCCTGATTAATGAACTATATGGCATGGTGGGTGAAACCAATGTACGGATCCGCCCATGAACACATCTGAGCGATTTTTTCCCTGGCGTATTAAAGCATTACAATAAAATTTTCTATAGGATCTAAAAAATGACCGAATTATTTAACAACTGGTTATTTATATTTCCGATATTCTTTCTTATATATTGGTTCTCGTTACGCTGGATACGAGTAAATAATATCCTGCTATTTCTCTTTGGTGTTCTCATCTATTCATGGGGCAATATTGAGCGTGGAGTGCTTCTTGTTATGTTAACTGTAATTGATTTCCTTCTGGTTAAATATATTTATCCAGTTAAGAATTTCAGAAAAGCAGCGTTATTCACGGGTATTTTTATCAACCTCATTATATGGTTATTTTTCAAATATTTTTATATTGGCAACCAAATGATTGAAACTTTTTCATTCCCAATCGGGATTTCTTTCTATATGCTGCGGAAAATCAGTTATTTAGTTGATAACTATAGAAAACCTGGGAATTTGCTCTGTGATTTCATCGAGTATGGATTATTTGTATCTTTCTTTCCACAAATATTGAGTGGCCCAATCGAAAAACCGGATGCGTTTTTACATCAAATCCAGAATAGAAGAACCATCCAATTGAAAAATTGCATAGACGCTGCACAGCTGATCATTTTAGGATTGGTTAAGAAAATTGTGATTGCTGATAATCTAGGGTTGATCGTAGACCGCGTTTTTCGATTGGATCACCCCGAGCGGTTGATAGTGGTGAGTGGATCTTTAGGTTTTGCATTAGAAGTGTATTCAGATTTTTCTGGATATACAGATATATCTCGTGGAATTTCCTCGCTGTTGGGTATACAGACTGCGAAGAACTTTAACAAACCATATTTTGCATTTACTCCTAGTGAATTCTGGAATAGGTGGCATATAACCTTTACACAGTGGCTGCGAAATTATATTTTCTTCCCGCTTCGCAGAATGTGTTTAAAAGTATTCTCAAAAAAAATACCTCTAATTAGTGACCTTTTTCCATTATTAATTACTATGGTCTCCAGCGGAATATGGCATGGAAACGGGATTACTTTTCTGGTATGGGGAATATATCACGGTTTGCTGATCTTTTTCTACCGTTTGTCAGGTTTAGACCGATCTAGACAAAACCAAAATCCTGTCATGAAAGGCATTAAATGGGCTGCAATGTTTGTTTTCACTCTATTTGGATGGACAATATTCAGGGCTCCGGATATGATGTGGTTTTTCAGGGTGATTTTTTCGAATCAATGGGGTTTTTCAGACTATGCATTGATTGTATCCCTATCAATTATTTCAATGATATTCATGTATGCTTTGCCACTGATCTTGCTGCGCATGGTTGAATTATCAGAAAAAGCAGAGCAAATAACTAAACCAATTTTTTACGCCGCGGCGATTATTTTACTGGTCATATTCAGCGAGTCCGGGATGCAGGATTTTGTCTATTTTGATTATTAATGAATAAAAAAACTCTGTTTTATATTGCGTTCACATTTCTGCTGTTTACGATAGTAAATGTGTGGGTGGTCCAGTTTTATGATTTGAATGATTTTCCTATTCAACGATCGGTCACATTTGATGAATATATCCGGACAGATTATCTTGAACGCATAGAAAATGAAAAACCAGAGATTTTGGCGATTGGCGATTCCTCAATTCGACAATTTAATGATTCCGTTTTCAGTGAAATAAGCGGATTCCGAAGCTCCTTTTTCTCAGCTCCAGGTTCTGGTTCCGCATACTGGTATTTATTTATTCGCAATGAAATCCTGCATGCGAGGTATTATCCGAAATACGTGCTTGTTTTTTTCAGAGGAACTACGCTTACTGTGCCGGAATTCCGTGTAAACGGTAATTATTTCATAAGGTTAGAAGAAATAGCTGTGCCGAAAGACGTGGATGTATTTGATAAGGCGGTAAACAGCAGAAAGAATCAGTGGATGTTGATGCTTGAAAAATACATTCCAATTTTTGCTTATAGATCAGAAATTTATTTCAATATTGTGCAGAGTTTTCGAAATTATGTTCCGGAAAAAATATTAGGTTGTGACGTGAATTCCATTGATCGGGCATATGATATCGTTTTTGATGACGCCCAAATCAATGACCTTCTGTGGGAAGAGCATCTTCTAAATATAGAATCAGTCCTATACCAACCAAAAGCATTGAACTTTATCGCCAGGGTGGATCATTCATTTCTTCCTGACATGATACAAGATTTGCGTGCAGCAGAAATCACTCCCGTTTTTATCCGTGTAAAATATCGATCTCATGCTGAAGGTGAGAAAGATAGTTCAGCATTAATTTCCTATTTGAGTGAATTAGAAGCATATATCGAGAAAAATGGCGGTATGTATGTGGACCTTGCGCAAGTTGAAGCGCTATCTGCTGAGATGTTTAGGGACAACTTCCACATTGATGAGGATTATGCAGGAACAGCGACGGAAATAATTGCTGCTGTGATTAGAAACTATCTAAACCAATGAAAAAAAATATTGGTTATTCTTCAGTTTCCCGAAGGTGCGGGAAAAGGATAACTTCCCTAATTGAGCGTTTGTTTGCCAGCAGCATCACCAGACGGTCAATGCCCATACCGAATCCGCCGCTGGGGGGCATTCCGTAAGACATTGCTTGCAGGTAATCATCATCCATCGGGTGGCGCTCCTCATCATCTACTTCATAAGTGCGCCCCATTTCAAGGAAACGCTTTTCTTGTTCAAGTGGATCGTTAAGTTCTGTGAAAGCATTACAAAGTTCCATTCCGCCAACAAAGCCCTCAAAGCGTTCCACAATTGATGGATCCCCCGGTTTATTTTTAGCGAGTGGTGAGATCTCGCGCGGATAGTCATATAAAAAAGTTGGTTGGATGAAGCTGGGTTCAAGGATATCTCCGATCAATGCATCAATCAATTTTCCACGTGGAGCTCCTGGCTTTGGATTGAAACCTTTTTTATCCATTGCCGCAGCTAATGATTCAGTATCAGGATGATCTGTAATATCAATGCTTGTTGCATCAATAATACACTGCCAGAGCTTCATGCGTTTCCAGGGTGGTGTTAGGTTGATCTCATGCCCATTGAAATGGATTATTTGCGTTCCAAGAACCTTTTGGGCAGTTTGTGAAATCATCTCTTCAGTTAATTCCATTACCTTGAGATAATCCGCGTACGCCCAGTAGAATTCTAATTGAGTAAATTCCGGGTTGTGTTTGAAGGATACACCCTCATTTCTAAAGTCCCGACCTATTTCATAAACACGGTCGAGACCTCCTACAAGGAGCCGTTTGAGATATAGTTCAAAGGAAATTCGGAGAAATAAATTCTGGTGCAGCTGGTTGTGGTGGGTTTTAAAGGGCTGAGCCGCTGCACCGCCGTAAATTGGTTGAAGAATTGGAGTTTCAACCTCAATAAAACCGTGATCATCTAGGAAATCTTGTAAAGCTCGAATGGTTGCGAAACGGAGTAGGAAAACATCTCTAACCTCTTGATTCACCGCGAGGTCAGCGTACCGTTGCCGATAGCGTGTTTCAGGATCGGTGAGTGTTGCATGGCTGATGATCTTTCCGTCCTTCTTCACATCTTTTGCTGCGGGGAGTGGGCTGATTGCTTTTGCCAGCATTTGAAGATCAGTTACTAGCAAAGTGATCTCGCCAGTTCGGGAGCGCATGACAGTGCCTTTTACCTGAATGAAATCACCCAGATCGTAGAAATCCTTAAATTGATCTAATTTCTCTTTCCCGATTTCATTAATCCGAAGCATGATCTGAATGCGCCCGCTTCCGTCTTCAATGTGGCAAAATGCTAATTTGCCCATTGCTCTTTTTGATCGGATTCGACCGCCAACCGTGAAGGTTTCAGTGAAATCTTGTTCTGGGTTTTGTTTTTCAAATTCCGTGAAAGAATTTATGACCTCAATGATTTGATGGCTGATTGAATTACGGGTAGGGTATGGTTCAATCCCTTGCTGGCGTAAGGTATTTATTTTTTCTACACGAATCTTTTCAAGATCACTTAATTCCATACCAATTTCCTACATGCATGATAAAAACCCCGCTCTTCCATCCTGGGTAGAATGGCAGTTTTATTTGAACATTATTATGAAACCTTTAATATTTTAACGTTAAATTTTCCATCAGGCGCTTCGACCGTAACAACATCATTCTTATTGTGATCGAGCAGAGCGTGTCCAAGTGGGGATTCATTGGATATCTTGCCTTCGCTGGGTTTGGCTTCTACCGCACCGACGATAATTAAGGATTCCTTTTCGTCACTTCCTTCTTCCTGAATGGTTACTTTTGAACCAACCTGGATAAGCCCATCAGTGATACCTTCACTAATAATCTTAGCGGTTGCTAACAAGACCTCTAATTCTTTTATACGGCCTTCAACAAATGCCTGCTCATTCTTAGCGGCTTCATATTCGGCATTTTCAATAAGATCTTCGCCATCGGAAGCTTCCCGAAGACGGGCTGCTACTTCCTTGCGCCTATCTTTCCGAAGGAATTCAAGTTCCTGTTGTAATTTCTTATACCCTTCTTTTGTTAGGAAGGTGTTGTTCATATTCCCTACCTCATCTTTTCAATGATACTAACGTAATTTATACAATTTGGGATGTGTTTTAAAAAAACCACTCCTCCAGGAGCGATTAAAAGGTTAATTTAGGTGCTATTGTCGCAATATATTACCATAATTGCAGGTGTGAAGCAAGTATTAAAAATCCGTAATAACGGGGTTTATTGTTTGTAGTTTGCGCCTTTGTGCAGAGCTGTCTGATTGATTTCGAATAGTGTTTCTTTTTTACCCGACAGACTTTTTTTCATTCCTTTTTCAATACTTTTCATATCCAAAAAATCTGAAGCAGCTACTAATCCCCCCAGCATAACCATATTCGCATAGCGCTTATCACCGATTTCTTCTGCTAATTCGGTCGCCGGTATCTCAATGGTAATAATATCCTTGCGTTTTACAGGTCGATTGACTAATGATGTATTTACAGCCAAATATCCACCGGGCACAATAAGATCTTCATATTTATCCAGCGAGGGTTGATTCATCACAACAGCAGCGCGAGGGCTAAGAACCTGAGGAGAACCTATTTCTTCATCAGCAATGATTACTGTGCAATTTGCTGTACCACCGCGCATTTCAGGGCCATAAGAGGGAAACCAGGTTACTTCCAGGTCATTTGCTAATGCCGCATATGACATAACTTTACCAATAAAAAGAACTCCCTGCCCACCAAATCCAGCAATAATGGTTTCGTTTTGCATCATAATCTCCTAAATCTTGATATCTTTTAATAGAGGATGGACTTTATAGTCCCCAATTGGGTAATATGGAATCATATTTTCCTCAAGCCATTTTGCCGCATCGGAGGGAGATAGATGCCAGTTGGTTGGGCAGGTGGAAAGGAGTTCGACCATAGAAAAGCCTAATCCGCGAACCTGGGTTTCAAAAGCTAGTCGAATTGCTTTCTTTGCCATACGGATATTTTTCGCATTGTGCATACTACGCCGAACGATATAGCTGGCTCCTTGTAAGGTGGAAAGCAGTTCACTTGCTCGGATGGGGTATCCCATCTTTTTTACGTCTCTTCCATGAGGTGATGAGGTTGTTTTCATATCTGGCAGGGTAGTGGGAGCCATTTGCCCGCCTGTCATGCCGTAATTGGCATTATTGAGAAAGATCACGGTGATATTTTCGCCACGGCCAGCAGCCGCGACTATTTCCCCGGTTCCAATCGATATCATATCTCCATCCCCCTGGTATGTAAAAACGATCCGGTCTGGTCTAACTCGTTTTATACCAGTAGCCATGGCAGGAGCACGACCGTGGGAAGCTTCGACAAAATCAAAATTAAAATAGTTATATGCGAAAACAGAACAGCCGACGGATGCCACACCGATCGTTGTATCTGATAATCCCATTTCGTCTATCACTTCTGCTACCAGCCGATGGGCGATGCCGTGAGTACAACCGGGGCAGTAATGGGTATTTATATCTATCAATGTCTCAGGGCGTTTATATACAACATCCATGTTCTTAATGTCTAAAGTCACCATCTTTACTCCTCTACTGTACAATACTTTCCATACGTTCCAACCACAAATCTCGCGGATGACCAGCATCTTTTTGAGCTCCTTTAGAAATTCGTTCAATTTCTTTGAGGATCTCATCCGGGAAAGGTATCAATCCGCCCATGCGGCCGTAGAATTCTACATGGGTTTTTCCCTGCGCTGCGCTCAGTACATCTTCAAGCATCATCCCGGAGTTCATTTCAACAACTAAGATGCTATCTACTTGTTCTGCAACTTCACGGATTAGCTGTTTTGGGAAAGGGCTCAGGCTGATTGGTCTGATCAGGCCAACAGGTATCCCCTGACTGCGGGCTTCCCGAACAGCAGAAAGAGCAACGCGACCAGAAGAGCCATATCCAATAACCGCTAATTTTGCGCCGTCCATGAAATATTCTTTATAACGAACTTCATCCCTTTCAATCTGTTGCCATCGTTTCATCATCCGCAGATTTGTTCTTTCCATTTCTTCCGGCGCCAGGTAGATAGAAGTTAGAACCCTGCGATCTTTTCCTTTTCCTCCTCGTACAGCCCAATCAGGAATATCTTTTCGAACTTCCAGCATTGGTGGAATTTCCGCGGGTTCCATCATCTGACCGATGCTGCCGTCGATCATGACAACACCAATAGTCAAATACTTTTCTGCGATATCAAACATGTTATAGACAGTATCCACGGTTTCTTGAACGCTTGCTGGTGCAAGAACTATTGGGTGATAGTCCCCATGTCCACCGCCGTGCACCATCTGGTTGTAATCTCCCTGAGATGGGGCAATGTTTCCTAAGCCGGGACCACCCCGGACCACATCCACTAATAACATTGGAACTTCTGTTCCGGCAATATATGATAACCCTTCCATCATCAAACTCGTTCCAGGGCTGGATGTGGATGTCATCACTCGCGCGCCGGTGCAAGCTGCTCCGTATACCATATTAATTGCCCCGAGTTCGCTTTCCGCTTGTAAAAAGGCGCGCCCTAACTCAGGCATGCGGTTAGACATATATTCCAATGCTTCAGTTTGGGGGGTGATGGGATATCCAAAATATGCTTGCAGCCCTGCTCTAACAGCTGCTTCAGCGAATGCGTTGTTTCCTTTCCAGAATTCACGTGTCATAATAAGCTCCTATTTTTTTACTGGTTTTTCACGATACACGGTAATGGCAACTTCCGGACACACGAGAGCGCAGATGCCGCAGCCGGTACAACCGTCTTTTGCTAGATACGCAGGATGAAACCCGCGCGGTGTAATCTTTTCATTATTTAATGCAATGACATGTTGTGGACAAGCCTCAACACATAATTCACAAGCTTTGCAAAGATTTTCATCGACTATTATGGTTCCTTTTAAAGGCATATTGAAACTCCTGTAAGAAATAATCGGACAAACTTGGTAGGAAATTAATCGTAATTTTACTACAGGGAAATTGTATCAGGTAGTGTCAGTTATCATATTAAAAAATATACGATATTCCTGATTGGTTTATAAATTGATTTGTGAAAGAGAAAATTAACCTTTGAAATCCCCAATTTGGATATAATCTTGATATTCATTTATGAAAGATTTAATTAAGAGATCGGGAAAGCTTTTTTCTATATCAATTCTTACACTGATAGTTATATCTTCTAATTTGTGTACGGGATTCAAAGAAAACACTGCGGAAGTAACCGCCATGAGCAATACAAGGGACCATATTTCCGGTGAAAAAACTCCTCCACCCCAAAAAAAGATTATTACACAGATACCAGAAGTTATTTCCACGGAAAACCAAGAAAGAAGACGAGAATTACCCGTAATTTCCATTAATAATGCATCTGGCTTAGTACTACAAGAAAAAATCTACCCATTTTTTCCCGAGGTTGTCCACATAGCTTCTGGTGGGGGTACAGCGGCGGTGGGAGACCTTTGCGAGATCAGAATAATTGACTTAGATTCCGGCAGTGTCTTAATGCAGGTGGATACGGCGCTTCCTATGTGTAATTTTGGGATGGACAGGTATTTTCAACTTAATTACGATGGCTCTTTTTTAGCAGTCACAACGAATAAGGCAGTTCAGGTATGGCAGGTAGGTGGTGGCATTGTATATGAAGCACCTTATTTTAATAATCACTCACTAGATACCGCTGTTTGCGGCGCGGATATACCACAAATGGCTTTATCTCCGGATGGGATGCTCCTGGCTGAAAGCGGAATGTGGTTCTCTGCAACCGAAGTAAAAAGTTATTTCCGCGTGGTAGATATTTTAAAGAATTCAACTGTTTATGAGTGGGATGGAAAAAGCGGATCCCTGAATGGTCAATTTTATCCTTTCCCCAGTTTGGGTTTCTCTTCAGATGGTAAAGTATTGCAAACCTTTGATCCATCGCGGTTTAAGATTAATGGTGATGATTTTCATACCGCATTCCGATTCTGGTCAATGGAAAATTGGCAGGAACTTGATCCATCTTCAAAGGCAGTAACAAGCGCCTTTTATGAAGGTGAACTGCAGTTTGGAGTAATTAAAAAAGATTCCATCTCTGTTTTCAGCAAGAAAAACGGGGCTGAATTGGAGACAATAGAAATTGATGGGTGTGAATGGGAAAATCCATGCCCAGTGGAATTCTCTCCTGATGGCAGTAAGATGGCTGTTTTGTTAAGGGATGAATCTTTTATATATAAGCGTGAATCGATCGGTACTCATTTGGTAGTTTATGATCTTTCTAGTGGTCGGATGGTTGATGATAATTCAACAATGATGTGTAATTTAGATGGATTATTGGTAAGGGATGATGGTGAAACCATAGGATATAACATTACTCCCCAGGATGGTAATTCTACTTGGTGGATGAATACGGATTATTTTGCAGGATTTCAAGTTATTGGTGAGAACACGATTGCGTTCATTCCGCAGGTTGTTGATTATCGGAATCAATCATCCCCGCCGTATTCTGGCAGCTGTAAAATTCACATAGATGATTTTGCAATTGAATGCAGTGGAACATTATCCTTCCAGAATGGAATTAGTATAACGGTTGAAAAAAAGGACGGTGGTTTTTCTGTAATTGATACTACTTTGGAAAAGGATGCACTACTAGCCGAGATAAAATACCCCAACGATGAACCCGGTAATTCCTGGCAATTCAGACTGCTGGATTATGTACGGGAAACCGGGACAGGATTTTTTTGCTTGGATCAGAATCTACGGGAAGAGACCTGTGTGATCATGGATTTCCCTAATAATGAAGTCTTATATGAACAGATCGATCTGGAGGGACTTAATTATTCGCGAAAGAGCGATATCGCTGCCTTTATAAATAGAGAAGAGAAATCATTATACCTATTCAACGACGAAACTGGTACGATTAAACGGATGAGATCCTATCGGGCGGTTTCTCTACCTATAAAGCCAGCTTTTCTTTCTGGGGGGAGCGAATTGATTTATATGGTTCAAACCCTTAGTGAACCAGAGAATACATATATTGAAAGGATCAACACGAGTCTGGGAAAAGTTATTAAACGGTACGATATTAATGGATTAGAGACAAAAAAGATCTCATCTATTTCAGCTAGCGGGAAGGAAGAATTATGGGCTGCCTCTGATACATCCGGCAATGTATATATAATTGATCCCAATGAGGAAACAGTCATTCACATATTTCAGCCGGCAGAGGAAGAGATCATTGATTTGGTTTTTAGCCCGGACGGAAAAACACTGATAATAATGGGGAAATCTGGAAAGACACAGATTTGGGTTGTTGGGGAATAAAAAACCGCTGATATTGTTTTTCAGCGGTTTTTTTTATAAATCAGATATGAATTAGGCAAGTTCAATGACTGCGCCGGCTCCTTCGAGTTTTTCTTTGGCGTCATTTGCGGCTTCTTTACCTACCTGGGTGAGTACTTTAGAGCCACTAGTTTCTGCCATGTTCTTCGCGTCAACCAATCCAAGGCTGGTTAACTGGCGGATAACCTTAATAACATCGATCTTCTTTGGGCCAGTTTCTTTGATGAGAACATCGAATTCTGTTTTTTCCTCAACCGCTTCAGCGGCGGCACCCGGAACTGAGCCAGCAGCCGCAACAGCAACAGGCGCAGCGGCGGAAACGCCCCATTCTTCTTCTAAAGTTTTAACTAATTCGGATACTTCTAAAACTGTAAGTTTGCTGAGTTCTTCAGCTAATTTTTTAATGTCTGCCATTTTTAATAATCTCCTATTTTTTTTATGAGTTAAGAATTAACCAGCAGCAGGTGCCGGGATTTTCTCTGAATAAGCTTTAAGCACAGCCGCAACCTGCCGGGCAGGTTCGGTGATTGTGCGAACCAATTGTGTTGCTGGTGTTTGAATGAGCGCGAGCAGTTGTGCGCGCATTTGTGGCATTGGTGGTAGTTTGGCGAGGGCTTTGATTTGGTCTATCTCGATAGGCGCACCGTCCATGAAACCACCTTTTATCGCGAAAATATCTGTTGAACTGGCTTTATCAATAATCTTAGCCATAGATGGTGCGTCTTCAAATGCAAACGCAACAATTGAAGCTTCATCGAATAAACCTTTGTTCTCAAAGTTAACGTTGTTCAAAGCAATGTTCATCAACGTGTTCTTGACAACATGCAACTCGCCTCCGATCTCTCGGGCTTCCGCGCGCAGTTCTTGAATATTTTTTACAGACATTTTGTGATAAGACATCACATAGGCTGCTTTACTATCTTTCAGCCACTTCTCATAACCGGTAATTAGTTCCTTTTTTTCTTGTTTAGTAAACGCCAATGGGTTTACCTCCTTTCATTTAAAATAGTCTTTGCCGTTTTGTGCTCAAGCAAAGACTATCGGTTTACTTAGTATAGTATTTCAATTGTCTCCACCTGAACAGGATATTAAGCCTCTTAGGCACCGGCAGTCTTTGGTGAATAATTCTTGCGAATTATATCATGCTTATTATGATATCTCCATAGCTAAAGCCTGGAATGGATCAACTTTTATACTAGGACCCATTGTGGAAGTAAGGGTTACTTTCTTCAGGTAGGTACCTTTTGCGGCTGCTGGGCGGGCTTTCTTGATCGCCGACATCAAAGTTGCCAGGTTTTCCGTTAATTTCTTAGTGGAAAAGGACGCTTTTCCGATCGGAACATGGATATTTGATGTTTTGTCAAGACGGAATTCCACACGCCCCACTTTTGCTTCATTGATTGCGCGCGGAAGATCTTCTGCGGGAACGACCGTACCGGCTTTGGGATTGGGCATAAGGCCTCGTGGACCAAGCACACGGCCAAGTTTCCCTGCTTTCCCCATCATGTCCGGCGTAGAAATTGCCACATCGAAGTCGGTGAAACCATTCTGTATCTTCTTGATCCATTCATCATCATCCGCCACATGGTCAGCGCCAGCTTCCTTTGCAGCAGCGGCACCTTCTCCTTGCGCGAAGACTAATACTCGGATAGTTTTTCCTAGGCCATTTGGAAGAACAACAACATCTCTGAGCTGCTGATCTGCCTGGCGCGGGTCTAAACCCATGCGCATATGTACTTCAATGGTCGCATCAAAATTTGTAAATGATGTTTCTTTTACCAGTTCAAGCGCTTCTTTGGGCGCGTATAATGCTTCCTGGTCAACCTTAGCTTTTGCTTCTAAATATTTTTTTCCATGTTTTCCCATTATTACTCCTTTGTGGTAGTGGCGGGTGTTGAATACCCTCCCACGAAGTGACTATTCTTCTACCTGAATTCCCATATTTCGGGCAGTGCCCTCAATCTGGCATATAGCGCCATCGATATCGATGGCATTCATGTCTTTCATTTTCACTTCAGCTATTTCGCGAAGCTGATCTCGTGTGACAGTTCCTACCTTATTACGGTTAGGCATGTCCGATCCCTTTTCAATGCCAGCAGCTTTTTTCAATAACTCAGCAGTGGGTGGGGATTTAAGCACGAAGGTGAATGATCCATCTTGAAAGACGGTGATTTCTGCGGGAATGATGTCGCCGATTTTACTTTGTGTGCGGGCATTATATTCTTTACAGAACTGCATAATATTGATTCCATGACCTGCTAAAGCAGGACCGATGGGAGGTGCTGGATTCGCTTTTCCAGCAGGAACATTCAGTTTTACTATTGCTTTTACTTTCTTTGCCATTTATATACTCCTCAAGTGGTTTTAGCGGGTGAATTGGGTCACCCTCCCACAATCCTCCAACCCAGGAGGTTGTTTACGATCTTTCTACCTGCAGGTAATCTAATTCCACAGGCGTTTCTCGACCGAAGAAGTTTACCATAACGGTAACCTTCGCGTGTTCCATATCGATTTCTAATACTGTACCTCTGAAATCATTGAATGGTCCATCAATGATACGGACGCGTTCACCCGATTTGAAAGATACTTTGACATGTGGGGCCTCTGCTTCCATGCGTTTCAAAATTTGTGTCACCTCTTCAGTACGCAGAGGTGTTGGGTTGTTACCCATACCAACAAAACCAGTAACACCAGGAGTATTCCTTACAACGTACCATGATTCTTCCGTGAGGATCAAATTAACCAATACGTAGCCGGGAAACACATGCCGTTCGATCGAACGGCGCTTACCATCTCTTACTTCAATCTCTTCCTGAGTGGGAATAACCACATCGAAAATCATGTCTTTCATACCCATGGTTTCAATACGCTGTTCAAGATTGTGGCGTACTTTCTTCTCATACCCGGAATAGCAGTGGATGACATACCATGCTCGACCGTCATCTTCTTCTTCTGAAGATTTCTTTTGTGCGGCAGCCAGAATCTCACCCGCAGAAGAAGAACTTATCGAATTATCATTGGGTTCGGGCGCATCGGTAGAATCCGACTTTGTGGAAAGTGGTTCCGCTGATTCTTCTTGCGGTTGATTTTCTTCCAATTCATTTAATTCTTCTTCGTTAACCATTTTATTACCTCTATCGGATGAATTTCATCCGAAAAAAACTATTAGGACAAGACCCAGGAGATCAATCGCGTGAATGCAAAGTCTAAAATGCCCAGAATTACACTCATTGTAATCATTACTACTATAACGATCTTGGTAAGCTTCCAGGCTTCCAAAGGCGTTGGCCAGGTTACTTTGTGCAATTCGCCGATAGTTTCACGCCACCATTTGGTAATCGCGTTTGCTTTTTTCTCTGTTTTTTTCTTTTTATCAGGCATTTTTTCTCCTAATTATGCTTAAAACGACGCCGGGTTCTGTGGCGTCGCTATTCTTTAATAAGCAGGCCAGGTAGGAATCGAACCCGCAACCTCCTGTTTTGGAGACAGGCGCTCTGCCAATTGAGCTACTGGCCTATTTTGCTGTGCCAACACGGTGAAAAATCAAGTGCACATGCACTTCAGTCTCCCAAGTTACTTCGTCTCCCTGTGTAGAGTATGTTTTTTGCAGCGGGAGCAGTATTTTTTTATTTCTAGACGACCGGGATCATTGCGCCGATTTTTTTCGGTTGTGTAGTTGCGTTCTTTGCATTCCTCGCACTCTAAAGTGATAACCGGTCGTACACCTTTTTTTGAAGCCATGCTAACCTTACCTCAGTACCGTTATTTCCGGTCCTTTATTCAATGAGCTCAGTGATTCTACCAGCGCCAACAGTGAGCCCGCCTTCGCGGATAG
>CAYLHI010000035.1:0-22815 GCA_964383575.1 uncultured Pelolinea sp.
AACTGAATGTATTTTTGATACCCAAAGTGTATAGTATCTCCTGGACACCGCACACAACAACCTTGCACAAATGAAATAATTATGATATAAACATAAAGCTAAACGTTTGGGTGCCCCCCTCACCCAGGCGTTTGGCTTTTAATTGCCTATATGGTATATACTTTGTGTATATAATAATAGATAAAAGTAATTATCAACAGAAAGTATGACGAGGAGGAGAAAATGAAAAAACGTTTTGGTGTGCTTAAAATTCTTGCGGCTGTTCTTAAGGTATTAGGCATAGTTGTTGCCGCTTTCGCGGCGCTGGGCGGATTGGGTGCGCTAATCATGTCTTTCGCCGGTGGTGGACTGTTGTCTACCTTTGGCTATGATGCGAATAGCGGCTTCTTTGTTGGTCTTATCAGTTCCTTCGGCATTGTCATCGTTGGCGTTTTCTATGCAGTGATGCTGTATGGTTTTGGCGAACTAATAATGCTGCTCCTATCTATGGAAGATAACACCTTCAAAACCGTCAAGCTCCTGGAAGATGTGATTAAAGACGATCAGGCAAAATAGATAATTAGCACTATACACAAGAAAACCACGCGTTCATCAGCAATGGGTGGTTTTTTTCTTATGATATACATGTATTAAAAACAGCTGGAGGTTTGCTTGCAAAAGTATGATATTGGGTTAATAGGTTTAGCGGTTATGGGCCGGAATCTGGCCCTTAACATGAGCGATCATGATTTTTCGGTAGCCGTGTACAACCGTACTACAGAAAAAACGGTTGCTTTTCTCGAAAGCAGCGCTCAAGGGCGGAAGATCGCAGGTTCAGCATCTCTTGAAGAATTTGCGGCTCTGTTGAAAAAACCCCGTAAGATCATGCTCATGATCAAAGCAGGAAAGCCAATTGATCTCACGATTGATGCCCTGTTGCCCTTCCTGGTAAAAGGGGATGTGATCATCGATGGCGGTAACTCTTTTTTCAAAGATAGCATTCGTCGCCATGCCTATCTCGCGCAGAAAGGTATTCATTTTATTGGCGCAGGCGTATCCGGTGGAGAGATTGGCGCCCGACATGGACCTTCGATCATGCCGGGTGGCTCTGAAGAGGCATGGGAACTGGTAAAACCAATCCTGCAGGCAATCTCAGCAAAGATAGACGGAGATATACCCTGCTGTGATTGGATGGGAACGGATGGAGCAGGGCACTATGTGAAAATGGTTCATAACGGCATCGAGTATGGATTCATGCAGCTTACAGCGGAATCTTATTTCTTTATGAAAGAAGTACTCCAATTGAATCACGAAGAGATGGCGGAGCATTTCAAGCAGTGGAATAAGGGAAAATTAAGTTCCTACCTGATCGAGATTACCGGCGAGATTCTTACTGCCAAAGACACGGATGGCAGCCCTTTAGTGGAAAAAATTTTGGATTCAGCCGGGCAAAAAGGAACCGGTCGTTGGACCTCCGAATCAGCGCTGGCATTAGGTATACCGCTCACCCTGATCAGCGAATCGGTGTTCGCGCGCGCGCTTTCGGCTTTAAAAAGTGAACGTGTTAATGCGCAAAAATCGATCCGGGGACCTGTATTTTCTTTCAAAGGAAGCAAACAGGATATGCTGCACGACCTGGAAAATGCTCTCTATGTAGCAGAGATCATTTCTTATGCCCAGGGATTCATGCTTTTCCGAGAAGCAGCGAAAGAATACCACTGGCATCTGAATTATGCCTCAATCGCGAATATCTGGCGTAATGGCTGTATTATCCGCTCATCGCTCTTGAAACATATCAGGAAAGCATTTTCCAATAACCCAACTCTTGAAAACTTACTCGTTGATCCATTTTTCCTTAAGGTTGCTGAGGACAACATCCAATCTCTTCGGCGGGTTATAGGCATAGCCGTTCAGGCTGGCGTTCCGATACCGGCTTTTTCTTCCGCCCTCAGCTTTTTCGATGGGTATCGGTCCGCGGTCCTGCCCGCTAATCTTACCCAGGCACAGCGGGATTATTTTGGTTCGCATACATACGAACGGGTAGATAGGGAACGCGGAGAGTATTTCCATACCAATTGGACTGGTGAAGGCGGGGATGTGACCGCTTCAACCTATAACGCCTGAACTCGCCGCTGTTTTTCAGCAAAAAGTCCTTGACTTGTTGGATTAATTTTTGTTATACTGATACTGGTATGACCTCTTATCAGTTAACACATTATGGATAAATTAAATCCCTGGAAATCTATATTGAAGCCCGGTGAACTGACAGAATCACGTCTGATCAACGCATTCCTGGACGGCACATTTCCAATTAATTCTAATTTACCGGGTGAGCGCGACCTGGCTTCGCTGTTGGGTGTAACGCGACCCACTCTGCGTGAAGCTCTTCAACGCCTGGAAAGAGATGGATGGGTAGAGATCCGGCATGGAAAACAAACCCGCGTGCGTGATTTCTGGGTTGAAGGAAATTTGGGAGTTACCATCGCCTTAGCGCAGTACCAGGATCCGCTCCCTCCTGATTTCATCGCTAACTTGCTATCGGTACGCGTCCTCCTGGCACCAACTTATACCAGGACCGCCGTGCTTAACGCCCCGGGTAAAATTGCCAATTATTTATCGTCAGTCGAGGACCTTGAGGAAAAGGCGGAGATATTTGCCGCCTTTGATTGGGAATTACACTGGCGCCTCACGCTGCTCGCAAAGAATTCTTTCTTTACACACTTTATGAACAGCGTCCGCCGTCTATATGAGATTGTTGGCATCCCTTATTTCAGTTATTTAAAAACACGCCGTCATTCCCGGCAATTCTATTTGCGCCTGCGGAAATTAGCCGCTGAGGGAGACAGCGAAGCAGCGGGAGAACTTGCGCGGCAAGTGATGTCTGAAAGCGCCGCTCTTTGGGATGAAATGGCTAAAAAAGATAAGTGATTTTTTTCTAACGAGGTGAACGATGTGGAAAAATGGATGGAGAGAATCCATTTGGGCTGAAATAGACCGCGAGTGGGATATTATCGTGATCGGAGGTGGGATCACAGGCGCTGGCATTTTCAGGTCTGCTGTTTCCGCTGGTTTAAGAACGCTGCTTGTTGAAGCACGGGATTTCTCTTCTGGTACATCCTCCCGTTCATCGAAATTAGTGCACGGCGGATTCCGGTATCTATACAACCGCCAGTACCACGTAACCTACGAGTCGGTTAAAGAAAGGCAGCGCTTATTACACAGTGCTCTCCACCTTATCACACCACTCCCATTCAACCTTCTAAATTATCGTCTGTATAATTTTCCTTCATGGGCCTTTCACCTGGGTGTGGTTGCATATGATTTGATGGCACCAAAATGGGATCACCAGGTTCTATCATCTAGTGACATCCTGGATCGGTTTAACGGGCTAAATCATGATGGGATAATAAAGGGATTTCGATATCAGGATGCCGTTCTTGATGATGCCCGGCTTGTATTGCGGATCATCCACGAGACTGTTGAAGATGGCGGGACTGCAATAAATTATGCTTCAGTAGATCACCTGCTACGCGATAAAAAAGGCGCCGTCCGCGGGATTGTGGTTCGGGATACTGCATCCAAAAAAGGGTTAACTGTTGAAGTGAAAGCGAAAGTAGTCATAAATGCTGCAGGTCCATGGACCGATGATATCAGGCATGAGATTAATGCGCCTCGCCGGTTGCGTCCGCTGAGAGGGAGCCATTTGATTTTTAATCGAGCACGCTTCCATGTACCAGAAGCAGTAACCTTTTTCCACCCACAGGATCGGCGGGCAATGTTCGTCATCCCCTGGGAAGGAGCTACCCTGGTAGGCACAACCGATATAGATCATTCTGAAAAACAGCATGGGCCTCTCAATGAACCCTGCGCGGAACGGAATGAGATTGAGTATATCCTCTCTGCTGTCGATTTTCTCTTTCCACAGCTTAACATCACCCAATCCGATATCATATCCACATTTGCCGGCTTGCGCCCGGTGATTAACACAGGTGCTGCAACACCATCCAAAGAATCACGCGCCCACCAGGTTTGGAATGAACTTGGTTTAATTACAGTCACCGGCGGCAAATTGACAACCTTCCGCATTATGGCTAAAGACACTCTTGAAATTGCCTGCGCTTCAATTGGAAAACAAGTTAAAATCAATCCCCATCATCGAATGCTAAAATATATTCGAGCTGACCAATGCGGTAAACTGGAAAAGGAAACCTGCAACCGCCTGCTTGGTCGATTTGGAGGGGAAATCGAAGAGATCCTCCAATTAGCGAACCCGGATGAATTGCGTCAAATTAGGTCTTTGCCCTCTATCTGGGTAGAGGTGCGATGGGCGGCTGCTTCGGAGGGTGTAGTCCATCTTGATGATTTACTCCTCCGTCGAACGCGGATTGGTCTGCTCCTACCAGAAGGCGGCAAGTCGATTCTACCGCGCGTCCGCCAGATCACTCAACCAGAATTAGGATGGTCGGACAGCCGCTGGAAAAAGGAAGAGACTCGATATTGGAAAATATGGCAAAAATTTTACAGCCCGAATCCTGGATAGTTCTTTAGAAAATAGTTAAGGATCACAAACGCGAGGATCATATGACCCAAAAACATAATTTCATCCCTGACTGGTATGAAGGAGAAACACCTATTGGTACATTCCGCGCCCTGTTTAAATGGCACGACCTGCATGCATTTAAGCATCCTAATCGCGGATTTTATAATTTACTACGGGACACATTTCAATTATCCAACCAGGATTTTAAGGATCCAAATTTATGCTTGGATTCAGTAGAAGAAAAAATCCCTCCAAATCTGGATCAGGCGCATATATATAAGATAGAGCAAATCGTTGGAAAACAGAATGTCTTCATAGATACCTATACGCGTCTGCGCACATCCTACGGAGCAGGTATGATTGATGCGCTTCGCCTGCGCGATCATATCATTGAAAACATCAATGATTGCACTGCAGCACCGCGGACTGCGGAAGAGATTGAAAAGATTGTCAAGTATTGCGATAACAATCGCATCCCTCTCACCGTTTACGGAGGTGGTTCCACGGTAACGCGAGCTGTGGAAGCTCCCAAAGGGGGAATATGCCTTGATATGAGTCTTCACATGAAAAAGGTATTGGGTTTCAACGAAACCAATCAAACGATAACCGTGCAGCCCGGAATCTACGGACCCGAATTAGAAGATATCCTCAATCATGCGCCGGAAAGGCTGGGAGCAAAAGACCGCTATACCTGCGGTCACTTTCCGCAATCTTTCGAACATTCAAGCGTAGGCGGGTGGGTTGTCACGCGCGGTGCCGGCCAGAACTCAACCTACTATGGAAAAATAGAGGATCTGGTCATCGCACAGGAATACATCACACCTGTAGGTGTATATCGCACTTTAGATCATCCGCGCGCAGCTACCGGACCGGATTTTGATCAAATAATGATGGGCAGCGAAGGATGTTTTGGTGTACTTACAGCTGTTACTCTGCGGGTATATAAGCACCGCCCCGAAAACACTCGGCGTTTTAGTTTCTTGTTTAAAACTTGGGAAGATGCGGTTAACGCTTATCGGGAGATTATGCAGGGTGAATTTGGTTTTCCTTCCATATTCCGCTTATCTGACCCGGAAGAGACTGACACTGCCATGCGTATCTACCACATTCATGGTTCCCCGGCCGATACCGTGCTTAAAACCCTCGGATATCAGCCCATGCGGCGCTGTCTGCTGCTTGGAACTGCTGATGGAGACCCTGCATTTACCCGATTGGTGAAGCGTAAGATCAACCACATTTGCCGTCAGCACAGAGCTTTTATCCTCTCACCTTTCAAAGTCACACAGAAATGGGAACATACCCGTTTCACCGATCCATACATGCGCGAAGATCTCATGGATTACGGTATCGTTATAGACACTCTTGAATGCGCGGTTACCTGGGATCAATTACACAATGTGCATTCACGGGTCAGGCAATTTGTTAAACAGCGCCCGAAGACAATCTGCATGACTCACATCTCACATGCTTACCCGCAGGGCTCGAATCTGTATTTTATTTTTGTAATCCGGTATCAAGATATCAACGACTACCTCACCCTTCAATACGGTATATTGGACGCGATCCAGGCGTCTGGTGCCGCTATGAGCCACCACCACGGTCTTGGCAAACAAACAGGGCCCTGGCTGGAAGGCCAAATTGGTGCTGAGTGGATGCGGTTAATGCATGTATTGAAAAAGCATTTTGATCCGCATAACATTATGAACCCTGGAGGTACTTTAGGGTTAGATATGTCAAAAGAACAGAAGAATAAACATTGGGGTTTTTCTGAATAATCGGAGGTAAAAATGGCAGAGAATTTGTTGGCAATTGATTGCGGAACGCAATCTGTTCGTGCATTATTGTTCAATCCACAGGGAGATCTCCTCGCAAAGGCCCGCGTGCCGATTGAACCTTACTATTCAACCGCGCCTGGTCTGGCAGAGCAGGATCCAAATGTATTTTGGAACGCTCTTTGTCAGGCCTGTGGCCAGCTGTTCTTACAGAAGGATACACAAAAAGATAGCATCGCGGCTGTGTCAATCACTACACAGCGTGCCACCGTGGTTAATTTAGATCAGGATGGCAACCCCCTGCGCCCGGCAATCATCTGGTTGGATCAGCGCCGCGCGGAAGAATTCCCCCCTGTAAAAGGTTTTTGGGGAGCTGCTTTCACACTTACAGGATCAAAGCCAACAGTGGAGTATTTACAGGCAGAATGTGAAGCCAATTGGATTCATCTCCATCAACCCGATATTTGGAAAAAAACCTACAAATTTACGTATCTCTCCGGATATCTGACTCATTTGCTGACTGGAAAATTTGTAGATTCCATCGGATGCCAGGTAGGGTATATGCCTTTCGATTATAAAAAACAGGAATGGGCAGCCAGCAGACATTGGTATTGGCAGGCACTTGCAATCAAACCAGAAAATTTAGTTGATCTCGTCCCTGTTGGCGGACTGCTGGGTGAGATCACACCAGAAGCATCACGTCAAACAGGTATTCCAGTTGGTCTGCCCCTTATCGCTTCGGCTGCGGACAAAGCCTGTGAAGTGCTGGGAGCAGGTAGTTTAGAACCCAATGTCGCTTGCCTTAGCTACGGAACAACCGCAACCATCAATACTACGCATAAAAAGTATATTGAAATCATTCCCCTTATCCCTCCATATCCTGCCGCCGTGCCGGATTTTTATAATCTGGAATTGCAAATCTATCGCGGATATTGGATGGTGAACTGGTTCAAGAATGAATTTGGCCTGCGTGAGCAACGCATAGCTAAAGAAACGGGAGTTGAACCTGAAGATTTATTTGATGAACTCGTCAGAAGCGTCCCACCCGGATCGCAGGGCTTGGTTCTCCAACCGTATTGGTCACCGGGTTTGCGCCATCCCGGTCCGGAAGCACGGGGAGCGATCATCGGATTTAACGACGTGCATACGCGCGCTCACCTATACAGAGCTATTCTGGAAGGGTTGGCATATGCCCTCAGAGAAGGAAAAGAACTCACAGAAAAGCGCACCAAGATAGTAATTGATCAGGTGCGCGTCGCCGGCGGAGGAAGCCAGAGCGATGCCGCTATGCAGCTCACTGCGGATATATTTGGCCTGCCTGTCTCCCGCCCGCATGTATATGAAGCATCCGGATTGGGTGCCGCTATCAACGCCGCCGTGGGTGTGGGCATCCACCCTGATTACCATTCAGCCCTTCAAGCAATGACTCGCCTTGGTGACACATTTAACCCTGATCCGAAATCGAAAGCAGTGTATGACCAGTTATATAATAAAGTCTATCTGCGAATGTATAAACGTTTGCAGTCTTTTTATAAAGCTATGCAGAAAATTACACTGCCCTCCAATTAAGTGGTTTGATAGGGTTAGCAATTAATTAATTTCCATTCCTTGACGGTTTATACCCGCTGGGGTATATTATGCTTGCAGTGATTCCCTTGCCCTCGTAGCTCAATTGGATAGAGCGTTTGCTTGCGGAGCAAAAGGTTGCAGATTCGAATTCTGTCGAGGGCGCTATCATAATTGGAGCGAAAATCATACCCGCTCCTTAAATTTTTTTTAGGCAGGAAAAAGATGGATTCTTCAGAAAAACAAATTCTCTTATCCAATGATGACGGAATAGACTCACCCGGTTTATGGGCAGCTGCGGAAGCGCTGTCTGAACTGGGCTATGTTACCGTCGCAGCACCACGTGATCACATGTCAGCTACAGGGCGGGGATTTCAAAAAGATTCTGACGGCGTGATCACTAAAAAACAATTAACTGTACATGGGCAGGTGTGGGATGTATACGCAGTCGGCGGCTCTCCTTCCCAGTCCGTTGCCCATGGCATTCTGGAGATCGTTCCCCATAAGCCCAACCTGGTCGTGACCGGTATTAATTACGGTGAGAATTTTGGCACTGATGTAACCTATTCCGGCACAGTTGGCGGCGCAATTGAAGCTGCTTCTCTTGGCATCCCCGGATTGGCAATGTCTCAGCAAATAATTTTCGAGAGCTGGGACAGTTACCATAAGGATGTCGATTTCACAACCTCAGCATATTTTACAAAATACTTTGCAAAGCTCATGCTTGAAAATCAGCTTCCGGATGATGTGCATGTATTGAATGTGGTCATCCCGGCAGGAGCTACTCCAAAAACCCCCTGGAAAGTCACACCATTGGCTGATTTTAGATATTTTAAACCATACGTGGTCAGGGAAGGAAGTTTTAAGGATAAAGGACGCATTACATCCCACATTCTGGATCAGGCAGATATAAAACCGGGAAATGATATCTATACTGTACGGGTAGAAAAAATGGTGTCTGTTACCCCGCTGAGCATCAATCTCACATCCCGCACGGATCTTGCAAAACTGGAAAAGATGCTGCGTTCAATCAAATAGTGATCTTCTTGTCTAATAGTAAGTCTTTACGCATTAAACCGGATCGTAATGATATCCCCATCCTGAACTGGATACTGTTTCCCTTCCAACCGTAATTTTCCTTTAGATCTACCTTCCGCCATACTACCGGTTTCCATCAGGTCTTCAAAAGTGATCACTTCCGCGCGGATGAATCCCTTTTGAAGATCCGTATGGACTTCTCCAGCTGCTTCAGGCGCTAAAGACCCGCGCCGGACTGTCCAGGCGCGCACTTCATCTTCACCAAGGGTAAAGAAAGACAGCAGTCCCAGCAGTTCATAAGAAGCTCGAATCATACGGCTGAGCCCCAATTCCTCAATCCCATACTCCTGCATGAACAGAGCAGCATCCTCGTCAGATAATTGGCCCAGATCCATCTCTAATTTTCCCTGCAAACTGACAATCTGGCTGCGTTGGTGGGCATATTGGATCTCCGGCTGCGCCTGCCCCTCTCCTAAATTGAGCAGGATCAAGAGCGGCTTTCTGCTCAGAAAACCAAATCCGGAAAGGATTTTTTCTTCCTCCACAGTTAACGCAATATCCCGCAGCGGTGTCTCGTTGGATAAAACATTCTGTAACTTTTCAAACAATGCAATTTCTCGTTCAATAATAACCTTATCCCGTCCACCGCCTTTCTTATGTTCTTCAGATAGCCGTTCCAGTTTCCGTTCGACCATGATCTGGTCATTCAGCAGTAGCTCTTCATCCATCAGCTGAATATCCCGCACAGGATCAACACTCCCGTGCACATGCGGAACCAGGGGACTTTCAAAGCAGCGCACCACCTCGATGAACTCATCCATCTGTGTCAATTGGTTAAGCAATTGACCGCTGATCTCACCCTTATCGGCTGCGCTTCCCAGACCGGCAATATCTGCATATGTAACTTTCGCGTAGATCGTTTTCTTAGGATTGAACACTTCCGATAATCGGTCCACACGCTCATCTGGCACATTGATCACAGCAGTGTGCACCTCCATCCGGCCTATCGCAACACCGGTTGGTTGGTCACCGTGAGTTAGTGTGTTAAATATAGTTGTCTTTCCCGATTGGGGTAACCCAATGATGCCTAACCGCATAATTATCCTGTTATATTTTTATACCAATTATATTCGCTAAATGTTTTTTCTCAATCTTGACCATGCTTCTATTCTTGGATATACTTTCCTCACAATTGCCGAAGTGGCGGAACTGGCAGACGCGCACGACTCAAACTCGTGTTCCCTTGGGATTGTGGGTTCGATTCCCACCTTCGGCATCAGACTGCTTCGGGGGATTTTAAATTTTCCCCAAATACTCTTGGGTGATTCAACAATAAAACACTTTTACAATTTGTACATTGTTATCCAAATTTTTATCTTTTTAGCGAAAAAAATCTCTGGATTGAGCAGTTGAACCTCCGCAAACTTAATTTTCCAGATCCCAAATGTATGTGGACACTTTTGGAATTGGCACCAACAGATTCCTGCAGTTGCTTAGGTTTCTTTTGGCCAGTTCCTCTAACTCTTTTGATGAGCCATGTTAATGGATAAATTTAAATGTATCGTACAACAATATCTGGAATTTTTTAAACTTGAAAATAAGTCCGATAAATCTACTTATTAAATTTGTAAACTAAATAATGATCATCCTGGAAAACCAAATCATAACTTTCACAATCAGGTTGAATCTTTTCTTTTTCTGTGATGACATATGTAAATTCCTCATCATTGCGTATGAACATCAGTTCTTTACATTCGCCACCTTGGTAGAATTTATTAACAGCAAGAACGCGGTGGTACCACTGAAAAATATCCTCAATGCTGTATGGTATTGCGAAAAAATCAATATACGCAGGGCGCAATGTAGATGTTCGAAAAGTCTCTAAGCTGATTGGGATGAGATATCTATCGGAGTCATTGCTCGTTTGATGCACCCACGTATATAGTTCAGATTCAGGTGAATTGGCCTTTTTTTCAAATAAAAGGCTCATTCGAAAGAGACCCAAAGCAGCGAGAAAGATCGATAAAAAAATACTTGTGATAATTATAATTCCTTCTACCTTCGGTTTTTGGGGTTTATTGCATATCCAGGAAGATATTTTTCCAAAAATAATTGTGGAACATACTGGTACAAGAAGTGCGCTTGGACGCCAGGGGAAAATGAGAGCGATAAAGTTGCTCTTTAAAAAATATTGGATTAATGACAGGATGAATGAAGAGAGAAAAACAACAGTTAAAGGAATAAATATTCGAGGTAGTTTTCTCACGATTGTCAATCCCCCAATGATGATTGTAACCTTGATAAGAGAAGTGAGATTAAACCATTCGCTAATAATTGCATGGTGCGGTAATCTGATTTCAGCTAGTATACGGTAGGCTTCGGCAGATTCATTAGCTCCCCAAAAATTCGAAAAAATATAGAACAATATTGGAAATACAGCGACCAAAGATAATAGCCCAATCAAAAAAGGTTTTTTAAGATCTTTTTTTTCGCAATAAGAAGCGAGGATATACCCGCCAACCAATAAAGCGGCGCTGAACAGATATGTTGGATGGATATTGGCGGTAATTGCCGCCAAAACTGCTGATAAAAATGGTTTCTTGATGATGAAAAGATAAAGTGAAAGAATTAACAGTATTCCAAATGTACTTGGTTGAAAGACTGTTCCAAGCAGCCTTTGTCCAGCGACACCTCCATCCAATAAAAATGCCCATTCTGGCCCCAAAGATTTTGTCAGGAAAAATCGGAATCCGACTGAATGGGAGAAAATTATTAACGAGGTAGTAAGCAGGAACTTAGATCTAGATTCCCTGATATTAAATACCTGATTCAATATACCAAGTAGACTGAGGAAATAGATGCCAATCAGCACCGCATAATAGAAATAAAACCATACCTCGGATTTCAGTAATAAAAATGTCCATTTTACAAGAAATGTGAATACTGGTGTAGGTTCTTTGGTTGATGCAAGCCAGTCCTGATCCAAGGAACCTAAACCAGATTCAGCCATGCCTTGTAGAAAGTATTGATTTTGATTGGATGTATATAATGGCGATTGCATATAAGCAAATACCATTAATATGATCCCAAAAATTAATAATAAATTATTCTTTATAAATCGGCTGTTTTTTTTATTTTGCATAGTATTTGATGTGATTTACAAAGAAAAAATCTAAAATGAAACCTTCCCTTTCTTCTAAAACAATAAAGGTTATTCATCTTTCCATCTTACTTCTTTTTCGCAGCAAGCTGCGTGGAAATATTTATTTTTGATTATAAATTATACCTAAAGGATTAGGTAACATTTTTTCTGTTAAATTAATCATGGATTCCTTCTTCATTTACCAATTTCCTGACCAGTCTCCATTCTCAAATACAATCCATCATATTCCCATTCTTCACTAACCTCCATCAAATTGGCTGAAATCAACTGCAAGCAAGACTGCTCCGGCAGTTATATTTTTCCCCTTAAGTTTTTCGCATAATTCTATTACATCCATTTGTTAACAGTAATTTGATGCCCGTGGTAATTCAGCAGAAAAATCTCTTGCTCAGGTATCTATGGGGACAGTAGCGCCATCTCCATCCAGGCACCCGTGCCAACCTCAGTGCCTATAACCGGTACTGACACCCACATGCCCCACTGCCAAATATCCCTAATGATCGTAAGGCTACTTCTGCTTATAACTTTTGAGAAATTTATTTATTAATAAGTATGCATATGGGCTTGACAAATGATTCCCTCTGTACTATTGTATATTTAAACAAATTAATTAATAATTTTATGGGTTAATAATATTTATGATTTTTACTTTATGGTCGAATTACTTGGAAAATGGTATATACTAATAAAGGATTTTTCTTGTATAATATGAATAGAATAAAAAAAGAGAAATGAAAGTATGGGAATAGCCGCAGATATCCTTCGAACCTGCGTACCTTCTTTTTTTGGGGTTATTATTATTATTTCTTTACGTGCCCACACCTTGCTTAAAGAGCAGGGTGTTTTATGTTTCCACCCAACAGCGATTTATTCTTCGTAATCTTTCATACAAATCAAATTTATAAGGAGGTGCATCTGAAAAAATATATAAATGTCTCTTAGTCGCAGAAAATTTTATTCAATTTAATTAAGTAAAGGAGTTTATAGTATGTCAGCAAAAAAGAAAAATTGGGCAGATTCCCTTACCAACGTGATGGAAAAAATAGCGCCGGTTTTCGACCAGCCAATTCTCGCTTCCGTCCGTGATGGATTCGTTGCCCTGATGCCCCTCATTATTGTGGGTGCGCTCGTATTGGTAGTGCTGCAGTTCCCACTTTGCTTCCGGGATGAAGCAGCGTGTTACTTCGAAAGCGTTCTTCCGGAAAATATTTCCGGCTCGCTTTGGAGTGTATTCAATGTAACCTTCGGTCTGTTGTCGCTGTATGTGGTCATTTCAGTCTCATATGCGCTGGCACGCCGACGTGGAATTGACGCCCTCATGCCTGTGTTTTTCTCCTTCATGTCTTATATCCTGGTCGCTTCTTCCCAGTTAGCTGGCGGTGAAGCTGGTACCTACCTGGATAACACGGGCTTATTTACGGCTATTGTGGTTTCAGTGATCACGGTTGAAGTTTTCAACTTCTTCATCAAGAAAAACTTCGTTATTACGATGCCGGAAGGCGTCCCACCATCCATTACAGCCGCGTTTACAGCCCTCATTCCAGGCGCAGTTGTTGCTTTCGGCTGGTGGCTGATCCGCTTCGTCATCAACTTTGACCTGGCTGATGGTCTCTTCAAGGTATTAGGTGCTATTGTGCCGGCCGCTTCAACATACGTTGCCGCCGCTATTGCTGAAACATTCCATGCTTTCTTGTGGACAATGGGCATCCACGGCGACCTCACCATTGGTATCGCCCTGCAGCCAGTTTGGCAGGCCAACCTGGCCGCCAACGCGATGGCAGTGTCTAAAGGCATGGCACCCACCGCCATTTATACGGAAATTTTCCGCTCATTCGTTGTTCCTGGCGGTTCTGGTGCAACATTACCTTTGGCTTACTACTTCACCCGCTCCAAATCAGCACGGTTGCGCAAGGTTGGCTGGTTAGGCATCTGGCCTGGAATTTTCAACATTAACGAGCCGATTACTTTCGGCGCTCCGGTTATCTTCAACCCGGTCCTGGCCATTCCTTTCATCGTTATCACCTTCCTGAATGTGTCCGTTGCCTATCTTGCAACCGCTGCCGGAATAGTTAGCCCGACCTATATTGCGGCTCCATGGACGCTGCCCTCACCGATCTTGATGTTCATGGCTACTGGCTATGACTGGAAAGCGATCATCCTCGCTATCATTACAGAATTCGTCATTCCAGGCATCATCTGGTTCCCCGCTTTCAAAGCCTGGGAACATGAGGTTCTGATAAAAGAAGAAGCAGCCGTAAAGACCAAGAAATAAGCGCGCTTTTTCACTGTTAGTTCAGGGGATGTGGATAAATCCACATCCCTTTTTTTTACAGGAAAAAAATATGAAATTAACTTTTATTGGCGCAGGGGGCGTTCGCACTCCATTAGTAGTTCAAAGCATTCTTAATTTTCAGGATCAACTGCCGCTCGATACTGTCTGTTTAATGGATATCGACTCAGAACGTTTAGAGCTCATTAAATTAGCCTGTAAACCGCGGCTGTTTAAAAGTATAAATTTCAAACTTGAATGGACTACTGATGCCCGCGAAGCCATCAAGGAAGCGGATTATATCGTTACCACTTTCCGTGAAGGATTTATTGAATCCCGCGTGATTGATGAGCAGGTGCCGCTCAAATATGGTGTTCTCGGTCAGGAAACCACCGGTCCCGGTGGTTTCGCGATGGCACTGCGCACTATCCCCGTTATTATTGACTATGTCAACCTTATTAAAGAATTGGCTCCAAACGCGTGGCTGATCAACTTCACCAATCCAGCCGGAATTGTCACTGAAGCCATCACAAAAGCAGCCGGCTTCGAGAACGCAGTCGGAATTTGTGACAACCCTGCCGGCATGCTGCGCGGAGCGGCACAGATCCTGGATGTGGATCCAGACCTGCTGTTCCCGGATTATTACGGCATCAACCATCTCGGTTGGCTGCGCGGTTTGTACCTGCGTGGTAGGAATGTTATTCCTGACCTTCTAAAGGGCAGTGCAGCAGTTGATGAGTATCTGGAACATATTCACTTTAGCCGAGAGGAGATCGCTGTGCACGGATGTATTCCCAATGAATACAATTATTTCTATTATCACCCACGCGAATCCGTGAAGAACCTGATCAACTCTGGCATTAGCCGTGCACTGCAGATTCTTCCCTTCAATAAAGAACTCTATGCCAGCCTTGCCCGCATCCGCGATGAGGAAGGGGACCCATCCAAAATCCATGCGGTATATCTGCACTATCTTGACCAGCGCCAGGGCACCTATATGTCCCTTGAAACAGGAAGATCAGTCACACCTGAATCAATGGAAGTGATTGAAAAACAGGATGCGGCGGAAGTTCTGGATGAATCCGCTGAAGGGTACTCCGCGGTCGCTCTAAACGTCATCAAAGCCCTCACCGATAAACCTAAATTGATGATCCTTAATGTACCAAATCGCGGTGCAATTCCCGGAATGGGGGAGGAAGCAGTTGTGGAAACTACCTGTTTGGTAGGTAACGGCATCATCCGCCCCTTTGCGGCTGGAAAAATCCCCAACGAGAATCTTGGATTGCTTCAGTCAGTGAAAGCCTATGAACAGCTCACTATTCAGACAGCTGTGGAAAAATCATACGATCTCGCTCTGCGGGCGCTTTCCATCCATCCTCTGGTCCCGTCTTTTGAAATTGCAAAGTCAATCCTTGATGATTACATTGAACAGCACGGCGATTACTTCCCAAAGCTGCGGTGATATACTACCAGAAGTAAAACCGTTTTGATAATCTCTACCTTAATATATTGGAGAAAATATGGCGGAAAAGAAAAAAATAAGTGTCTTGTTGGTATGTGCAATAGGTATGTCCTCCAGCCTTATTGAAAATAAAACTAAAAAAATTGCAGAGGATGCCGGAGTTCCTTTTGAGATAAAGGCAGTTGATATACCTGTTGCCAGTCGTTGGAACTTTGAAGAGCAGCCTGTGGATATCGTTCTCATTGCTCCTCAAGCGCGTTTTAAAAAACGCAGTCTTGAGAAGGCCGCCAATCCTCAAGGCATCATCGTTGAGAATATGGACTCGGTTGCGTACGGCATGGTAGACGGAGAGCTGATCTTCAAACAGATCATGGACGCTATCGAAGAACGCGACGCTAAAAAATAATTTAACACAATAAACTATATTTAATGAAGGGGTAATTATGCTGCTACGAGCGCTGCTGGTAATCGCCAGTGGATTTATTTTCATATTTTCACCCGGCTTACCAATGAGTTTGATAAGCCGATACAGCCCAGAATACAAGCGTGATCTCGTTTATTGGGGCATCGGGGTCTGGCTGGTATCTCTGATTCCCAGTTTATTTATACAGAGCCTCATCCGTCAGATCTCTTATCAGGGGCAGACAGTTGCCAGCTACACAGGGCAGCCAATGGATTACATTGTTACTTTAATCAACGCTCTCTTGTCTGCACTCTTTTTAGGCTTGGGAATGCGAATCGTGCTTGTAAATAAGAGAAAAAAGAATCCCAAAGAAGATGCGCTCATTAATGGCTTGGCGATGGGGTTTGGCATTGGATTAGTCGCGCAGGTCTTCACCGGGGTCACCCTGGTAGGTGCGGGTTTTCGGATTTTATTCGGGGATACCGGGTCAGTTGAGATCCTTTCTGCAATCGCCAACAACAGGTTAGCAATTGTCCTGGTCAGCCTGGTTGCGGTTATCCTTTTCCGGGTCGCTTTGCTCGTAATCAGCGCGGCGCAGGGTTTCCTTACAGCTCAATCTATTGAAGGCAGCAGAGGGCAGTTTTGGATTGGAATCCTCATTGATGCCGCATTCACGTGGATCATCCTCGTCATCCATTTGCTGATGGGTGAACAGATTCCCGGTCAGGTCACTGTTGGGGTAACATCCGCAGCCGTTTCCATCGTTTCGATCGTATATTATTTACTGTCCTTTGGGATAGCATATGGATGGTTATCCAATCAATTAAAGGCTCATAAGAAATGATTGTTAGGAGTAATAATGGCAGCTAAAAAATTCTCATTATATACAGCAGGTAAGGATGGGCGGCCAATGGTTAAAATCCCTGCTGGCGAGTTTTTATACGGAGAATATCAGGAAAAGGCAGAAACAAAGGAATTCTTTATCGATCAGCACCATGTTACTAACGCCGAATACAAGAAATTCGTAGATGCCACCGGGCACGACGAACCAGCCAGCTGGCGCCATCATACCTGGCCTGAAGGTAAAGAAGATCATCCCGTAGTGGATGTGAACTGGTTCAGCGCAGCCGCCTATGCGGAGTGGGCTGGTAAACGGCTTCCCACCAACGAAGAATGGGAAAAGGCTGCCCGCGGATCCGACGGCCGCACCTGGCCGTGGGGCAGTGAATTCGACATTGAAAAATGCAATGCTTTTTCAGACGATACAACCCCCGTAGGAAAATATTCTCCCGCTGGGGACAGTCCTTACGGCTGCTGGGATATGGCCGGCAACGCGTGGGAATGGATTGGCGGTGGTGCACCTTCTCAGCTCCGCGCTCCTCTGCGCGGTGGCGATTGGCTTGATGGAGCAGAAGAAGCACAAACTTTTCATATTCGCATGCATACTCCCCGCCGTAAAAATCCATTCGTCGGTTTTCGCTGCGCCTCAGATACAGCGAAACCCATCAAGTAAAAGCGTATCGCCCTATTTATCAATGAATAAACCAACGCAGGTGGTTTTTGTGCGCCACGCTCAGACGGAAATGATCACTGAGAATCGCATCCACGGGCAATCCGATAGCCCTCTATCACAAAAAGGGGTTCGGGATGCAAAAAAAACCGCGGATTACTTAAGCGGACAGTCATTTGACGTTTTCTATTCCAGTTCAATCGGCCGCGCTATGCGCACAGCAGAGATCATCGGAAAAGCTATCAATATGGCTCCTTTTCCCACCGATGGATTTAAAGAGCGCTGTTATGGCTGGTTGGAAGGCAAACCGCTCTCCCTTTTCGAGCCGGACCTCTCCGGCCCAAAGATTATGCGCCCATTCATTGAATTTACTTTAAAAATATCCGGTGAAAGTGCAGAAAATTTCATTGATCGGGTAGTTAAAACCTTTAACCACATCACCGCGAAGCACAGGGGGCAGCGCATCCTTGTTGTGCTGCACTGGGGTATTCTAAGCGTCCTCACGCAGTACCTGCAGGGAAAAAACCTCGCGGTTTGGCGCGAGATCGGCCCCTGGACTTCCTGTGGTATATCCGAATTTCATCAGATTGGAAACAAATGGCAGCCCATTTATTTGGATGATAGCAGCCATTTATTATAAAATATAGAAAGAGGAAAAATGATAGATACAAATGAGATGGAACAGGTCTTGTTCCAATTGATTCTCCACGCTGGCGGTGCCCGCAGTTCTGCCAAAGAAGCCGGCCAATATGCCGAAGAAGGTGACTGGGAAGCAGCAGAAAAAGCTTTAGTAGAAGCCAATGATGAGCAAAACAAAGCCCATAAGGTAAATACCGCCATCATCACCAAAGCAGCCCGCGGTGAGGATGTTGAATTTTCCGTCCTCCTGGTGCATGCGCTTGACCTGTTGATGTTAGCGTGGAGTGAGATTGATTACACCAAGCAGTATATGCATGTGTTGAAACGGGTAAATGATTTAGAAACGGAGGTGGCACAATGGCACGATCAAGCATTGAAAAAATAGCGGTTATCGGCGGGGGCAGTACATATACCCCTGAACTAATTGATGGTTTCATCCAAAATGAAAAGCATTTAAAGGTGGATGAGATCGCTTTATATGATATTGATGAAGAGCGGTTGAATATCGTTGGCGGGATGGCACAGCGCATGGTGCGCTACGCGGAGATGGATACAAAAGTGACACTCAGTATGGACCGCCCGCGTGCTATCGATGGAGCTAAATTTGTTCTTTCTTCCATGCGAGTTGGTAAAATGCCGGCGCGCATTATAGATGAAAAGATCCCCCTGAAGTACAGCGTCATCGGGCAGGAAACCACTGGTCCTGGTGGCACTTTCAAAGCGTTCCGCACCATTCCGGTCACTCTTGATATTGCCCGCGACATGGAAAAATATGCGCCGGATGCCTGGTATATCAACTTCACCAATCCCTCCGGCATCATGACCGAAGCATTGCTCAAGCATACCAACCTTAACGTCGTTGGCTTATGCAACAACCCCATTAATACCATCGCAGCGATGGCAGAAGCGTTTCACGTGGAGCCGAAAGATGTTTTTCTCGAGTGGATAGGGATGAACCACGTCAACTGGGTGCGCCGCGTCTATATTAAAGGGAAAGATATGACTCAGGTTCTTATGGATCGTCTTGAGGAGTTCGTTAATATCGAAGAAATGCCGCAGTTTGATCCAGAACTTGTCCGCACGCTGGGCGTTTTCCCCACATACTATTTGCAGTACTATTATTACCATCCCAAACGGGTAGAAGAAGCCAAAGCGGCTGAGAAGTCGCGCGGTGAAGTAGTGCTGGAAGTGGAACAAAAACTCCTTAAGAAATACGCTGATCCTAAAGTACTTACCAAACCGGAAGAATTAGCACAGCGGGGCGGTGCCCGCTATTCAGAAGCGGCTATCAATCTGATTTTGTCTCTGATGCTGGATCGGCGCGATGTACAGATTGTGGTCACGCGCAACGGCAGCAGTATTGCCGACTTCCCTGAGGATGTTTCTGTTGAAGTTCCCTGTGTAGTCGGCGCGCACGGTGTAACTCCGCTGGTAATGGGGCACCTTCCGGAGTCCATCCGCGCGCTTGCAATCCATACCAAGGCCTGGGAATCCGCGACTGTTAAAGCGGCTGTTTCCGGCTCTCATAAGGATGCTGTTCTCGCCATGCTTCAGAATCCGCTTGTACCAGATTTTCCAACGGCAGTCGCACTGGTGGATGAAATGATGGAAGCGCATAAACAATATCTTCCACAATTTTTTAAAAAATAAATCCGTAGGAGATTGAAATGACCAAAATTGACCTGACCAAGAAAATTGATATTCCCGACTGGGTGAATGCACTCATGAAACCCACCAAGATCGGCAGTGGGCACATGGAACGCCAGTGGGAAGAGATTGGTGATGAAATACTGCAAGCAGCCAAGAAAGTCTTCCCCACCGGGAAATACACCATGGGCCCATATCTAAAACAGTTTGAAGAGGAGTTTGCTAAATTCAGCGACAGTAAGTACGCGATCGGCATCTCCAGCGGTACCGCTGCCCTCCACATCGCGCTTGAAGCAATGGGCATCGGACCAGGGGATGAGGTCATCACAGTCTGCAACACCTATGTTGCCACTGCCTTCGCGGTATCATACTGCGGCGCCATGCCTGTGTTCGTGGATATTGACCCAAAGACATACAACCTCACTGCTAAATTGGTTGAAAAGAAGATCACCAACAAAACCAAAGCCATCGTCCCCGTGCACCTTTACGGACATGTGGTGGATATGGATCCCATTATGGAACTCGCCAAAAAGCACAACCTGTGGGTACTGGAAGACGCGTCCCACGCCCACGGCGCAAAATATAAGGGCCGCCGGACAGGTTCGCTTGGTCACGCGGCGGCATTCTCCTTTTATCCCGGTAAGAACCTGGGTGCTTATGGTGACGGCGGCATCATAACAACCAGCGATGATGAACTCCTTGAGAAGATCCGCATGCTGCGCTACGTAGGCCAGCGTGTGAAGTTCATCCATGAAGTGATAGGGTTCCAGGACCGCCTCGATGAGCTCCAGGCAGCTATGCTCAGCGTCAAGCTGCGCTACCTCAATGATTGGAACAACCGCCGCCGCAAGATCGCCAGTATTTACGATAAAATGCTCGCGGATACTCCTCTCCAACTCCCCTACGTGGCGGATTATGCCCATCATGTCTATTATTCCTATGCCACAATCACACCCAGCGAAGAAGAGCGTAAAAACCTCCTCATCTACCTGGCAGAACACGATATCGGCGGCTTTGCCATGTATCCGATCCTTGTACCCCTGCAGGGCGCCTATGAATATCTGGGTTACTCCGAATCAGATTTTCCCATCGGTGCACCCTATGCAAACCGTGTACTGAACCTGCCAATGTTCGAAACACTGCGCGAGGATGAAGCGGTTGCCACAGCAGAAGCCATTCTGGCGTATTACGATCGCGCATGAACGATTCTGGTAAGGAGAAAAATATGGCTGATACAAAAAAATTAACCGTCCTTGGCGGCAGTTCGATTGCCTCGCCAATGCTTATCCAAAAAATCCTTTCCCGGAAAGACCGCCCACCGTTTGAGGTGTGCCTGGTTGGCCGCACCAAATCAAAATTAGAAAAAGTGGCTGCCACCAGCTCGGCGCTTGCTGAAGATGCAGATATCCCGCTCAAGATCACCCACGAAACAAATCTAGAAAAGGGGCTGACTGGTGCTGACTATATCCTTAATCAGATCCGCGTAGGCGGTTATAAAGCCCGTGCATACGACGAACGTTTCCCAAAACAGTTTGGCATTCTCGGCGAAGAGACCTTCGGGCCCGGTGGAATGAACAATGCCAAGCGAACCATCCCTGTGGTGCTTAAATATTGCAAAGCTATCGAGCAATATGCCCCGGATGCACTCGTGCTTAACCTTACTAATCCCAACAGTTTCATCCAGTATGCGGTTGTTCGCTATTCCAGGGTCAATATTGTCGGTGTCTGCGATTCACCCATCGGAATTGGCGAGGGCATTGCGAAAATGCTCAGTGTACCGTATGAAGAACTATGGATACAGTACGTCGGGATGCACCATTTCGGCTGGGTCACCAGAGCTTTTCATAAGGGCGTGGATATGATGCCCGCCATTCTTGAGAAATTAAGTGGGGTACCCGGCCTGCCGGTCGATCCCGAGATCGCCCGCGCAGTTGGCGGCATCCCAACTTCCTATTTCAAGTACTATTATCACTCCAACCGCGTTTTTGAAACCCAGAGCAAGCAGAAAAAAGTACGCGCGGAGCAGTTATTGGAGCTTGAATCACAGATCTTAGAAAAGTACGGCGATCAGAGTGGGACCGTCCCCAGCTCATTGAATCAGCGCGGTGCACACTGGTACGGCGAAATCGTTGTGCCAGTAATGTTGGCTCATGCCAATAATGCCAATGAAATCTATATCCTCAATGTAGTTAATGGAACCGCCATCCCCTGGATGCCATCCCATGCTATCATCGAAACGCCCACTCTCGTAACAGGGCATGGATTTGTGCCCCTTCAGCCAGCCGAGACTCCCTTTGACCTTCAGGCAATGGCGCGGCTGAATGCTACCTTTGAGATGCTGTGGGTCGAAGCCGTCGTCGAACAGGACTATGACAAAGCCCTGCGCGCTATGATGCTTAACCACATTGTCCGCGACCTCGACCAGGCCAAAGCCATCCTTGCCGAGATCTGGAAATTCGACTAAACCATTCAAGATATAAGTCCGCATACTAAGCGCCCATAATCATCTTTACATTTTAGTGAAGAGACTGCGGTAAGGAGAAAATGGATACCTTCCTATCTTACCGTCATCATGGGCATCGCGAAGCATACCCCTAGGGTACAGCAAAGGATCTCGTCTACACTGTCGATGTGTGGAATCTAAGTACCCCCGGTTCGCGTGTGTGCTTTATGTAGTGGATATTTTTCCCAAATCTACAACCTCGTTTTTCGCAAATATTAATTATAGAGGAGGTTTATTACACAGGAAAGTTTGAGATTATTACTTAAAATTTTTTTAGTTCTCCGTTTTTTAAGATAAAAATCTTCTTTCCTTCCTGTATAATAA
>CAYLHI010000036.1:0-20497 GCA_964383575.1 uncultured Pelolinea sp.
GGGACGGACGATTAGAACAAGTTTCCCTTTCTTCATCCCAACCCTATCAAAGGCACGTTACGAATACGGACACGATTGAAATTCCGGCGATCAATAAACTTCCGATACTAATCGCGGAAATTTTTACCATTGCTATTGCACTGTTTGCTTTGATTCTGCTGCTTGCAAAAATTGTTAACTTGCTCCCAGGATCATTAATAGTACCTGCCAGTTTTCTACTATCCTATTTATTTTTCTTTATCTATCCAGTGTTTTTAAATTCATCTCACGTCATGCAATTCTTTTCTCATTATGTGCCAGCAACGAATCAAGCCGGATTAGATTTGAATGATATCCTCCATAACGTGAAGCAGGTACTTTTTTCTCAAACGCCACAAAATACTGGGTATCTTCCATATCCACCTTTTGTATATATATTTTTTACACCGCTAACAATTTTAAATCGTTATACAGCATACGGTATAGTCACAACTGTTAATATTCTCTGTTATTTCTTTATCACATTAATGCTTCCAATCAGGGTGGGCAAAAAAAACAATGTTCCTCCAGTATTAATGTTAATCCTTATAACGGGTTTATTTTCTTATGGATTCCAATTTGAACTGGAGCGGGGCCAGTTTAATTTGATCGCAATGTTTTTCTGTTTCCTATCTATTTTTATATTTCACCATCACAAAAAACATCGATTGTGGGCATATATTCTCTTCACGATATCTGTACAGTTAAAAATTTTCCCTGCAATTTTTATATTTATGTTTATCGACAATTGGAGAGATTGGAAAGGCAATATAATCAGGTTCTTTGGTCTCGGTGTAGCCAATTTTTGTGCTTTATTCATCTTAGGGATAAATAAATTTGGTAATTTCTTGAAATCAATGACATCTTTTGCCACTAAACCGTTTTATTGGGTTGGCAATCACTCCATACAATCTTATACCAGACAATGGGTTGGACAAAGACTATTGGATGTTTTTTCCAAAAACCCAAATAGAACTGAAACAGGAATTTTGATTATCTTTTTTATTTGTTTCGCATTAATTCTTTATCAGGCATATCGACAAAAATATGCTGGCATTAACCCTTATTTACTGCTTGCCTGTACCTTGGGCGCATTACTCATTCCTACTACTAGCCATGATTACACGTTATCATTTCTTGCTTCCCCAATAGCAATCCTGTTTACTGATAAAAAATTGCTCAATATAGCTGCCGGACGGATAAAACCATTCTTCGCACAGCTGCTGATTTATATTTCAATTGCGTATTCTTCCACCCTGTTTTCATATACCAATAAGCCATTATTAATGAAAAATAATTTCCCCCCGTTGATGGTGATGCTGATCATTTTGACCTTTTTCTCATTATCGACTAATTTGGATTCAACGACTCAGCATAATAATTCGTAAAATTTAAACCTTCGCCTGAAAGAAGTTTGAATTCAATGAAATGGAGAATACATCTATAACCTGGTGATACCTAAAGACAATCTCTTCCGTAAGCTAAATGAGGAGCTGGACTGGCGTAAACGTGCTGATCTATTAATCGACACTTAATTTCTCATAAAAAACGATAAAAGCGATCTTATTTTTGGCGAATGTGAGGAAATCCTCTAAAGCTATTTTTGATCCAATGGATATTAACGCAACAATTCACGTCTTTTTTCATTGCTCCTGGTCATTTCTGTTTTTCTTTTAATACACGCTGCTCACATTTTTTATCTCAAGCTGGGGTGAGTTAATTGCAATCTTAGCCACTTCCCACTTTGTAAAGTCATCCGGGCTCTCGCCGTTTCTCTCACCTACTTGATAAACCGTTTGCGAAGGCGACTTTTTCTATTGCAATCACACCACTTTCAAAAATATGCGGGATATGAAATTCAGGAAATAGTCAACAGGAGCAAAAGATGAAAAAAAAGATGTTTAACAAAAAGTCATCAACAATGTCCTGGTTGCAACGAAGAATGGAATCATTTCATGTAGAAAATCATTCCGAAAATAAATTTTTGCTCCCGCTGAGTTAGGATTAATGTATTTTAATGAGAAGGGAGAAAAACTAGAGGTGGCTGACAGGGGTCGCCTGTCCTGGTGCATCACAGGGAACCCACAACATCTTGTTCCACAGACAAGAACCGAACTGTCCACAGCGTATCACAGCGTCCATTGTGTGCACCTGGTATCACCGGCTCTGCACCCACAAGAGGAAAGGTGACTCAAAAATCTCTTCGATACTTTTTACAACTTTTTATAATAAGAAGGGTTGGAGAGGAATTAATACATGCAACCGTAGAATTATGAGTCCTATGATTTATAAAAACTCTGCATAGCCCCATATTTGGTCTTTTTCGTGGTTATTATGCCTTCTATCTCAGATATGGTGGTTTCTAATTTCCGATAATCCTATACTCAATTATTAATCAGGATTATTTGAAAAATGGAAAAACTTACTAATTAAGAGTAAGTATCAAGCCTGTCTTAAGCATTCACAAATAGAAAATCGCTATTACCCCAATAATCAGAAATGTCGTAAAGGGTAGGGTATTAGAAAACGCGTGATATTTTTTTGCTAAAAATAATGCAAAGAATAAGACAAATGAAAATGCTACAAATGCAAGAATTGATATAAAAAATGCTCCGACAATTGAAGGCCAACCAGTAAGCAATCCTAAAATCGTACCAAGGCAAACATCTCCGAATCCAAAAGCGACCTCATCTATTTTTTGATGCCTTAGTTTTCCAGCTATTTTTGTGAACGCTATACCAAGATAATAAAAACTGAGCATGATTAGGAATCCTGCGAGAGTACCAAAAATTGTGCTTAATAAATCACGCAATCTAATTCCATAAAGAAAGAATATAACAAACCCAAAAATGCTTGTTTGAACCAAAACTACTCGGTGTTCGATATCTATCACCATTATCACTCCTAGGAAAATCAAGATCGGGAGCGTTTCCCAAAAACCAAGAATGGAAAATGGGAAAAATTTGAGTAAAATGCATATAACAATTGCACTAATAAGAACAATAATGGACCTTGTTGATGTCCTATTACCACATATTGAGCATCTATAGGAAATTAAATAATCTTTTATTGAGTAAGGTTGGTTACATACTCTACATATAGGTCGGGCGATACGCCGAGAAACAGGGAGAACATCCGAAAAATAATTAATGAGGATGCCAATAATTCCACCAACAATCACGACAAGTATCAACGACATTAGATCTACTCCATTTAAACGATAGGTCGGTCTCGATAAAGTAAAAACAACCAAATATTATTATACGAGAGATATGTTCATAAATATGGATGAACCATCTAACTTAACCAGTATGCTGAATTAGAGTGAAGTTGGATCTTTCATTGCGCTTCTTGAGAAAAATGAAGAAAGACCCTTTCAAAAAAGATTTCAAGACAACCTGAAAGGATTCTCACTCTCAAATCAGGTTGATTTTTTCTTGTTTCGAGCAGAGCAGGAAATATATGTAAGAGAGAATGATATTATTCGTGTACAGGATGGAGGGTTAGACCAAGATTATTATGTTTTCACCAAGCGCTTTCACCAAAAGGGTTATTTGGAAGATGAAGAGTATTATTTATGTGAGCGGTTGTATTCAACCTTACGTCTGTTTCTGCCCTTGCATGATCTCATCATTAAACTCACTGCCCCTTATTCTATTCTTGCTGAAAGAATGGCAAAGAGGCAGCGTGATATAGACATTGAAAAATCGGAAGACTTGCTCGAACTTGGAAAACTTATCGAAGAATGGTTTACAAAAGGCACTTCAATTCCGATTATACATATTGACGCGAGCGAGGATGATCCTTCTTACACTACTATCACCGAAGATCTGGTTAGAGACGTTAAAAACAAACTCAAAAATCAAATAAAGAATGTGGGGATTGTGATTATCTTTGGCAGTCGAATCTCTGATAAACCCATCAAACATGAACCTGCAGATTAAGAGTCAGTTGCTCCTGGTCATAAGATAAAAAGGCGCCCCCGGCGCGACTCGAACGGGCATTGAATTCACCTGCGGTGAGTTCAAAGGTCTTTTTCTTTAATAAACTGATTCGAAGTCAGGTACTCTATCCATTGAGCTACGAGGGCGTAAAAGCAATTATACTCCCTCACACCTAAGCCCAAATGTGCTCAAGCCCCCATATCTTGGGGTCAACAAACCTTAATATCTATATATACACCTTGACAAACCGCATAAATGTTGGATAATAACTATAAGTAAGACTCGATAAAGGCAAACCACCTGAAAGGGTGGGGCGCAAAGCTGAGGGTCTAAAGCTGATGAAAATCAGCAAAGATTGTCTAGCCGCCAAAAGTCTAATTGTTTTATTAAACCAAGAAGATTACATAAACAACAGAATACTACAAAGCATCAATGCGTAACGTTACTGAAAAAAGTAGGAAGTTGACATTTATTATGTAATTGGTATAATTTATAAATATTGGAGGAATTGCAATGAAATTTCAAGTGAAAGAATTATTAAGTAGAATAGGAATACATGAAGAAAAAGGGCAGACTCTAATTGAATACGCATTGATCGTACTATTAATTTCAATTGTTGTAATCGTAGTGCTCGGATATCTTGGTGGTGATGTAAATAACGTCTTCAATAAAATCAGAACAACATTTTCGACTGCTGGCTAATATTTAACCTCTTACATTCTAATAAAGTCTCTTGATTTTGAGACTTTATTAGAATGGGCTTATGCCAATAGGTTAAGATAAACCTGGAAAAGCATTCGATATTTACTGCGGAGTCAGCAAATAAGAAAAATTAACCGGGTTTGGTTAAATTTAAACCACCACATCAAAATCTCATCAATCCCTTCTAGGAGATTTTTGTTTTCAATGCATATCAATAAAAATAAGATTCTGAAAAAAATTTTTGCAATTATTTTTATTGCAGCAATCTTCCTATTAGGAGGGGGGATAAACCTAAACGTTTCGCAAACTCGGAATGTCTCCGCCCAGACTGTGCACCCTTGTCTCAATCGTGTAAATGTTCCAATTAACGAGTTGTACTGGCTCTACGTACCGGAATCCGCAGACCAACTGTACACGGAAGAACCTTACTTTTTCCTGGCTGGGCAACTGATCGCTAATAAAGTTGTGGATGCGAGTATCTGCCCTTCGGGCGGGTTGATATCCAATGGGTATGCCAATGCCTGCGGTATGGCCACTGCTTTGCCGACTGTAATCATCATTCAAAACATGGTAAATGAACCCATCCTGCAAGCCTGGAAAGAAGTGGGCGTGCCACCGGTGCTACTCAAGCAACTGATACGGAGAGAGAGCCAGTTCTGGCCATCGATGTACATCTCCAGTGAAAATGATACCAATTATCATTATGGTCTCGGTCATATAACCTATATCGGTATGCAGAATGCACTGCAATGGAATCGCGATCTTTACGCCAAGGTTTGCTCAGTTTCAGACAATGAAAACTGCATATCGGATTCGGGCGTCGTTAACCAGTTCCTTTCCTCACTAATCGCCACCTGCGACACGTGTGAATATGGTATCGACCCTATTTCAGTGAATCGCAGTGTAGACATCCTGGCGGAGTCAGTGCTGGGTTACTGCTATCAGACATCGCAGCTTATCTTTAATGCCACCGATTGGCCTCCTAGCCTGGTGGTAGATTACGCAACAATTTGGAAGCTGACGCTGATGAATTACACCGCAGGTCCAGGATGCGTCTTAGACACAATCGCTTCAACGTTCGAAATCACAGATGGCCCGATGAGTTGGGCTGAAATTTCCGCTAATGTATCAGGTGAGAATTGCATTTACGGTCTAACTTATGCCAACCTGATCACTTCCAAATACTTCGATTTCCCGCCCAACGAGTAGAAAATTTTCAATCCAACAAGAAGCGCTGATGTCAATTCAGGGATAAAACCAAAGAATGACCTCTATAATGGGTAAAACAAAATACAATCAACTGAAATATGAAAGCCCTCCAGCACAGGCGTTGGTGGAGTTTGCATTAGTGCTGCCCCTCCTACTGTTGCTCGTTCTGGGGGCGATGGATTTAGGGCGCATGTTTTATACCAAAATGGTATTAACAAATGCTGCCCGCGAAGGCGCGAATTACCTCGCTTATTTTCCGGAGGATGCAAATAATGGATATGTGGACACTTTTGCAGCCATATATGACGAAGCAAATAGTTCTAACGTTGAAGTAGTAGATACAGATGTGACATATTCAGCTTGCTGCACACGAGGTTTGCCGGTGGAAGTAACGATCACAAAAATTGTGGACCTGATTTTTGATAATATTCTGCAATCGTTCGGATTGTTAGGAGGGCCGGTCCAATTAACCAGTACAGTAAAGATGATGGTCCAATGAAAAACCAACGGCGTTATTCTGGGCAATCTCTGTTCGAGTTTGCATTAGTCCTCCCCCTCGCCTTATTCCTGATCACCGGTTTCCTTGATCTCGGGCGAGTTGTTTTCTATTATTCTTCCTTAACAAATGCGGTCCGTGAAGCTACACGCTATGCGATCGTTCATAAGGACGAATTAAACGCTGCTTTTGACAACCCCACCGACAATTCTTTACAGGATAAGGTATTGGAATACGCATTTGGTTTATCAGGTATACCCGATCAATTAACCAAAGAAGATATTTCTGTAAATCCAGAAAAAGTGGATAATTATTTCACGACTGTATCTATTGAAGTAACTTATCCATACAAACCGATCACACCTGGTATCAAAGAGCTTTTCGGTTCAACAGAGGGAATTGATCTTACAGTTCAGTCCAAAATGTATGTTACTCCTGGATCTAGGTAGCTATGAAGGCGAATGATGAAAACCACAAATCGATTCAGTAAATTGGAGAAAGCTCAGGTCCTGCCAATTGTGGTTGTAGCATTGATCGTAATGATCGCGTTCGCTGCCCTAATAATTGATGGGGGATCGATTATGCTCAACCGGCGCACTGCCCAGGCTGCAGCGGATGCTGGCGCCATGGCAGGTGCCTGGGAATTGTGCTATTCCACTGGCGCGGATCCGCTTGATGTGGCTAGAAGTTACGCCCTTATGAATGAAGCTGCGACCGCCAACGCGCAATTAGATAATGGGTTAGTATCAGTTAACACCACTGTCACTAATAACTCCTTTTTTGCCAAAATTTTCAATGTAAATTCTCTCGATGCAGGTGCAGAGGCTGTTGCGGGGTGTTTTCCACCAGAAGGAAATCACCTGCTGCCAATCGCCTGGTCCTGCCGCCCATCATTGGTTGATGAACCCCCCTTTGACCTAGGCCTGACCTGCAAGGCGATGGCGTTGGATTGGGACGGCTTACTCAAACCCCTTGTTGAGGGAACCACATCACCGATTGAGATCCCGGAAAATGACGGGTATCATTACGAGATGGACGGTGACAATATTGTAGAACAAACTACCAGAGAACCACCTAAACAGATCTATATAATCATGGACAAGATCGCCGTAGGCGAAGAAACATATTGTAAAGAAGATTTAGATCCAGCAGATCCCAACTATGCTGTAGCCATTACATGTGACCTGGATGGGGACGGGAAGAATGATATTGAAGCAGGCGGCAACCGTGGTTGGCTCGATCTTAATAACGGCGGCGGTGGTGCTGCTGATTTGCGCGACTGGATAATAAATGGGCTTGATTTTCCTATCTCTACTCACACATGGCTGTCAGGTCAAACAGGTACAGCTACTAGCGTGTATCAGGCTATTGAAGATTACCGCCTGGGAGATGTTGTATTAATTCCGGTCTTCAATGCTTTTTGTGATGATAATGATCCAATTAACAACTCAGTCTGTATGGAGATTGCACACGCCGACCCGTTTCCGGATGAACCTGGTACCGGGGACATAGATAATGCGGGGCAAGCACCCAAGTTCCATGTGATCGCATTTGATCCTTTTTATATCTCCTGCGTGCATATACATTCTTCTGATTATTGCCCGGGGTTTAGACTCGCCCAGGAGATGAATCCAGATCCTGCCCACCCTCACAAATCATTGATTCCGGATAATACTCCATCAGTTGAAGGTTTCCTCCTGTCGAATGTTGATCTTCCATTGGATCTTGAGAACCATTGCGATGTAAATCTTGGCAATTGTGTTGTATCATTAACCAAATAATGAAATATACTTACTGCCTATAGGAGGTCTCGATTGTTAAATAAAACCAAAGTTGGATTCATAATCATTGTGGGGTTGATCCTGGTTGCAATCGGGGTTTTTGCCAGCTTCAGTCTTATTCAACGCTTCCAGGCAGACCAAGCACGAGCGGTATCTGAAGGAGATACCGTCAAGACTACGGTGGTGGTCGTTACGCGCGACCTTTTCTTGGGGGACACGATTGCTGGAACTGATGTGGAGCTAGCCAGTGTGCCAGTGGAAATTGCCCCACGCACTGCCATTGCCAACCTTGAAGAAGCAGTTGGTAAAATTATCAAGACAGACCTCGTCCAAGGAGAAATGGTTCTCTCGCACAACTTGGCGGACCCGACCAACAAAAATAATGACCTTAGTTTCATTTTGAGCGAGGATCATGTACTGATGGCGTTCCCGCCAGATGACCTGATGAGCCGAGAGAGCATGGTTCAACGTGGAGATATAGTGGATATCTTCGCCACCTTCAAACAGAAAGTCAAGACGGTCGGGGAGATCACCACTACCACCGGTGAACCTCAAGAGCCAGAGATGAGAACCTTTACTGTAGATACTTTACAAAAAGTAAGTGTGACAGCCCTGGTCTTGGAAGTACTCGAGCAGGAGACTACCGACACTAGTCTCATGGAGGACCAAAATAACCAGGTTGCTTCTACACCTACAACCAGAATCAAGGCTTACTTACTGGCATTGAACCCTCAGGACGCGCTGATATTGAAACATTTGAAGGACACCGGGGCGATATTTGATATCGTTTTGAGAGCACCCACCTCGACAGTTCAATTTGACCTTACGCCTGTAACTGAAGAATACATCATCGAATTCTACGGGCTTGAGATTTTACCTTAATCGTAGAGGAAAGCTTAAATAATATGGAGACAATAACCCAATCAACAACGATCCTCCTGGTATCAAAAAATCCATCAGTCATCGAATCAACCCGTACGACCCTCGCAAAAGAGAAAATCTTGAATCTGATCGAGAAAAAAGTGACTTCGAAGAATCTTTTTCCTGTTATCGCTAAAACCAAACCGGATGTGATCCTTTTGGATTTTAAATTCCAACAACACCCTTTTGATCTAGTGGATAAGATCGCATCCAAATACTCAATGTGTGCGGTGGTTGCTATCCTGTCTGAATCTGAAAAGGTTGATTCAGATCGGGTGCTTCTCTCAGGTGCGCGGGATTTCATCCAGTATCCATATCAATCGGACAACTTGGTGATCACCATCAAGCGCGTAATAGAACCCTTGGAGCGCAGCCAGGCTCATTCTTCACAGACTCCTGTCCTGGATACTTTTGTCAAACCCAAGAATACGTTCACGATTTTCAGCCCTAAGGGAGGGGTGGGAACCACGACTATTTCCACAAACCTAGCCATCAGCCTGCATAAAACATTAAAAGAGGATGTGTTGTTGATTGACGGGAAACATCTGTTCGGAGACGTAGCGCTATACTGTAATTTACGTACTGGCAATTCAATCACTGACTTGATCGCTCATGCTGGTAGTTTGGATGAACGCCTAATCAAACAGGTGGTTGTACAGCATACTTCCGGCATTCACGTGCTCCCAAGCCCGAAATCGATCACTGAAGCTCAGGGAATCGAACCAGAGAACCTATTCAAGGTAATTCAAAGTTTGCAAATGGTCTTTCCAAACATCATCATTGATGGAGGAAACAATTTAAATGAAAACACGGTCACTTACATGGATTCCTCGAACAAGATTCTGCTTGTGCTCAACCCCGACATAGCCTCAATGCGGGACGTGAGACAATTCATGGAAATATCAGCCACCCTTTCCTACCCAAAGGATAAAACTTTGTTGATCCTTAATCTGACCGGAAGAAAGGCGGATGTGAAAATGGAAGAGATCGAGAATATCCTCAAGATGAAGATCTTCGGCAAGATCCCTGCTGATAGTAACCTAGCACTCAGCAGCTTGAATGAGGGGGTTCCCATCCTGTTGAAAAAACCTCACCACCCCATCAGTAAGGCGTTTTTTGATATCACAAAAGAACTTGTAAAGATTATGCAAACCTCTAAGACTGAATAACGTGAAAAAGAAAAAAGTGATAAGAATGAGCTCTCATATAAACCATTTAAATAGGGATAGGCCATCCAAGCAATGAGATCTTTGAATCAGGATTTGATCACCGTTATCCTTCTTACGGTCTTCCTCTTTTGCACAATAGGAGTTATCCTGATCGGCAACTGGGTATACAAAAATGGACCTTTATCCAAGAAGCAGGAAAGAATATCCCGTTTTGTGGCTTCCTCCTTGGATGATAGTCAAGTAACTCCCGCCCGGGGTTCTTTGCCCCCATCAAAATGGGATATTGGTAAATTCAGGGATTGGATCAACGAATATTTGAGCAGTCTGTCGTCAGACAAACTGCAATTAAAACTTTCCAGCGTCTATTGGGCGGTCACTGATACAGAATTCATCCTGATTTGCATTGTCGCGACCGTGTTGTCATTTCTCCTGGGGTGGTTAATCCTCGGGAATATCCTGGTGGGGATATTCCTGGCTGTGATTGCGATCATGGCTCCTCGCATTCTGGTGGACAGGGCGATTGCCCAACGGCAGCAAAAATTTCATACAGAGCTATTGGATGTCCTGATATTGATCACAGGGGCGGTGCAGGCAGGTTATGGTTTGATGCAGGCACTCGACCTGGCGGTAGAAGAAATTCCTGCTCCCGCATCTGAAGAATTTGGACGCGTAATACGCGAAATCCGCTTAGGAATCACTCTGGAAGGAGCCCTCTTCAATCTAGCACAAAGAATGGAGGACGATGACCTACAGATCGTGTTGACAGCCATCATCATCAATTCCCAGGTTGGCGGTAATCTTTCCACAATCCTGGAAGCCTCCATATCCACAATCCGCGACCGCATGCATCTTATGGGAGAGATCCGTTCCCTTACCTCTTATGGCCGTTATGTGGGATACTTCTTGACCTTTTTGCCATTTATTGCATTTTTTTTAATTTATTTGATGTCCCCTGATTACTTTGACGCGGTCAAAACTTCATCGTTAACCCAGATCATTTTTCTGATAGCTTTTTTTAGTATTATTATCGGGAACTTTTGGATCAGGCGGATTGTTCAGATCAGAGTTTAATGAAAGGACTATCTATATGAATTTTGATTTGATCGATACTAATCTTTTTTTTATTCTCCTGGGAGTGATTGTAGCAATCCTGGTTATTGGCCTGGCTATTTACGTAATTTTCACCTGGTTGAAAATGGCAAATAGAATTTCTACCCGATTGGATCAATTTGTTGCTACTGAGATTCAGCCAGCCAGTATTTCCACTCCGAGCCAAATCATCCCACGCGAAATCAGTGGTTCATTATTTAGCCGTACGATCATCAGCTGGTTTAATAAGTTCCTCTATTTCATCGAAAGATTTACACCCGAAAAGATGGCTATTGATATGGAACACAAACTGACGATTGCCGGGAATCCAGCTAATTTACATGCCGGTAAATTTTACGCGATACGATTCCTGGTGTTTTTGGCAGGAATTATTCTTGCATTTCTGGTCAATCGGGATTTCAAGGATATCAACAAAATATCTGTGCTGTATGGGATACTGGTCATCGGTATTTGTTTGGTTTTACCGGTTGTTTGGCTTAAAAGGCATGTACGATCCAGACAAGATGAGATCCGCCGGGGGCTGCCGGATGCGCTGGATATGCTCTCTGTGTGTGCGAGCGCCGGTTTAGGCTTCGATCAGTCTATGCAAAAAATCAGTAATTATTGGGACACCGACCTGGGACTTGAGTTCAAACGTGTTACCCAAGAGATGGAAATGGGAGTTTCACGCGCCATCGCGTTAAAGAACATGAGTAACCGACTTGAAGTAAATGATCTCTCCCAGTTTATCTCTATTATCATACAGGCGGAAAAGATAGGCATGAGTTACGCTGAAGTGATTCACAGCCAGTCGTTGCAATTGCGTGTGCTGCGGCAGTTACGGGCGCGTGAAATCGCCAATCAACTGCCAGGTAAGATAATCATCCCCGTAATACTTTTTATCTTCCCCGCTTTGATTGCAGTGATTCTTGGACCAGCTATTCCAATCATAATGGATGTTTTCTAAATGGAATTAGACAAATCTGGTTATAATGAAGGGAAATGACAACCTCATCAAAATCTGAATTTAAAAAACCTAAAGACAGTGACCCTGATTTTAATGAAAGAACAGGTCGAATCGCAAATCCGATCGATATATCCAGTGATCCCGATTACATAAAATTACTTGAGCATTATCAGCACGCAGAATTCACTAAGTGCAAAGAAGTACTTGGTAAACTAGAGAAACGGTACCCAGAGCATCCAGGACTTCTCAAATTCAAGGATGATCTTCAAATGAAGTTGTCCTTAAAGAATATGGCAATCTCAATTAAAAAAGAGGAAAAACAAAATAAGAAAAGAGTGTTTCTCAATATGAGTGTTTTTGCGGTCATCGGTACCCTTATTGTGATGATCGCCTTCTCCTTTTCATACAATTACTTCAATGATAATTTTACAGCCAAGCAGTTGGAGGGTGAAACAGCGCTGCTTACCTCACTAGATTTCCAAGCAGAGCAGCTTCTGCTATCTGGACAACCTCAACCCGCAGCAGAGATCATTGAGCGGATAAGAAAGATCAACCCGGAATTTGTAAATCTTCCGGAGTTGATATCGCGGACAGATGACCTATTACGATTGGAGGCTAATTACCAAACGGCGCTTAATTTGATCACAGAGAATAAAAACAATGAAGCACTGGTTATTTTGAATGAAATCGAGGCTGAGAAACCTGGCATGTGGGATGTCAGTCAGCAAATTGCTTCGATAGAAACCTCCTTTCAAATCGCTAAATATATAGAGGAAGGCAACGCAGCCTACCAGGTTGAAAAGTGGGACCAGGTGATCAGCGCCTATGAAAATGCTTTGATACTTGATCCCGAATCAGATGATCCACTGATAAATGAGCAATTGTTAAGGGGTTACCTGAATAGAATCATCAGCATGCTCGAAAATGAAAACACCTCGATCGAAGATATTGAGAATGCAGAAGAATATTACCGCAAGGCGGTCGCCATAGCCCCGCAGAGCAAAGCATTTGCCAGCGAAAGGGGAAACCTGCAGAAAGCCAGCAACAACCTGCTTGAACTGAAGTTTACCCAGATAGCCAAAGCAAATTTGGGGGATAAAAACCAGACTGTAACCTCAGTTGCCGAAGCTGTATCTTACATGAGAAAAGCCGCAAATATTAATCCGGAAAACACTGCTCTGAATTCGGATCTGAAAGATGCTGAGTACTATCAAATCGCTTTTAAAAATTTTATTGAAATGAACTGGGAACAGACGATAACAAATCTTAACCAGATATCATCTGTGAACTCAAATTATGCGAACGGAAATGCCAACCTGTTGCTTTTTGAATCATACTATCAGCTCGGAAAGCGATACTCTTCAGTGGGTCTCTACCTGGATGCGATCAACAAACTTGAGCAGGCTGAAATCCTTGCATGGTATGATAGCGGCAACCTGATTAAATTGTTCCAGGTTCAAGTGATTTTAGGAGACACGTTTGGAAAATTAAATGATTATGAAAACGCCGTTTCCTATTATCAATACGCGTTGAATGCCATTCGGGTTAATAAGAGGCTAACAAATTTTCCAACCATCGCCACAAAATTGGCTGAGGCTAATGTTTTGGCCACTTATGGGACTTATGAAGATGCGTTTAAAGCCTTTCAGGAAGTTCTGAATGGTATTGACGTTGTTTATTCGGTATCGGAGATAGAGATCAGTGATGGAGTCTGCTTGGCGTTCTTCGCCAACGAAAACTTATCCACCGTGGATGCTGTCCTTGAAGCAAATAATCTACCAATAAGCATGGCCATTACTTTTGGACGAAAACTAAAAGTTCCTATGATCGAAGAGTAGAATACCCTCGTCAGAGTGTTCAAACCAAAAGGAGAACCTAATGTTCACGAACCGCCCCGCGATAAAAAAAGAAACACCTATACCCGATCAGGAAAACCAGACCAAATTTTCTGAACTTGAAAATGATTTCTTTTTGATCCGGGAGGCTGTTCAAGAGAATTTGGTTGCAAATAGTAATAATGATACTTCGATGGATTCAGATCTCTTAATATCAATGATTGAGGATTATTTCAACCAGGTATTGGAAGAAGAAAATATTCTCTATAACCATTCCACAAGAACTCAGATGTTAGAATGGGTGATTGCGGATATCATAGGCTACGGTCCGCTTGAACCTTTTCTTAAAGATCCGGAAATCACCGAGATCATGGTCAATGGATACGATAAAGTCTTTGTGGAACGATTTGGATTGATTGAACAAACCTCGGCGAAATTCGAAAATGATGCCCACCTGATGCGTGTGATTGACCGCATCGTTTCTCCGCTCGGTAGAAGGGTGGATGAAACGTCACCGATGGTCGATGCGCGCTTGCCAAATGGCTATCGTGTAAACGCCACCATCCCTCCGCTTTCGATGGATGGACCGATACTCACCGTGCGAAAGTTCGCAGCCGAACCTTTTACTATACAGAATTTAATCGCGAATGGTACACTGAACGCTTCGCTAGCAAATTTCCTAGAATGCTGTGTGGAAGCTAGGATAAACCTCGTAGTTTCTGGTGGCACTGGTACAGGAAAAACAACTTTCTTGAATGTGCTCTCATCATTTATCCCTGTGGGGGAACGTGTGATCACCATTGAGGATACAGCTGAGCTCCAGCTACGTCAAGTGCACGTGGTTCGACTGGAAAAACGCCCGCCGAACATCGAGGGTAAGGGGGAGATCACCATCCGCCAGTTAGTAATCAATGCATTGCGTATGCGTCCAGATCGCATTGTGGTAGGGGAGTGCCGTTCTGGTGAGGCTTTGGATATGCTACAGGCGATGAACACAGGTCACGACGGTTCCATGACAACTGTCCACTCTAACGGTCCACGCGATACTCTGCGCAGGATCGAGACAATGGTATTGATGGCTGGGATGGAACTGCCATTGAAGGCCATCCGTGAGCAAGTAGCAAATTCTATTGAGCTGGTCGTTCACATGGAACGCTTACATGACGGAACACGCAAGATCGTGAAGGTTTCAGAGGTTCAAGGTATGGAAGGTGATACGATCGTGATGCAGGACCTTTTCTTTTTCAATCAAACCGGTTTAAAGAATGGGTTAGTACAGGGCAGCCTAAAGGCAACTGGACTGCGTCCACAATTCCTACATAAGCTAGTCGCCAACAATATTGAGATACCTGAGAGCGTGTTTGAAAAATAAAACCCGCTCGAATCTTGAAAGAGGTATGGACATTGGACCTCTTCTTTATTTACCAGCACAAGAATCATCAAATGTAGGGGGTTTAAGAATTTGAAGAGATACTGGTTCTGATTAAGAGAAAGATTACACCACTTTGTACTCCCAGCAGCTAGATCAATACCTATGAACCGTGTTAATTGTATTCCTAGTTATTCATCTAACACTCTCATTTATCTTAAAATCTAACCATGGAATTATTCGTTGCAGTTGTAATTTCAGGTCAGCTGTGCAGTCTCGTAGGGCGTGTTCTAAACATACACATGTGAATTAGGTAATTCTTTCTAGAGATATCGGACATTTTATTACTGTATGGCATAATAAATTTTAACAAATGTCAATTATATTAATGAATGGGATGAGAATAAATGCACACCATATTCATTTACATTATTCCCAAACGATTATTCCGTGAAAAGGAACAAGACTAAGCAATCATGAGTTTTAAGGATCTATTCAGTGGGATTAGGTCAGTTTTTTTTCTGAACTAAAAATTAAATTGATTTGATATAGAATGAATACCTCCTCAATTGCATTTCACTCTGATCTTCTAAATTCTTTAGCTGTATTAATGTGACTAATTGTTAAACACTATCTGGATGGTCATAGAAGCATATCATTCAAAAGAAGGTAAAAGAAAATCTTTTCTTGAAAAAAATGTGTGCAGAATTAAAGGTATTGATTATTGTCTTCTGAAATGGACTTTGATAAGATTATGTGTGTAATGCTTCTCAAGTAAAAAAATGAAAACCTATTGACTATTATCTTAACTATCGAGAAGAGGTCATTTTTGAAATTTTCTATCAGAAATCTATTTCTTATTGTTCTATTTAGTGGAATATTCTATATATCGCTAAAACCCATAGCTGACCCGGATTTCTGGTGGCATTTGCGTACAGGTCAACTAATTGATCAAACCCAAGAAATACCACGTGTAGATCCATTTTCGTTTACAGCTAATGCAAAACAATGGGTTACTCATGAGTGGCTATCGGAGTTTTTCATTTTTAAATCATTTAAGTTAGGTGGTTATGGATTGCTAATTTTTATTTTCTCTGGAATCATAACCGCATCTTTTTTATTTACTTATCTACGATGTCCCAAAGAATCAAAGCCTTATATAGCTGGGTTTATGCTTCTTTTGGGTGCGATTACATCAGAACCATTATGGGGTGTCCGCCCACAAATATTTACCCTTTTTTTTACTAGTATATTTTTATATTTGCTCGATCGATATCGACGTAATGGAAATTTTAGAACTCTTATTCCCATACCAATGATCACAGTCTTATGGGTTAATCTTCATGCTGGTTATATCATCGGAATTGCGATTGAAGTTATTTACATAATCGGCTATTTACTAGAGACCGTAATTTTAAGGTATCGCAGAAAAGAGAATATTGATGTAGTAATACAAAAATCTCTTTGGATACTATTCAGTGTACTTATCACCAGTGTTTTGGCGACACTCCTAAATCCAACAGGTTTTCGGATTTTAACCTATCCTTTCCAAACTCTGACTGATTCTGCCATGCAAAGCTATATTCTAGAGTGGTTTTCACCTGACTTCCACCAGGTGATTTGGCAACCATTCGCTGTAACGATCTTGGTGCTAATTAGTTTAGGGATGATTGGAAATCATCCCATTTCAATAACAAAAATTCTACTGACTTTGGTGTTTTTATATGCTGCTCTCCGATCCATGCGGCATATTCCACTCTTCTCGATTGTCGTAATACCAATTTTAGCAGAACAATTTAATTATCTAATAAAAATTAGGTTTGATGCACAAACACCAAGCCGTCTTTTTCGATGGATAGCTCCTTTATTAATAAGTGCGATGGCGGTAGTTATGGTCCTAACCTTCATCCGGGTAACCAATAATCAACAAAAATCAGAAGCAGAAACCTTTCCTAAAGCTGGGGTAGACTGGATCATGGAGAACAAACCCAAGGCCAATATCTTTAACTCGTATACCTGGGGTGGATATATCATCTGGAGGCTTTACCCGGAATATCTCGTATACATTGATGGTCGTGCTGATTTATATGGAGAAATATTTGTATCCAATTACGCAGGAATTTACTTTACAAAACCTGGTTGGGAAGAAAAACTCAATCAAGAGAATATCCGAATTGTATTTGTGGAATCTGATTCTATGCTTGCGGATGCCTTACGACAATCTTCTACATGGAAAAAATTGTTCGAAGATAACATTAGTGTGATATTTTCAAAATATTAATCCAATAAACTTAAGAATATATTGTTAACAATCACCTGTGAAATTTAATTAAGAAAATGGAAATATAGTGATCCTTTTTTAATAAATGGTTTTAAACATAACTATGTGTAATTAGTGATTTGTATTTATGTGTATAGTAAATTAGTTGTTACTAAGGAAAACAAGTTATTCAAATGATTGTTTTCACTATTACATGTTGGTCAATATCTGAAATATTTATGAGGTGTGATCAGAAGCAAGAGATATGAACAAAGAGAATGTGAGCAGCGCTATCCAGAGATATAGGGCGCTGTTTTGGCTGTGTGGATGTATGTGAAAAGTATAATTGATGGCAGGAAGATACCGATACTGAATAGATCCTCCAATCGTTTATTAGAAGGTATTATGATATAGGAAAATCCCCTGAATGGCTGATCAAACTGCTCTGCGGCATGTAGGATTTTCAACCATTTTCGATGGATCAGCACGCTTAACGGTTCCCTCTCAAGTCAGGAGTCCATCCCCACCCAGTAGTCGCTAAAGCATAATATTCATTTCACAGAAAAGAATGATGAGAATGGGACAACATGTAAAATTCAAATGTCTTGAATACGGCAGCACGTTAAATATTACCCACTGTGGCTTTTTCATTCCACCGCGTCTTTCGATTTTAGAAGGAATACCGCTATACTTATCGATATCAACTGATACAATCAAGCTGATTACTTGAATACAAAGTCCACATCCAACTTAATATTGTTGAAAGATTTATGTATTAAATATGAGACGTAATTTGAGAGTACCATTTTCTCATCTAAATTTTGAAAACTGGCAAAATCTGATTCTCGTCGCTGTATTCATTTTCTATTTGTCTCAATTTGGATTTATGGTTGCAAAAGATAGATTTCTCTTGGGGTATGGGGGGGACTACCTGGCATTTTGGAGTGCCGGAAAAATAGCAGACGATAAAGGGTATGCAGAAATTTACGATCTTGAAAATCTAAGAATTACCCAAACTCAGGAACTCGAAGCTCTAGGTATTTTAAAAAAAGGAGGGGAGTCAAATAATTCACTAATGCCCGCTCCCATTTTCTCCTTTTTTGTTCTCCCTTTTCAATTATTATCCAGAGTCAATCTCAAACAAAGTTATTGGATATGGAATATCTTCAACCTAGCGGTTCTGATCGGGTATTTAATTTTCTTCATTCGAAAGACACATCCCGTAAATTCCCCTCTGTCCTCTAATAAACGGATGCTCTTTCTCATGCTTCTCTCCTTTCCTGTGTTTGTAAGCCTGACCGAGGGGCAGGTCGAGGTTTTCCTGGTGGTTTGTACGGGTGAATTTATTCAGTATGCTCTCAATAAGAAGTCGCTCCCCTCCGGAATATGGTTAGGAGGACTACTACTTAAACCACAATTGCTGATAATCATCATTCCGATACTCTTAATCCGACAGAATTGGAAGGTATTATTGGGTTTCTTTGCATCATCCGGGGTAATTATCGGGAGTTCCTTAATCTTATCCGGCTACAAGGGCATGAAATCATTGATCGACCTCTGGACCCGTTATAGCGCCGGGATCGCTACGAGCTCCCCGGAAAGAATGATCAACTGGCGGATGGTTGCAGTAAACTTGAATACGTCGTTAGGATGGGTTATTGCCATATTGGGGATGGTACTTACATTCCTAGCCATTTATTTTCTGGTAAAAAACAATTATGTTTTTGGCACTTCACATTGGGTGATAATCATACTGGGAATATTTTCTGCAACATTGGCGATTACCTGGCATTCTCATTACCATATGGCAGTTGTATTGATTCCATTCCTGATCTATTGTTCCTTGTCACAGATGCTAACCGAAAAAGTTGTGTTCTTTTGGGCAATTCTGACTCCTTTAATTTTAATTGCTTTGATGATAATTGCACTCTTTGTATTTTTCTTAAAAAAAATGGACATCACTTACTTTGGAACATTGTTATGGGGGTTCAGTGGCTTCTTTTCGAATTTAGTTATTTTGATTTCTGCATTGCAATATCTTCATGTAAAAAATAAGACTCAAGAAATACCAAGCCCAGAGAATCCCCCCGCTTAAATCCTTCAGCAGGTTTTATTGTTGGTCTTATAATGAATCAATCAAGGACTATATGCACGGGAGAACATGGGGTCTGAAGTTTATCCAGTTCGAGTGCAAAATGGAATTATTTTGATGAACTTGGAACTTAAACATCCTTTCCCGTTACTTTTTCTCACCTACTAAACTTGATTTCCTCAGTTGTAGAATGTAAAAGATCAGTTCAATCCGATCGACTTGTTGGACTAAGAAATGCAGTAGGTTATTGCTTTTGCCGCTGGAACTAATTGGTTTAATGATATAGTCATAACAAAAGATTAATAATATTTAGTGTATACAAAACACTTGTTAATCACCATAAATAAAGTAACGATATTCAGAAGTCATATGTTCTTTCAGCGTTGAATACCTGCCTTTATCCTTCGAAAGCAGATGCAGTGCCACCCTGCTTCTTTGAAAAAACTGTATTAAACAACAAAATCTCGCCAATTTTGTCCGAATAATCAAGCTTCTTTTGTAATAATTAAGTTTAACTAGTCCCGTTACAGAATCCATGATCGATAATCCTTCTTAAGAATGTGTTGCAGCCCCACTTTACGCTGCGATATGGTTACGTCTTAGATAATGGTGTAAATTGATATTATCCTATACTTTCAAATGTAT
>CAYLHI010000037.1:0-19998 GCA_964383575.1 uncultured Pelolinea sp.
AAACCCGAGATCGCATGGGAGGAAGAGTTCGCTTCTGGCTTACTATCAGATTATCTTGAGGCGGAGGGGTTTTCGATCACGCGCAATCCCGCCAGCATGCAGACAGCGTTCATCGCGGAATGGGGAAGGGGTAAACCTATCCTGGCTTTCGTCGGTGAGTATGATGCGCTGCCCGGTTTATCGCAGGTGAATGAACCCGTGAAAAAACCAGCGGTTGAGGGTGGGCCCGGGCACGGCTGCGGGCATCATATGTTAGGCGTCGCGAGCGCTGCGGCAGCCGCGGCGGTACGAAATTGGCTGGAAGCGAATAATGTCCCTGGTACTGTGCGTTATTACGGCGCACCGGCGGAGGAAATGGGCGGTGCAAAGGTGTTCATGGCGAGAGAGGGACTGTTCAATGATCTGGATGCGGCGCTTACCTACCATCCGGGGATCATCAATATGCCGTCGAAAGCTTCAACAGTGGCGGTTGTATCTTCCTCCTTCCTCTTCCATGGAAGAGCATCCCACGCGGGCGGCGCGCCGCATTTGGGGCGTTCTGCATTGGATGCGGTGGAATTGATGAACGTAGGCGCCAATTATCTGCGCGAACATGTGCTTGACAGCACGCGCATCCAGTATGTGATCACGAATGGCGGCCAGGCAGCCAACATTGTACCAGAGAGAGCAGAGGTGCAGTACATCCTGCGAGCGGAGAAACCGGATTATTTACTGGAGGTAGCTGAGCGCCTGCGTAACATTGCCAGAGGCGCAGAACTGATGACGGACACAACCTTTGAAGAGACTATTGAGAGTGGATATGCCAGTATGGTTCCCAACCATACCATCGCGGACCTGATGTATCAGGCATTAGAAGAGATCGGGCCGATCCAATTTACAGAGGAAGAATTGGCGTTCGCTCAGCAGATCAATGACACTTTCCCAGGCACGAACGCTGATTATGTTGAGCGGCGGATCGATCTGCTTAGGCTTGGTAAAGAGGACACGAACGCACTGCGAGCATATAACGATCAGCCGCTGCTGGGAGCGAATTTTCCGGCGATGGATGCGGGGATCGTGTATAAAGGTGCGACAGACGTGGGGGACCTCAGCCAGGTAGTGCCAACCGGCGCGTTTAACACCACCTGCTTCCCAACCTGCAGTCCAGGGCACTCCTGGGTGAATACTGCCTGCGGAGGCATGTCCATTGGGCACAAAGGAATGATGCACGGGGCTAAAGCGTTGGCATTAACGGCGGCTGCCTTATACACGGATAAAGAGAACCTGAAAAAAGTGCGGAAGGAATTTGAAGAACAAATGGCCGGGAAGACCTACAAATCACTTATCTCGGAGGAAATGCGCCCGCCGCAGTAACCTGTATGATACTGAATCGAGATGTGAAAAATGGAGGTTGATAGAAAGGGAATGCTCTTCATAGTAAGGCTGAGCTGCATACAAGGCAGCCACTGTATGGGCGTTTGCCTGACCAAATGAAAGCCATTTCAACATTATGCTTTCTGACCTCGCGGTGCGGAACGGTGTAAATACAATGAGATTGAAAACATAAAAATACTGACAGCCAATAGTATTGGCGGATCAAGAATAGTACCTGACAGCAGGCCGGCTGTTAAAAAATAAGCGTGAAAACCAAATGGCACCCAGAAAGCTGGCGGAGCAGGCGGGCGGCCAGTGAACTTGGGCCAGTGCAATAATACAAGCAATACAGAGATGCCGAGAGGAAAACCAATTGTCAGCTCGTAATACTGGCGGGGCACGATATAAACAATGAATGCGTTGGCGGTAAGCACTCCTGCCAGCCCAATCAAGACTGCCCCAAAGGGCGCCAACCAGCGCCAAAAACCCTGCGTTAGTGAGGTCAACCAGCGCAAGCCTGTGGAAAAGGATACGACAACCCAGAACCACGCCCAGAAATTTGCGTAAGGAACTCCAAAATATTGGAAATGCAGCCCCTGCCCCCAGTCCCACATCCCCAACCGGATGGCGATCGCATCCATCGCCAGATCAATATTCAGAGCCATTAGGCCGTCAAGAACAGGCCGAATGGATTCTGGCAAGTTAGTCGCGTTTGAGAATAACATGGCGCTGTAAATAATCACACCCCAGCCAATTCCGATTGCCAGGGGAACATCTGAAATCATCAGCAGGAAAGTCCCGTAGCTGTAGGCTTTCAATTGCCAGATGGTAGCTATCTCAAGCAGCAGCCCAAACAACACCCCGGCAGCCAGCCTCAGGACATCCTCGGGACCAGTACGCCAGGCGTGGCGTAAACACACGCTGAATAACACCAGGCTAATAATTTCCATTGAAATTAGATAGAAACTGGGTATAGATTTCTTCTTTTAAAAACGAGTTGGTCTAGCTGGCAATTGTACTATTGTCTTCAATGGGTGAAGCGAGTTTCTTTTCGCAGCCGGTTGTGATGGGTAGAAACAGGATAGACAATAGCAGAACAAGGAACTTGGAGAATACCGGTGGTTTACCCCGTATTTTCCGATAGTTGATCCTGTTTGATCACTTTTGATTTGTACTTTTTCCTCATACTGCCTAACGATTCGCGTAATTGGTGGGCGCGTAGCAACTGCCAGATTCATGTGTTTGTTAGGTGTATTTCTGCTATACAGAAACAGCACTAAAGAATTCCTCTGGAATATGGCTAATGAATCGAGATGGTGTTGTTTTCTTCACATTTCCCCAACGCGATAACCTTTCTGAAGCGCTGGTCAGATATGCCGCTTCACGTGCTCTAGTGAGACTGACATAGAAAATACGCCGTTCTTCATTAATACTTTCTATTTTTTTATGCGCTCTATGATCTGGAAGTATATCGTCTTCCAATCCAATTATAAATATATAATCGAATTCTCGACCTTTTGACCTGTGACTTGTGATAACTTGTACTGCTCCATGGCCAGCATAGCGATTTACAATTTCTACCAGACTCAAGTTAAGAGATTTTGCTTCACGGTCTACCTCAACAACCATAGTTTGGAGGTTCTTGAGAAAACGATCATAATCAGTAGTGCTTCGAGAATATGTTTGCAGCATTTCCTGAACTTGCGCAATGTTTAGAATTTCTTGGGCATTCGCTGGAGTGGGTCTCATTTTCGGATCAGTTGCAAGTTTATCGCGAACTTGAATTGCTACATCTAATGCATCTTCATCATTAAGATAGAATGCCAATCCCCCATCTTCAACCGCAACCATAACTCTATGAAGTTCATCGCTTGAATTTAGGTTACAGGACAAAGCCAAAATTGCCAACCCTAGAGTTGTTTCCCAAGAATCTTGGAAACCAAGCCGCGCACGATCAAACCAAGGCATTTGAACTGTGTTCATCTTTTCTAAGATTGAATCTACTCGCCACCGATTGCGAGAAATGACAGCAATTTCTCCCCAATCCTCTACTTTTGCTTTATCGTTTAATAATGCAATCCACTTGACAACTTGAGTGGCTTCTTCCTCCAGACTAGGGAATTCGTGTTTATATAAGTGCCCACGTCTTTTTGATACAGCTACAATTTTTTTTGGAGTACGGTTTGCTTCATACTCAATGATAGATTTTGCTGCATCAACAATGACTTGATCTGAACGGAAATTGGTATCAAGGGTGATTCTCGTAGCACCAAGAAGCTTTTCAATGGCAACGACGTTTGCTCGATCTGCCCCCCTGAAGCGGTAAATTGCTTGATCATCGTCTGCGACAATGGTACTCCCTCTAGCTTCTTTAGCCATAATATGGATCATTTCAAGTTGCTGACGATCAGTATCTTGAAACTCGTCCACGACAACGTATTTAAAAAAGTTTGTGAACAGTCGTTTAGTCAAATCTGATTCTTTCAAAAGTCGAACCGCCAAGGCTACTAGGTCTCCAAAATCGAGCATATTCTTTTCATTAAGTAGGTGTTGATATTCAGCATAAGCGATTCGTAGACTAGATGCTAACCGGCTATCTCCCTGACTAGGGTAGATTCCTTGCCTTTTGAAACTATCAATTTGTTGCTTCAATAAATAGGGTTTTACGCCTCTCAGTTTCGCTGAAATTACATGATTCAAGATATTAGTTTGGTTATCTTTTTCAATTATTCCAAAGTCTTCACGAATGCCAACATCGCCACCGTAACAAGTGAGTATGTAATGACCAAAGCCATGAAAGGTGCCGACCCAAACTCGATCCCACTGGTGAAACCCTTTTGACCGTAGACGGGATCTCATTTCGTTAGCAGCAGCATTGGTGAATGTTATAGCAAGCAATCCATAAGGTTCAGCAATGATATGTTTCTTGAATAAATGTATGACTTTCTCAGTAATGGTATGGGTTTTACCGCTACCAGGACCTGCCAAGACAACGAGGTGACCCGATACGGCCTCAACTACCTCTATCTGCTTTGGTGTAAGAGACATAATTGGTTTATCCGTGAGAGATATATGAAGGGTCTGATTGGCGAATGGATTTTGCATATTCCTCACATCCTGTGACTTCGACTGCATCTGCAATTGCGTTTTTTACTTTATTCCGAAGCCCTTTTCCCGTCTGCGACTCGGTGAGAAACCTAACTACACCTATTGTTTCTTTCTTGACTTTCTCAGTGTTCAAGAATTGCTCAAAAGCAGCGTCAGCATTTTCCAATTTGATCATTTCTAGAATCACATTTAGGTATCCAGCTTCACAGGCCCGTCTTTCGAAGTATTCATCCACGGGAATTCCGTCCATACTAACCATAATGGCTTGCCTTATTGCACGAGCATAACAATATGGAACTTGCCCCACGTTCCTAACTGCATTGGCAACCGCACGTGCCACAGGGATTTTGAGGTTATTTCTTTTCGTGTTGGAGATAAAAGAGGAAATTCCTTCTTCATCTCTATTGAGACTATTTTTATGCAGGTATTTGTCTAAAGCCCTCGAATGTGATTGGTGTTCTGGATCAGCATCTTCAATTGCTTGAATAACTATATCCAAATATCCTGCTCTGCATACCTCTTCCTCAAAACAATTAATGGCACCAATCCACCCGATGTTATCAAGCACATGTTTGCGATCAGAAAAAACACTTTGAGTATTCTTTGAACAAGACTGGTACGTAGCCTCGTCAATCAAGTTTGCTCTTTTAGCTTCTTTAAGAAGCGTGTTATTATAATTCAATGCATCTGCGTCATATGTGACAATAGCAGGAATCGAAAATTGATTTTTCTGACAAGCTCGAAGAATGAACGCATAATTATTGCCATTTGCTTGCACAAGTGAAATGCCGTCTCTATCCAAATCGCAGCCGAGGATTTTGGCGAAATGTGGTAGCACAATTAATTCACTCTGTCCTTCAATAATGATAATTGATCTTGCAAAAAACATCTCGGCCCGCCCGTTGCGCATAAGTTGAGCTAAATCTTTAAGATCATCATCACCTATTTCTTTTGAGTCTAGTTGATAAGCAGTTGTTTCATTACGTGCTTCTGAGCGAAGGAGGATAAGACTTGATGGATCTGCAAATTTTACAATTGCGGGCGAGTGGGTTGTCAATAGAACAGGTGAATCAATTTCAGCTAGATCTTTGAATAAACGACGTTGTGCGTGGGGATGTAAATGTGCCCCCGGTTCTTCAATAGCAAGAATAGGCTTTCCCTTCTCTTCTGAAGCGACTGCATGTCTAAACATCGCAATTAGCGTCAAATCCTGTAATCCAGTACCATGACGTGATATATCGTACTGTGGGAATTCGGGCCTTCTTCGGATGTTCAGCCGAAAGTTGCGTGCTAAATGCGAAACATCTTCATCAGCAACGGCAATTACTATATCGCTTTGCCCACCAGGAACTAGCGATGTTAACTCATTTGTCAATCCTCTCGCAAGAGATGAGATTTCTCTTCCTTTGTTCAGAGCATTATTAGCGGCCCTAAGATATTCTTGGACGTCATCTTGAACATCTGTATAATTTGCGTTATCCAGTAACCGAGATAGCAATCCGCGCCCGGTTGCCCGTGTATCACGTGCGGCATCTCTCACAGCATCCAAGAAATACAGAGGAATCGCACGCGACATACGGCGAGATATTGGAATCGGGTTGTTAGATCGTCCTTGTGGTGACAGAACTAGGCTTTTCCAAATGTAAATCCCGTTGTCATCTGGTTCGTATTTACCCTTGATGGTAATGAAGGTTTCATCACCATCCATGTCTATCCGTTCTTTGAAACAGGCTTCCACATCTTGATGCTTTTGAAGATCACCAAACTCAACTGTTACAGAAAAGTAAGTTTCTCCTTCAGCCCTAGCGTTATCGTTAATATCATCTTCTGATAAATCTAACCTCAATCTTTCAGCTTGGGGATCGAGTAGCAAACGTAGGGCATAGAACAAGTTGGATTTCCCCGCATTATTTTCACCTATGATTACAGTCGTTTTCATTGGCGATATATCGACTTTGCGGAGATTGCGAAAATTGCGTATAGATACTTGACGTATTTTCATCCTGATTTATCCTTTGTCAAATTTTAGAGATAATCTTGACATAAAATTTTTATATTCAACTTTAGTTTTGTTGGTGTAAAGCGGAAGAATTGCTATCTTTCCCTTAATTTTTATTATACGTCAGTATTTTTGGAAACCCCGTGATTTATTAATGTGAATACTCCTAAAATAACACTTGCCGAATACTAGTTGTATAGAATTTTATGGATTCAGGTTCTATCAAACATAAAATCGCCCAATGGGCGAGTTTGTGTCAGTGCCCCCAAGGGGAATCGAACCCCTGTTTTAGCCTTGAGAGGGCTACGTCCTGGGCCGCTAGACGATGGGGGCGAGCAGTGAGAAATTTTAGCACGCGCCCCACCCTCTGTCAATCAGACATCTAAATGGGCGGGCATAGCGGCCAACATTCCTTTCTAATCACATTCAAATAGGACAGGCGCGTTCTGGTTTTGCAGTCCTCCGCGGTCCTGGCGCGTTTGAGGGCGAACGCTGAATTCTTCCACGATCCGGCAGGATGACCGCAGCCATTCCCTGACCGACTGGTCTTTCTCCTGCTCGATATTCTGATAAAAGATATAGTGCAAATCGCCTGCTGCGACCATTTCCCGCAGGCCACCTGCATCAATGACCGAATCACTCCCGGTAAACCCTCCCATATACAAAACGGGGCGGCCGGTCGCGAGGACAAATGGAGCGCCTGTGTTGGCGTTTTGAACAGCTACCAGATATTCATTATTCTCGGTATTTTCCATCAGGAAATCAAGCAGAGCTTCCTGGCGGGGATTTTCCCTGCTATCTGCTGGTGGGCGTCCCAGTCCGCCGCTTTCTCCCGCGTAGGCAGAAGGCAGCCCTGTGTGGGGATTCTCGCTCAACACTGTTTGTACTGTCCACCAGAGCGGGATGAGCAGAACAGATATGAAGAGCAGGGCAGGTACTATTTGTAAGGTATGCGTTTTCTTAGTGAACAGCAGCACTCCCGCACAGATGAAAAATATCCCGATTGGCAGAATAAACACAAGAGAAAAATCGATAAATTCTAGCGCGAGGGTGATCTGGAAAATAAGCGTCAGCAGCAGCGCGAACACAAGCACGCCTTTTTTCCATTGGACACCACTCCCCAGGTCTGTAAACCAGGCCAAACCAGCGCCAACCAGCGCAGCCAGCGGCGGCGCGAGCATGATCATATAATAGGCGTGGAAAAAATCCGCCATGCTGAAGAAAACCAGGCAGGTCAGCATCCATCCTCCCCACAGGATGATGCCTTTATGGGTTGATGACATGTTCTTGAGGGACATTGGCGTGGAGAAAGCAAGCATGACCATACCGAAGAGTGCGAAGGGCAGCAACCAGCTCATCTCTTTAGCTAATGGCGCCTGGAATAAACGGAATATTCCCGGTGAACCTGTTTCTTTACTGAAGGCATTTCCACTGGATTGCTGAGAAGGTTGAGCACCCCGGGGCGGTTGGCTTGATGGCGGTTGTCCTCTATTTGGGCCTGCAGGATTGTGCGGCGGCATCGCATTTTGGGGAAAATTACCAGAGAGCTGCCCGGGACCGGCATTGTTTTGCGGGGGATAACCATTCCGATGTTTTCCAAACAATCGTGCCAGCCCGTTGTGCCCAATGATGAGTTCCATGACAGTATTGTCTTCACTGCTGCCTACATAAGGACGTTCTTCAGAAGGTGTGAGATCAACAATCAAAGCCCAAGACAGCGACACAGACAGGATCACCAGCAGTGAGATGCCGATATACAGGATCCTCCTGCCCCAGCCAATCTTCGCTCCGAGTAAAAAAAGCAGCAGGAATGCCGGCAGCACCAGATAGGCCTGCAGCATCTTGATGTTAAAACCGAGTCCGACAAGCACCGCTCCAGTCATTAGATAGCGAAATTTTCCTGTATCCGCCGCTTTAATGAATGCCCAGGCAGCTAACAGAAGGGTGAAAACCAGCATGCCGTCGATAGTGTTGTTGCGGTCGGCAGCGAGCACAATTGGCGTAACTGTGTAAACAACCCCGGCAGTAATACCTGCCAGAGAGCCAAAATATTTCCTGACCAAATGAAAAAGCAGCGGGACAGAGAAAACACCAGCAAGGATATTCGGTAAAGAAACAGCAAAACCATTCACACCGAAAATAAGCGCGGACAGCGCCTCAATCCATAGTCCAAGCGGGGGTTTATCAACAGTAACTGATCCCCCGGGTTCAGCGGCAGCGAAGAAAAAATTATCCCACGACTTGAGCATGCTTTTCACTGCAGCCGTGTAGTAGAGGTTGCCATCCCCAATAGCGCTGATATTTATCAAATGCAGCAGCAGAGAAACTCCCATCAAAAAACAAATGATCAGCCAGGCAGGTGTAATATGCCAGAAGATTTTTTTATCCAGCCAGGAATGCGAGCCTATTTGAGAGTGTGTATTTTCTTTTTTCATTTTATTCACCTTCAATGATGAGATTATTCTTGGAGGGATTGAATGTCCATCGCCGGTTTGCAAGATAATTCCAAAACAGGACTACTGCTGTAGCAAATGCTTTGGCCGGAATATAACCCGCTTTTGGCATTCCCAAAATTTTCCCCATGATAGTTTCTAACAAAAGGACAATTGCTGTGTTCAAGCCCAACCCAACCAAACTGATGATTGTGAATTGAGTAAATTGTTCCAGCGATGGATGCCTAAAGTTGTCTATAAAAGTCCAACGGCTGTTCCAGGTGTAATTATTAACCAATCCTGCTGAAAAAGACAGAGTATTAGCGAACAGCGTTTGCCAATTTAAACTCTTTAGCAGAATCAAGACCAGATAATCAATTAAAGTACCGGACGCTCCAACAATGAGAAATTTGATTAATTGAGGGGTGAACAAATTTCTGAAGCGTTTTTTAATCCTTATCATGATTTCAGTTTAATATCTCATGAGCATCCGTGGAAGTGCATCTAATCATTTTCCTTGAAAAAAAACTATGCAAGATTGATAAGTGATCCATGACTGGTGTCATAGATTTTTACACCAGAATGGTGATTACATACACATGGCAGAGAAAGATGAGCATGATAATATGATTTTATGCAGAATAAGAAAGATTCAATCGAAGACATCATCATCATGCGCATTGCGGGATGGATGTGGCTGGCGTATATCCTGGCGTTGATGATCCTTGACCTTTTTATTTTCAGAGTGAGTCCACGACTCCGCCTTTCTCCGTATTACATTGCTAACAGCGCAGCAGCGGTGCTTTTTATCATCCTGGCGTATTGGAAATGGGGATTTCATAAATTAGGAAAGGTGATGATTGTTGGGCTGATCCTGCTAATTTCGGTGCTGCCAATCGTGATGAATCATCTCATTGTGCCCCGTATGCCCCCGGGACCAATGGCAAATGCTGAGGGAATGGCGCTGCGTCTGTTTCCAGTGCTTTTCATTGGGCTTGTGCTGACTGCCTGGCAATATCGGTTTGCTGAGGTTGCACTATACAGCATTGGAATTGCTTTTCTGGAGATGGTAACCGTGCTGGTGCTGGTTAAAGACCGCGTTCAGATACTGCAGCTTTTCGCGCTCATCAATATGGTAAGGACTGCCAGTTTTTTGGCGATCGGATTCTTCATTACGCGTTTGATGGCTCTTATTCATCAACAGCAGCACGATTTGCGTTTGAAGAATGCGAAGTTGACGCAATACACACACGTATTAGAGGAACTTACAGTCAGCCGGGAACGCAACAGAATGGCGCGTGAGCTGCATGATACCCTGGCGCATTCATTAACTGCACTTTCAGTCCAACTCGAAACAGTGAAGGCGTATTGGAAGGTTGATCAAAAAAAAGCACAGAAGCTATTAGATAGGTCACTGGAAATTACCCGAGAGGGAACAGAAGAGACTCGCCGTGCATTGAAGTCACTGCGTGCCAGCCCGCTGGAAGATTTAGGCTTAGGATTAGCGGTCAGACAACTTGTGCTTTCTGCGGCTGACCGGGCGGGATTAAAAACCGTTGTTCGAATTCCTAATGAAATCAACCTACTCACAAATGAAGAGCAGCAAGTGGTTTACCGCATTGCGCAGGAAACGATTGAGAATGTGATCAAACATGCCAATGCATCACAAATTGATATATTGATAGATGAAAATGATGGTGAATTCAAAATGTCCATCAGTGATGATGGAATCGGATATAGGGAAGAAAAGAGTAAAAATGGCGGATTTGGTATCTTAGGCATGCGGGAGCGTGCTAATTTGGTTGGCGGTGAATTGGAGATCCAATCGAAAAAGAGAGATGGTTGTAGGGTAGTTTTTCGCCTGAATAGGAGCAATCATGAAGATACTCATATGTGATGACCAGGAATTAGTTCGGGAGGGGTTAGAGATGCTTCTAAACCTGGATCCGGACCTGGAAGTGGTGGGCACTGCGGAAAATGGAAAAGAAGCAGTGGAGATGGCTGGAAAATATAAACCGGATATTGTTCTTATGGATCTCAAAATGCCGGTGATGAACGGAATAGAAGCGACACGTGCGATCAGAGCTGCATATCCTGAGATAAAAGTTTTAGTCTTGACAACGTATGATCACGATGAGTGGTTGTTCGATGCGATCCGCGCAGGCGCTTCTGGATATTTACTTAAGGATGCCCGGCGTGAGGATATCATCAGCGCAATTAAAGGGACCTGTGAGGGGAAGACATTTATTGATCCTAAAGTTGCCGGCAAAGTTTTAGAGCAGGCAGCAGATCGGCAATTTCACACACCTTCAGAAATTACCTCTAAATTAACGAACCGTGAGCTGGATGTTCTGCGGCTGGTAGCGAAAGGTCTTTCCAACGCTGATATCGCGGCGAAACTGCATCTTTCGGAAGGTACAATCCGCAATCATGTGAGTGCGATCTTAACCAAGCTTCAAGTCAACGACCGCACTCAAGCAGCAATCCTTGCAATACGCCATGGATTTGATCACTAAAAAAGTTTTTATTTCCAAACAATTGGGGTAATAAAACTCTTATTGACTTCTTTATGGCAGCATGATAATATCAAAATATCATTAGTATGTTTATCTCAGTACATTAACAATATGCAAGAAAGGAATTTATATGAAAACGACTGCACTTATTTTTCGTATCATAGGACTTATTTTGTTCGCACTTGCTGGCTTTTATTTAGGAGATTTCCTTGTTGGAATTATCGATAGTAATTTAGAACCTCTTCCTTATGCGATTGGCGGAGCTGCTATCTTAGCAGCACTTGGATTTCTCATAATGCCTCACATCACCCTATATCCCATTATGAAGGCCCGCTCTTACCTTACCAAGGTATCCGGGGCGACACTCTTATCTGCCATGATCGGCTTAGTCATTGGTTTGATCATCGCGGCACTTGCTTCTATTACAATATCGTTTTTACCAGCTCCATTCAGTAGTGTGCTGCCATTTGTTGTAGCTGTCCTTTTTGGGTATTTGGGTGTCGCGATCGCTGTTAATCGACAGGGAGAATTCCGTGATGTGCTTTCGCTCATACGGCGGGGAACTAAATCTTCCCATAGTACCAGCGGCAGGAAATGGGATAGGGAAAAATCTATCTTAATAGATACAAGCGTAATCATTGATGGGCGCATTGTAGACATAGCCAAAACCGGTTTTGTGCCGGGAAACTTAGTTATCCCACGTTTTGTGTTGAATGAACTGCAGTATATTGCAGATTCAGCAGAAAGCCTGCGCCGCCAACGCGGCCGGCGCGGGTTGGAAGTTCTGGCTGAACTACAGAAGGACCGTGCAATAAAAACGACCATTGCTGACATAGATGTTGAGGGTGTTAAAGAGGTGGATGAGAAATTAGTCATGTTGGGCAGACAGATGCAGGCGCCTATTTTAACGAATGATTTCAACCTGAACCGGGTGGCAGAATTACAGGGTGTGCATGTATTGAATATCAACGAATTGGCTAACGCAGTAAAATCCATCCTTCTACCAGGTGAAGCATTGGTAGTGCGGGTCATCCAGGAAGGTAAAGAACTCGGGCAGGGAGTTGGCTATCTTGATGATGGCACCATGGTTGTTGTGGAGGACGGGAAAGATTTCATTGGGAAAGAGATCGAGGTTTCAGTTACCAAAGTACTTCAGACTGCTGCCGGGAGAATGATCTTTTCGAAACCTGATGGAAAGAATAAAAATAACGGTAAACACAAATAAGGAGTAAAAGGAGCAAGTGGATGGGATTGCGGGTCTATAATACACTCTCGCGCAAGAAAGAATCCTTTGAAACGATTGAACCGAACAAGGTGCGCATGTATGTATGCGGTCCGACGGTATATGATAAGGCACACGTGGGGCATGCTATGTCTGCACTTGTGTTTGATGTCATTCGGCGTTATTTGCAGTACCGTGGATATGAAGTACGCCATGTCATGAACTATACTGATGTGGACGATAAGATTATTAAACGCGCTAATTCCCTGAAAGTTGATCCATTAAAGCTTGCGCAGACTTATATTGACCAATTTGACACACATCTCTCTGATCTGAATATCCTTCCCGCAACACTTAACCCGCGCGCGACCACCGAGATGGGGCATATCATTGAAATGATCACCGGGTTGATCAAAAAAGGTTATGCATACCCCGTAGATGGGGACGTATATTTTAAAGTAAAAAAATTTAATGGGTACGGGAAATTATCGGGACGTAAACTAGAAGACATGCAGGCAGGTACCCGCATCGGTGTGGATGAAAGAAAAGAGAACCCGATGGATTTTGCATTATGGAAAGCGGCAAAGACTGGCGAGCCTTCCTGGAAAAGCCCCTGGGGGATGGGGCGCCCTGGATGGCACATCGAATGTTCTGCGATGAGTGTGAATCACCTGGGAGAACAGATCGATATTCACGGCGGTGGAAATGATCTTATTTTTCCTCACCATGAAAATGAAATTGCTCAGTCTGAAGCGCTGACTGGAAAACAATTCTCCCGCTACTGGATCCACAACGGTATGCTGCAGTTAAGTGGGGAGAAAATGTCCAAATCAGTTGGTAATCTTATCTCAATCGAGGAGTTCCTTTCCAAGCACAAAGGGGATGCGCTGCGTATGATGGTTCTGAATTCAGGATATCACAATCCACTCACATTCAATGATGAGGTGATCGGGCAGGCTGAAAAAGCATTAGAACGTTTGGAATCAGGCTTAAAACCAGCACAAACGGAAGCTGCCGGGTTGTCCGAAAAAAGGAAAAAGACAGTTGCCGCACAGATGGAAAAAACGAAAGCTGGTTTTGAAGAAGCAATGGATGATGATTTCAACAGTGCTGGCGCCTTGGGCAACCTGTTTGAATTAGTACGAGTTGTCAATCAGGCCCGCGCGGATGGAGCTTCAGATGAAGACTTGAAGGATACCCAGAATATGATGAGGTCTTTGGCGAGTGTGTTGGGTCTGACGCTTGGTGCTCGTGAAGGTGCGCATCCCGCAGATGCCTTCATTGATCTTCTAATTGAGATTCGCTCAGAGATACGTGAAAACAAATTGTGGGCACTTTCAGATGATATTCGCGATAAATTAGCTGCTCTAGGAGTGCAGGTTGAAGATTCAAAATCCAGCAGTACATGGACATGGAAATGAAAGAGTGGATCACAGGTAGGAATCCAGTATATGAGTGCCTGCGTGCTGAACGCAGGCATTTTTTTCGATTGCTGATTAATAAAGGCTCCAGCGTTAAAGGGAGAATTGAGGATATTTTAGGGATAGCGCGGAGAAAACGGATCAGCGTTGAAACTGTAGATAAGAATTACCTTTCCAATATTTCGGAGCATCATCAGGGGATTGCTCTTGAAGTAAGCGGATATCCATATACCGATATTCATACAATCCTTAACCAGGTTGAGCAAACTGAAGAACCAATGTTCATTCTCGTGATTGATCAGATACAGGATGTGCAGAACCTAGGAACATTAATCCGAAGCGCGGAAACATTTGGTATGCATGGAATGGTAATACCTGCCCGACGAGCAGCAGGGATCACACCTGCTGTAGTGAATGCTTCTTCCGGTGCATGTGAGCACCTTCTGATTGCACAAATGAATATCAGCCAAGCGATAGATGAACTTAAGGGGAAGGGTGGTTGGGTAGTGGGGTTAGATATGGACGATTCCGCAGAATCTCTGGAGCAGATCAACCTGGATGGACCATTAGCGGTTGTTGTCGGCAGTGAGGGGAGCGGTCTACGGAGACTTGTACGGGAAAAATGCGACCATATTGCTTATATTCCAATTAGGGGAAAAGTGGCTTCGCTGAATGCCGCAGTAGCCGGTTCGATTGCATTATATAAAGCATCAGTCAGCCGAAAAAATAATTTCTAACACTACATATAAATTATTATCATAATCGAACAGCTAGATATGAAAAAATCAAGTAATTCTTTAACAGAATCAGCGTGATTTATTATTTAATTAACCCTTCCTTATAAAGGAAATCAAATCAGAAAGACATGAATTATTTATTGGATGTTAAAAGATATGATTTTTAAAAAATGGCTAATGTTTAGTAGATTTAAGCAACTGTACATGGCCAAAATAGTGGGTATTTTTTCGGAAATCATAAAAACCATTCTCCTTTAAAATGGATTGCCAATCCCGAAGAACAAAGTCCGTTGCCAGTGGACATTCCATTTTGAATACTGACTGAACTAACCAGGAAGATTTTGCAGGATCAAATTCGTTGTAATCCAAAATGATGAATTCTCCACCAGAATGCAAAGCACGGTGAGCATTAGAAATGATCTTGAGCCGGTCCTCCTGGATAAAACCATGCAGGACAAAGGAAATGAAGACTTTATCAAATGTATCTTTATTAGATAGCGGCTTTTCGATTCTCTGCTTCTTAAAGGTAACATTTGGAAAATGTCTGCAGAGGTGATGGGCTTGTTTCAGCATCTCTTCGCCAATATCCAATCCAAGAATTGCCCCTTGATCAGAAAGGTATCTTCGCATCAAACAAGGGTTGCGCCCAGTTCCTGAGCCCAGTATTAGGATATGGTCATCTGGGTTAATGTTTATTTCTTTGATAGCTCGATGAATGAAGAAAGGATATGTTCCCACAGTGATTAGATTCATCATCAAATCATAATTACGCGCTTCAAAACCGGTTACCTCTACTTTAGAATCAGACCGTTCATATTTCTTTGCCATCGTTTCTCCTGAAAAAATACTTCTTCCTTAATTGTAATAACTAACGTTGCATCCTATTATAGCTAACCAAAATAATTTTTAGGGATCGAAACGGTACAGATCTTATGAAGATGTATACTTGGCAAAGATATAATCAATCATGCAATGGTAAAGAAGCTTCTGTGTGGAATGAAATCAACCCTTTCAGCATTAATCAAGATAAGGCAATTTTTTAGAATTTCTATCAAAAAATGCGATTAAAAAAGATACAATCTATCCTTAAATGGAGAAACAATGAAAGAAGACCTCGTTGATGATATTCAATTTAACATTAAGAAAAAAGCATTGGTTTTTGGAACAAATATTGGGGTAGAAATATTAAAGATTCCAGCTATAAGAATATTCACAGATGTCAATGCACAGGTGGATGCGATCATCGCTTTTTATGAGCGCTTCAATGCTGATTTTCTTATAACCGCGATGGATTTAAGCGTGGAAGCAGAATGCTTTGGCAGTGAAATTGTTTTCTCGCAAATGGAAGCACCCCAGGTTGCAGATCGATTAGTTGTTTCCCTTTCAGAAATCGAAGGATTGGATGTGCCTTCCATGGGTGGTTGCCGAAGTAAGAACTATATGAAGGTCACTGAAAAATTACTCTCGCTGAATATTTTAAAACCAGTAATTGGTGGAATAATTGGTCCATTCACTCTGGCTGGGAGATTGTTTGGTGCGAAGGAAATGTTTCAGCTAACCATAGATAATGTCCACAGCGCAATGTCGCTGATTGAAAAATGCAACCAATTTTTAATGAGATTTGCGAAAGCGTATAAAGAAGTTGGATGCCAGGGTGTGGTGGTATCTGAACCTTCAGCGGGCTTGTTATCTCCAAAAGCGGCAACTAAGTATTCATCATTTTTTGTTAAACAGCTTGTCCAGAGTTTGGATTCTCCTGCGTTTCGTGTGATCTATCATAATTGCGGCGCAAGAGCTGTCCACCTGGATTCAATTTTTGAAACCGGGGCATCCGTTTTACATTTTGGCGCACCAATGGATATTCCCGCTGCATTGCAGAGAAATAAGAAAAACCGAATTATTTCTGGCAATCTTAATCCTGTGAATGTGTTTTTAGCAAACAAAAAGGAAATCGTTTTTGAAAAGACGATTGACCTTTTCAGGGCAACAAAAAATGACAGGTACTTCTTAATTGCCCCTGGTTGTGACCTTCCGGTAGAAACTCCCCTTGAAAATTTGTCGTCGTTTTATTCGGCTGTCCATTCATAGTAGGTTGTATAAATAAAATATTTTTAGAAATATATATTTTAAGTTGGATGTCAATTGAAACCTACTCGTTTTTTTCTATTTGTTTGAAATACCTTTAAGTATTAATTTAGATCTCTAAGATCCAAATATCCATTGTCCGCTTTGCCGCACCCAGAGTATCCATATTCCAATCATTACAAATCCAATTCCGAACCGAACCGCGGTCGCGCTAAGGCATCCAAGCGCCATTTCTTTGGAGGACTGGGCTGCTCTGCGCCAATTTTTCAAGCGTATAATCTCCACTGTCATCAGCACAATTAGAGCAGCGATCAATCCACCGAAGGGTGGGAAGAGGATGCTGAATATAAAAGCGGCTCCTGTTGAAAGAAAAATACTCAACCAGGAAGCGCCGCTGTTTTTTGCTCTCACACCCATCAAGAACTGATCAATCACGTTGCCCAACAGCATTAATACGGTGATTAAAGCAAATAGGATGCTGGATAGGGTGTTAAACCCGGTTAATAGACCATAGATTAGCGCGCTAATCCATATGATGGTTAATCCCGGGATAACGAAAGTCAATAAACTTATTAAACCTGCAATCATCGTTATGAGAACGACGCCCTGAGTAACAGCCATCATGGTTTGAGATAATCCAATGCCAGTAGAAAATGATTCCAGGCTAGGTAGTGAACAGGCATTTAATGAGGTTAACAGAAGAATGCTCAATATTCCTCTGTATTTCAGATTATTTATTCTCTTTTTCAATGATCTCCAATCCGCCCATCCATGGTTTGAGCACATCGGGTATGCGGATACTGCCGTCGGAGCGCTGATAAGTTTCCATCACACCGATCAGCGTACGAGGCATTCCCAATCCTGACCCGTTGAGGGTATGAACATAATCTTTATGTCCGTTTTCATCTTTATATTTTATGTTCGCACGGCGTGCCTGAAAATCTGTTACGTTGGAAACGGAAGAGACCTCCAACCACTCTCCGCATCCAGGTGCCCAAACTTCTACATCATAGGAGATCGCGGAGTTAAATCCCATATCACCTGTACATAATTGAACAATCCTGTATGTCAGACCCAGCTCTTCGCATGTTTGTTCTGTGTCAGCAAGCATTTTATCGAGCTCCTGCATGGATTCTTCCGGCTTGCTGTAAATATACATCTCAACTTTGTCAAATTGATGTCCCCGCTTAATTCCCCGAACGTCTCTGCCCGCGCTCATTTTTTCTCTGCGGAAACAAGGCGTATAAGCGGTATAGCACTGTGGTAGGTCTTCATATTCCAATAAATCATTCATATGGATGCCGGTCAGCGGTACTTCTGCAGTTGGCACCATCCACAGGTCTTCTTCATGATCACGATAGAGATTATCGGCGAACTTGGGAAGCTGCCCTGAAGCAAAAAGGGTTTGGCCTTTTACCATGAAAGGCGTGTATTTTTCAAGGTATCCCTGCCGCCGATGCAAGTCCAGCATCCAGGCAATCAACGCGCGCTGAAGCCGTGCGCCGGCACCACTCAGCACGTAAAAACGGGACCCAGTGATCTTCACGCCTTGTTCGAAATCCATAATGTCTAGATTGGGGCCTAATTCCCAGTGCGGGAGAGGTTCGAAATCATAAGTGGGTTTTTCACCCACTTGCCGCACAACTTTATTTTCCGTCTCATCTTTTCCCAGCGGCACAGATTCATCTAATATATTTGGTATTGTTGCAATAAGGTCGTTGAGAGATTTCTCAATTTTTTTAACTTTTACATCGAGAGCAGCAATCTTTTCGCCAACCACGCGCATTTCTGCAATCTTTTGATCCCTGTCAGACTTTTCTTTGGTTTTACCGATCTCTTTTGAAACCTTGTTGCGTTTAGCTTTTAGGACTTCGGCTTTAGTTAGAATAGCACGCCATTTTTTGTCAAGCTCGGCAAGCTGATCAATTACTGACGAATCCATTTGACGTTTTTCGAGGGATTTTTTAATAATTTCAGGTTTCTCACGCACAATATTTATATCGATCATCTCTACCTCATTTTTTTGGTTAAATAAAATTCCCCTCGCCAGACAGGACGAGAGGGGTTCTCGTGGTGCCACCTGTATTCACCGCTGATAAGCGGCCTTATTCCCGCGGTAACGGATGCTCCGGTCTGCTTACGGCTGGATTCAGCCCCTCCGCAGACAGCTGCCCTATTGGGCGCCGGATTGGAATTCCGGGCTAGCTTTTATGCCTCGATTATACCGATTCGCGTTTTGGTGTCAAGTTAAAGTGTGGCTAACCCTCGATAGAACTATCTGGTAAATAAATGATACCTTCTTCTTCATCACCTATATGGATTACCTTATCTGGCTGTGTTCCGCTCAAAAAAGCGGTATATGCAGCAATCAAAGCGTTCAATTCACTGGCAGAATAAACCCGATCCAAAGGAAGCTGGTTGTTAAGCAAACGGTGGCGTGTTATCTCTTCAAAGAAGTGCATTGCATCTGAAACAGGCAGCCCAGCCAAGAAAAGAACAACCTGCCGCTGAAGACATCCCTCTAGGGTACCTTCTTTAAGTGGGGAATGGCCGAGGAGATTCCAGAAAGCGGCTTCTCCCTGGCATTCGAAATATTGTTTTTCCGCTACAAGATTAGGGTAGAACTCATAACCCAATTCATCCAGTTCCTCAAATAAATGAAAGCCTAATTTCATCCAGCGGGGGCTCTTTTTTTTCGTGTTTGGAGTGCGCGGAACGTTGATTCCGCGCTCTAATAATTCATATTCAACCAATCGCAGGTTCACCCATTTACCCAGAAATGAACTTGGAGAAAGTTTCTTTTTGACCTCTTCTCTCTTCAACAGCCCTTTATTTGTGGTCATGGGAGAGTTGATAGCGGCCAATGCGTTTGATTGCCCCGCCAGGAAAGCAAATGCATCTTTGATTTTTCCGTGACCGAGGGCATGAATGATCATTTCTTCATCAAGCGCCGCAAAGGTGAATGGGTGTACCCGATCAGGGCTTACTTCTACACCGATAAAATTTGTGAATTGGATGGACATATTCAGATTAAGTTTAGAATTAATTGCATGAGAATGCAAATGGATTATGGAGGGTGTTGAAAAACAAGTGACAAAATTGACAGATTAAGCCAACTTTAATAA
>CAYLHI010000038.1:0-18926 GCA_964383575.1 uncultured Pelolinea sp.
AGCATTAATTGCCATTTACAGAGGGGCGCTATTCTATAGAAGAAAACAAATTCACTAACGGGTGGTTACCAGACCACTTTTCTTCTTCGGGACCTATACTTTCAGACTTCGCAAAATGATAATGAGTTATTTATCGAGAGTATCCCAATATTCTTCGGCCTCTGACTCTAATTTTTCAAGCCGGGTGTAATAGTCAGGAAACTCCCGTAAATGAGCAAGCGCGATTTTAGCCGTGAGAATCTCATCATCATCTGTGATGTTTGTAACAGGGTCTATTTTCCCATGTTCCAGTTCTACATTCAGCCCCATTAGAAATTCATGATCATCGACATTAGTAAAATCAATGTCTAATTTCTTTTGAATGCGCTCGACATCATCTTTAGTAAATTTTTTTTGTTCTTCCATATCCTCACTCCTTCTTATTTGTTCAAATCTATTAATTCTTGTCAACATTGATGACCAGGCAAATCAGCATAAAGGTAGATTATGTTTCCAAAAGAAACGGGAAAGTTGTCAGCAATTTACTTTATAAGGCATAAAGCCTGATAAAAAAGTCAATCATTCTTCTTTTGTCATCGCCTGTTGATCGTAAAATCTATTAGCACTGATACCACCTTGGGTTTTCCATCCTTGTGATATGAGCAGATTAACTTTTTCTTTGGGCTTTACTGTGTTCATCTCCTCTACAACACAATATCTTATCATACAATCCTCTCATTCAGGGTTCTATATCAAGTATAAACCAGGCTGCATGGGCATGCATTCAGGCAGACATCTAAATCTACGGGTTCACCGCAGCAGTACCATCACGGTCAAACAATGCTAGTATCGGTTTGACCAGTTCCTCCAACTCTCTTGGAGGTTCCAATCCGTATCTAAGCATGGCTTGATACGGGATAAATGCGATTATTGCTGGATAGTCCAATCCAGGAGAATATGCGGATGCTGTTAGATAACTGCTAAACCTGGTCTTACCCGGATTAACATTCACTTCAATATAGTACAAACCAGTTGAGTCATACCTCATATCAACTCTGATCATATCTCTGCACCCAATCTCTTTGATGATTCTTCCAACATCTGAATATATCCTTCTGATGATTTCTGGTGGAAGCTCTGCAGGTATCTTTAGATAATAGTTTTTATCGTTTTTTGTGGCGTGAGTTAGGAATCTAAACCTTCCCTGCGCAACAGGTATCCGGGATAAATCAATCTCTGTTATTGGCAGTTCGGCTACTCTTCCATCATGAGAAATAAGCATTGGCACTGTGAATTCTCTTGTGCTCTCCCCTCCGATGTACCTTTCTACGAGAACAGGCTCATCGAATTCGTGGTGTATTCGTTCAACCCTTTCTCTTATTGATCCAAGATCATCAGCGTTAACAACAGAGAACTCATCTATCGATATGCTGTCTCCGTGAAGCAATGGCTCTATTATGACACAGCCATCCCAATGAGCATGCTGGTAGATTGGCGAATGACTGCCAGGATAAACAACATAGGATTCAGGGGTTGGCAACCCAAGCCTCCTAAAAACATCTTTTGTTGCCTCTTTATCGAGACCTATACCTAATGCTTCAGAGCCTGGTCCAGTGTGCATCATCCCAATCTTTTCTATAACACTAACAGTGAACGGGCGCTCAGTAGTCAACTTCTTGCCAGGTTCAGTTGGCATAAACTCGTTAAGCCAGAACACCAAAGGCTCCTCGTGTTTGTCCATGATTTCTTTGAGCCTGAACTCGAACGCGTCGTCAGTTTTGACATGCAAAACTGTGTTTCCTGTTTCTCCCAACATTCCAGACACGTACTCAACAGTTTCCAGACTTTCCCAGCTCAGGTCTTCTGAAGAAACCTTATGCTCTTTAGGTACATATACCCAACGTGAGTCATAAGTCAAAACTATTTTCATCTAAAAGCCCTCCTCAACAATCTGTGGGTTGACCAGCGCAACCGGCAAGCCGATTCAGTTGGGATGAGCTCGCAAAGTGTCTTTAAATTCTGGATTTGATATTGAACCTGACTGTTCATCTATTGAATTCGAATACTCTTTCCCGCACCTCCTTTATCAAATACGCCAATTCGTTTACCCTTTAGAGGCATATCACCTGTTTTTACATGCATGCGCACTCCTTGATTGATCAAATTTGTATATACTTGCATTTTAATACTTACGATGATTGCAGCTATTTAACGTTCGTCACTTTTTTCTCAGTTGAAAGGAGCATCGTATGGACAAACATTTCAAGTGCTCCGAGAATTTCAGGGAAATCCACATCTTCAATTTTACCCTGATCACACAAATTGGCTATGTTCGGGTCAATAGGAAGCATTGCTAACAATGGTGCACTGGCAGTATTCGCTACTTCATCCGTGTGACCGGGACCAAAAATGAAATGGCATTTACCTGTTTCCGAGCAGAGAAAGTAAGTCATGTTTTCTACAACTCCAATTATAGGTACACCTACATGCTACGCCATGTGAACTGACTTTCGCACAATCATGGCTGAAAGACTCTGTGGTGTGATGACCATCACAATTCCATTTGCCCTCAAGCTGCTCTTGAGAATAAAAACCCGTATGAATTTTCTTCTAATCTCGGAAGTGTCTACTTATGAGTGGTACTAAATTTGGGGGCTTGACATCCATATGTATCAAAAGTAACGCTAATTTTTAAGTGCTCCAATCTTTTTGCAGTGCTAAGCACAGGGGTTTAATTACTAAATAAGAATATGTAATGGAATTTCAAAAGAAATTAATTCACAAATAATCGTACAGTTCGTGCTGTATTGATGGCTCTTGCAAACGACGCAGTGCTTGGGCGTTGATTTGCCGTACACGTTCTCTGGTTACTCCTATTTTTTGGCCGACCTCTTCTAGTGTGTATACTTTACCGTTCAATAAACCATACCGCAACTTTAGTACATAAACTTCACGCGCTGGCAAGTGTTCCAGAATAATACCTAAATGATCTTTCAGCAGCTCTTTGGTTGCTTCCTCCTCCGGTGCTGGAATATTATCATTTTCAATAAATTCTCCCAGTTCAGAATCTCTTTCATAGCCGATCGGCGTTTGTAAGGAAAGTGGGCGTTTTGCCACTTTAATCATATACTGCACTTTTCGCAGGGGCTCGCCCAATGCCGAGGCTAATTCCTTTACGTTTGGGTTTCGGTTTAATTGTTGTATGAGCTGATGGCGCACACGCATCATTTTACTGATACGATCGACCATGTGCACCGGAACGCGTATTGTTCTACCTTTGTCCGCAATCGCTCGTGAAACCGCTTGCCGAATCCACCAGGTAGCATAGGTGCTGAATTTGAATCCGCGCCGGTAATCAAATTTCTTTGTAGCTCGAATTAAGCCGACATTCCCTTCCTGGATAAGGTCCAAAAAAGGCACGCCTCTGTGCACAAACTTTTTCGCAACGCTGATCACCAAACGTGAATTTGCCAAGATTAGATGGTCTCTTGCCTTCCATCCTTGTGTGATCATCGCATGCAGTTGTTTGCGCTGTTTCTTGCTTACTCTCCCCAGTGACAATTCCTCGCGGGCCATTTTTCCCCGTTCAATCCGTTGCGCCAGACCCACTTCCTCTTCTGCGCATAATAAAGGTACCCGGCTGATTTCTTTTAAGTACAATCCTATCGAATCATCTGATTGAATATTTTTAAGGTAATCACCTTGTTGTTCTTGTTCTTTGTCTTTTTCCAGTTCTTTTTCAGTTGGCTCAGGAGCTTGATCATCATCTTCGATATATGGAATTCCTGCGTTCGCCAAAGCCGCAAAGACTTCCTCCAGTTTATCGAACTCTTTTTCAGCTTCCGGAAAAACCTTGAGAATATCATCGATTGTTACATACGATTTTCGTTTGCCGATATCTATCAATCGGGTAATCCTTAAAGAACCGATGACTTCTTCATCATCCTCTTGTTGCAATACTTTTATTTTTTCAATATTCATAGTAGACAATCCATAGAGAAAGATGCATGGGGTAGAACAGCGCGTCTGGTACCATTACAATGTCTTTTACCTCTTTTTTGTTTTTCTTTGGAATTATTATTCTTCTCCAATAGAACTTTTCTTAGTACTGTTTTTTAATGCTTTTTTTAGTCGTTTTTCTAATATCTCACGATCTTCATTACTGACCAATGACCATTCATGTAAAAATTTATTCTTTACCATTTTTAATCTTGTTTCTTCCCAGTAATCCAGTTTGGAGGAAACTCTTTTACCATGTAAGTCGCGGATTAAACGAGCTTCAGAATATAAAGACCCATTTACAACAGCTTGAATAAATTTCTTCCTTCTTTGGATCTTATCTTTCAGCAACTTGGACGGGGGTTTTTGGATTATGGTAAGCGCCTGCTTGATTTCGGCTTTTGAACTAAGAGGACGAATATGTTTTGAGGTGGTGTTCTTTGCAAGTAGCAAATATTTCCCATCATTTTTATTTACCCTATAGAAGATTTGTTTCTTACTTTCAAACTTCTTCTTTACTGTACCTGTAATTTTTCCAATCCCATAAAAAGGATGCACAATCCAATCGTCTTTTTCAAAAGTGTCCTGATTTATGCCTATCATATATACTTTCCCTTTCGTCTTCTATTATTGGAAACTAAAAACTCTGATCAGATATATGAACATATCAAACCGGAACCATCTAGGTGAATAAAAAGGATTTGACTTAACTATACTAAATCCCGAGAAGTCCCCTAAGGATATGATTAGAGTGCTATACAATCACCTATGATGTTTTCTATCAACTTCCCCCAAAATAACGATTTTTAATTAATCATTCTTAAAATTCTAAAGCTGATTTCCCCAAAACTTCTCAGGATGCCTAGAAATAACCATTTATGTTCCAAATTTATTATTAAGAATATTATAACATATGGATTAAAAACCGCCTTTTACCATTGTCACGTTAGTAAATATAAGTGCCTTGTTTGGAAATTATGTAACAGATTTTCTATAAATTCACCTTATATTTAATTTTGTCGATATAACATTTGGAAACAATGGACTTGTGAACTTACTGACTCTTAATAAGTAGGTTTCTCATACAGGGACTTCCTTTGGTCACAGGATCTCTAGCGACGTTCCACCAGCGTCTCCCCTGTCTACTGCTTGAATTTGTAGCGCTATTTACTCGGGCCATTCATAGGTGAGAAACCTGTCGACCCATTCACGGGTCAATTTCAAGTATCCATCAGGTCCAAGATCCCCATAATCAAGATATTCGTACCCATTCGGTGCAGTAGCTCCGGATTGAGCCGGTTCGATCTGTGTGCCTTCATGCCATTCATTGAAGCTTGTCACCACCACCATTTGCGGCTCGATGCCTACGGCAAACATCCTTTCCAACCGGTCAATGTAAGTTTGCCCATCCCTCCTGGGTGTGTCCACAACCGCATCATAGCCAATGCGCCAGGCGGAAAAGCCCGGGTTGATGCCGGGCACATACCAGGCACCGCTTGGCAGATGATGTGCGTATGTATACCCCACTTCATCGATATCCAGCACACCGTAGTTATAGGAGCCGTCGAAATGGCTTTGGGGCATATAGTTGGAGAAATACTCGTCAGTAAGTACAATTGCGCCTGTTTCTTCACCATGAAGCGTATCGAGTGCTTCCCGCCAGTAATCAAATGGAACTGGTGGTTTTCCATCCTCCGGTTGAGTGGTATTCCAGACAAAGAACAGACCTTTTTTTCCCTCATCTGGACTGAAAAGGCTGGTCTCAGTGGTCCAGAAGAAAGCGGGGTGGCTGCCATAGGTGCCATAGATATAGCCGATGCTATTCGCCATGCTGTCAGCCTGCCGGTAATCATCTGGTGGCGAGGAACGCTGCATGGGCAGTGGCTGGCACTGGGCGGCTTGATCTTCGTGTTGACTGCTTTTATGGCTGTCATCACTTCCTACTGGTTCCCCTGGCAGATGCATCTCTTTCATGGGATGAGATTATTTGCCGACGCACTGGTCTATGTTGGAGCTTTAACCTTCCTGTTTAGCCATCCAATAGAGAACACTGAGCTGTCTAGAAGCGCCTGGGCAACATCCTCACACTGATAACGATACGATTGTTCGGTACATTATGTTGGTTGACACCTACGACTGTTCTTTGTTTTGTCCTTTGCCCCCTCTTGGCTGTTTTGGGGTACGGCAGCTCTCTTGCATATAGAAGAGCCTGCAATTCCCACTTTAGCACAATATGAATTTAGCTTCTATATGGTTGTAAATCGTAGCCGGAGATCGCTGATTCGAATCCGCCACCTGCTAATAAAAAAAGATATCTTACATTTATTTGAAACCGAAACCGCGATGGAGTACAATGTGATTTATTAGGCAAGTCTGCCCCACATCCGGGTGATTGTAATAAGTGGAGATTATTAAATTCCTACCAAGGTTGTAGGGTTGTGGGTGGATCGGATGCAACAAGTTCCTTCATCCGAAGCCAAATCTTTATTCGATGACAGAGAGGTGAAAGACATAATGAAAGACGCCATCGATGCCAATGACTCAAAGTGGTTTAAAAAAATCCAAGAGGGAAGCGAAGTGATATTTCAATCGCTCTTTGAGAAATCATCCGACGCCATGCTCCTTTTAGACGGAAATGTATTTATTGACTGTAATCAGGCAGCTATAGAGATGATGCGTTGTTCCAGCAAGGAGCAATTGTTATCCCTTCATCCGTATGATATCTCTCCGAAAAGGCAGCTCGACGGCCAGCTCTCTATCGAAAAAGAAAAAGAAAAGATTTCTTCTGCGCTGCAAGGGAAGAATCAACGGTTTGAGTGGGTGCATTGCGCTGTTGATGGCAAGGAATTTCCAGTAGAGGTGCTACTTACACAGATACCTCTTTATAACAGAGATATTCTTCACGTCGTATGGAAGGACATCTCCGAGCACAAGCGGGTGGGGGAGGAGCTACAGGAAAGGGAGGCGCAGTATCGCAGTATATTCGAATCGACATCCGACGGATTTCTGATTTATAGTCTAGATGGGAAAATTGTCGAAGCCAACCCAGCTGCGTGTAATATGTACAATTACCCCTACGAGGAGCTAATTGGGTTATTCGGAAAGGATATCATCCATCCAGATTATCATCAACTCTTTGATCATTTTATGGAACAGGTGAAAATGGGCGGCAGTTTCAACGCTCAATCAGTTGATATCCGCAAAGATGGAAGCTCAATGAATATTGAAGTTCACGGCACCTCATTCCGCTATAAAGGTAAGTCCCATCTTCTGGCTGTCGTGCGAGATGTTACAGATCGTGTATTAGCTCGCCAAAGGCTAGAAAATCATGTCAAGGAACGTACACATGAACTCTCCACACTGTTAAAAATCTCACGGGATATAGCTTCTACTCTGGAATTGAAACCGCTCTTGGGTTTGGTCCTCGATCAACTCAAAGATATAGTGGATTACAGCGGCGCCACAATTCTAAAAATGGAGGGAAATGATTTGATAGTTCTGGCCTACCGAGGACCGATTCCCCAGGAGGAAGCATTAAAGTTGTGCTTTAAACAAGAGCACTCACAGGTTAATCACGAGGTGATCCAACGCCGGGAACCAGTGATCATCCCTGATGTTAGGGACAACACACCTCTGGCTCAAGCCTTTCAGAAGTCGGCTGGAGAGCGACCTAAGAACACATTCAGCTATATCCGTACCTGGATGGGAGTCCCCTTGATAGTTAAGAATCAAGTAATTGGCATGTTGACCCTTGATCACCGCGAGCCGAATTACTATTCACCGAAGCAGGCAGAATTGGCATTTGCTCTTGCTAATCGGACAGCTGTGGCTATTGAGAACGCCCGACTGTACAAACAGGCAAAGGAATTGGCAGTTGTGGAGGAGCGCAGCCGGCTGGCACGGGATCTTCATGATGCTGTGACACAGACACTATTTTCAGCCAGCCTGATCGCTGAGGTATTGCCTGATATTTGGGAAAAAGACCCTGATGAAGGGAAACAATTATTGAAGGAAGTGAGGCAATTGAGCCGGGGAGCGCTGACTGAGATGCGTGCCTTGCTGTTAGAGCTACGACCAGCGGCTTTGGCTGAAGCGAAACTTGATGTCCTTATACGCCAACTTGCTGAGGCTGCCAGCGGTCGAACTGGTGTACCTATCAATGTAGCGGTGGAAGGTGAATGCGAGATTCCTCCCGATGTTCATATCGCGATCTATCGCGTAGCCCAGGAAGCGTTGAACAATATTGTCAAGCACGCACATGCCAGCCAAGTAGAGATCAATCTGCGATGCAGCAAAGCGAGCATGAATAACGAGAAGAGTATTGTAGAATTAAACATTCACGATGATGGGTGCGGCTTTGACACGGCTTGCGCGTCGCCAGATCAAATGGGATTGAGAATTATGCGTGAGCGTACTGAAGCCATTGGGGCTAAACTGGAAATTAAAAGTAAGCCTGGCGCGGGAACGCGAATTAATGTGGTGTGGAAAGAGGATAAGGGGTAAGGGATGGATGCCAAAGAGAAAATGGAGGTACCGATGAGTGAAACAAACCCAATTCGCGTTATGCTGGTTGATGACCACGACATGGTTCGGAAGGGATTGGCGGTTTTTTTGAAGGCCAAACCAGATATGGAACTGGTTGGTGAAGCACGGGATGGTGAAGAAGCTGTAAGGATGTGTAAGGAACTTCAGCCGGATGTAATCCTGATGGATTTAGTAATGCCCAAGATGGATGGGACAACTGCTACCCGACTGATTCGCGAACAATTCCCTGGAGTGCAGATCATCGCACTGACCAGTTTCCAGGATAAGGAGTTAGTGCAAGAAGTGCTTCAGGCAGGAGCTATCAGCTATTTGTTGAAAGACGTCTCAGCCAATGAGCTTGCAGAGGCGATCAGAGGGGCATACGCTGGGCGGCCAACCCTATCTCCGGGGGCGACTGAAGCACTGATCCAGGCTGCCAGACAAGAGCCTGCTCCTGGGCACGATCTGACACCCAGAGAAAAGGAAGTTCTGATCCTGATAGTGGAAGGGTTGAATAACTCAGCGATCGCTGAACGATTGTTCATCAGCCGATCAACAGCCAAAGCACACGTCAGCAATATCCTATCCAAACTGGGCGTTACCAATCGTGCCGAAGCAATAACCCTAGCCCTGCGCAACAAATTGGTCACTTAAGCCAAAAACGAATTATCCACTTAGCCAATAAAGAAATCCCCCAGCTGCCTGATGTGCCCGGGGAATTTCTTATATAAACTTGGGACAAGTAAAAAAAATAAAAGAGGTAATTTATATGCGCGTTTTGATCGCTGATGAACAACTAAAAATCCGCTTCGCCCTGCGTTTATTACTAGAACGAGAACCAGAATTGAGTGTAGTGGGAGAAGCTGAAGATGTTGAAGGTTTGATGACCCAGATAAAAACCTCTCACCCAGATATGGTGCTGCTTGACTGGGAGCTGCCAAATACAAATGGAGAAAATGCGCTGTGTTCCATGCGAAAAATTTATCCAAATGTGGTGATCGTTCTCAGTGGGCGGCTTGAGGCGAAAAAGGCAGCTCTGGCAGCCGGGGCCAATGCCTTTATTAGTAAAGGAGACCCGCCTGAACGACTGCTGGCGGCAGTGAAAACTTTTGCCGCAGGTGAAGGTAGGTAAAGGAGGAATCAATGTCTAAAACTATAAAAACCATTTCTGTAATCATTCTTGTTGTGCACGGTCTTATTCACCTGATGGGTCCTGCCGTCTACATGAAATTAATCGAAATTCAGGACTTCAGTTACAAAACCACTCTGCTTGGTGGCCGTTGGGATCTTGGAGAGAATGGCATCAGTATATTTGGCGCTATGTGGGTTGTGCCCGCTGTTGGGTTTATCGTAATCTCAATTGCCCTGCTGGCTAAGTGGAAATGGTGGAAACCAATATTAGTGGCGGTAGCGCTCTTTTCGCTGGTGCTAACAGTTCTAGATTGGAGCATTGCATATGCGGGTGCTGCCCTTAACATTTTTATCCTGGTGGTTGTTGGGCTGAAACTGCGCATCACCAGCTGGTTCTCCCGGTAAATTTTGTGATAATGGGATGCTGGGAAACAAACTTTAGTCGCAGGTGTAAGTAGGCAAAGGAGAAAAGAGATGAAACAGAATTTGAATAAGCAAGAAAACTCTCGTAGGAACACAAATTTCGCAGGATCAGGGATGGTTATTGGGGCTGCTATCGGCATGATCTTTGGCATGCTACTGTTCGAGAGCCAGGCGATTGGTTGTGTTTTTGGTGCTGCATTGGGCTTGGTAATAGGCGCCGCGATAGATGCGCAAAAGCGTCAATAGACAGATCATGACGAGTAATTACACATATTAATTTCACGGAAACAGAGAAGAAAGTGTTTTCTGGAAGGAGAAAAGAAAATGACAGAAACAGCTATTATTACTGAGAACCTGACACGAGATTTTGACAACGTCAGGGCGGTGGATAACCTTACCCTGGAGGTACCAAGAGGAATTGTGTTTGGTTTACTGGGACCAAACGGCTCAGGTAAGACCACTATTATTCGCCTGCTGCTTGGTCTGCTGGAACCGACCGGCGGACAGGCTGAGGTGCTTGGTTTCGATACCCGGGCTCAAGCAGGTGCAATCCGTGAGCGCGCCGGTGCGCTGCTAGAGCACCATGGTCTCTATGAGAAGCTGAGCGCTGAAGAAAACCTGGAATTCTACGGGCGGATCAACCGTGTACCAAAAGTGGAGTGCAAGGCGCGCATTAAAGAGCTGCTCATGAATCTGGGGCTGTGGGAGCGGCGCAGGGAGAGCATCGGGACCTGGAGCCGGGGCATGAAACAGAAATTAGCCGTAGCCCGGGCGCTTCTCCACCGTCCGCCCCTGATCTTCCTCGATGAACCCACAGCTGGTCTCGATCCGATCGCACAAGCAGCGCTGCGGGAGGATTTGGCGGCGTTAGGGGCTCGCGAGGGAGTGACAGTCTTCCTGACCACACATAACATGTCTGAAGCAGAGAAGCTGTGTGGGCTGGTGGGAGTCATCCGGCAGGGAAAACTGCTGGCGGTAGACCACCCTGACACGTTGCGGGCGCAGGCCGGCGGCCCACGAGTTGAGATTATCGGGCGTGGGTTTAGTGAGAATACGCTGACTATATTACGAGCAAGACCTGAGATAACATCTGCCGAGAGGCAGAATGGTCACCTGTCGCTTCATTTGCAAGCAGGGACAGATGTTGCACCGTTGATCAACTTGATGATAGGTGCAGGTGTACAAGTGGAAGAAGTGCGCAAGGGAAAAGCCAGCCTCGAGGAAGTTTTCTTATCTTTGATGGAGGAAGAAAAATGATTATTGATATTTTGACGATGATATGGAAAGAATATCGCGAAGTTATGCGCCAAAGCGGTAGCAAGCGAAGTACTGCTTTAAGATTTTTAATAGTAATGGTTACTATGAGCGTTATTTTGCCCTGGCAGGCAGGAATTGCATGGGTGACCACGCCGGTATCATTGGGATTCTGGATTTTGATCCCTGTTATCTTGGTGACGACGATGGTTGCGGACTCTTTCGCCGGTGAACGGGAGAGGCATACACTTGAGACTCTGCTGGCCAGCCGCTTATCAGACGGGGTCATCCTGTTTGGCAAGATAGGCGCAATCGTGAGCTATACCTGGGTAGTAACACAAATCATTATGCACATCGCACTGGTGCCAATCAACATCAGATTTTGGGAGGGGCGGATCATATTTTACCGCGCTGATGCTATGCTCATCGGCCTTGGGTTAAGTCTGCTGTCAGCCAGCCTCGTATCAACGGTTGGCGTCTTGATCTCATTACGCGCCAGCTCAGTAAAACAGGCGGCCCAGACATTAGGCCTCGCTGTTTTTATTTTGGCGTGGGGACCAATACTGGCCTTGCAAGTGCTGCCCGATGAATGGAAAACGCGACTGGGGCAGGCATTGAAGGTCTATATGGTCCCTGGCGCGGATTTGACACAAGCCATTTTCACAATTGCGGCTGCTTTAGTTGTGGTTAATGCTGGTTTTCTTATAGCAGCCATGATTCGATTCCAGCGGGCTCGATTGATCTTAGATTGAGACGAGCGAAATGAATAAGACTTATTAAAAAAGGAGAATTACGATGAAAAAATTACTTTGTCATGAAAGATTGTATGTTCGTTTTTTAGCGCTGTTTGGGCTTGGCTTGGCACTGTTCATGCTGGCATGGACGCTGAGCTACTTGTTTCTGCCGGAAGGTATAATACGCGGCCGCACCGGGGGCGCGATGTTGGTTAGAGATAAGGCAGCCGACAGCTTCCTCGCCGAATGGCTACCCATCGCGGCTGTGAATTTATTTGGGGCATCGATGATTGTGCTGTCCAACCGTATTTATAGATATAAAGGCATCCCCTTGGGATACCCTATCCCCCTGGTTTTTCTAATAATGTATGCCATCTGCCTGGGCACAAACTCTTTTTCAATTCCGCTGCCCGAGCGCATGGCACCTTCACTGGCGGTATTCGGACGCACAGGGTTATACGAAATTGCAGCGCTTACGCTTGCGTCTGTGGCGACCTACTCAATCAATTTGTATGAAGTCACACGGTTTATCCCAGCAACTTATACGCCTGTAACCCCCAAGCCAAAGTTCTCTCTGACCCTTGAACAATGGATTGGATTGGGCCTGGCGATTGTTATTTTGCTTGCTGCCAACGCAAGGGAAGCTTATATGATCGTGGTTTTATAAATCACAGGAAGGAGAAGAGAAAATGAAGATTATAAAATTTATCGGTGTACTAGTACTAATTACGCTTGTAATAATCACAATAATGGTTCTGGCAGGCTACGGTGCTTACATAACGAATATCACCAACGATATAGTAACGTTTTAGGGTGAGACGATACTGATTCCCAGGAAGCCATACCCAATTCCGTACATGGAAGTGGTCTGGTCTATCCACTGATGGTCAGCCCTGGTGAATGGCTGGAGTATGAGATTGTAAACGCCAGTAACTTCCAGTTACTTCCCGGCATTGCTGCGCAGCAAGGCGATAAGATCAGGTTTGAGATTGTAGGTAGCGTGATGGGAAAAAAGATGGGACTGGATATCACCACAGCTATATCGTTTGAGACACCTCTTTATGATGCGTACCTAAACGGAGAGAAAACCCTCGTAAGGCTGCGAATTCCGCAGGGTCAGGGATGACTATTGGGGCTGCCATCGGCTTGATCTTTGGCATGCCGCCAATGCAGGGGAAGCTTATATGATCATGGCTATATTGTCTAAAAAAAGGAGAAGTAAATATGAAACTCGTAATCGAAAGTGTCGGAAAATTGTACAGCGACAAATCACAAAAGAAAAGTTTGGCGGCTTATCACCATCCTGGTTGTGCTGGTGCTGAACATGATCGGCTCGAGCAATGAGTTAAAGGATGGTAAGTATAAAATAAACCGTACGAACAACCTGCCCACCTGACCAAGTATAAGTTTCCCCCCCTGACCAGTATAAAATCCCCCCAGGTCGTCGATGTGCATGGGGGGATTTTCTTTTATCCTATAGACAGATTTAATAAAAATGGAGACGAGATATGAAACAATTTAACGATTTTGTAATCGAGACCCATAGTCTGAGTAAATCCTTTGGAGACGTAAAAGCCCTACAAGATGTGGATTTGCAAGTACCTCACAATTCGATTTTCGGTTTCTTGGGCCCCAACGGGTCGGGGAAAACCACGTTGATGAAAACAATGATCGGATTATGCCGTCCAACAGCTGGCGGAGGCTCGATCTTTGGGCACGATATCGTGACCGACAGCGTTGCCATACGCGAACGTATCGGATACCTACCGCAGCAACCCCGTTTCATCGAATACATGACCGCTCGTGAGAATTTGCAATTCACCGCGAAGTTCTTCTATAACGGTCCACAGGACAAAGTTTGGAAGCGCTGCGATGAGATGCTGGAATTGGTCGGACTAGAGGATAAAGCTGACCGTCCTATCAAAGGCTTTTCTGGTGGCGAGAAGCAGCGACTGGGTATCGCTCTGGCTCAGGTCAATTATCCTGATCTGCTAATTTTGGACGAGCCTGCTTCGGCGCTCGATCCGATTGGTCGACAATCAATACTGGATGTAATAGCCCGTTTGTGCAAGTATTCCACAATCTTTTACTCTACCCACATTTTAGACGATGTACAACGAATCAGCGACTCGGTTGCCATTTTGAACCGGGGACAGGTGGTGGCCAGCGGGCCGATTGAACAAATCTTGAACGGCAAGGATGGCGTGGTTTACACCGTAGCTCTGAAGGGTGCGCCCGATGGTCTGGGCGATCGGTTGGCAGAACTGCCGTGGGTGGCGCACACGACTGTGGCACCACACAATGGAACAAGTGTCTGGCAGGTCAGCGTGAGCGATGAGGCAGCAGCCGAAAAGGACCTGCTTCGGTACGTGCTGGCTGACTCCGCTGTGACGGTGGCCGAGTTCAAACGCAAGAAATACGAACTGGAAGAAGTTTTTATGGAAATTGTCAAAGGAGATGGAAATGTCAGCTAATTTAGATTTTCAAGAAGTGAACGAATGGGGTGGACTGCGTGGTTTTACCAATCTGTTCAGAAAAGATAGTAAGGCCTGGTGGGGCACCCATCGCTGGTGGATCAACGCCCTGCTGTGGACGGTGTTGCTTTGTGGCATGACGGCGATCATGCTGTTCGCGTCTAACGACGAGGTTAATAACGCCACTGAAGCCGAAATTGCCCAAGCCGGCGGGTTAATTGCCTATATCCTGTTGATGGGATTGAATACTTTCTTCGAGTTCGGCGTCCCGGTGCTGGCGATAGGGACGATCATCCTGGTACAAGGTCTGATCATCGGCGAGAAACAAAACGGCGTGGCTGAATGGCTGCTTTCTAAACCAGTGACACGTCGTGCCTACATTATAGCAAAAGTGGCCGCCAATGCGCTGGGAATGTTTGCTATATTGGTTGGACTGCCTTCCGTTGTGGCTTATGGTATGTTGTCGTTATATATGGGTGCGCTGTTTCCTTTGGCGCCTTTCCTGTCCGCAGTTGGGATCATGACCATACATACCTTCTTCTACCTTACCCTAACTCTGATGCTAGGAACCATTTTCAACAATCGAGGCCCCATCTTAGGGATTGCACTGGGTTTCCTCCTGGGTGGGGGGCTGTTGGGAAATCTGTTCGAACCAATAATCTATGTCACACCCTTGATGCTCCCGAATATCGCGCTCCTAACTGCTAGCGCACAGGCGATACCCAATGGGTTGGGAATTGCCCCACTGGTCGCCACTGCCCTGTTGAGTATGGTATTCATCTTAGTGGCGTTGGCAAAGTTCGAGAAAAAGGAATTTTAGAGATGTCAAAAAGTACTACTGGTACTTTCCCGCTTTTTTATCTCGAGCTGCTGTTCCAATGTGTTGGATAACATCGATTTGTGTGATTGAACTGAGAGAGGAGTATTTCAATGAGCAGGATACCACAGGGTAGCAACAATCTAATGTGCGATGAAGAAATAGAACCTTTCTTTTCTGATACGTGTGGGTATAGATGGAATCCTTTCAGGAAAAGCAAGTTGTACATAGCACTTGAATCCAGGATTTATTTTTCAATATAATTTATTGAGTAAATGACAGAAAGCGTATTTCATGAAAACTTCAAATATTAAGAACAACTGGAAAAAGAAATTTTTCCCATTTTGGGCCAGCCAAATAGTTTCGATCTTGGGCAGCTCACTGGTGCAGTTTACACTGGTGTGGTGGCTAACGCGTGAGACGGGTTCGGCGACGGTTTTAGCGACAGCATCCATGTTCGCGCTGATACCTGAGATTGTGATGCAGCCGTTTGCCGGCGCGATTGTGGACCGGGCAAACCGCAAGAGAGTTATCATCGCTGCAGATGCAGCAATTGCGATAGCTACGCTGGGTTTAGGCCTGCTGTTCTATATGGACCGCGCCGAAGTGTGGTTTATTTATGGAATCATGCTGCTGCGATCAATCGGAGGCGCGTTTCACTACCCGGCAGAGCAGGCATCCGTGGCACTAATGGTGCCGGAGGAACACCTGGCGCGCATTGCAGGCCTTAACCAGGCATCGCGCGGAATTATCAATATCGTCTCCGCCCCAATGGGCGCACTGGTGTTGGAACTTTTAGATGTGGAAGGTTCATTATTTATTGATGTAATCACTGCTGCCGTCGCGATCGGGATTGTTGCTTTTACTTTTATCCCCAAACAGCAAGAATTGGAAAATCATGGAAAAAGTTGGGTCGGTACGGTGATGCGGGATATGCGCGATGGATTCTTATACTTGGTCAACTGGAAGGCGCTGATGGTGCTGACCGGAATAGGTTTGGTTTTCAAGTTGGCACTTACTCCAGCTATTTCCCTGATCCCTCTGTTAGTGTTTGAGCACCTGAATGGGAACGCAGCACAGTACAGCCTGGTGGAAGTTGTTACAGGAGTAGGCATCATTGTAGGTGGACTGGTGCTGAGCGCATGGGGTGGGTTCAAGAAAAACATCTATACACTGTTTCTGGGCGGGCTGGGTGTGGGACTAGGCATTTTTCTGATTGGACTGCTGCCAGAAGGAAAAACTTACTGGATTATCCCACCCATCTTCTTAGTCGGGTTCATGGTACCGATTGTGGATGGGCCGATGAGCGCGATCTTGCAGGCTAAAATTGATAACGAATATCAAGGAAGGGTGATGACATTGTTCGGAAGCATAATCAACCTATCAGGACCGATTGGATTAGCGGCGGCCGGGCCGGTATCAGATAAGTTTGGCATCCAGATCTGGTTCATTACAGCAGGTGTACTGGTGTTTGTGAGCATAGGATATGGATTGTTTAACAAGCATCTGATAAATATAGACAGGGTACCTGAGAAGGCTGTAAAAGTGACAACGAGAATTTCAAACGTTCATTCAAGTCGTTAAAGAAAGGCGGCATATTGGTACTTTACGGTTTCTACAATCAGGCTATGGGCAGAGGAGGCAACGTGGCGATGGATTATTTGAGTGTCGCCCTGTGGAACATTTTACCTAATGGCTGTAAAGCAGGATTTTATTCTATCGGTGATGTGCGCAAAAAGAACCCCGGATGGTTCAAGGAAGACCCGTCCACGCTTGCAGAGGGCAAGATCAAACCATCTATTGAGAAACGCATTAAGCTAGAAGACGCTGCGCAAGCGCATGAGTTAATTGGGCAGGCCGTGGTCGAGGGGTGGATCGTTTTAATCGTTAACGGAAAAGAATAAGAAGAAGAATGATGCAATCAATAATTAGTAACAAATACATTTACGGGTTGCCTTTCCAATTTTGTGCTTGAATTAAACTATCTAGTGCAACTATGAAAGCTAAAAGAGAGGTAAGTTGCGGGAAATTGCTAATTCCAACTAATATTTTGTATTGACCTGCAATCAAGTAGAATAATAAAAAATGATCATATTGTCTATTAGTGATAAAGTTGAAGACATTCTCTATGATGAAAAAACATATCAACGTTTCGCAGATGTTGACCTTGTGCTGGGCTGCGGTGATCTGCCTTATTATTATCTGGAGTTCCTGGTTGACTCATTGAATGTCCCGGTAATGTTTGTGCGCGGAAATCATGCTGCCGCAGTTGAATACAGTGAAAATGGGGATCGCACTAAACCACATGGTGCAACCAACTTGCACCGCCGTGTGATTCGGCATCAGGGTTTGATAATCGCCGGGTTTGAAGGATCAGTGCGGTACCGAACCGGATCTAATCAATACACGCAGGCTCAAATGTGGTGGATGGTTCTGACAATGATGCCTGTATTATTGTGGAACCGATTGGTATATCATCGATGGTTGGATATATTAATTAGCCACTCTCCCCCCTGGGGTATACACGACCAACCGGATCGTGCGCACCAGGGATTTAAAGCTCTACGCTGGTTATTAGAGGTTTGCAAACCAGCATATCATTTTCACGGACATGTGCATGTTGGCAGCAGCACCAAAGAAGTGGAAACCCTCCATGCACAAACTATTGTGGTCAACACGTATGGTTATCGTAAAACTGTGATTGATGTTGAGGCGATCATTTCTCGGGGAAAAGATGAAGGAATCAATGGAAAATAATCGTGCTGGTAGTTATTTGTCTGCATTGAATGACTTCCGCCAAGCGCGCCGAAGAGCTAAATTACAGTCTTTAATTGCCGTAATCAGCGGAAAACATGAAAAGCTATTATCCTATGAAGAAGTAAAAAGAGGCATCAAAGTATCTGGTCAACGAAGACACTATTTGGCAGAAATACCGTTAGATTCCATTGTGGGAAGTGTAGGCCGGTATCTGGATTTCAATAAAAAATTCTTACCCCTAACTGACAGTGGTGCTGAACGCTGGGCAAGAGTTAAATTGGCTCAAGTGCAGAAGGGGTTACCACCAATCGAGGTTTACAAAATAGGGGAAATTTATTTTGTAATTGATGGCAACCATCGTGTCTCAGTGGCAAAGCAGATGAAAATGGCCACAATTGAAGCATATGTAAGTGAATTCCGCACTAATATCGAAATTAAACCTGATGATGACCTGGAAGATTTGATTATCAAATCTGAAAGAGCGGAATTGTTCGACGAAATGGGATTAGAGCGTTTTTCACCAGATTTTGATTTTAAAGTTACAGAACCCGGGGGATATAAGGAATTATTTGAACATATATCTGTCCATCATTATTACCTCGGACTAGAACAACAACGAGATATTCCAATTGAGGAAGCAGTAAATAGTTGGATGGAAAATGTTTATTGTCCAGTGATCCGCGCCATCCGGCAATTAGGTATTTTGCGCGATTTTCCGGGCCGCACTGAAACTGACCTGTATTTGTGGCTGAAAGAACATCAGGTTGAACTGACTGAAGCATTGGGGCTAAACTGGAAATTAAAAGTAAGCCTGGCGCGGGAACGCGAATTAAT
>CAYLHI010000039.1:0-18014 GCA_964383575.1 uncultured Pelolinea sp.
TGGGTGAGCTGCAGCAAAACGCCTTCGGTAAAATCTGGACCAAGAAGCTGCACTCCGATTGGCAACCCATCCGCATCCAATCCGCCCGGGAAAGAAACACCAGGGATACCGGCATGGTTTGCTGGAACAGTTAGCTGATCGGCGTACTGCATGAGTACAGAGTCACCATACACATCTTTCATTAGAAACGCGGTTGTGGGAGTCGTTGGCGTTAATAAAGCATCTAGTTTAAATTTCCCGTTCGGGTCAAATGCCTGCTCAAAGTCCCTGCGGATGAGCGTTCTCACCTGAAGTGCCCTTCGATAGTACTGTTCACTATATTGAGCTGCGCTGACATACATCCCCATCAATATACGTAATTTCGGCTGCAATCCAAATCCCTCTCCGCGTGATTTTCGGTACATCGTTTTTAAATCATCGGTTTCACTGCCTGTCTTGTAACCGTATTTAACCCCGTCAAAGCGGTGCAGGTTAGAAGCGGCTTCCACCCGGCTGATTACAAAATATACCGGGATTCCGTAGCGTGTGTTTGGCATTGGTACATCTTCGATGACCTCCGCGCCCAGTGCCCGATATACATCCGCCGCTTTCAAGACCGCATCCCGGATTTCTGTTGGGACTGGCTGCTGCAGATATTCTCCAGTTTCTAAATTAGGGAATGTGATCCGAAAATAATCTGGTGAAAGCCCGATTCGCTTCCCTTTGATTTCTTTTTCCAGTAATTCAAGATAATCAGGAACCGGAAGGTTCGCGCCTGTCGCGTCTCTCGGATCCGATCCAGCGATCGCACGCAGCATCAGCGCGGCATCTTTTGCATTCCTTGCCAAGGGACCTGGGCAATCTAACGAAGATCCAAAAGCGATTAGTCCATATCGAGATACGCGCCCATACGTCGGTTTTAATCCCACAACACCGCAAAATGCCGCTGGTTGGCGGATAGAACCAGCCGTATCCGTTCCCAGAGATAATGATGCTTCACCGGCGGCTATTGATGCCGCACCCCCTCCTGATGAGCCGCCCGGTACTCGTCTGGTATCCCATGGATTGCGGGTGGAAGGCTGAAAAGCGGAAGATTCAGTGGATGAGCCGTAAGTGAATTCATCCAGGTTCACCTTTCCCAGCAGAACAGCGCCCGCAGATCGCATACGCGCAACAGGTGTTGCTGTATATGGAGATATAAAATTTGCCAGAATGCGTGAACCTATCGTTGAGGGAGTATCCTTGACGCAAAAAACATCCTTAATTGTAGCCGGGATCCCGGCCAAAGGACCGGGATCCTCCCCTTCAGCTATCATCTTATCCACCGCCTCGGCTTGTCCGTGCGCGGTATCTTCCGTGAGAGTTATAAAGGCGTGCACCTTCTCAGCATCCTCTTTGGTTTCCTGTCCGCTTTCCAATGTACCGGGTCGGCCATCTACTTGTTTGATTCGCTGAAGGCATGATTCAAGCACCTCAACTGCTGATGCTTGCTTTGAGAAAACATGGTCTCTTATTTCTACTGCGGAAAGGTCACATAATTGCATGGGTTTTCACTCTAATGTAGTATGGGGGATATCTGGCACAATAATGAAACCATTGTCCACAACCGGAGATTGTTCAATAATTGCATCTGCATTTTCGCATGCAACCCAATTGTCCTTCCTCAGCGGCAGGCTGCTCTCAGATGTATATGGAACGCCATGCATGGCGGGCGGCACATCTTCACCAATATCAATCGCTTCCAGTTCGTGAATAGCTGATAATTGATTATTTAATTCGGTGAGCAAGTAATTCGATTCATCCTCGCCCAATTCCAGAGCCGCTAATTCAACCAGATGGTCAAAGGTCTTACGAGAAATCTCTTGTTTTGAATATGCCATAAACTGTCAATCTCCATGATTACACATCCCAAGCAGTATATCGGAATTCAAACCGGACTGCAAGCACGTTATGCATATATTAGCTAATCAATCGTACTTCCAAAAACTACAATGCTATAATCACCCACACACCTATGAGGTCTGTTAAGAAACAATGGCAGATATTGTTATGAAGAAGAAACGGGCGCGCCGGAGATATTGGATCTCCGCCTTTTTCTTAATGGTGTATGCGCTGATTGGGTGGCTGCGACTGCAGCAAACGCTCCTGTATTGGTATTACTTTCTTGAGCTGAGTCTCTGGCCGCATCCTCTTTACCTTGCTGTGAGCGGAGGCGCGATCGGAGCTGGATACAGCCTGGCGCTGATTTTTCATCTTGCGCGCTTTAAATACACAGCGCGATACATTCGCTTTCTGGGGTTTCTTCTGATCATTTGGATCTGGATTGATCGCATTTGGATTGGAATCCGCGATTCTTTCATCTCCCTGCTTCCAATAACAATTCTTATCACAATATGCACAATTGGATTAAATTTACTATTAGTAAGAAAAATAGAATATACAAAGAAGAATAAAGAACATGTCTGAGAAAATAGAAAGGGAAGCAAAATTCTACATTCGCGATCTCAAGAAAATTGAACAGCAGATCAAAGACTTTAACGGTATTGTCATCCAGCCGCGGGTTCTTGAGTCCAACTTTCGCTTTGATACACACAAGAGAGAATTATCCGCATCGTATCAGGTACTGCGTTTGCGCCACGATACGCACTCTCGATTAACCTACAAGGAGCCTGCTGATCCCAACAGCGGGGTGAGTGCTCGTTTGGAATATGAAGTTGAAATAAGCGATCTCAATGCGGCTAAACATATGTTAGAAGCATTAGGATATGAGGTTATCACTATCTATGAAAAATACCGTGTATCCTATTCTCTTGATAACGTCGAAATCTCACTGGACGAGATGCCATTTGGCTTTTTTATGGAAATAGAAGGGTCGAGTACACGGCAAATTCGACTGATGGCAGAAAAATTACATTTGAATTGGAAAAACCGTTCATCGCTGAGCTATATGCGCATCTTCTCCCAGGTTAAAGAGCGGCTGGGTTTATCTATGCGTGATCTAACCTTCGACAATTTTTCCGGGTTGGAAATAAAACCTGAACACCTGCGGCTCTTTTACGCTGATTGATTACCACAATACAGCTAATCCTCAAAGCTCTCCTCATATTGCGCCTGGCGGTCATTCATTTCCTCCCAAACTGATTCAGGCACATACCCACGGATCACATCCATTGCTGACTCAACCAGCAGTTTATCAGCGTCTTCCAATTCACTTATACTCGGAATTTGGTATTCCTTTCCATACGCAGTAATGATCAGGTTGGTTGTACTCCCGCCAATCAATCTACGGCCGGTTTTCCAGCTGGCACGAAAAATATCCCGGTTTTCCAGGTATGTATATAGCTCTTCTAACACATCTTCTGACAGTGTGAAAGGAGTAATCCATTGATTTGAATAGCCCGAACTATCATATCCGGGTATGTATTCGAATTCACCCTGGGCGCCGGGTCCGATCGTGATTACATATGTGTAGTGATATTTTGGCGGTAGCGCTCCTGTATTCCAATCCAAACTCAAACTAAAATCATCCGGTATCTGTGTTTCCCTTGCTCCGCAACCCATTGCCATAATCCCTGTTCCGATGACAAGTAGGATCGAAAAAACAAATCGCATTTTCTCCTCCAATTATTTATCCTATAATCATATAATGTTTTGATCAGGTGAACAATTCCCTCAATCACAAACACATTTACCTATATGAAAATATGAATCAAACAAACAAACACAAGATCATGATTGGTTTACCCACAATGCATCTAGAGCAGGGGGAAAAGCGAAGTTTCTTCCCTAATTTCATTCGTATTCTTGAGCAAAGCGGCGCGGATGTCTATTTAGAACATGGATACGGCAACCGTATGGGGTTGGAAGAAACAGCGTACTCCAGAGCAGTTCCCAGCGTTACTTTTGTCTCTAACCATGAAGTATATCAACAGGATATTGTCCTGGTTCTCCGCTGCCCTGGTGATGACGATTTACGGAATCTGCGCTCAGAAAGCTGTTTGATCAGTATGCTGCACTATTCCACTCAGCCGAAGCGAGTTAGATTATTAAGGTCGCTCAGTGTAAACAGCATTTCTCTCGATTTGCTCAAAGATGATTCCGGACGGCGTTTAATTGAAAATTTCCACACGGTCGCATGGAATGGGTTGGAAGCGGCTTTTCAGGTACTTCAGGACACCTATCCAAAACCCGGATTCTTCAGCCCGGACCGGCAAGCCATACAGGTTACTTTACTGGGTGCGGGTGCTTTGGGCGCGCACACAGCCAAAGCGGCTGTGCGCTATGGCAGTATTCCTCTTCACGAAAGATTAGCGCGGGAGAACGTGCCGGGGGTGATTGTAACTGCGGTTGATTATGATATTACCAACCACGCAGATATCATGCAGGGGCTTCTTTCCCGAACAGATATTCTTATAGATACCAGTGCGCGAGTGGATACTACCCGTGCAATCATTCCCAACAAATGGCTGGCATATCTTCCTGGTCACGCCGTGATCCTTGACCTTTGCGTTGACCCATATCAGCAAGATAAAGGCAACATATATACCAAAGGTATCGAAGGAATTCCGCAGGGAAATTTAGACCAATACACATTTACCCCTGATGATCCCATTTACGCAAATATCCCGGATTTTGTGAACATAGAACACCGCCGCAATGTAGTTTCCTGTTATTCGTGGCCGGGAATCCACCCCGGGGAATGCATGCAGGTATATGAGCGCCAGCTCCATCCGATCATGCGGACGTTATTAAGCCGCGGCGGTTTAAAAAATATCAATCCGAATGGACGTTTCTTTGAACGGGCTATCGGCAGGGCATTATTGTCAAATTGGGTTGGATGATTTCATTTACCCGTTTTTTATGGAGGATAGAGTGAGCGAGAAAATTAGTATTGGGTTTCCAATCATGCGGGAAGAGCCTGGTGAAAAACGGGTGTTCCTACCTGACTTTCTTCACAAATTGACGGGGATCGGCTTTGAGGTTTTCATTGAAGAGGGCTATGGTAATTCACTGGATTTCTATTTCGATGATTTTAAAATTGAAAATCCCCGGATACATCCCTTAGAACGAGAGGAGATTTTCAAACAGAATTATGTACTCATCCTTCGTTCTCCGCATGATGATGAATTTGCATTATTGGGAAAAAACAGCTGTTTGATCTCAATGCTGCATTATCCAACCCATCCATTGCGTCGGAAAATCATAGAAGAAAATAACATTCAAGCAATCTCTCTCGATAGCATCGTGGATGATTTCAACCTGAGGTTGGTGGAGAATATGAAATCTGTTGCCTGGAACAGTCTTGAGGTAGCTTACGCGCAATTTGAAAAATATATTCCCAATCTAATCCGAGAGGATAGGACCGCATGGAAGGTTTTCATCATTGGCACAGGGATGGTTGGGAAGCAGGCAGTGAATGCGGCTTCAAAACTGGGTAAAAAGGAGAGAAATCTCGAGCATATTCGCCTGGGAGGGCCAGGTGCCATTGTTACTACTATTGGCCGTAATATCGCTTATCATGCGGACCAGATGATTGAGTTATTAGCTCAATCTGATATCATCGTTGACGCCACACAACGCTATGATCCATCAAAACCCATCATTCCTAATGGTTGGATTGCACATCTGCCTGAACATGCAATTATTGTAGATCTTTCAGTGGATCCCTATACACCCGATTCAATTCCACCAGTGGTAAAGGGAATTGAAGGCATTCCGCATGGCAATTTAGACCAGTTTATCTTTGAGAAAGATGATCCGAATTGGGAAAAAACAATCCCCAAGATCATTCCTACAACGAACCGGCGTAAGGTGCTCTCATGTTATTCCTGGCCGGGAATCCACCCTGAGTCCTGTATGCGGCATTATGGCCAACAGCTTCTCCCCTTAATGCGTGTCCTGTATAAAAAGAATTATCATACACTATCCCCCGATGGACTGCATTTTGAGCGCGCTTTATTCCGGGCGCGATTAGATTCTTTCTTAAAAAGAAAAACTGATTAAAAGAAATTTTAATAGCTCTAAGAAATATTTGGTTCATCAGTATATGAATATTAGGAAAATACTTCTATAATTGAATGCGTTTTATGATTCCAATCGTATGGAGATGAGTATTGCCTGAAACATTTGATGTGATCATCATTGGCGGGGGAGTCGTTGGGTGTATGACAGCCCGCTTTCTTTCACGGTATCAACTTGATATTTTACTGATCGAAAAGAGATCGGATATTGGATCCGTGACTACCGCCGCAAATACCGCACTTATCCACCCGGGATACAATCCGGTTACCGGATCATTAAAAGCAAAAATGAACATCATCGCAAATCCAATGTGGACGCAATTATCAGAAGAATTAAACTTTTCCTTTGACCGCTGCGGTGATTACGTGATTGCGATCGGTAAAGAAGAGCTGCCCATGTTGGATATTTTGTTTGAGCGGGGAAAAAGGAATGGCGTGTTGGGGATGCACAGTATCTCCACAGATGAGATGCACAAACGGGAACCGTTGATCAATCCAAAGGTTAGCGGAGCATTATTCGCCGAAACCGGAGGCATGTGTGACCCATTCAGCGCAACAATCGCGTCCGCTGAAAACGCGATTATGAATGGTGCCCAAATCCGTATGAATACCAAATTTCAAGGATTCATTAAAGAAAAGAATCGCATCGTTGGCATCCACACAAACACGGGTGATCTGTACTGCCGATGGGCGATCAATGCTGCCGGGTTGTATTCTGATTTGGTCATGCACGATGCAGGTGTTCGTCCTGATTTCAAGATCACCCCGCGTAAAGGAGAATATCTGATCCTGGACCGGGCGGAATCCCAACTCCAATCCGTATATTTTCCGGTGCCTTCAGATGTCAGCAAAGGTATTTTAGCCACTTCGACCATTCACGGCAATTCGATCCTTGGCCCCACGGCTAGAAATCAAGAGGATCGGGAAGATAAATCGAATTCAAAAAATGGCCTTCAGGAAGTTTTATCAGGAGGAAGAAAATTGATTCCAAGCATTATGCCACAGCATGTGATCTCTATCTTTGCGGGCCTGAGAGCAGGCGGCAACGCATCCTGCGAAACCCCGGGCGTTTCCTATGACCATGATTTTATCGTTGAGGCCCCTTCAAAAGTGAGGGGGTTTATCAATTTAGGCGGAATAGAATCTCCCGGCTTAACTTCTTCCCCCGCCATCGCGCAGCGTGTGGTTGACCTCTTGAGGGACGCGGGCGAGCTCCTGATAGAAAAAAGGGATTGGAACCCGATCCGTCCTGCCCGCCCCAGCTTCCGCAACATGAGCAAAGTAGAGCGTAAAAAATGGATTGAGAAAGACCCACGTTATGGACGCATTGTCTGCCGTTGCGAGAACGTAACAGAAGGTGAAATAGTCGCTGAGATCTATTCTCTTGTCCCTGCCCGCACCTATGACGCCATTAAAAGGCGCACCTGGCTGGGAACTGGACGCTGCCAGGGTGGATTTGATCTTCCGCGAGTGACTGAGATTCTTGCAAGAGAATTGGGAGTATCACAACTTGTTATCAGCAAAAAGGGTTTCCAATCAAGGCTTCTAGAGCGCCCAACAAAATCAATGGGGGAATTCCGTGAGTAACAAAGTATATGATGTCGTGGTAGTTGGCAGTGGTCCCGGTGGGTTGGCTGCCGCAATTTCCGCAAAGAAGAATGGGGCAAATAGTATATTGGTGATTGAGCGGGATATTGAACTTGGGGGTATCCTACTTCAATGCATCCATAATGGATTTGGGGTTGAAATCTTCAAAGAAGACCTCCCTGGACCCAGCTACGCCCAACGATTCATAGATGAAGCCCTTAACTTGGGAATTGAATCCTTGCTCGATACAATGGTCCTGGAAGCCGCCCCAGACCGTCGTCTAACGGTGACAAGCAAACAAAATGGCCTTCAAGAAATCCAGGCGAAAGCGTTAATTTTTGCAATGGGCTGCCGGGAACGAACGCGCGCCCAGGTGCAGCTGCCAGGATCAAGGCCGGCAGGCGTATATACCGCTGGTACTGCTCAGCGCTGGGTCAATGTGGAAGGTTTCATGCCCGGCAAGCGTTTTGTCATTCTCGGCTCCGGTGATATCGGGATGATCATGGCACGCCGCCTTACCTTTGAAGGAGCAAAAGTTGAACGTGTATTAGAGATCATGCCCTATCTTTCCGGATTAACACGCAACTATGTGCAGTGTTTGCACGATTTTGATATTCCACTGCAGTTACAACATACAGTTAAACGCATTATCGGCAGCGAACGAGTGGAAGCAATTGAGACTGTTGCTGTAAATGACCATTGGGAGCACATTCCAGGAAGCGAAGAGATTATTCCCTGTGATACTCTCCTCCTCTCGGTCGGTTTAATTCCAGAAAATGAACTTTCCCGCCAGGTTGGTGTCATTCTTGACCCTGTTACCGGAGGTCCAGTTGTAGATAGCTATTTCCATACAAATATAGATGGCATATTCGCTGCGGGGAACGTGGTGCATGTCTATGATCTTGTAGATTGGGTCACCAAAGCAGGGTATGCAGCTGGCAAAGGAGCTGCTCTTTACGCACAGGGGAAGTTGGGAAATCCAGAGCATACCATTCAATCTTCCGCAGGAAAAAATGTGCGCTATGTTGTACCCCAGAAAATTGACCCGCGTGCATTAACCCAACAGGTAATACCGCTTCAGATGCGTGTTACCCACCCAATCGAATCGCCTGTTTGGGTGGAAGCAGTTGTGAATGAAGAAAGATTGATTCGCCGTTCGCTCCCCTATGCCCGACCTGGAGAAATGATCACCTTGAACCTGAAACCCAATCTGGCTGGTAAGATAAAATCTGCGAGTGAGATCAAGATAAACATAATTGAGCGATAAATGACACATAACGATATCAACCACAATCAAGGACCGATGGAGATCATTTGTGTAGCCTGCCCAAAGGGCTGCCGGTTGGAAGTTCGCCGAGAGCAGGGGGAGATTCTTGTTTCCAATGCCGGTTGTAAACGGGGTATAGATTACGCGGTCGGAGAGATCAATGACCCGCGCAGAATGGTTGCCAGCACAGTCCGCGTAAATAATTGCTTACATCCATTGGTTCCCGTATACACTGAATCCCCTTTCCCTAAGGGTATGATCAAAGACCTCTTACATGAGATTCGTGGTGTGCAGATAGACGCTCCCGTAAAGATTGGGCAGGTAATCATCAAGAATGCGCTCAACACCGGTATAAATATAATTTCCAGCCGAGATTTAAATTAAAAAACTGGCTTCCCACGAAACCAGTTTTGTTTTTATATTTAATTGATCAAGGTGTTGGTGTAAGTGTCGGTGCCGGGTAAGTACTGGGGATATTGTGGTAAAAATGACACATCTCATCGCCATTGTCGTTTATGATCGCCCATTCTGTTGACCAGCCAGGAAATTCAACCGGGTTTGTAGGAATATAAATATCCACAATAATATCAACCGTCTGGTATGGCGCGACGTCATTGGGAAGCTTATAGATATGCTTTGGGCTGAGATCATCTCTGCCAACCCACTTCACGTAATAATCATTCACTGTCCATGTCGCAATCCCTACATTGCGAACAGTCCAAACCTTATCATAAATTGCCCCTGTCATTTGTGGTTTATCAAGAGGATTTTCATCAACAATTTCGCATTTATATACATCCGGCGTCCAGGTAGGGATTGGCGTGCCTGATGAACCGCCAGAACTGCTACCGCTGCCGGACGATGACCCTGCCGCTGGTTGAGTTGCGTCAGTACTTAGAGTAGCGGTTGGCAGTGGGGTGAGTGTTGGTGGAAGCGGGGTTTCAGATGGGGAAAGCGCTGCCTGCACGGTCATTTCAACCATCGCTGTCTGCACCGCTTCCGTCTTGATTGCTTTTATGTCCGGAGTTGGTTCTTGCGGTTCACCTGTGCCGCATGCCGAAACCAACAGTACAGCAATGAGCGCCGCTCCAATTATCAACTTTTTTAAATTCTTTTGCATATTTCCTCCAGTCTGGTGCCAGCACAATACCGGCTGCAGAAGAGTACCGCTGTATTGTGTACTGAAATAAACGGCTTGTCAAGTGGGGATTTTTAGCATTTGATCACTATTTATTGTATCACTTGATTATTATTGCATGCATTACAGCCCAAGAATATTTTCGAATAATATCTCCACAACCGCCAGATTCATATTGTTGGACAGTATCAGGGAGTTGTTAATGAACATGAAAGTTGCTCAAACCACGACAATAGGCTGATACGCAATTCCCTTTATCAAATACATACCACTCAATCCTTGCCGACAAGTTTCAATCCGGTTTAATCCACGTTTATTCCACGCAGTCAGCGAAGGGAGTCCTTTACCAGTTTTTCCAAAATTTGTAATTTAACGATAATATGCTATTCTTTTTTTTCTTCCAGTAAATTTGTAAAAAAAGTTATATAATCCACTCAATAAAGTTCATCATCCTGTGAATTTCTTCTTATTGATTAAATAAAAATGCTTACAATGAAATAACATGAAGAAAATAAAACATATTGAAGTTGTCAAGTACACGATTATTGGTATCATTTTTGGCACCATTTATCCTTTCCTCTCTACCAGCATTGAGATCATTAAACATAATTTTCCTTATAATTTATCCTCCTTTTTGTCTGTGCAGAAGCAGAATCCGCTGTTGTGGGTTACATATCCTGCCATCTTTATAATTGGCTTTTTTGGATATCAGATAGGCATCCGCCAGCAGAAGCTGTTGGACCTGACGGACCATTTAGAAGATCTGGTCAAGGATCGGTCTGATGAAATCCTTCGGCAAAAATTATTTTATGAAGCGCTGGTTGAAAATAACCCGGTCGCGATTGTCACATTGGATCAACATCATCAAATTGTCTCCATCAATCCGGCCTTTGAAGAAATTTTTGGTTACCGCATGGATGAAATTATGGGAAAGAACCTCGATGATATTGTGAGTGATCCCGCAAATAAACAGGAAGCAGTTGATATCACCAGACAAGTTCTGGCAGGTAAAACTATACGCGAATTCGGCAGACGCCGGCGCAAAGATGGAACGCTTGTTGATGTAGAAATTCTGGGTGAGCCAATTGAAATAAATGGCAAGCAGATTGGAGCACTTGGACTTTATCGCGATATCACAGTTGAAAAACTTACCAAAGAAGAGCTGCAGGCCAGTGAAGAACGATTTCGGCGGATGTTCCAGGATTCTCCAGTCGCGCTGCGCTTAGAAGATTTATCAGAAATAAAGCAGTGGGTGCTGGAGACGCAGAAAAAATCAGGACAAAGTATCCGTGAGTATCTCAACGAACATCCCGACGAATTTTTCACAATGTGCAAGCTGGGAAAAATAATATCCCTGAATGCGGCTTCTCTGTTTTTATTCCATACGAAGGATAAGGCGAATCTCCAGGCAAATCTCTATTCAACCCTGAGCAGTGAATCCCGTTCAGAACAAATAGATATCATTTGTTCTTTGTTGGATGGAGAGACTACGCTGGAAAAAGAAATGGTATATGAAAGTTTGGATGGAAATAAAGTATACGTGATTACCAAGCTTTCAATCCTTCCTGGTTATGAAGATAGTTGGAGCAGAGTTCTCTTCTCAAATATGGACATCACGGAACGAAAATTAGCCGAGGATCGGCTTTCCTACATCAGCCTGCATGATATGATGACCGGCGTTTATAACCGCGCTTTCTTTGAAGAAGAAATAGCGCGAATGGAAAAAAGCAGACTACGCCCCATCAGCATCCTGGTCAGCGACATGGATAACCTTAAAAAGACGAATGACCTGTACGGTCATCAGGCAGGTGATCTCGCACTGTACCAAATCGCAAATATTTTTACAAAATGCTTTCGCCCAGAAGATATAATCGCGCGGATCGGTGGGGATGAATTTTCAGTTTTACTGCCCAATATCAGCGAGGATCTCGTAAAACAAGGAAAACAGCGTGTGCTTAATCAGGTTGCTCTCCACAACCAATCAAAAAGTGAAGATATGCAATTAAGTATTTCAATAGGATGCGGTACCGCGAATAAAGGTGATCTGCTGGCAGATGTGTTCAAACTGGCAGATGAACGCATGTATCAGGAAAAACAAAAGAAAAAGAAGGGCATTAAATGAGTTTATTAAGAAAGCCGATGGAAAAATCCAACGGCTTTCTTTTTATTCCTTCTTCCCTTCCACCGGGTTGGTTTGAACTGTTGGTTTTTTCCCGGAAGTCTTTTTTACTGCTTCTTGTTTCGCGGCAGGCTTCTTCGCAGACGCTTTTTTTACTGCTGGTTTTTTAGCAGGTGCCTGCTTGGACACTGCAGCTTTTTTAGGCACTGATGTTTTTTCTGCTGGTTCAATTTCAACAACACCATTCTCTTGCCCCGGGTCTACTGGCATAATAATCCACAGAACTAAGTAGATCCATAATCCGCCTAATCCGATAAACAATAATAGTACGAAGGCCAATCGAATTGCAGTAGGATCCACATCAAGATATTCTCCTAAACCGCTGCACACACCAGCGATCATTACATCTGATTTGTTTCTATAAAGCTTTTTCATTTGTCACACTCCTTCATTTTTATGTACGGAAAAAAGGGTGCCCGGGTTGTGAGATGGATACTTTAATACCGTGCTGCTGTAACCGCTTTTAAATATTCAACCGGTGATCCGCAGGTATATCCCCTGGGCGCTTTCGGTTGTTCGTAATTAGAAACATCGAAATATAAAATGTCCGCTGTTTCTTTACCCTGATAAGTAACTGAGACCATGCATAATTTACTGCCATTTACCCGTAATTCTTCCAGCAGATCCGTTTTGATCAGCTGGCCTTTCGATCCCAAAAGCCATGGTAAACACGCGCTTTCCGCTGTATCCTCATCGCGTGGATCATATCCAATTTTTATGGGGTCTTCCGGTGAAAATCCATACGTCGAATCATCTGAATTGACACATACACCTTCAGGTGCAGCGGTTGGCTCTGTTAGAGATGTTTCTAAAAAACTGAGCTGCGGTGACCAGGCTGGGTAGAAATCCTCCTGCGGAAGATCGGTCAGCCGGTTCAAACCCACACCACTTGCACTGATAACAAAGATGTCGCGGCTGCCCTCCATATTCGATGCAAATGCAATCGTTTTACTATCAGGAGACCAGGATGGTACTTCAACAATGGATTTATATTTTGTAAGCTGTATCAGGTTTGATCCATCTGCATTCATCACATACAAATTGGCAAATCCATCCCGCCTGGAAATAAGAGCAATGCGCGTTCCATCTGGTGACCAAACGGGGTTAGAATCCGCCGCGGGGTCATCTGTAAGTCGGGTTATTTCACTGCCATCTTTTCTCATTTTATATATTTCTGAATTGACATCTCTGGTAGAGGTGAAAACGATCCATTCTCCATCTGGAGACCAATCTGGGAACAGGTCTTGGGCCGGTTCATTTGTTAAGCGAATGGAGTTGCTTCCATCAATGTATATCGTATAGATTTCATCATTCCCATCGCGGTCGGAGACAAATGCGATTGTTTCACCATCTGAAGACCAGGAAGGCAGGGCATCAGTAGCAGTTGTATTTGTTAATTGGGTCAGATCTGTTCCATCAGGGTTAATGATAAATATATTCGGATATCCATCTCGGTCGGATGTGAAGGCAATCTTATCCCCATTTAACGACCAGGCGGGGAATACATCAACTGCAGGATTATTGGTCAATCGACTGACAGCGGTGCCATCAGCGTTCATCACATATATTTCCAAACTGCCGTCTCGGTCTGACTGAAAAGCAATGCGTCCCTGAAGTTGAGTGCTTATCGGTCTCACAGTAGGTGTCGGTGAGGGTGTAGCCACATTATCCGGAGCAATCGTCACCCATGTTCTCAATGTCTCCGTGGCACGGATGATACCAAGTGCTTGTTCTGTATCCTCGGTTTGAATTTCAAGTTGTGGTATGCAAGCACTGATCCCCAATGATATTAGCAAGAAAGTTGAAAAGAGAAAAATTTGCTTTCGTTCCATCAATTCCTCATACTTCTATCTGCCCCGACCACAAAATTTACCTGGCGGACGCTGTAAGGTTGTCAAACTGGAAAACGCCAATATTTCCGTCTATGGTACCCGCAATCAACCCAATCTCACCAGATTTGAACGCATTATCCTGTTGGCTGTCAGCAAGCACACTGTTTACTGACAATATTAATGTTTTATCGATGCACTCAAACTGGATCTCATTTTCCCCGCTTCCGCCTATTATTTCAGGAACAGGCACCATACTCTGATGCCCTAACAGTTGATATTCCCCATCTTCAACCTTAATAATTCCGGCGAAACCATCACTGCTTATCTGCCCGGCATAAAAATTTTCTGGATCCTGAAATCTGCAGATCACTCCAAAATTATTATTATCTGAACCTTTCATTCGGACTGCCTTAACGGTAATTTCGCTATTTACAAATGTTCTGGCGTAGGTCGTAAATATATCAGTATTAGGCACGTTAATCGCGATCTGGTATGTTTCTCCGACATAATCTGCTGACCCCTCATCAATTTGAAGATGTTCCCAACCGCTCTTGGAATCAGAAAAATCATCCCATAAAACTGCTTCATCCAGGTTATTTTCAGACGATGAACTGACAATGTTTGATAAAAGCGGCATTCGGGTACAGCTTATAAAAAACACTTGTAGGGCAATGCATATTATTACTGTTCTTCTCATTTTCTGCACTCCATGCTGGCTTATAATTTTATTGTCAACCACCTTTTTCATTAAAATCAACGGATTCTTTTAGCGTAAAATCAGTGGATATGCCATACACGTCCACACTGTAATTACCGCCGTTAAGTCCACCCGTATTCAGTGTGATCGTTTCTTTGAAGCGCTCAAGCGCTTCCGTACACGCTACCCCAACTTCTTTTTTTGTGAATATCTTAATCGTATATTTATTTCCATCACGAACTGGTTTGATCATATATATTTCCGTGCATCCATCTGCCAGGAACCCGTTGACAACAACCCGTATTTCCTCAGGCCGGGTGGGCTGGTAAACTGCAAGCACAGATTCAATATATTCTGCTTCTCCATACTGCACCTCCGTATCAATATCATCATGACTATCAACAGGAGAGCGTGCCGCTGCTTCCATTCTTATTGCTTGCTGGCATGCACATAATAATAACGCTGTAAAAATTAAACCGCGTTTAACAATTTTCATTTGTTGATATTCTAATAGAAAATTACAAAACCTTGTGGTATTAAAAAATCAGTCTTTTGGAACCCTCTTGAGTTCAACAATCTCTTGATTATGCAAAAACAGGATTATTCCCCTTGTGAATCCAACAGGATGATTAAAGCATGGATTTAATTTTCAGAAAATACTCGCACGCAGTTTCTACCGGCTTTCTTTGCGGCGTACATGGTTCGGTCCGCTGATTCGATGAATTTAATAGATGTAGGATGGTTCTCCCCATATTCTGATACCCCGATGCTCATGGTTATCTTCACACTTCCTTTTTCCATTTTAATAGTGTTTTCCGCGATAGCACTGCGGATGCGCTCAGCGACATTTAATGCTTCTTTCTGGTTCGTCTCCGGCATGAGGATCATAAACTCCTCGCCTCCATAACGGAACATGTTATCTGCTTGGCGAAGATTTTTTTTGCATATTTCCGAAACGGACTGCAGCACCTGATCCCCAGCTAAGTGTCCATATTTATCATTCATTAATTTAAAATGGTCGATATCCATCATAAGCAGTGATAAAGGAGCTTGATATCGTTTAGCCCGTTCAATTTCATTGCCGAGGATCAAATAAAAATAACGCCGATTGTACAAACCGGTCAGGCTGTCAGTGATTGCCATTTCCTGCACTTTATCGAATAGTTTCGCATTATCCATGGCGATGCTGACTTGCTGGGCAGTTGTTTCTACCAGCCGGATCTGGTTGGGATCATATGCATTTGGCTGAGCCGCCTGCACAGAGAGAACACCTATCACCTCACCCCTGAGGATCAGTGGAATACCGAGGAATGTGCGGTTATCAAGACCGGACACTCTGATAACTTCATCTTCTTTTACTTCAGCATCTTCCGCTTTGAAATCAGCGATGTAAACTGTTTCCCGTTTTTGGACCACATACCGCGTAAGAGAGGGTTTTTGCATAAGGTAAAATGGTTCAATATAGATTCGCTTTCCATCTTTCTGATACATAAAGTAAGATACCATCTTTTCCGCTGGTTCATATAACGCCAGGAAAAAAAGGTCGGCCGGGATCACTTTCTTAAGTTGGCGGAACACCGCCCTGGTTATCTTTTCCAGCCCAACACCCGCGGCAATAGCCAGGCTGATTTCATAGAGACTGGTCATCTCTTCCGCTCGGAATCTGGTTTCAGAATAAAGCTTTGCGTTTGTGATCGCTATTGCCGCGTAATTCGCAAATATCTCCAATTGCCTAGCGTGCTTGGGCTTAAAGAAGTTCGGCGTCCCAACGTCCAAGTTGATAAATCCGAGTACTTTATCTTGATACACAATAGGCGCGCCTAGATATGATCGGATCCATTTGCTGCCTTCAAAAATATTATCCCAATCGTTGTCTTTATGCGTATCCGCGATGATCATTGCCTGGTGTTTTTCAGACATTTTCTTAAAATTTTCTATCTCAAGTATGTCAAAGTCAAGAGAAAGAAGAAATTCCATAGAACCGTATTTCTCTGGATTTTTCACCTTCACAAATCGGGCAGTCCCCCGATCAGTTACAAGCGCAATATCAGCAGCTTCATGTGGCACCACTTTCGCCACATTTTCTAAGATCTTTTCCAGTACTACATCCAGGTCTAATGAACTGTTGATTATCGCAGCGGTATTAGCTAACACTTCCGCGAAATCGTGCTGGTCTTTTTTGGTCTTTTCCACCTCTTTCTTCTTTGTAATATCTCTTAAAACAATCAATTGACCGGAGGGGTTTTCTCCTCCCCCATCAATTGATGTAACCTTCAGATCGATTATTCTGGATTGATCTCCCGGCAGTTCCACTTCCGCCCTCAGGTCTGTTTTATTTCTGAACTGCTCAATCGCCTCGCCATATTTACTAAATACATCCCAAATTGATCGCCCTAATGGATGAATCCCCTTAAAACCAATGATATCTAATGCTGCGGGGTTGATCTCAAGCACAATATCATTCGGGTCAATCACGATCATTCCTTCCACCATACTGCTAAGCAAGGTATTCCTTGCTATCGGTAAAAGGTCAAACAATTTATAGCGCGAGATGCCCCAGGACATAATTAACGCGACAAAGCTAAATGACAGGGGAGTAATATCAAGCCCGGGTATCGGGATCAGTCCCATAATATACAAAATATTAGCAGCCCAGGAAATAACAACCCCGATAATGAAAATCATCGATTGAAACCGGCGGCTTTTTTGTCCAGTCAGAAAATTTTTAACTAACCATATCGTTCCGAGGAGGAGGCACACATAACTAAAAACCATGTGCACATAAAACGCAATCCCGTGTGTGTAATAACCCAGATGCAATGCATCCAACGTTACAGTAACATTGGTCCAGATCAAATGATGAAGCTCATTAGTGAACACCAATAATAATGTCGCGAGAGGGATGACCCAGATAAGCCACAGGGTTTTTTTGGTTAGGAATTCACTTTTACCAGTGTATTCCCCCGCAAAAAGTAACCAAAGGGGAGAGACCGTTGTGATACCAAAATACTGCCACTGTGACCAGAAAATTTTTCCGTTGGCTGTCATTGCCCCCGCCTCAAAGACCGATGCAAAACTCCATGTAGCTAAGGACAGCATCAGTAATACGAACAGACCACTGCCGGGGTTGATCCGCCGCTTCCATGTCATTCCAGCAGATAAAAAACAAAGCATCGCTGAAACTATATATGCTATCGTAAAGCCCGGAAACTGATACTGCATAAATAATTATCCCTTTATGGAAATTTTATCATTTTATTTTTGTGGTTTCAAACTTTTAGTGCAACAAGATTATTAATGACTTCATCAGGTTTG
>CAYLHI010000040.1:0-17872 GCA_964383575.1 uncultured Pelolinea sp.
GGGGCAGTTGGCTGCCTATCAACATGAGGGATACTGGCAGTGTATGGATACCATTAGGGATGTTAAGGCCTTGGAAAATCAATGGCAGACAGGAACAGCACCATGGAAAGTATGGTAAATAAAAAATTCTGGTTGGATCGTCCCGTTTTGGTGACAGGTGGGACGGGATTATTAGGCAGTTGGCTCGTGAAAAGGTTATCGCAGGTTGGTGCAGATATTACATGTCTGGTAAGAGATTGGGTTCCACAGAGTGAGCTTATTAAAAGCGGTTTATTTTCAGAAGTAAAAGTTGTCAGGGGAGATATTCGTGATATACAGGTGCTGGATCGCATCTTAAGCGAATATGAGATCGATACAGTATTTCATCTTGCCGCTCAAACCATCGTTACTATTGCTAACCGCAATCCACTGCTCACACTTGAAACTAATATTGCTGGCACATGGAATTTGCTAGAAGCTTGCCGGCGGAACACTAAGGTAAAACAAATTGTTGGTGCTTCATCAGACAAAGCTTATGGTGATCAAAAAGATTTACCCTATGATGAATATACTCCCCTTCAGGGTCAGCACCCGTATGATGTGAGTAAATCTTGTGCAGACCTGATAAGTCACATGTATGCAAAAAGTTTTAGCCTTCCTGTTTGTGTTACACGCTGTGGAAATTTTTACGGAGGGGGTGATCTAAATTGGAACCGTATCATTCCAGGCACTGTGCGCTCTGTACTGCGCGGCGAAGCACCCATCATCCGCTCTGACGGTAAATATATCCGTGATTATTTCTATGTGGAGGATGGCGCGAATGCCTATATGGTATTAGCGGAACAGATGGCCGAAAAACCAGGATTGAAAGGGGAAGCTTTTAATTTTTCAAATGAGCTGCAAGTAACTGTTCTTGACTTGGTAGAAAAGATTCTGGAATTAATGAAATCCGATCTACGACCAGTTGTTTTAAACGAAACCAGTAATGAGATTCGCCACCAATACCTGAGCGCTGCTAAAGCGCGAAAAGAGTTAAACTGGAAGCCATTGTTTACACTTGATGAGGGGTTAGATAAGACAATTGAATGGTATCAAGAATTTTTCCGCACACAACACAGATAATCATTATAAGCGTAAAGGAAAAATAAGAGTGAGTCGAGCAAATGAACTACGGCAGGAGATTTTAAATCTTGTTCGTCATTACAGCCGGGAAAAATTTACCAAAAAGCCCTTTGATCCGCAGCACAGTTTATTACATTACGCTGGTCGTATTTTTGATGAAGAGGAATTGGTTAACCTGGTTGATGCCTCCCTCGATTTTTATCTCACCGCCAACCGTTATGCGGAGCAATTTGAAGCTGAATTTGCAGACTTTTTCAATTTGTCTAATGCATTGTTGGTCAATTCGGGTTCTTCCGCTAATCTGGTTGCATTAACATCTCTTACATCACCACAGCTTGGGGAACGGGCATTGAAACCAGGAGATGAGGTCATTACTGTCGCGGCAGGATTCCCAACAACAGTTGCCCCAATCGTACAGAACCAGTTAGTCCCGGTTTTTGTGGATGTGAACCTGGGGGATTATACTGCGATTCCAGAGCGCCTTGCTGGTGCGATTTCTCCGAAGACGCGAGTCATATTTATGGCACATACTTTAGGAGTACCTTTTAACCTCGATGTGGTCATGGATCTCGCCGCGGAAAATGATCTGTGGGTGATTGAAGATAATTGTGACGCGCTTGGGTCAAGCTATCATGGACAACTCACGGGGACCTTTGGGCATATTGCTACTGTATCATTTTACCCTGCCCATCACATCACGATGGGAGAAGGCGGCTGCGTGATCACTGATGATGAACAGCTCGCTCGAATCGCGCGGTCCTTTCGTGATTGGGGTCGGGATTGCTACTGCGCAGGAGGAGAAAGCAACACCTGCGGTAAACGATTCAGCCAGCAGTTTGGCTCCCTTCCATTTGGGTTTGATCATAAATATGTCTACAGCCATATTGGTTATAACCTTAAGTTAACAGATATGCAGGCTGCGGTTGGCTGTGCTCAGCTGGAGAAGCTGGATAAATTCATTCAAAAAAGAAAAGAAAATCACCGACAGATCTATAAGATGCTAACCCCATATGCTGACCAATTGATCCTGCATACGGCTCCAGAGCACTCCGATCCATCCTGGTTTAGTTTTGTCATCACGGTTCGTGATGAGGCCAAGTTCTCGCGCAATGAACTAACCCTTTTCCTTGAAAATAATCATATTGAAACCCGAAATCTATTCAGCGGCAATTTGCTCAGGCATCCCGCGTTTGAACATATCCAGAAGCGTATAGTGGGCGGTTTAGAGAATACAGATAAGATCATGAATGATTCATTTTTTATAGGGGTTTACCCGGGTATCGGTCAAACGGAATTAGATTATATGAAATCCACATTCCAAAGATTCTTTAATGGGGAAAGGTAAGCATGCCTGTTCCGCGAAAAATTCGCTGCGAGGTTTCCGGGGTCATTGACCATGGTGAGCATGTGTACTCCATTTTTCTTACGCCAGAAAAGCACCTTCCCCGCTTTCTTCCAGGCCAGTTCATGCACCTGGCTTTAGATCCATATGATCCCAGCAGCTTCTGGCCGGAATCGCGCGTGTTTTCTATTGCCAGTTCACCTTCAGACCAGCAGTGCGTGCGGATCACGTATGCTGTGAAAGGAAAATTTACAGCACGAATGGAAAAGGAACTGATTGCAGGGAAAGAAGTATGGGTGAAATTGCCATATGGCGAGTTTATTGTTAACAACAGCTGCGATGTAGTCCTGTTCGCCGGTGGAACGGGGATTACTGCCTTCTCCGCCTATCTTGATCAATTAGAGACCGATCAAGAAAATTCTATTTACCTTTTTTATGGAGCGCGTAATTTTGATCTATTGATATACAGATCAATGATTGACCATAAGGTTAAAATCTGCCCCAAGCTGAGCGCCTGGTATTATTCTGAAGACGGACACCCGCAAGAAGACCATGAGATGAAAGGGATACTTTCTGTAAAGTCAGCCTTTGATTTCCTGAAAAAACCTTTGGAAAAGGAATATTATCTATCGGGCCCGCCAGGTATGCTGCAATCTTTACAATCAGGTTTAATAGATAATAATATACCAGGTGAACAGATAAAGACCGACGCATGGGAATAAAAATGACCAACCCGCTTGTTGATGATTTAAACCATGTTTTAGATCACACACGAGACCTATGGGAAGAATTGCGCGGCGAGCGCATATTTATCACCGGCGGCACCGGGTTCTTTGGCTGCTGGCTGCTGGAAAGTTTCTGCTTTGCATGTGATCAATTGGATCTTAAATCAAATGCGGTAGTATTGACACGCAATCCAGATGCTTTCGTAAAAAAAGCGCCGCATTTAGCAACCCATTCTGCAGTCAATCTACAGCAAGGCAACATCCTCGATTTTAAATTCCCTGAAGGGGCATTCCCGTTTGTAATTCACGCCGCCACGGAAGCCAGTGCCAAACTAAATCGTGAAAATCCGCTCCTGATGTTCAATACGATAGTGAAAGGAACTCGGCGCGCATTGGAATTTGCCAGTACGCATGGGACAAGAAAATTTTTACTGACCAGCTCCGGGGCTGTGTACGGCCGGCAGCCCTCTAATCTAACGCATATTCCAGAAACATATACTGGAGCACCTGATCCAATGGAACCGGGATCGGCTTATGGAGAAGGCAAGCGTGCCGCTGAAATGCTGTGCTGTTTGTTTGCCAAACAGAGCAAATTGGAAGCCAAGATCGCGCGCTGCTTTGCGTTTGTTGGGCCGTATTTGCCGCTGGATGCCCATTTTGCCATCGGTAATTTTATTTGCGACGCGCTGCGCGGAGGACCAATCAAGATTAAAGGTGACGGCACACCATACCGTTCTTACCTTTACGCGGCTGACCTGGCGATTTGGCTATGGACAATTTTATTTAAAGGCAATTCGTGCGAACCTTATAACGTGGGATCGGAACAAGATATTACCATAAAAAAATTGGCTTATTTGGTGGTTGAAAACATCAGCCCTGGAACTCAAATTGAAATTGCCAAACAGGCTTCCCCAAAAGATCCACCCGCTCGATATGTACCTTCTATTAATCTGGCGAATACAATGTTAAATTTACGCGAATGGGTCAATTTAGAAACTTCAATTCAAAAATGTGCGGATTTGTATATCAAAAGAATAAATTTATGAAACATTTGTTGAGGGAAATTATGAAAGAATTTTCATTTTCGGATATAAGTAGTTAATAAACAATATTACTTGTCGGGCTCAGGAGATAACCATGGCAGGGAAAGAAATATACAAGTTCATCAAGGATTCATGGAAGAATGTGATAATTTCTTCCCTTTTATCCGCACCCATCACTGCAGCGGTCTATTTCTGGTTTTTACAACCGTCTAACTTCATAAGTAAACGGTATATTGCGGCAGCCATTCTCCTTTGGATTGTTTTAGCAGCCGGAATCTTTTATTTGCTGCGGCGAATCAAGCTAATAATGGCATCAATTGATCAGCAGGTATACGTTATTGCTATGCTCTTGTGCATCATAACGGCTTTTTTACTTGGATACTTTGTAATTGGTATAGAAAATACACCATACAACCTGTTCACCCTGCCGAAACACAGCGTTGTAATTGAAAACGCCAGCGAGAATGATAATGATGTGATCGAACTGATTTACTTCAACTCGGGTTTTAGAGAAGAAAGTCTTTCAAAATTAATTATGGATGGAAGCTGGAAGCGTACAGAGAATTCCCTGATTGTTCAGGGAACACAAAAAGCTTCTTTGTCTTATGAAGGTTGGCTGGTAGGAAATCCAGCGCTTAGTTTTCAGGCGCAGCCTGATGGCGGGCGTGTGAATGTTTATTGGGACGGAAAATTAGAACAAGTTTCCCTTTCTTCGCCCAAACCCTATCAAAGGCATGTTACGAATACAAACACGATTGAAATCCCAATATTTAATAAAATCGCAGTATTAATAGTGGGGAGTTTATCAATCGCAATTGCATTGTTAGCCTTGATTCTACTGCTTGCGAAAATTGTTAACATGATCCCAAGATCCTTTATTATGCCAGCAGATATCTCTGTGCGAGAAAAAATAATGAGGAAGACAATCGCCAGCATTTTAACTGTTGCTGCTTGCATTATGTTTGTTGGACTAATCATCCTATTGTTATCCACCAAAGAAACTCCACCGTTAGATGTGGTTTCAATAAAAAATATTTTTACTTTACCAGTGAATTTATTTAAACCTGAGCCAGGCGAACACTGGATATTTGTATGCAGCACCCTGGCGCTTCCTTTTCTATGTATTGGTTTTTATCTTCTTTTTACCAGCTTGATTTCCATGCTCAAGGGGAATATGAAAATAATTCACCTGTTATTATCTATAATTACTACTGTTTGTCTTATTTTATTGACTGTGGCAGGGCTATTGAAAAAAAAATTATTCCTGGCGGCTAGCAGCATAGTACAAAAACCTTATCTGACACTTGCATTTTGCACAGTAACGCTCATAGCATTCATGATTTCTTCGAAATTTTTTAGTCATAAGAAGCAATCTGTAAACCGTTTACTAGATTTCATTTATTTTTTAGCTGGCATACTCATGACGGTCATACTCGTCATGGAGACTACCTTCAACGAGAGAGAACCGTTAATTAGCGGAATACATTTTATTGCATACTTTGATTCCGTTGTCCAGGTGTATCTTGGTAAAACCCTGCTAGTTAATGATACTGCCCAGTATGGACTCTATGCGCTGTTACTGAAACCGATATTCCAATTGATTGGTCTGAGTGTATTTAAATTTTCTTTGCTAATGAGTATCCTGAAAGGCCTGGCATTTATAAGCCTGCTTTTTTTGCTTCGGTTCGCCACGAAAAACAGGTGGGTTGCTTTCACGGGTTTTGCAACCATTGTTTTTTATACACGATTTCGCGTCCCCTTGGATGTAACATCAGATCCTTATTTTCAATACTCGCCTCACCGGTTATTTTTCCCAGTTGTTTTTATTTTATTGTTATGGATTTTCCTTTGTGAGAAAAAGATAAATAGAAAAAAAGCCCTTTATTTATTCATATCCTTATTTTGTGCGCTATCGGTTCTCTGGAATCCAGATTCAGGATTTGTTGTTTTGATAACCTGGCTCATTTGCCTTGTTTATACTGAAATGCTATTAATAAAAAATCACAATATTAAAAAAATCTTAATCAACTGCATAAAACATTTTGTCGTTATAAGCGCCTCGATAATCATCACATTTATATGTTTCAACTTATATACCTTTTTTTACAGCGGCATGTGGCCTGAAATGTCCAGTCTATTGGCTTATCCGAATCTATTTTCTAAATATGGTTTCAACATGCTTCCGATCACACAAATCATCCATCCCTGGAATATGTTTGTTATTATTTACACCGTGGGAGTATTTATGGGAGTTCGCAACTTTCTGGAATATGCGCAAATAATTGATCCACCCCCCATAAGGAGAGAAGGGGAGAAAGAAGCAAATACATTGATTCTGGCTATTTCAATTATGGGAATAGGTTTATTTTATTATTATATTGGACGGAGTCACGATTTGAACCTGATTAATCTCAGTTGGCCTGTCCTTTTATTATCAGCAATTTTCGCAGACAAAATTTTTTCGGACCTGTCTAAAAATATTAATGTTCAATCCCTTAAAATTGACACAAATACCCATCCTTATTTCCCCCAAATGTATTATAAGGTCATATTATTTGTTACGTTGTTTTGTTTTCTTACATCCTCCATTTTAAGTATCGCCGTCAATTTTCCACTCTACCGGGATTTAATTTCTACGCGAATATCTGGTATCTTAGATGGTATACCAAATACCTTGCACGATGAAATCGAATTTATAAAATCCAATTCGGATCGTGGAAATCAAATATTGATTCTGTCCAATCTTGCACCAGAATTATACTTATACACAAATACTCCCAGACCTCTGCCCGTTCCAGGGTTTGGTGAACTCGTTTTAAGAAGTGATACGGAAAAAATCTTCAGTTTTCTTCGAGTGCCACCAATGAATGCAAAAATTTTCTGGGATCCTACATTCACCATGTTTGACCCAACCCAATTTCCTAATTATCTAACGCTGTCCGCATCCAGTGATGGGTTGCTTTTATTTTCTAAGAAGTGATAATTTCCATATAGGATAATGAAGATATCTTCAACCATACTCTCAATTTATGTAAAGAACTGCACGGCGGACCGATCAAGATTAAAGGAGACGGTACACCACTCCGTTCTTACCTGTACGCGGCTGATCTGGTGATCTGGCTGTGGACGATCTTATGCGAGGGTCAGTCGTGCAGACCATATAATGTGGGCAGCGATATTTATCTTTCGATTACAGAATTAGCCCAGCTTGTAGCAGAGCAGTTCCAGCCAAAACACAAATTTGAGATCAGCAGTAACCCCGATCCGAATAAGCCTTTAGAACGTTACGTACCAGCAATTGTTAGAACAAGGAATGAATTAAACCTGAAACAATCAATCGATCTCACTAATGCAATTAAAAGAACTATTATGTTCTATCGAGGCAAAATATGAACCGCATTGCCCGGCGCCAATGTCCTATCTGTGAAAATAAAAATGTTGACGTTTTGCACACACAAAAATTTGCCTTACCAGATGGTCATCCACTTTCAGATGGCTACGAAGTTGTTTGCTGCGAAAAGTGCGGATTTGTCTATGCTGATACTGCTGTGGCCCAGGAAGCTTACGATCAGTTTTATGCAAATTACTCAAAGTATGAAGATCAGAAAACAGGCACAGGCGGTATTACGAAAAATTGGGATCGCAAACGTTTGAAGGAAACCGCAGGAATGATTGCCGCATTTTTGAATAACACAAATGCGAGCGTACTCGATGTAGGCTGTGCAAATGGCGGATTACTCAAATCAATTAAAGAATTGGGCAATACTCGTGTTTTTGGCATTGACCCATCCCCCATTTGTGTAGAGAACACAAAACGAATAGGTGTGAATGCTGAGATAGGATCGCTGTTTCAACCATTGAGCCACGAGCTATTTGATTGTGTTATTCTTTCACATACACTGGAACATGTGCAGGATTTAAGACAAGCCGCATTGTGGATCCATTCCATGCTTGGTGTTGATGCTTGTGTTTATATTGAAGTGCCTGACGCGGCCCGCTATGCTGATTTTGTGGATGCGCCTTTTCAGGATTTCAACACCGAGCATATCAATCATTTCTCAATGACCAGTCTAAATAATTTTTTGCGTGTAAATGCTTTTGAGCCGCTTGAATGCGGACGAAAAATTATCCCAGCTTCAGCAAACAAGCCTTATCCTGCTATTTTCTGTTTTGCCAAACGATCCGATGGCAATGGAAAGATTGAAAAAGATATTGAACTGAAAAATAAAATTCAACAATATATTTCTATTTCGCGGGGAATATTGTATGAATTTGAGGTCAGGCTAAGCGCTGTTTTGTCTGATAACAAACAAGTGATTGTTTGGGGAACAGGACAATTGACAATGAAATTGCTTGTAGAGACTTCTCTTGCTGAAGCCGAGATCGTTGCCTTCGTAGACAGCAACCCTATAAATCAAGGTAAAATTATGCGAGGTGTGCGGGTGATTGCACCTGAAACCATGATCAGTTTCTCAGAACCGATACTGATTTCATCCACGCTGCATCAACAAAGTATCGTTGATCAAATCCACAAATTGGGATTGAAAAACGATCTTATTTTTCTCAAGAATTAAAATATGATTGACAACAAAATAAACAGAAAAAAATTGGATAAAAAAATGAATTCCCTAGCTTTTTTTATGACAGACCTATGGAAAAAACCAGCAGAAAATAAAATTGATTCAAATGATTTGCTTGTAATCTATGGTGCCGGGAATTTTGGAAAAGATATTTGTCAATTCGCCAAAGATAAAGGGTTTCAAGTTATCGCATTTTTGGATAAAAAAGCTTTTCCGGGTCAGACAATTCTAGATATCCCTGTGTTCTTACCAGAATCTGTGGACCTTATAAAGGTGCAAAAACACAATTCCACGGTGTTGATGGCCATTCACAACCGTAATGTGGAATTATTATCAGTTATTGAGAATTTAAAACAAATTGGTTTCACGCGAATATTAAATCCTGTTGAATTCTACGATTCATTTTCTGATCAGCTTGAAAACCGTTATTGGCTTACTTCGCCATTTTCTTATCAAAATTGGCGGGAAGAAATTGAGAATGGATTTCACATTTGGGAAGATGACTTTAGCCGGTCACTCTACGTGGCTCTGCTTACCCAACGAATTACAGGCGATTATTCTGTATTGCCTTTTCCTGATCCAGATTATCAATACTTTCCACCAACTATTCCACCCTGGAAATACCCCCTAAGGTTTGTGGATTGCGGTGCTTATGATGGTGATACGCTTCGTCATATGAAAACGAACAATATTATCTTTGAAGGTATTGCGGCATTTGAACCTGATTTAGGAAACTTTAAAAAGTTATCTGAGTATATCTCAACAGAATGGAATTCTCTTGCACTGCTCTTTCCGTGCGGCGTGCATTCAGCCACAGACCAACTGTTGTTTGCCAGTGATGGTGGAGAAGGCGGAAAAATTAGTGAGGCCGGTAGTACAATTATTCCGGTAGTCGCTCTGGACGACGTACTCTATAACTTCAATCCGAGTTTGATAAAGATGGATATTGAAGGTGCCGAAATTGAGGGATTATTGGGAGCTAAAAATATGATCAAACAGGATCGACCTGGGTTGGCAGTATGTGTTTATCATCTTCCGCAGCATCTTTGGAAGATTCCCGGGATGATCAAACGATGGGATTTAGGATATAAATTTTACCTGCGCACTCATGCTTATAGCGGTTTTGATGTAGTTCTGTACGCAGTTCAATCTTAGAAAATGATGGGGCTTTAATGATTAGAGTTGCAGATTATATTTCAAAATCACTGGCGGATTATGGTATCCGGCATGTTTTTATGGTCACTGGAGGCGCAGCAATGTTCTTGAACAATGCTTTCGGTTCTGAGAGTCGGATTCATTGTGTTTTCAATCATCATGAGCAGGCTTGCGCTATGGCAGCGGAGGGATATGCGCGCGTTACTGGTAAAACAAGTGTAATAAATGTTACATCAGGACCGGGTGGAATCAACGCTTTGAACGGCGTGTTTGGCGCCTGGACAGATTCGATTCCTATGCTTGTTATTTCAGGTCAGGTAAAACGAGAGACTCTTTTAGCTTCTTATGATCTTCCAGGTTTACGCCAGCTAGGCGACCAGGAAGCTGATATTATCAATATGGTTAAGGGGATAACCAAATACGCCTCACTTATCACTGACCCTAAGATGATCGGGGCTGAACTTGAAAAAGCATTGTTTCTTTCTAACAGCGACCGTCCTGGTCCTTGTTGGCTGGATATTCCTATTGATGTCCAATCCAGTCTAATTGATGAAGAGGGCATACCCTCTTACGATAGCTCAGCTGACACCATTATTTGGGATCATGAAGAAAACAAAGGAAAAGCACAACAAGTATTGGAGCTGTTTAGGTCTGCTAAACGCCCGGTAATTTTAGCAGGAACCGGGGTAAGACTTGCTGGTGCATTAGGCATTTTTGATAGTGTGATCCGTAAACTGGGAATACCCGTTACTACTGCCTGGACACATGATTTAATAGCCAGCGATGACCCATTGTTTTGTGGCCGTCCTGGTACTATCGGCACACGTCCCGGGAATTTTGTTGTTCAAAATGCCGATACACTTCTGGTCATTGGTAGCCGTTTGAATATTCGCCAGACGAGTTATAACTGGCAATCATTTGCACACAATGCTATAAAAATTCAGGTAGATGTTGATAAAGCTGAATTGAATAAACCCACTTTTAAGCCAGACATTGGCATTCATTGTGATGCAAAAGTATTTTTAGACATACTTGATGGTCTGCTTGATCTTGAGGAATTCAAAACACAAAAACATGCTGAATGGCTGAAATGGTGCAAAGAAAGGCTTGCAAGATATCCTGCGGTGACGTCCCATCAACGGATCTCTGAGCCTCTCATCAATCCTTATTACTTTATCGAGACGTTGATTGACTTGCTTGATGAGAAGGATGTGATCGTAACGGGCAATGCCACAGCATGCATTGTGCCATTTCAAACCGCAAGACTCAAGAAGGGGCAGCGTCTCTTTTCTAATTCCGGGTGCGCGTCTATGGGGTACGGTCTCCCAGCCGCGATTGGTGCTGCTTTTGCAAATGATGGCAAACGAGTGATCTGCATAACAGGTGACGGAAGCCTTCAAATGAACATTCAGGAATTTCAAACCCTGATGCATAATCAGCTAAATATAAAATGTTTCGTTTTGAATAACAATGGTTATCTTTCCATTCGTTCTACTCAGAAACGTTTTTTTGGAAAATTGAATGGCGAAGGCCCGAAAAGCGGTGTTAGTTTCCCTGATTACATTCGCGTGGCTGAAGCATACGGATTAAGGGCTTTCCGATTATCTTCCAGAGATTTTCATGACCAAATAAAGCAGATATTGGCAGAACCGGGTCCGATCATCTGCGAAGTTGTACTAGATCCGGATCAGTCTTTTGAACCCAGATTAAGTTCAAAACAGATGCCTGATGGGAAAATCATCACAGTACCACTGGAAGATATGTACCCATTCCTTGAACGGGAGGAATTCCAAGAAAACATGATTGCGGATTCAGATATTGATGAACTGTCCAAATAGTATGATTGAAAACGTGATTTTTGATCTCGACGGCACGCTGGTTGATTCGCGCCCTGGCATTAATTATTCTCTTGAACAAGCCGTTAAGCAAGTATTTCCTGGTAAAATACTCGGCTCATTAAAATTCAAAATTGGCCCGCCCATTCGCATGATGCTGCACCAAGCACTAAAAAACGCAACCGAGAAAGATTTAAACAAATTGGAAGCAGCCTTCCGCATGATTTATGACAGTGATGGTTGGAAGATGACCCAGCTTATCCCCGGAGTGCTTGAGACCCTAAAAGTGTTTCAAGCGCGTGATATTCTGATGTTTATTGTTACAAACAAACCCAGCTTTTCGACAGGCAAGATTCTCTCTCACTTAGGCTTATCCCCATTTTTTTTAGAGGTCGTCTGCCCGGATTCTCACCAATCGAATTCTAAAGAAAAGACTGAGAGTCTCCATTACTTAATCAATAAATATTCTTTGCAAGGTAAAAATGTGGTATATGTGGGTGATTCATTGGACGATCTATTTACCTCTGAGGCGTTAAATGTACCCTTTGTTGGGGTAGAATTTGGATATGAGACATTTCGAGATTTAGCTAGGCCAGTCCATTTTGTTCATTCGTTCCCCGAACTACTCACAAATGTGTCTACTGCACCTATAAGGAGAGAAAAAATGATTAACCGCGATATTTTTGAAGAGTTATTTGTTCTGGAATTAGCAAATAACCATTGGGGGGATGTTCAGCGTGGATTACGAATCATAAAAGAATTCGGTACTGTCGTTCGTTATAATGATGTCCACGCTGCGATAAAGTTGCAAATCAGGGACGTTGATAGTTTTATCCACAAAGATTTTATTGCGCGCGATGATATCCGTTATATTAAGAAAACCCTGGATACTCGTCTTAGTCGTGATGAACTAGCGACACTTGCTGAAGCTATCCGACGAAGTAACTGCGTTAGGATGGCGACACCGTTCGATGAAAAATCTGTTGAATTATGCGTTGAGCTTGGTATTGAGATAATCAAAATTGGCAGTTCAGATGTGACCGACTGGCCACTGCTGGAGAAGATTGCGAAAACCCGTAAGCCGGTGGCAGTCTCGACCGGTGGTACATCGCTTATTGACATCGACAATATGGTGATGTTCTTTGAGAATCGCAATATCCCCCTAGCTATCAACCACTGTGTCTCACTCTATCCATCCGAAGACATAGAATTGCAGCTAAACCAGATTGATTTCCTGAAAAATCGTTATCCTGGCCATGTCATCGGGTTCTCCACCCATGAATATCATGATTGGAAATCCTCGATTATGATCGCTTATGCCAAGGGTGCTAGAACATTCGAGAGACACATTGACATCAAGTCAAAGGATAAGCCTTTTTCGCTATATTGCTCCACACCCAAGCAGATAGCAGAGTGGTTTCAAACGTTCAAAAAGACTAAGGAAATGTGCGGCGCAGCTGGTATAGATAAAGTAATACCTACTCAGAAAGAAATGGATTACTTAACTAATCTCGTACGTGGTGTTTATGCCAAACGTGACATACCCGCTGGCCATGTATTGACCCGTAATGATTATTACCTGGCTATCCCCTTGCAGAAAGGACAGCTCTCTTGCCGTGAATTGCTTAACGGCCAAGTACTGGCCCAGAAATGTAAAAAAGATGCACCGTTGATGGTTGAAATGGTAGACAGTTTGTACAATCGAGATGAGATTCTACGCAAGCAAATCTATGCGCGTGGGTTATAACGGGTTATAAAATTAGACATGGTATGAAAAAGATAAGTATTGTCACTCCCTGCTACAACGAAGAGGGAAATGTTGAATCACTGTATAAACAAATTAAAGAAGTGATGGCTGCTCTCAAGGGGTACGCGTATGAACAGATATATATAGATAACCATTCCACTGATAACACAATTCCGATCTTACGCAAAATTGCAGCATCGGATAAGAATATTAAGGTGATCATCAACACGCGCAATTTTGGCCACATTCGGTCCCCTTTCTACGGCATCCTTCAAAGCAGTGGCGATATGGTATTCTGTATGGCTTCTGATCTTCAAGATCCTCCGTCGCTGATACCAGAATTTATCCAAAAATGGGAAGAAGGATATAAAGTAGTCATGGGTGTCAAAACAAGCAGCCAGGAAAACCCTATTTTCTACTTTATCAGGAAATTTTATTATCGTCTGCTGCAGCGGTTATCCGAAATAAGTTTGGTGGAAAATGCTACCGGGTTTGGCTTATATGACCAGGTAGTGGTTGAAAAATTGCGGTCATTGAACGACCCTTACCCATACTTCCGCGGACTTGTAGCAGATTTGGGGTACGAGATTGCTACAGTCCCATTTGTACAACCGCTTAGAAAGCACAACATCACTAAGAATAATTTTTATATTTTGTACGATATGGCTATGCTTGGGTTAACCAATCACTCTAAGGTACCTCTCCGGCTGGCGACTATGCTGGGTTTTGTTACTGCAGCGTTGAGCGCATTGGTAGGGTTGTTTTATTTAGTGTATAAATTAACCAATTGGCAGAATTTTTCATTAGGATTGGCACCAGTGGCTGTCGGGTTATTCTTCTTCGCTTCTGTGCAGCTTATTTTTCTCGGTGTTATCGGAGAGTATATTGGGGCAATCTACACACAGGTACAAAAAAGACCTTTGGTTGTAGAGCAAGAGAGAATTAATTTTTAGCATGGAAAACAATAATCACGAAGAAATTATCTATGCAAGAACAATTGTGGAGAAGATTATTGGATTTATTAATAAAATATGGTCTATCCGTTTTATTCGTTTCCTTTTTGTGGGTGGAATAAACACGATTTTTGGTTACTTAGTCTTTTCGGTTCTTATATTACTTCAAATCCATTATTCCATCGCTTCATTATTTGCGACAATTCTTGGTGTGTTATTTAATTATTTTACAACCGGTAGAATTGTCTTTCATAATAGTGATCCAAAACTTCTCATCAAGTTTTTTGGAGTATATGGGATCACTTACTTGATTAACCTTTTCTTTTTACGGATATTTGATATCTATCATGTAAATATGCTCATTGCGGGTGCAATTCTCGTTTTACCAATTGCGGTTTTGTCTTACTTTCTCAACAAAACCTTTGTGTTTCAATTTAAAAATGATTAAAATATTTAGTGAGTTTTTTAGTTCCGCATTATCAAAGAAAATCACAATTATCCTTTTTATAATCAAAAAGAGTGCATTTCCCCTTTGGTTCAGGAGATAACCATGGCAGGGAAAGAAACATACATGTTCATGAAAGTTTCATGGAAGAACCTGATATTTTCTTCCCTTTTGTCTTTGCCCATTACCGTATCGGTTTATTTTTGGTTTTTACAACCGGACAACTTCATAAGTAAAAGGTATATTGCTGTAGCAATTCTCCTTTGGATCGTTTTGATAGCTGGCTTCCTTTTTTTGCTACGACGAATCAAGCAAAAAATAGCATCGATTGATTGGCAGTTATTACTTATTATTTTGCTCTTGTGCATCATAACGGCTTTTATAATTGGATACTATGTAATCGGTATAGAAAACACGCCATATAACCTGTTCACCCTGCCAAAACACAGCGTGGTAATTGAAAACGCCAGTGAGAATGAAAATGATGTGATCGAACTGATTTACTTCAACTCAGGTTTAGGAGATGAAAGTTTATCAAAGTTTGTTATTAATGGAAGCTGGACGCGTACAGAGAACTCATTGATTGTTCAGGGAACACAAAAAGCTTCTTTGTCTTATGAAGGTTGGCTGGTCAAAAATCCAGCGCTTAGTTTCCAAGTACAGCCGAATGGCGGGCGTGTGAATATTTATTGGGACGGACGATTAGAACAAGTTTCCCTTTCTTCATCCCAACCCTATCAAAGGCATGTTACGAATACAGACACGATTGAAATTCCGATGATCAACAAACTTCCGATACTAATCGCGGGGGTTTTTGCCATCGCAATCGCATTGTTTACTCTTCTTCTGCTGCTTGCGAAAGTTGAAATTCTCAATGAAATAATTATCTTCGCACGAAAGAAATTTGGGCTTTATGGGTTGGCCTTGGTCGCGCTGTTTTCTTCATGGGTTACAATCGCAGCATATATTCTCCTAATGAATATCGCGTATAACCCCAATACGCCTATAGGTGGAGCAGGTGTTTTCCTCAGGCCTCGATACATGGTTGGATCGAGTGGTGTGCCATCGAGTATCTTCACCAGTTGGACGAACCTGTTTATTTTTGGTTCGTTGTCTGTATTGATTCAACTATTTGGTTTTTCTCTACTTCATCACAAGAATCTTTCATTTGTAAAATTCCTCCTCTTGATGTATCTGCTTGCGCTCGGTTTGGAAGCCTGTTTCCTGAGCTTAACAACTAGTGGTTTTAAACACCTATCTTTTCAGAGCCAATCAATGAAAAATGGAATATGGTATTCAATTAATTGGTTGGCAAACAACCCCGATTTTGCCGGACATACTTTTTTTGAGAAACTTCAATATATCTTTATAGTACTTTGTGGAAACGATAAGGGATACACTATTCCAGGCACAACACACCCCCCCGGTGTTTTTCTATGTGGAATTGGTATTTACAGATTGGCTCATCTTCTGCCGATCCCTATTGCATACGGCTGGGGTGTAATTGTGAGTATGCTAAATACTGGGTTGGTAGTAGTAGTGGGTTTGTTAAGTAGGGAAATCTTTTCGGAGTCAACTGCTCGACGCACATGCCTAATGATGTTAGTGGTTCCCTCTTCTGTAATGAATTTCTGCGCAGTTGGTAGTGGTATCCCTGCCTTGCTTGTTTCGCTTGGGGCTCTTTTGCTAATCAACGCACTTAAATACTTGCAACACTTGCCTGGAAGCAAAGCTGATAGTACCAAACTTTTCTTGTACGGTTTAGCCAGCGGTATCGCATTTACCTTGACAGCGCAATTTTCTTATGGCCATATTATCCCGATTCTTGCTCTGGTCATCTCATTCAACTTGTTGATCCTTTCAATCAGATGGCGTGAAAAAGCCGCATTCTGGGCAGGTCTTTTGATAGCCCCAGCCTTATATTTTATCTTTGAGTATATTGTCAGTGGTGGTCAGTCTTTTTATCCAATTCGGGCATTACGCATTGCGAATTCTGTTAAGCAGGGACTCGCTGGAAGACCCTATCCGCTAACACAGTTTGCTAATTTTGTTGTAATGTCCATTATGGGTGGATTCTTGTTCCTACCAACGCTATATTTTGTGTTCATTAATTTCATAAAAGAGATTAAGCGGACTATCACTCACTTGGTTCTCCCAAGGCATTCTGATAGAAATTCGATTAGATCATTCGCTTTGATGTCCACGATGGCAATGCTTGCATTTTTGTTGATTCAATCAACAGTCCGTTTAGAGGTCGAAAGAACTTTTATATGGTTCTTTCCATTTGTTTGGTCACTGATGGGTATCTTTCAACTCGCTTTTCGGGTAACGGCTCGTAGATTATTCCCGAAGAGTTATTTTGTGAGTGGTTTGGCAGATTGGATGGTCTGTGCATTACAGTTATTTGTGAGCATTGTGCTCGCTATGGTGATACAGGATTATTATTGATAACTTTCCCTGCTTTCCAACCACCAGGCACATTTCACCTCAGTCCATTGCCGGTAGTGAAATCATTTTACATATTCGGCTCAGGAGATATTTATGGTAGAAAATAAGATCCCCATGTTCATGAAAGTTTCATGGAAGAATTTGATAATTTCTTCCCTTTTATCCGCACCCATTACTGCAGCGGTCTATTTCTGGTTTTTACAACCTGTCAACTTCATAAGTAAACGGTATATTGCTGCTGCCATTCTCCTTTGGATTGTTTTAGCAGCTGGAATCTTTTATTTACTGCGGCGAGTCAAGCAAATAATGGCATCGATTGATCAGCAGGTATACGGTATTACCATGCTCTTGTGCATCATAACGGCTTTTTTACTTGGATACTTTGTAATTGGTTTAGAAAACACACCATATAACCTGTTCACCCTGCCGAAACACAGCGTTGCAATTGAAAACGCCAGTGAGAATGAAAATGATGTGATCGAACTGATTTACTTCAAC
>CAYLHI010000041.1:0-17601 GCA_964383575.1 uncultured Pelolinea sp.
CAATCCCGTTCTCACAGCCAGATTTTGAAGTATATCCTTCACTGGCAAGAATGGGCTCCCCATTGCGGGCGGTCAACCTGAAGTAAAACTGTTTGTCTTTTCCGGTAAAGATCTTAAATTTTGGATTTTGCATTTGTTTTTCCTTTCATTGGTTTTCTTTTAGTATACATGTAGTTTTCATTTAAATATGCATGTATATCCAATCACATTGTGTGCTAAACATCAAAAAATCTTTGTTGCAAACCACGGCTTATGAGTAATTTTGCTTGCTCATGAAAAGTTGTGGGTGGTTTTGTGTATTTCATTTGCCCTGTTATTCAAAAACCCGCCACATTGCAGCATATCCTTGCGGATAGAGGCTTGGCGGGTATATTATCTATATTATCTGCAATCTTTGGTGTTTGTCAATCTTTTTGGTTAAACCATATCGCTCGATTTAGCTTTTTATGGTTATTCAGCAGCTCATAATTGGCTTCCATGCCTTACTACCTGCCCGGCAGGCGCCTAGCGCCATTCATGCCCAACTCCACCGCTGCTCTGCCAATCGCATTGATGCGCTCGCAAGGGCATGGTTTTTAGGAGAGTTGAATGCAGGCCGAGATTCTACGCTTCGCTCGTCTCTCCTTGATTTATGTAAAAAGACCTTTGAGCTCACCAGTGGTGAACTCAAAGCCTATTCTGGTGCTACGAGCCGTGGATCCTCATAAATAAAGACCTTGTAACTATTCACTGGATAGTTACAAGCCTCTCTTGGAGGATTCTCGGATGACATAAAGAGGTAGATCGCTTCGCTGAGGAACTCACTGATGATCTCTTCCCGTGAGGCAGGTTTTTCCGTTACCGCCCTTAATACTGTTGCACTAATTTACCATTAATGGTAAATTAAGGAAATGAAATTCTCTGAATTGGTTGATTTGGTTAAAGATCTTCCTGTTTTCGAAACTGGTTTTCTGCTTTCGGGGGATGTTAATGCTAATTACCTTCGAAAGCAAATGAGCTTATGGGTGAACTCGGGCAAGATTGTTCAGCTCAGGCGTGGTTTATACACATTAGCACCTCCCTATCAGCAGGTGAAACCGCATCCTTTTTTAATGGCAAATTGCCTTCAACCAGCTTCTTATGTCAGTTTTCAGTCTGCGCTTTTATATTATGGGCTCATCCCTGAGCATGTACCAGTCACAACAAGCATCACAACTAAAAAACCAGGGGTCTGGGAAACGCCTGTGGGAACGTTCACATACCGGCATATAAATGGTGGTTGGTTCAACAGCTACACTTCCATTGATCTGGGTGAAAATCAGTCAGCTTTTATTGCCAGTCCTGAAAAAGCGGTCCTTGATCTCATTCTGCTTGAACCGAAAAGCAGTTCGGCAGAATATATTCAAGAGCTGCGATTACAAAATCTGGTTGTTTTAGAAATTAATAAATTGAAAAGACTCGTTGAAAAATCCAGAAAACCAAAACTAGCGCGTGCTTTCAAACATATTGTACAGTTGGCTTTAGATGAAAAAAAAGGATACAAACAATTATGAAAGATTTTCTTATTGCGCTTGCTGGAGATAGCGCCGACTCTGTTCAGGGACGCAATATTAGCAGGGAATATCTGCAGGTACGAATACTTCAGGGGTTACAAAAATCTGGTGCTTTTCTCCCGCTCGCTTTTCATGGAGGTACTGCTCTCCGCTTTCTATATGGGCTGCGGCGTTTTTCTGAGGATTTGGATTTTACCCTGGAAAATCCCTCTTCGAATTATGATTTTCAATATTATCTAAAAAAACTGAAAGAGACGTTTATCTCTGAAGGATATAAACTGGAAATCAGATCAAGATTTGATAAAACCGTGCAATCTGCCTTTTTGAAGTTTCAGGGGTTGCCGCATGAACTGGGCTTATCCCCTTATAAGAATGAGAACCTTTCGATTAAAATTGAGGTGGATACACATCCACCAGCTGGTGCAGTGCTGGCAAATACTATTGTTCGGAAATATTTTTTTCTGAACCTTCACCACCATGACTGCGCATCCTTATTGGCTGGCAAAATTCATGCTTTTCTGAGTAGAAAATTCACCAAGGGCAGAGACTTGTATGATCTGATGTGGTATATGAGCGATTCTAATTGGCCAGATCCAAATTTTGAACTTTTGAAAAATGCTTTAATTCAAACCGGATGGAAAAAGGATATTCTCGATGAAAGAAATTGGCGGGCAATATTAATTGAAGAAATCTCTTCGCGGGATTGGAAGAAAATTGGTAGCGATGTAAAACCTTTCTTGGAGGAAAAGGATGAGAATTCGCTTTTGACAAAAGATAATCTGATCTCAATCCTCGGAAAATCTCATAAAGGCTAGGAAAGATTTTAATTGAGTAATTTTTTAAGCGGCAAACTGTTGGGTTTTTGTTTCAGCAGCTCATCAAAACGAGGATAGGTGTGTGGACTGTGTGGGTACTCGCTAGTCATGGAACCTCAACTAAAAGATATTCAGAGGTAGATCCAGGGACATGCTGAATTTGGTCGCGTTCACGAGTGCCCCTACCTAACACTTATTACGCCATCAGCTTCCCGACGAATCCCTGATTGCCATGAGCTTGGCGCCATTGATGCCCAACTCGACCGATGCCCTGCCAATCGCTTCGCTGAGGAACTCACTTATGATCTCGTCCCGTGAAACTGGCTTTTCTGTTTGCATCGTTTCTGTGGCTTACAACTATCCAGTGAATAGTAGTAAGGTCTTTTTTCCTACTTTTCCAACCCAACAAAGCCTTGTCATTCTGAGCGAAGCGATCGCGAAGCACACCCGAAGGGGTGAGAATCTCGGCCAATTTATTACGGTTTCACATACTCCCTGTGGCCTACTCTCCGTCTGGCAGGCGCTTGGCGCCATTGATGCCCAAATCTAATGCCACCTCCCCAATCGCTTCGCTGAGGAATTCACTGATGATCTCTTCCCGTGAAGCTGGCTTTTCCGCTTGCATCGATGCCTGGAGTCCCGATGTGCGCAGCACCGCCTGCGCCGCTCGCAGGCGGGTGACAATATCCCCTCCTGCATCGCCTCGCGCATCACCCCGATCGCCTCCGAAACCAGCCCGCTCAGCTCATCCTGATGCCGTTCGCGGGTTGCCTTCCGCCGCTTCGCCAACACGGCGCGGAAATCCTCGTTCTGGTTGCGCCATGTGTTGATCGTCTTTCGGCTAACCCTTGCGCGCTCCGCAATGTCTCCGTCGCTCATGCCTGCCAACATCAGTTCAACTGCCAGCTCCTGCTTGTCTGTGAGCCCATTTTCACTCATCACTATCATGGTCTTATTTTTCTTATCCATCCCTTGATAATAGAACATTTGTACTGTCATTACAACCTGTCAAAAGGTGAAGGTTTGGTTCGTTCCTCCATTTAAAAATTATGTATTTGCAAGCATCCGCAAGATGCGTGACGATATTATTCTCATGTGTTTGTACTACACTGCTTACTTACTTTTTTCTTTCGGTTCTACAGTGTGAATCAGAGGAGATCGCGTCGTCACTTCGTTTCTCGCGATGACAGATATGTAAGGATGCCACAACGTGAATCGGAGGAGATCGCTTCGCTGCGCTCGTGAGGACATAGGGATAAACGTCATAACGCAGCATACTCTCGGTGTATTGCGAAACACGCAAAGCGGGGTGTGGCGGTCCCCTTCTTTTTCATGTGTAGAAACTTAAGTGATTGCTTTATTCTTTCGGCTCAGCGATTTGAACAGACGGTACAGTTTATTAAAATTACTAGAAATCCAATACTAAATCTCTCCAATCAGGATTGGTACTTTCAATTAAATTAATCTTCTTCTCCCGTGAACCGTTCTTGATTTGTTTCTCACGCAAGATTGCGGCCTTGATATCGTTAGTCACTTCAAAATACACCAGCTTTTCCAGGTTATATCGGTCAGTAAAACCTTTTACCATGTGTTTCTTGTGCTCAAAAACCCTTCTCTTTAGGTCATTTGTCACGCCTGTGTATAGCGTGGTATTGTGCTTATTGGTCATGATATATACACAGTATTCATTGTTGAACATATTGTTGATTTTAGCAGTTTATTATCCAATAAAATAATGTCATCGCGAGAAGTGCTAAGCACGACGACGCGATCTCCTGCTCTTGTGTTTGTATTACCCTGACAACTTACTTTTTTCTTTTGATGTCACATCATGAATTGTGGGAGATCGCTTCGTCACTTCGTTTCTCGCGATGACAGATATGTAAGGATGCCACATCGTGAATTGCAGGAGATTGCTTCGCTGCGCTCGTGAGGGCATGGTTTTTAGGAGAGTTGAATGCAGGCCGAGATTCTACGCTTCGCTCAGAATGACATAAAGAGGTAGATTGCTTCGCTGATGTTATCCTTGATGATCTCTTCCCGTGAAGCTGGCTTTTCCGCTTTTTCCCTATCCCCCAAAAATCCCCCCACTGATCCCCCATAAATACCCCTTTATTTTTCTAAATGTAACCTTTTGTAACATTTTGTAACCTGAGGAGCGGGCTGTTGCGCGTGAAGGCAGCGAGCTTACCCGTAGCGCCCCTGAATGTAATCCGCGGTCTCTTTCTTCTTCGGGTTGAAGAAGAGCTGTTCGCCTATCCCGTATTCGACCAGCTTCCCCTGCAGGAAGAACGCGGCGAAATCCGCGGTGCGCGCGGCCTGCTGCTGGTTGTGCGGCACAAGCAAAAAGGTGTAATCGTCCTTTGCTTTTTCAAGGAATTCCTCGATCTTCGCGGTTGAAACCGGATCTAAAGCGGAAGTGGGTTCATCGAGGAGGATCACATCTGGCTCCAGCGCCAGAACTCTGGCCAGGCACAAGCGCTGCTGCTGCCCGCCGGAGAGAGAACTGGCTGGATCATCCAATCGGTCGTAGATCTCATCCCACAACACTGCTTGGCGCAGCGCGTGTTCTACCCGCCGCGCTATTTTCTTCTTATCCTTTTCGCCCGCTACTTCCAGCCCAAAACTGATATTTTCAGAGATGGTCAGAGGCAGGGGAATCGGCTGGGAAAAGACGACCCCCACCTTGCGGCGAAGTTCGATCACATCAATTTCCGGGTCGAGAATATTGATTCCGTCCAGCAGGACTTCCCCTTGAATCTCGTCCACATCGGAGAGATCGATGAGCCGGTTTAATACGCGGATGAGCGTTGATTTTCCGCCGCCAGCCGGTCCAAACGTGACATTGATCATATTTGCGATGATATCCAGGTTAATTCCGCGGAGCGGATATTTTCCGTCTTGATACCGAACGTGGAGGTCGCGAATGCTGATCTTAATATTATTCATTACCACTGCCTTTTCGCTCTTGCGCGGGATCGGATAACGGAAGCAATGATGTTCATTGCGAGAACCAGTACAAGCAGTACCAATACCGTTCCGTACTGGATTGTGATAGGCATTCCAGGAATTTGGGTGGATATGACGTAAATGTGGTATGGAAGAGCCATCGTCGCGTCCAATGGGGAGGAAGGAAGGTGAGGGAGGTAAAAGGTCGCGCCGGTGAAAAGGATTGGCGCAGTTTCCCCAACTGCTCGCTCCAGCCCAAGGATAACGCCAGTAACGATGCCGGGCAGTGCCTGGGGAAGAATTACCTTCCAGATAGTCTGCCACTGCGTACCCCCAAGGGAAATACCAACTACCCTGAATTTATATGGGACGCTGCGGAGGGCTTCTTCCGATGTGCTGATGATAACGGGAAGGGTCATGATGGATAGCGTGAGGGCGGCGGATAGAATGCTGATCCCTAATTTAAAGAATATGACGAATAAGCCAAGCCCAAAAAGCCCATAGACCACGGATGGCACCCCCGCCAGACTGATGATCGCGATGCGGATCAAACGCGTCCATAAATTATCTGAAGCGTATTCAGCCAGGTAGATACCGGCAGTGATGCCTAAAGGAATTGAGAATAGTGCGGTGCCGGCCATCAAGTATAAGGTGCCAACAATCGCCGGCAGGATGCCGCCTGCGCGCATTCCATCCCGTGGCATGGCTGATAGAAACTCCCAGGAAAGGGCAGGCATGCCTTTGATGGCGATAAAAACCACGATGCCGAGGATAGGGAGGATTGTGATCACGGTAATTAGGCGGATACCTGTGAAACCGATTTTTTGAACTAAATTCCTATCAATCCTATTTTTCGGTTCTTTATAATAAGATAATAGGTTCATGAAACCACCTGGTCTTTTCCGCGTTTTGGCCTTGTGCTTAGTGAAGAAGATGTCACATTAATAAGCAGAGAAAAGAAGAAAAGAATGATCCCAATGAAGAAAAGAATGTGGTAATGGGCACTTCCTGAAGCTACTTCACCCATCTCAGAAGCGATCGTGGCTGTCATGGTTCGCACAGGGGAAATAAAAGAATCCAACCCAGAGAATAGAGTTGGTGCGTTGCCCGTAACCATCATTACAGCCATTGTTTCACCTAATGACCGGCCTACTCCGAGCATGACAGCATTTAGAATTCCAACCCGTGCTGCAGGAAGAACTATATGCCAGATGATCTGCCACTGCGTCGCTCCGACGGCATAAGCCGCTTCCCGATACGATTTTGGGACTGCATATAGAGCATCCTCAGCTATTGATACAATCGTTGGGATCGAGATCAGGGCAAGCAGAATCGCTCCTGTTAGAGCAGTTAATCCGGTCGGTAAATTTAAGCCCGTGCGCATCATAGGCGAGAGAACTAAAATGCCAATAAAACCTAACACAACGGAAGGAATGCCTGCCAGCACCTCAACCAGGGGTTTAAAGATTTCTTTTAACCCCTGAGGTGCAATTTCTCCAATGTATATTGCTGTGCCAATACCAAAAGGAAGGGCAATAATCATTGAAGAAATGGTCACAATAAGTGAACCGCTTATGAGCGGAAGAATGCCAAATAATCCTTCAATTGGGTACCAACGCCTGGACAATAATTCGACAAATGAAATTTCCTGTAGAGTTGGAAACCCTTCCTTCAATAAGAAAACAAAGATCAGCAGTAAAAATAATATGCTTGATGAACCAGCAATTCGAATTGTATTTGTGATCAGTTTTTCTGATTTTCTCATGATTTGTTTATTCGCGGATTACTGGAACAAAACCTAAATAGGCGGTTATTTCCTGCGCGTCACTGGAGAGAATCCATTCTAAGTAAGCCAGTTCAGCTCCTTTTGGTTCTCCACGAGTATACATATATAAATGCCTTGATATGGGATATTCTCCACTTAAAACAGTTTCAGCTGATGGAATTATATAATTGCTGTGTGCTTCTTGCGATAGGGCAATTGTTTTGACATCTGGCGTAACGTACCCCAACCCGTCATAACCGATCGCGTTTGGATTATCTCTAACCTCAGCGATTATTCCTTCGGAAGAAGGAAGGAGCAAAGTATCTGCTGAGAAAATGCTGTTATCATCTTTGCTGCCCAGCCGAATAACTGTTTCCAGAAAATAAACGTGTGTTCCGGAATTTGTTTCACGGGATAATTTTACAATCGGGCGGTCTTCACCCCCAACTTCCTGCCAATTTTTGATCTCTCCTTTGTAAATTTTTGAGACCTGCTCAAGTGACAGGTTTTCAATTGGATTTTCCGGGTTGACAATAACTGCAATAGCATCATTCGCGACAATAAACTCAATCGGTTCAAATCCGTTTTCTCTGGCGGCATCAATTTCTTCAGGTTTTATCTGTCTTGATGCGTTCGCGATAGTTATCGTTCCGTTTATTAATGAAGTAAAACCTGTGCCGGATCCACCACCCGTAACAGAAATTTGCACAACCGGGTTAAGCTGCTGATATTCTTCAGCCCATGCCAGCGCGAGATTTACGAGTGTATCAGACCCTTTATTTTCAATATAAGTTTTTTGAGAATCAGGGTTTATCTGTTCTGAATCCGTTTGATCCAGAGATTGGCAAGCAGAAAGAATGGCACAAAAAAGTAATAAGAAAAGAATAGGCGCTTTGTGCTTCATGAAAGGAAATTATAACTGAAGTAGTCTATTGATAGTTTATAATCATGCGTTCTTTTTCAATAAAAAATTAGCCGAAAATCGGATGAGTTATAATCAATAAGAAATTAAAAAAATAAAAGGTTTTCACATTTATGGAAGTAAGTAAAGTTAAGCAAATTGATATTGATCAGGAGATGCGGACCTCATATATTGATTACGCGATGAGTGTCATCGTCTCGCGCGCGCTCCCGGATGCGCGTGATGGGTTCAAACCTGTTCACCGCCGCATTTTATATGCGATGATGGATATGGGAATGCGCTCGAATTCCGCCTATAAAAAATCTGCCCGGATAGTGGGTGAAGTTCTGGGTAAATACCATCCCCATGGCGACCAGGCTGTTTATGAATCCATGGCCCGCATGGCGCAGGATTTTTCCATGCGGTATATGCTGATTGACGGGCAGGGTAATTTTGGATCAGTTGACGGAGACTCACCAGCGGCAATGCGCTACACAGAAGCGCGCATGGATATCAAGGCCGAAGAAATGGTGCTCGACATCGATAAAGATACCGTTGATTTTGTTGATAATTTTGATGGATCACTCCAGGAACCCTCTGTATTACCCGCGCGCCTTCCGAATATGTTATTGAACGGTTCTTCTGGTATTGCCGTTGGAATGGCTACCAATATACCTTCTCATAATATCAAAGAGGTGTGCAAGGCGCTCGCCTATATGATCCGAAATCAAGATACGATCGACGATGTAACAGTAGAAGATCTGATGAAATATATACCCGGACCGGATTTTGCCACCGGCGGGATCATTGTCGGAACTGAAGGAATACGCCAGGCGTACTCAACTGGAAAAGGGAAAATTACTGTCCAAGGCCGTGCTCAAATTGAAGAGATCCGCGGGAACCGCTATCAGATCCGAATTACTGAAATTCCATATCAGGTAAATAAAACCAGTTTGATCGAACGGATAGCTGACCTGGTGCGCTCGGGTAAACTGTCCGAGATATCAGATTTGAGAGATGAATCTGACCGCAACGGGATGCGTATTATCATTGAATTGAAACGAAATTCCCAACCGAAACGGATCTTAAATCGGTTATATAAGTTCACACAGCTTCAAACGACATTCGGCATTAATATGCTCGCGCTTGTGGAAGAGGAACCGCGCCTGCTTCCTTTAAAGCGATCGCTCCAGATTTTCATTGATCACCGGGTAGATGTCATTACGCGCCGTTCACAATTTGAATTAGAGAAAGCAAAAAACCGCGCCCATATTTTAGAAGGACTGCTGATCGCGCTGGCAAATCTGGATGAAGTTATAAAAACCATTCGTAATTCAGAAAATTCAAATGTCGCCAAGAGAAACTTGATGGAGCGGTTCAAATTAACAAGTATCCAGGCGCAGGCAATTTTGGATATGCAACTACGCCGTCTTTCACAGTTGGAACGTGAAAAGATACAAGATGAATATAAACAGCTGATTGAGTTGATTGCTCATCTGGAAGATCTCCTTGCTCATCCAAAAAAGATTCTGGAATTGATCAGCGAGGACCTGACAGAAATAAGTAAGAAATATGGCGATGACCGGCGCACGCTAATTGTGGAAGGAAATGCTGAGAATCTAACAGATGAGGATCTGGTATCTGATGTGGCAGCACTTGTGACCATCACACGCAATAATTATATTAAACGTGTTTCTCCGCGAGTGTATCGTACACAGAAGCGGGGCGGGAAGGGTGTTATTGGGCAGAATGTGAAGGATGAAGACCAAATTGATATAATAATCCCGTGCCGTGCGCTGCATACCTTGTTGTTCTTCTCAGACCGCGGAAAGGTATATTCTGAACGTGTTTTTGAATTAAATGAATCGCGGAGAACGGATAAAGGAATGCCAATTGTCAATATATTGGCATTGGAACCCAATGAGAGAATCACCACAGCAGTTGCAGTACCAGATTTCGATGCCGCAGAATTTATAACGCTGGTTACTGTAAACGGACGAATTAAACGTATGCCTCTTTCAGAATTTAAAAGCGTACGGATGTCCGGCTTGATCGCAGTCAACTTATATGAGGATGATAAGCTTGGTTGGGCTCGGCTTACAAGTGGTGAGGATGAACTAATTATGGTCACAGCTGGCGGTCAAGCGCTCCGTATTAAAGAAACTGATATTCGCTCAATGGGACGGGCAGCTGCCGGGGTGGTTGGGATTAAACTAAATCCTGGTGATCGACTAACTTCTATGGAAGTTGTTGTGCCGAAAGCTTATTTGCTTGTAGTGACTGAAAAAGGATATGGTAAACGCACTCTGCTGAAAAATTTCCGCACACAGGGACGTGCGACAAAAGGAGTAGCAACGATTGATCTGAAAATGTTACCAAAAATTGGCAAAATTGCTTCAGCACGTGTTGTCAGAAAAGGGGATCAGATCACGTTGATTTCAAATAATGGCATCATGCTGCGGTTGGATGTAGATAAAATTTTATCTTCGGGACGCATAACCAAGGGTGCGAGATTGATGAAATTAGATAAAGGTGATCATGTGGCTTCGATTGGGAGAATTTCAGACGCACGCAAGCAGTAAAATTTCTTGCTGATAGATAAAAAGAGCATAATATAAATGCGCTTTTTAAATTACTGCGGGCGCAATTTTACATCGCCGATTGGAAAAACCTGTTCTGTGCCGTCCGAAATTCGTAGGACTATTTTTCCATGGTCATCAATTCCACGAAGGTATCCTGAATAAATTTCTCCTTTTCCGGCATCCAGGGTTATTGATTGATCTTTATATGCCATGCTGCTTTCGTATTGCCGGATGAAAATGGGCGAGAGAATGGATTCACGAAATTCAATGAGTGCTTCGATCAAGCAGGAGAGTGTTTCTACTGGATTGATGCTGTCTTTCGTGTGCGCTTCAATACAAGTAGCGGGAAACAACAACTGATCTGAGGATGGAATAGACAGCATCATTAGATTTATGCCAATCCCAAGAACTATACCCTGCAAATTCTTTTCCTGCCATAATGATTCCGCCAGAACGCCAGCAGTCTTTTTATTCTTAATCAAAACATCATTGGGCCATTTCACTTGTGCATTTATGTGATAATGTTTTTCAAGGACCTTAAGCACGGAATAGCCACCCAATAAGGAAAATAGCCCAAGTTTTTCTCGTTCCCGGGTGGAAGGATGGAGAATAACACTAACTGCTAATGACGACCCTGGAGTTGTTACCCATTTACGCCCATTTCTTCCACGTCCTGCAGTTTGAGCTTCCGCGATGACCAGGGAGTATTCAGGGGCATCCCGGGATAGCCATTTGAGCGCCTGCGAATTTGTAGAATCCGTTTCTTCAAAAAGGCGAAATGCTGGTATTTTGAGATCATCTATGATGCGGTTTAAGTCTTCTTTATTCATAAAAATGATTCTATCGAAAAAGTGAATTTAATACAAAAAGAGATTTTCTATTTTAGCTTCTGCTTTTGGAACGTTCAACATGTCTGGCAGAGTAATGGCGCAGTTAATCTACCTGCTTGGATGTTCCCGGATGATATCCGTATTTTGTTCCTCGAAAGCATTTTTTTATATTGACCTTTGGCACTAACAATCTTACCTATGATTTGAATATCGGTTTCATCAGGTTTAAAACGCGATAGAATTGCAGTAATTGTGAAATTTAATTTCCATATTAGACACATTGTGATATGATTGCAGACTTAGATAGAAACAGAAAATGGAAAACAAAATTACGATAATTGAAGGCCCAACGCCAGAATTCGAAGATATTTCAGATGGGTGGGCATTAGGTTTAAATGAAAGCCCTCTCCTTTACGATACGATCTTTACACAGGTTCGAACATTGAATGGGCCAGCATTAGTTGAACGCTGTCATAAAGTATGGAAGAGTAATTCATCAATATATTTACATTTTAAAAACAAAACAGGTATTGAAGAAAAAGTACCCATAATTGCTGTTCGATCTATGGATACTGATGAAGGGCAAGTGCTTTTATTATGGGTTCGCCAGCTTCCCAGTTATGAAGATCTGGTGGATATTGCGGATGAGATGAGCGACGACGATGATAATTTTGATGAAGACAAGCATGATGATTAGATGATCAATATATAGAAAAAACTCTTGGCTTTCTCTGCCAAGAGTTTTTTTGTAATTCCTATTATTACTCTGGATTATCCCTATCAAAGTGAGGTATATCATCTGGTAGATCTAATAATAATTCGACAATCCCACTAAACTCTCCTGCAATAAAATATGGCGCTTGATAAATGAGGTGCTTTTTTCCATCTCTTGTGTTGGAATAGATATTAAATGATTGCGTTTCATAGATCTGGCGTACCTTTTCCCGTGTTCCGGGAGGATGACGCGTGAGTACATTTCGTCCAAGTACCGCGCAACCGCTATCTTTTTCATATAATTTTTTAGATCTCTCATTCATTTCTATAACAATGCCGTTTTTATCAGTGATTGTGATCGCCCCGGGAAATACTTTATACCAGGCATGTTTTTCCATGTTTTTTCTCCAAATGCGTTTTATAATGACCATTATAGACAATAGTTGAAAACCACTTTGTATTCTGATATTATTTATCAAGATGTTCGCGCGAATGTATTTCTCATGGAGGAGTAAAAAATCGTTACTATTAAAGAGATCATCAAACAAGTGGAGCTTCTGCCTTAACAGTCAGCCATGTGATAAACCGTACTTGATATTTTAGTGAAGAATTGAAGACAAGAGTCTTATCCTCCATGAAGGATTTTTACTATCAGCCAAAACAAAGAATAAAAAAGGAGAAAGAATAAAATGTCTGTGATCTCACTTGGCAGTATCAATATGGATCTAGTTGTAAGAACACCGCGTTTCGCGAATCCCGGTGAAACTATTGTCGGCCTCGATTTTTATACTGCTCCTGGTGGAAAAGGTGCCAATCAGGCAGTTGCAGTAGGCCGATTGGGTGTGGAAGCGCTAATGTTTGGACGAATTGGCGATGATTTCTTTGGAAGGAATTTGATGAAGAATTTACAAGAAAATAATGTTGGCATAAAAGGCGTGAAAATTGCTAATACACTCCCGACAGGGACTGCGTTGATCACGGTTGACAAAAATGCTGAAAATATAATCATTATCATACCCGGTGCAAACAGCGTAGTAGGTGATTCCGACATAAATAATTTGTTACCTTTTTTTAAAAAGGGAAATATCTTGATGCTGCAATTAGAGATTCCATTGGATACAGTGGTGGCTGCAGCCAAGAAAGCAAAAGAAAATGGCGTTAAAGTGCTCCTGGATCCCGCCCCCGCACGCGAATTACCCGATGAATTGCTGCGGTTATGTGATTTTATAACACCTAATGAAACTGAAGCGCAAATGCTAACCGGAGTCAAGATTGAAAATACTATGGATGCAAAGAAAGCTGCGGAAGTATTGTTAGCAAAAGGGGTACAAGCTGTTATTGTAAAAATGAGCAGCAAGGGATCTTATTATTATGATGGATCAATCGAGATTCTATTCCCTGCATACAAAGTAGATGCTGTGGATACTGTCGCCGCTGGCGATGCTTTTAATGGCGGGTTCGCGGCCGCTTTTGTTGAAGGTAAATCAATGGAAGAAATCATGCAATGGGCTAACGCGTGCGGCGCTCTCTCAACTACAAAACCCGGCGCACAGCCCTCTATGCCGTCACGCGAAGAATTAATCAGCTTTATGAAAGAAAACCCTAGATAAACATATGCCAGCAATATTGGTTACCTGAACGCCCCAAAGGTTGCTGCCCTGGTTGTGAATGCTGTCGAGCATGAACAGCAAAATCTGAATAATAAAGGATTTAGATATGATTAATCAATTGATCCAGAATTGTGATGTCCTAATCTTCAACGGTGATACGCCTGAAGTAGTATTAAACCAGGATATTGCTATTGAGAAGAGCCTAATCAAGGAAATTGGTAAATCCGGTTCATTAGAGTTGGACCAGGAAAATGAAATAATGAGCGCAAAGGGATTATTAGCGATCCCGGGTTTGATCAATACTCATGCGCATGTTCCGATGGTGCTGCTGCGCAATTTAGCGGAGGACGTGACGGTTGAATCCTGGTTTAATGACTATATCTGGCCAATGGAGTCCAATCTAACAGAAGAAGATGTGTACTGGGGTGCTCTGCTGGGGATGGCAGAAATGATTGAAAATGGGATCACTTGTGTGGCAGACCATTACTTTTATATGGATAAAGTTGCCAAGGCGGTACAAGAAACCGGGATGCGCGCGAATTTGGCCTGGGCAGTGTTCGGGCATGAAGGGGAAGCGAAATTGGATGAAACCTTAGAGTTTGTTGATCGCTGGCAGGGGGGCGCAGATGGGCGTATCACCACATGGCTTGGACCTCATTCACCCTATACCTGCAGCCCAGATTTCTTAAAATTAACAGCCCAGAAAGCTGTGAAGAATAATGTAGGAATTCATATTCATGTCTCCGAAACGCAGGCACAGGTTGATCTCAGCCTGAAGGAATTCGGAAAGACTCCAGTGCAGGTGTGCAAAGATGCCGGTGTGATGGATGTCCCAACCATATTCGCCCACTGCAGGGCACCGCAGGGAGCAGATTATGATCTCATGGCAGCGGCTGGCACGGGGGTCGCGCAGGCACCGAAAACATATCTGAAACACGGGGGGACGATTGCCCCAATTCAAAAATATCTGGAAAAAGGAATTCCGATCGGGTTGGCGACGGATGGAGCGGCGAGCAACAACACCATGGATATCATCGAGCAGATGAGCCTGCTCGGAATGTTGGCGAAGCTAAGAACTGGCGATCCAACCTATTTACCAGTAGAAAAACTCCTGGACATTACCTTCCGGTCCAGCGCAAAGGTAATTCATCTGGATGATCAGATCGGAGAGTTGAAAGCTGGCATGAAAGCGGATATTGTCCTACTGCGGCAGGATGGGCTGCATATGACTCCCTGCACAAATGTGCTGGCAGCATTAGCTTATAACGCTCGCGGTTCGGATGTGGATACAGTACTTTGCAATGGAAAGGTTTTGATGAAGAACAGAAAGCTGCTGACGGTTGATAAAGCGAGGATCCGTTCTGAGGTGCAAAGCCGGCTGCAGAGGTTGAGCAAACGCGTTCCCAGCTCCCGCATTGCAGCTTATCCTACATAAGCAAAGTCGTTTTGCAACAAATTACCATAAGTGGATACAGTAACTATCGTCCGGGTGGCGGGATACGATGATTTCAAGGCGTTCCAGGTGCACGAAATCCTTAGCAAACCATATCAAGGATTGGCAGCATAATATTATTACCGGTCAGCCTATTTGCTTTTTATATTAATAGGGTCAATCGCGGATCTATTATTTTCCTTGTAGTATCAGAGTGAGCCATTTTCTATGATAGAAACGCACCAAATCACGAGCAGCGGTACAGCACACCAGAGCTGAAAGATCGTGATGGTGACAACTCTCCAAGCAGTTCCTAAAACACCTTGATTTGCCTTTGGATAATATTGGGTGTTGGACTTGGTTGACACAGGAATATCTGGCTAATCGAGAAGTTTGCTATTTAAAATGCTATAATCCCGATTCGATATGTTTCCTCAACGAACACCGGGCACAGAGGTTAATCAAATATGAGCAAGCAATTTAAAGGTATTTAAATGAATGAAAAAGCAACAGTAGCACTGGTACGAAGTGAGAATTATGATTATGCGTCGGTTTCCGCCGCAGTGGAAAAAGGGCTGGACCTTATAGGCGGGGTAGAGCAGTTTACCGCAACCGGGGAAAAGATTCTCCTAAAGCCGAATATTTTATCCGGTGACAGCCCGGATAAGTGCATCGGACCACACCCGATGGTTTTCAAAGCGGTGGCGGAAGCATTCCAGAAGGCGGGAGCAGTGCTCAGTTTTGGCGATTCACCCGGGTTTGGGAGCGCGCGCGGGAATGCCCGCAAAGCCGGATTCCTTGAAATCGCGGACGCAATGGACATCCCATTCGCGGATTTTGAGAACGCAGAGATCCTGCACAACCCGGATGGTAGACTGGTGAATAAGTTTGAGATCGCGAAGGGTGTGGTGGAGAGCGATGGGCTGGTGAGTATCTCAAAACTAAAGACCCATGCGCTAACGCGTATCACTGGCGCGATCAAGAACCAGTTTGGCTGCATCCCGGGACAACGCAAAGCGGAATACCATTCAGTATTGCCAAACGCGAAGCAGTTCTCGAAGATGCTGGTGGATTTGAACCTGCTGTTGAAACCGCGCCTGTGTATCATGGATGGGATCATGGCGATGGAGGGCAACGGTCCGCGCAACGGCAACCCGCTCGCGATGAACGTGCTGCTGTTCTCGACTGATCCTGTGGCGCTGGACAGTGTGGTTTGCAAGATGATCGATCTCAATCCAGAAATGGTTGAGCCGCTGGTGGTAGGGGAGGAATTCGGACTGGGCACCACGCGGAATATCACCATTGTTGGTGATCCGGTGGAAGATTTCATCAACTCTGACTTTGACGTGAACCGCAGCCCGGTGCCGACGACAGAGGGGACTTCTTTCCTTTCATCAAGCTTCATGCGGCGGTATTCTGCACCGCGACCGACGATCAACCCAAATGCATGTACACGATGCGGGACGTGCGTGAAAGTGTGCCCGGCGGAACCGAAGGCGCTCTCTTGGACGAACGAGAGCCACACAGAGCCACCGGTGTATGATTACGCCAAATGCATCCGCTGCTACTGCTGCCAGGAGATGTGCCCGGAGAACGCGATCTATGTGAGAGTACCACTGCTGGGGAAGATCATCCACCGATAAATTTTAACCTCTGATCAGCATGTTAAGAGATGGCAGGATTTAGCTTGCCATCTCTTGTTATGGATTATTACACTAAGAAGCAATCTGGATTTATAATGATTGTGATCGGTATATAAATGAACCTGAAAGGAGTTTTTGAGTGAGAAAAGCAATCTTCTTGATTTTGACAATTATCATAATAGCCGCGTTCCTCCTACCCATACTGATCCTCAGCGGGAACGGATAAATAGCTGAAGAGGAATGTCTAAATGGAGGATATAAGGGGTAGAATAAGTTACGAAAGGTTACAAAAGGTTACAGTTTGAAAAAATTACGGGGGATTTGTGGGGGATGTTATGGGGGATTAAAGGGGGATAAGGAGAAAGGCAAATAAGCCACTTTCGCAAACACTTTCTTAAGCCGGTGAAAGAAACGGCGCGAGCCCGGAGGACTTTACAAAGTGGGAAGTGATTAAGATTGGAAGAACCTCACCCCAGCTTGAGATAAAAAACGTAACCAGGGTGGTTAAAAAGAAATACAGAAACGATCAGGAGCTGAAAAAGACGTGAACCAGTCACGTCTATATAGTTTGGTAATAAGGGGAGCGTCTGGATGATACCATCAAACGATTTCCCCCTTTTTAATTAGGTCTTACGTTTGTTCAAGAAACAGAATATCTACAGAATAGGGAACTCATAAAATAAAATGCTCTTTCGCTCTCTCCTTGAGATTTTAGCGCCAGCCCATTTGCCCGCAAGCCCAAGCCCTTATTACGGGTTCCATTAGACTATATTTAATAAACATTCCGAACAAAGGCTGAATAAGTCTAAGGGGTTCAAAAGGTATAAG
>CAYLHI010000042.1:0-16853 GCA_964383575.1 uncultured Pelolinea sp.
ACCTGATGAAGTCATTAATAATCTTGTTGCACTAAAAGTTTGAAACCACAATATAAAAGGACATCCTTTCTCAGGATGTCTTCATAATCCTATTTCTTTTTTGCCTGATTCGCCACTGCATTGATAGCGGCATTGACCGCATCCTGATCGCCCAGGTAGTAGTGCTTAATGGGATGCATATCTCCATCCAGTTCATACACCAGCGGCACGCCAGTTGGGATGTTCAGCCCTGGAATCTCCTCATCAGAGATATTATCCAGATATTTCACCAGTGCGCGCAGTGAGTTGCCGTGCGCGACGATCACAACCCGTTTGCCTGCCTTAATGGCCGGCACGATCGCATCAATCCAATACGGCATGAAGCGCTCAACGGTATCCTTCAGACATTCCGTTCCCGGCACCTCATCAATTGGCAGATCCGCGTAGCGGCGGTCCTTGCAGGGATGGCGTTCATCATCTCGTGCCATTTCAGGCGGTGGTGTATCATAACTGCGCCGCCAGATATGCACCTGTTCCGCTCCGAATTTTTCTGCTGTTTCCGCCTTGTTCAATCCTTGCAGATCACCATACATTCTTTCATTCAGCCGCCAGGAGCGCTCTACCGGGATCCACATCATGTCCATATCTTCCAGAACGATCCACAGTGTTCGGATCGCGCGTTTAAGCACAGAAGTGAATGCCACATCAAAGGTGTAGCCACCCTCCTTCAGAAGTTTGGCTGAGGTATGCGCTTCCTGAACGCCTTTATCAGATAGGTCCACATCGGTCCATCCTGTGAATAAGTTCTCTTTATTCCACACGCTTTCGCCGTGTCTCAGTAAAACAACTTTATACATTTTATTATTTCCTTTGCAATAATATTTTCTAGCCGTTCCAGCGACTGCTGACGCCAATCAGTATAATAATACAATAGTTTATCAAATTTAAAGGTTAATCGCATGAAAATGAAGGTTGGAATGCATGCGGAAGATCTTGCGCTGCCCTGCTACCCAGATACGATGCACCTTTGAAATGAGCGGCTTGATCATAACCCTTTACAGCACTATCTATGTCAATAGCGACAACAATAAATCCAGCTCCGATAATGACCTTTATATCCTTTAAAGCACCGATAAATAAAAAGACTCCACGCACGGCACGGAGTCTTTCTTTTGCATAAAGTATCAATCATCCAAAAGACGTTTTTCGCCTTCTAAGGCGCGCAGGCGTGTCAGATCCTGAGAAACCTCCAAAGCGCCTTTGTAATTGCTGTCCGCGTCGCGCATTGCGAAATAACGGATGTGGATAAACATCCCGTTCATTTGAATCCAGAACTCAGCCACATCGCGTGTGCCCACCCGGAAATCATCCAGGATATGCTGGACTTTATCCATGCTCTGTGGTGGGTGGCAGTTCTGTACCTTCCGCCCGATGATCGCCGCGGTGCGCTTGAAAATGCGGTCGGGAGTTTCCGAGAAAAACAATACAGTATCGTTCTCGTCAACATACGTGATATCAACCGGCAAATGGGTCAGCAACAAATTGATCTGTGAGATCGATAGATCGCCAGTAGTTAATGGAAATTTAGACATGGTTTTTTTCCTCTCTTCTTTCTTTTCCTTACCTGATAAGTCTATTGGTTCTTTTTTCTTGTTCTCGGTCGGCCAATCGGTCCCGCGCGTGACATAACTGAAACCAAAATCCGGCTCCTCCGCGTGGATCGCGAGCCAGTTTTCCTCCGTCAGGCGTTCGATTGCTACAGGGAACAGGATCCGTTCTTCCTTATACACCATTTCACGCATCGTGTTTTCCAATTCAGAAAACTCCCGCTGCAATTTTTCCATGCTTTCCTTGCTGACAGCTGCCCCCGATCCAATTTCCGCCAGCATCGCCTTCCACCCCTTGCGGATATCGTCGTGGATACCCCACATCACGGAAGAAGGTCCGCTGAAGTTAGTTTTTTCCAAATATGGAAATAACAAATTCTCTTTACGAAGGTAATGCACGTCAAATTCCTTTAACTTCTCCAGGCTGCCCTTCAGTTTTTGCGTCATCGTTTCAGATTGTTCCTTCTGCATTTTATGCAGGGTCTGCTTAGTGTTGTTCAGAACAAGTGCGAGCAGTTCGTTCTCCGCGCGGAAAGTGTAAACCGGGTGCCCAGACATCATTTCCGGCGGCAGCTGCTGGTCCAGTGATTCACGAAACATCGCCACGTGCACATCACACAGATACTGAATGTCCTCAACCGGCATCCCCTCCCCGATCAACGTCTGCTCGATATCGGAGATCTCCTGGGCAGTCGCGGTGCTCAGTACATCCGCGAATTCCTGTTTGACATCTTCATATGCCTCACCGTTATGGATGCGTTTGAGAGCGTTCTTGATCTTATCTTTTCGTTTTGTTGCATTGTTGATAAATTCACTCATAGTTGTTCCTCTTAATCAGCCCAACTGATTTGGTAATAGCATGCCACTGCTCTTTCCGGGCAGACGGTCTCACACTCGGCGCACAATGTGCACTGTTCCGGATGAGCAAATGCCAGTATGCCCGCTTCAATCGTCAGCACTTCTTCCGGGCAGGCATCCACACAGATACCGCACAGAGTGCATTTTGTCGCGTCTATAACTGGCAAGTTCAGTTCAGCCATGCTTGTGTCTTCCTTTCTGGGTATGAGGATACCAACAGATCACCAATTTCGATATGACTTAAGTCTTATTCAGAACCGTTCGCTATCCGCTCCAGCCCTTCCTTATCAACCAGGGAGATGTTTCCCCGATCCCGCTGGATGAGCCCTTTTTCTTCAAAGTCCCGCAGGGTGCGCCCGATCACATCCCGCACAGTCCCGATCTGGCGCGCCATATCATCCTGCGTCCAGCGCCTTCCTCTTTCAATCGAAACGTTTGTTGCTTCCTGCATCAGAAAAGCCGCCGTTCGCTGGCGTACGGTATGCAGCGCCAGCTCCCCTGCCAGCCCGGTCATGCCCGCCAACCGCTCTGCCAGATCCTGCAGTACGCGCACCGCAAAACTCGGATGCCGGGCAAGGATCGTTTGTAGATCACGATAGTCCACTACCAGCAGATCCGTTTTTTCCAAACAGCGCACATTGGATAGGTTTTTCCCCTCTTTCATCAGCGCCGGCACCAGGTTGAAGCTGTCTCCTGTCCGCAGCACACGCAGGGTGTGCTCCCGCCCGTCTACCGCAGTGTGGTACACCTCTACTATCCCCGCAGCGATGAAATAGATTGCCTGGCATGCATCCCCTTCCCACAGGACAGATTTACCTTTCGCGTAGGAAACAGGCCATGCTCGTTGATCAAACGCTTGCAAGACCGTGTCGTCTGCACCTGCCAGCAGTGTGATCGTTTGCCACTCGTGATTCATAATTAATATATATTTTATATTCAAATTACAGCTTTAAGATCAGCGGTGTATTTCGCCATCGGCCTGGAATTTGAAAACGCGAGGAGCGTGTAGCACAACGAAGCTCAATCTTACTTTTCTAATCTTGTTTGTCTCTTACTTCAAGTTTAGCAATCTAGCAGGGACGCTTTCATAGTATTACCCGCAGGAGAAACGACTTAGCACGATTCTTGCAACACTTATTAATTAGTAATTACATTTTAAAAGGAATTTTGAGTAGTGAAAATCTATACTGTCCCATTCTTTATGGATTAAAAAAAACCATGAAAGGATTTGTATGAGCACGAAAACGAAAGCTCAATTATTGGCTGAAATTAAAGCTCTGCAAAAGCGCTTAGCTGAATTGGGAGCCGTAGAAGCTGAATCCCACCAGAAAAACGATGTTTTCAAAAGGCAAGCTCATGCTCTCAGCAAACGCATCCAAGAATTAAACTGCCTGACCAGCATTTCAAGTCTGGTCGAGACCCCCGACATCTCATTACCAGAGATCCTTCAGGGAAGCGCGAATTTCCTGCCCCCCGCCTGGCAGTACCCGCAAATCACCTGCGCCCGCATCACGCTGAATGGCCGGGAATACAAAACCGGGAACTTCCGCAAAACAAAGTGGAAGCTGGCGAGCGAGATCAAGGTAGAAAGTAAGCACGCAGGATCGGTCGAAATTTTTTACCTTGAAGAACAGCCAAAAAGTGACCAGGGTCCTTTCTTGAAAGAGGAACGCGCGCTGATAGATGCGGTTGCTGAGCGCTTAGGCAGGATCATTCAGCGTGTACAGGCGCAAAATTCGTTGCTGGAGACAAGCAACTATCTGGAGAGCTTGATTACCTACGCCAACTCCCCAATAATTGTCTGGGATCCGGCATTAAAGATCACCCGTTTCAACCGTGCCTTTGAGAAGCTCACCGGTTATTCAGCGAACGAGGTCTTAGGCCAGGAATTGAGCATGCTTTTTCCTGAAGCAAGCCGGGCTGAGTCGATGAGTAAGATCGCGGATACAGTGATAGGTGAACACTGGGAGTCAATAGAGATTCCAATTCTTCATAAAGAGGGGAAAGTAAGTATCGTACTGTGGAATTCAGCAAATATCTATGCCGAAGACGGTGTGATGCTCTTATCCACCATCGCCCAGGGGCAGGATATTACTGAGCGCGTGCAGGCGAGGCAGAGGTTACTTCACCTCAACCTCGTTTTGCGATCCATTCGTAATGTCAACCAGCTGCTCGTCCGCGAAAAAAACCGTGATGTACTAATACAAGAGATTTGCGACACCCTGACAGAGACGCGCGGATGTTCCACAGCCTGGATCATGTTATTAGACGAGCAAGGTGAATTCCTGGATTGCGCTGAATCCGGTTTAGGCAAGGGTTTCACACCCCTGCTGAAAGAACTGAAACGCGGCGACTTTCCTGCCTGCGTCAAGAAAGCACTGGCGCAGCCGGGTTCTGTGGAAATCACTGACCCATCCTCCACCTGTGTTGACTGCTCTATCACGGATATATATACAGATAAAGGTCGCCTTTCTTCCTGTCTGAAACATGGCGGAAAGGTCTACGGTACCTTATCGGTTTCTTTCGGGGTCGATATCACTATCGATGAGGAAGAGTTATCCCTTAACAAAGAAGTTGTCGGGGATATCGCGTTTGCACTGCATAACTTCAAGCTCGAGGAAAACGCCAAGCAGGCAGAACAAAAGCTGCGAGAGAGTGCGGAATTCCAAAAAACCATTTTCGAGACCACGTCGCTGGCAACTGCCATCATCGAGGAAGATACTATTCTCTCGACAGTGAACAAGGCATTCGAAAAGCTATCTGGCTACTCCAAAGAGGATTTGGAAGGCAAGATGAGGTGGACTGAGTTTGTTGCGGCAGAGGATCTAAAAAGGATGAAAGAATATCATCAACAGCGGCGAATAGATTCAGAAACTACTCCAAAGCAATATGAGTTCCGGTTCATCAATAAGGAAGGTACTGCCAGAAACATCCTTCTCTATGCGGACATGATTCCGGGTACAAAAAAAAGTGTGGCTTCGCTTCTTGACCTCACTAAACAAAAATTATCCGAGCAAGCTTTAGTTGAATCGGAACAAAAATTTAAATGGTTATATATTAACGCACCGATTGCCTATCACATCCTGTCCGCAGATGGAATTATCACGGATGTTAATCGAAGATGGTGTGAGGTGCTGAAGTATTCAAAAGAAGAAGTAATTGGAAAGCCAATATTTAATTTTATTATTGAGGAAGAAAGGCGGGCAGCAAAAAAATCATTTAAGAATAAAAAAGCAAGCCAGCTTAATTACATTGAAGGCAGCAAACGAAAATATCGCACCAAAACCGGTGATATTAAAACCTTCAAGACCTACGATTTTATTATCCTTGACAAGGATAATAAAACCACTTCAATTCAAACGACTATTGAAGATATCACAGACCGCGACCTGGCTGATGAAAAGTTGCGTCAAAGCGAGGAACAGTACCACTCGGTTGTAGATGATTCACCCGGGTTGATTGACAGGTTTCTGCCTGACGGGACAATCACATTCGCGAACCAGAAGAGCTGTAAATTTTTCGGGAAAGAATATGATGAACTAATCGGCATGAACATCCAATCCACAATCTCGGTGGAAGATAGAGAATCTGCTATGTCGAATATCGCTTCGCTCACAAAAGAGTCGCCGGTACAAACATCAGAGAACAGGGTCATCAGGCATGACGGCGAGGTCCGCTGGATGCGCTGGACAGACCGCGCGCTTTTCGACGATGACGGGCAGGTGATCAGCTATCAGTCTTTTGGAGAAGACATCACCGAGAGCAAACAGACAGCGCAGGCGCTGAGGGAAGAGCAGGAGAAAGCCCAAAAATACTTAGATATCGCTGAGGTAATCATGTTAGCGCTCAACAAGAAGGGCGAGATCACCCTCATCAATAAAAAGGGGAGTCAGATCCTGGGGTATGAAAAAGATGAACTATTAGGCAGGAATTGGTTTGACACTTGCATGCCAGAACGGAAGAGAAAGGAAGTCAGGCAAGTTTATAAAAAAATAATGGCAGGTAGGACTGAGTTTCACGAATATCATGAAAACCCGGTCCTGACCAGATCAGGGGAGGAAAGGATCATCGCCTGGCATAACACTGCTTTATGGGTATGGGATGAAGACAAGCGCATCATTGGTACATTAAGCTCCGGGGAAGACATCACCGAGCGGGTGCGCGCGGAGCATCTCTTGAACGCCCTCAACAGGGCGGCGGTTACCATGGGAGCTGCCCAGACACAGCAGGATGTTTTCAACACGATCTCCAAACAGCTCAAACAGCTTGATATCTCCTGTATGCTTTTCCCGATAGATAAGAGTCAGGGCAAGCTGTTCACTAAATATGTGAGCTACGAGTCCTCGTTAATAAATGTAGCTGAGAAGCTGATCGGGGTTGAACACCAGGATTTCTCCTTCCCTATAGATGCAGTTGATATATACCGGGAAGTGGTCAGGGAGAAAAAGATCCTCTTTACAGATAATCCAGAGCAGACATTGCAGCAGATAATACCGAAACTTTCCAAGAAGCTCTTCCCTCACATAACAAAAATCATGCGTGTCCCGAAAAGTATTGCAGCTCCGCTCATAGTAGAAGGTCAGGTCATTGGCATGTTCTCAATACAGTCAAATACACTGACTCGGGAAGATATACCAATTATCAAAGCCTTCGCTGACCAGTTATCTTCCGCTTGGAACAAGCTCGAATTATTGCAGAACTTGAGGAAAACGGTTGAGGGCACCATCCACACCATCGCTGCGACAGTTGAAGTGCGCGACCCCTATACAGCCGGCCACCAAAAACGCGTGGCTGACCTGGCAGCCGCGATCGCCAGCGAGATGGGTCTTGCCAGTGATCAAGTTGAGGGGATCAGAATGGCCGGGGTCATCCATGATCTGGGCAAGATCCAGGTGCCCGCTGAAATCCTCAGTAAACCGGGTGTGCTGAATGAACTTGAATTCAACATCATCAAAACACACCCACAGGTCGGGTTTGACCTGCTGAAAGAGATTGAGTTCCCCTGGCCAATTGCCGAGATAGTTCTGCAGCATCATGAGAAGATGAACGGCTCCGGTTACCCGCAGGGGCTTAAGGAGGATGAAATAATGATCGAAGCCAGGATACTGGCTGTCGCGGATACGGTCGAAGCCATGTCCTCCCACCGTCCCTACCGCCCGGCATTAGGCCTTGAAAAAGCCTTGGCTCAAATCAAGCAGGATAAGGGCACCCTGTTTGATCCTGATGTGGTTGACGCCTGCTTGAAGATATTCAAGCAGGGATATCGGTTACCCGAGGGTTAGAAAAAACAATTTCCTGATTAAAAGTCAGCTGCTGGGAGTAATGAATATTCTTTCCTGTGTTTCCTCTCAAAAAACGTTAATTAAACAGGCATACCTGGTCAGAAATCTTGGAAATAGTTGACCAATTTATCTTTCCTGGTTATAAATCCCTGCCTAATCATTTTCCGATACGTAAACATAAATACCAAAAAGGGATCAGACCATGAAAGATATTCTTTTAAAATTTTCTAGATTAATGATCGGGTTATTCTTGTACGCGCTTGGTATTGTAATGACCATCAATGCCCAGCAGGGGCTCGGGCCATGGGGTGTCTTCCATCAAGGACTATCTTCACAGTTGAATATCACCTTTGGAACCGCAGTAAATATCGTGGGCGCTGTGATCGTTATTATGGATTTCATTCTCGGTGAGAGAATCGGTTGGGGAACCATCGCAAACGTCATCTTTATCGGTATGTTTATTGATTTATTAACAAATAGCAACCTTATTCCAGTTTTCAATAGTACTTTCCTGAGCTTTTTGATGATGTTCGTTGGTATGTTTACAATCAGCCTGGCAGCATATTTCTATTTAAGTGCCAAGATCGGGGCCGGCCCACGCGATGGATTGATGATCGCGCTAACAAAACGCGCCAATAAACCCGTGGGGTTTGTCAGGGGGTCGATAGAAGTCACTGTACTGGTCGTCGGATATTTTCTGGGTGGATCTGTGGGCTGGGGGACGCTGATCATGCCTTTGGCACTGGGATTCTTTTTTCAAACAACATTCAGAATGTTTAAATTTGATGTCAAAAAAGTTGAGCATAAGTATATTGATCAGAATTTCGCGTTTCTAATTCAGAAATTAAAGAAATGAAGTAAGAATCAGTTTCAATATATTATCCCGGCACTAATCTAATAGTGACTGCTGTCCCTGGCATTACACCTCTCTTATCCCCATAAAAAAAGCGCTCCTATCAAGAGCGCTTCTTATCTATTATGATTTGATCCTGTATGCTATACCCTGGCCCGTTCAATGGTCACATTGTGGTGTTCGCGGAAATTATACGAACCCGTTTGCCCCAGGACACGTGAAACATAATCTTCCGGCACATCTACCAGGGTATTCTGGTCGCGGATCACGATTTTGCCAATCACGTAACCAGGAATATCAGCCCGTGAGGCAATCGCCCCGACAACTTCGCTGGGACTGACACCGTGCACACGGCCGTGGCCCAGGTTCAGGCGCACCATCCCCTTTTCATGCGAAAGGTATGATTTACCATTGCCGCGGCGCTGACCTTGTTTGCGGTAGTTCTTGCCTTTACCTTTTCCCGCGGAGGACCTTCTTTTCTCATGCCTACTTCTACGCTGCTCAAAGCGCACCCCGCCAATCTTCTCAATCGGGCGCTGTTTTTCTTCTACCCGGGCTAACTTAAGAGCAGCCGCTGCAACTTTTACAGGATCATGCCCGGCCGCCACATACTTTTCTACAATTTCCTGTTCGCGTTTGCAGCGGTCTCGCTCTAACCAGACTTCCATTTTTTCAATCAGTTTTTGCTCACGGTGTTCGTTAATATCTTCTTCCGTCGGCATTTTGGCTTGTGGAACTTGCTGCCTGGCATATCCCTCAATTCTGTTCAGGTGGCGCTTTTCGCCCGGGGTAACGAGTGAAATCGCGACACCCTTTTTCCCTGCGCGCGCCGTCCGCCCAATTCGGTGAACATAAAATTCCGGGTCATTAGGAATGTCAAAATTGAACACATGCGAAATATCATCAATATCCAGACCGCGCGCCGCTACATCCGTAGCAACCAGCACCTTGATCTGGCCGGTGCGAAAACGGTTCAGCACACGGATGCGGGCATTTTGTTCCAAATCGCCATTCAGCGCTTCAGCGGGATATCCACGCTGAATTAACTCATTTGCCAGACGGCCTGAACCAGCACGCGTGCGGGTGAAGACTAAAGTTGCGCCAACTTCTTCAAATTCGAACAGGCGGGTCAGGGCAGCCAGCTTGTCCTTTTCATTTAAAAGGTAATAACGCTGCTCGATTGTCGCAACGGTCAAATGCTTACGATCAATCGTGACAGACTGAGGTTCAATCATGTAGCTGTCTGCCAGGCGGCGGATTGTTTTTGGGATTGTTGCTGAGAACAAAGTAGTCTGGCGTTTTGCCGGAGTTTCACCCAGGATATTTTCAATATCCTCGATAAAGCCCATACTGAGCATTTCATCAGCTTCATCCAGAATCACAGTGCGAACACTGCTGAGGTCAAGGATTTTCTGGCGCATCAAGTCCTGCAGGCGGCCGGGAGTCCCCACGATCACATCCACACCATTCTTGAGACGGCGTTTGGAAGTACCATAGTGCTGCCCACCATAAACCGCCATGACTTCCACCTGAAGAAGGCGGCCGTATTGGCCAATCGCCTTTGCCACTTGAATAGCCAATTCGCGGGTGGGAGCCAAGACCAGGGTTTGCACACTGCCCAGGCTGCCACCGTAGATCAAGTCCTGCAGAATCGGCAGCGCAAAGGCAGCTGTTTTTCCAGAACCGGTTTGGGATTGGGCGATAACATCCTTCCCGTCCAGCATCAGCGGGATCACCTGGGCCTGGATATCAGTAGGTGTACTGTAGCCAAGTTCAGCTACTGTCTGTACCAATTTAGGGTCCAGATTTAATTGCGAAAATTCAGTTGTCATTACATTCTCCTGTTGTGTTTTGACAACTCCTAAAGCGCCACAACCCTTGTGAATTGATCGCAGTCCTCGTGAAATACGTCCTGGTTCAACCAGCCCCTTTTCCCTACCCCCCGGGGGCAAGAAAAATGCTCGTCCATAAATTGACGAGCAATCATTTGGAATTTTCAAAACATGACTTATTTAATTTTTTTATTGGCTATATCCCAGCCAACCGCCGGATTATACCACAATTAAACATTCGCTTTCACGATCTGAGCTACGCTGCTTTTTGATCTCACAGGCAATAAAAATAGATGCACATCCCGCACGCTGCCCACGTGCCGCATATTCCCATAAAAGGTATACTTTCTAATCTCTCCGTTGTCAGTTGTTCCAGATATTCTTTTAATAACTAAATTGTAATAATCAATTGTGTTATAATTAGTTAGATTGTACTAATATATTATTATACGTAAGGAATTTTCAATGCCCAATGATAATCGAAGTAAAAGCTTAACTCTTATTCCACGTTGGCACAGTTATTGGCAGGAGAGTTTAATGGCTATCATGCAATCCTCCACCGATAATTATGTGCCTAAAGAAATAAACGTTGGTAAACGATTACGAGAACTTCGAACTTTGCGGGGACTATCAATACGTTTGCTAGCAGAGATTAGCGGTTTAAACTTCAATACCCTGAGTTTGATCGAAAATGAAAAAACATCCCCGAATGTAAGTACTCTTCAACGAATTGCAAAAGCTATGCATATCCCCATTACAGCCTTTTTTGAAATATCCTCTACTGATAATAGCGTTATTTATCAGAAGTTTGGAGATCGGCCAAAAGTGAACTTATCTCAAGGTGTGTTTGAAGATTTAGGTGCCGGGTTAGCTTTGGGAGAAGGCACGCCGCTCCTACTCACAATGAAACCAGAAACAAATAGTGGGCCCGATGCAATCGTTCATACCGGGCAAGAATTTGTTTATTGTCTGGAAGGCAGTATAGCGTATTGGGTAGGTGATAATGAATATGTTCTCGAAAAAGATGACAGTCTTATCTTCCAGGCCCACATCCCGCATCGTTGGGAAAACAGGGGCAACATACCATCTCGCTCAATTCTTATCATCTGCCCATCTGATAAAAGTGACCGCTCTGTAGAACAACATTTAAAGAATATTCATGAGGTGAATGATTAAGTATATGAAACACTCTCGATCTCTTGAATTATTAACTAATCAGATTAGGTTTTTTATCTTAAATCGAATGGTGATTTTCTGGTTAAAGCAAATTATTGACATTGAGTAAATAAACAAAACAGTATTAAGGAAGGATGGAAACCTGTGGAAATTCGAGTAAATCCTAAACAATGCACAGGATGCGGTGCCTGTATGTCAGTTTGTCCTGTTAGTGCTATCTCAATTGTTGAGGGTATAGCTGTTGTTGATCATTCCACCTGTACTTTATGCCAGAGATGCATAAAAGCTTGTCCACCGAAAGCGATTTCAATCATCGACTTATCTATAGCAACCAGGCCTTTAGAACCACAGCCCAATCATGGTATAGAAATTATTACGGAAGAACCCGTTTCTCCGCAAACGAGGTATTCAAATGCACCCGTACTCGTTAATGCTGGACTACAAATTATTCCTCGCCTGGTGAACATGCTAATCTCCACTCTTGAGCACCACCTGACGCAGCCATCTAAACCTCAAAGTGCCATATCAAGAAGCAGCTCTAAAGGCCCATCCCGGAAGAAGAGACGGGGGTATCACCACCGAATGCATAATCGGCACAGGTAAGGTTTTTAAGATATGAATTCAATAAGCTTAATTGTATTTTTCCAAGCCAATAGAGCAGTTTTAACATACTCTTTATCGATCAAATTCAAACGGAAATTCATTCAATCCCAAAAGTAATCTGACTTTAAATAAGGAGGGTTATCGAAATTATGGCAAAGGATAGTAAAGAACATAAAACAAAGCCAAAAGAAGTGGATAAAGTAAAAGCTGCGGAAAAAAACCACATCCAGCGCGTTATAGCAGTGATGAGCGGTAAAGGGGGAGTCGGAAAATCGTCTCTCGCTAGTTTATTGGCATTGTACTTGAAACGGAGAGGGTATCGGGTTGGCATTCTTGATGCAGATATCACCGGTCCAAGTATTCCAATGATCTTTGGTGCGACTCAGAGGCCCATATCAACCCCGGAAGGAATTTTACCAGTTGAATCGTCCAAAGGAATTAAAATCATGTCCATTAATCTATTATTGCCTGATAGGGATCAACCAGTTATCTGGAGAGGTCCACTCATCAGCAAAACCATTAAACAATTTTGGAACGACATTGTCTGGGGCAATTTGGATGTTCTGGTAATAGATTTGCCCCCCGGTACATCTGATGCTTCTCTGACTGTCATGCAGTCGCTTCCATTAGATAACATCGTCCTGATTACTACCCCGCAGGACCTTGCAGGGCTGATTGTACGGAAAGCTGCTAATATGTCAAAATCACTCAATATCCCAATCCTTGGTCTTGTAGAAAATATGAGCTATGTAACCTGTCCAGAGTGTGGCGCTCATATAGAGGTCTTTGGACCAAGCAAAGCAGAGAACACGGCACACTTGATTGATACAAAATTTTTGGGTCACGTCCCAATAGATACTGAATTTACGACATTGTGTGATGAAGGTTCGATAGAAAGCTATCATAGCGAAATTTTCGAAGAAATTGCTGTAAAAATAATCCAAATAGCCGTCAATGATTTATCTAATTCTACTAATAAGGAAAGAACATAAGATCTTAACGAGAAAATGATGGACGTAAATATTTCCCAGAAAATCATCGAGTCACTTGAAAAAGCAGAACAACCAACGATAGCGACAACATTGATTAAACTGAGTATGTTGCACGATACCCTTGTCACACTTCATAATGAAGTTAGCCTAAACCAGAAACTCCCTTTCTCAAGCAACCCTGGCAATGATCGTAATTATCCATTCAGCAGTATTGCAAACGCCATCCATTCGTCTAGAGGTAAGTCCATGTAACAAAAATGGTTTTATAAATCAAGAGGAGCATTAACATAAAGGTTGAAAATGAATACTTTTTATACAAATGTAGGATGGTTCAATCAACTTTTACCAGAGGGGTTGCCAATCCCCAGCTCAACTCTGCTGAGCGGTCCTGGTGGTTCAGGTAAACCCCTGATCGGAAATGTAATTGCTTCAGCATGGCTGCGCCAGGGAGGAAGTGTAATCTTCATGTCATTACAATATCCCAACCATAACTTTATCACTACCAGTTTAAAAGACATTGCTCAAATAGAACTGGGTGATTACAAAGGTAGGACCGCTTTTATCGAATTGGATACCAGCTTGGACAGCATAGTTCCAATGGGAAATAACCGAATTAAAGCCAATGTAGTCAAACCTAAAATTTGGGACGTTGCCCTGGAACACGCCAGCGAAATTGTGCCAGATGAAGGACCGGGTATTCTGGTTTTTGGCACTGCCTTGAATCTGCTTTTGTTCTCTCCTACTTATGGAAAAGAAATTTTTGAAAAAATAAAATCTGTGATCAATCGCAATTCAAAATATACCTATTTATTCTCCACAAGCACTTCGGTGAAGAAAGAGGAGATAAAAGAATTAGAGAAGCTGGCAGATAACCTGATCATGACCCGCAGCGACCCAGCGACAAATAAGCTCTTTTTAAAGATCAAGCGCGTGAAAAACGTCACATTTCTTGACGATGAAATCGAAGTACCTTTTTCACCAGAAATCATTCGTGATATGAAAAAGATCGCAGACCGCAGCCGCAAACGTATCATACCACTTATAACGAAACTGTAATGGAGGGCAGATAGATCAAGCAATTATGGTTTATACAGATGATATATAGCAAGCCAGATCGGCTTTGGAAAATATCCTTAGAAAATGGATAGGAGTTGTTCATTGGCCTGAATTCTTAATAATCAAAATAATATTGTATTTTAGATCGGAGGTACGCTATGCCAATAGATCCTAATTTAGTGGGCAATTTCTCGTGTTTTAATAACTTTTCTGAAGACCAAAAAAGGGAAATTGCACAAATTGCCAATGTGATGTGTTATCCGCCAGATCACATTATTTTCAAAGAAGGTAAACCAGGGCAAAATTTGTACTTCTTAAGCAAGGGCAAAATTGAAATTCTTTTTAACATCGGCGAAGAAGGGCAGTCACATGTAGAAACCATCTCAGGAGAAGAAGTTGTTGGTTGCTCCGCGCTTATTGAACCTTACATATATTCAGCTACTATGCGCAGTTTATCAGAGATCGAGGTATTAGTGGTTGACGCCATTGCCTTAAGGGAGCTTATGCAAAAAGATTGCCAATTTGGTCTTATGCTGCAACAGCAAATTATTAAATTCTTAATGATTCGCATCCTGGATTTACGCTTATAATCAAGACAGCCGTGATTCCTAAGGGCTTTCTACTGAACAAATGAGCCAGCATAATCTCTTCACAAATTCCGAAATTGCCGCCAGCTATGAGGTTTGGTACTCAACCACCGGGCGCTGGGCTGACCAACAAGAAAAGGCGCTTATGAAGCAGTTATTGAAGGGCTTCCCTTCAGCGCGCTCCATCCTTGAAATCGGTTGTGGAACAGGCCATTTCACGCGTTGGTTTAGCCAACAAGGAAAGCAAGCCATCGGTTTGGATGCATCCCGTGCAATGCTGAATGAAGCAAAGAGATTTGGAAGTGAGCTTCTCTTACAAGGAAATGCTTTAAAAATCCCCTTCGCATTAAATTCCTTTGACATGATTGCTTTAATTACAACATTGGAATTTTTTCCTGATGCCAACAAAGTCATAAATGAAGTTCAGCGGGTTGCCAGCCAGGGGTTCATCCTGGGCGTTATAAATTCACAAAGCAGTCTAGGAAGAAAATACAAGCGCAGCGGAAATCCAATCTGGGAAACCGCCAAACTTTTTTCACCAGATCAACTCAAACATTTGATCCTCGAAAATACCACCGGGAAAATAAAAATTGTTTGGCGTACAACCTTATGGCCGCTTTTACCCATTTCGTTGCCTTTACCTTGGGGTGGGTTCATTGGCATGAGTGTAAAATGGAAATGAAAGGGATAGAGAAAGATATAAAAAAACCTGATGAATAAAGTTAATCTTGAAAAATTAAAAAGTCAAATTTCTAACTTGAAAAGTGAGTGGAAATCATATTCACTTCCTCCTGAAGTACAAAAGAAGTTGGCTGAAATTGAACAAACTCTTGAAGAGGAACCAAAAAATACTTTACAGGGCGTAGGATTATCCGCTCAAGTGAGCATCTATCCTCTGCGGGCAGTTTCTCTTTCACCAATAATAAATGAGACATTACATATTTTTAATCATTATGGATTGGAAGTCTATCCCGGTTCAATGAGCACCTTGATATCCGGTGAAGACAAGATAATATGGAGTGCACTCAGTGATGCTTTTGCCGCTGCTGTTGTTAAGGGTGAGGTGGTAATGACAATTACAATTTCAAATGCTTGCCCACTACCGTCAAATTACAATGCGGGTTAGATTATTGAAGAATATCAATTGAGTAAAGAGCAGCGATCAATTTTTTTAAAACCTAAAATAATAAATTTTATTATTGGTAATTTCTAATAAATAACCGGTAATATTCAATTGGTACCGGTTCGGACTCTTGCGAATTGGCTTTCATCATCGCTAAAATCATCCTTTTCAACACCTCTATGGAATTAGCATTAAAGAATAAATAAAAAGATTGAGAAAAATGGATAAAACCAATCGTCCCTTGTGAAATTTACTTTTAATAATGGATGACACGGAGAATACAATTCAACTTACTTGTGATGAATGCATCGCCATTCTGGAATATGATGCTGACCTGCTGGCAACTGGTGTTTCTATTGAAAAAATTCGCCACTCAATCAGCCACCATTTGGCTCATTGTACGACCTGCAAAATAAAATATGATGAGTGGTTAAAGGATTATGAGCAAAGGTAAGAACAGTATTGTGTAGTTTAATTATCGGATAACATGACCAAAACAAAAAATTTATTTGCATAGTCGATAACAAAGTCATCAGTAAAACAAAGCTCCGGCGCGAGCATGGGCCGGGGCGTATATCTATGGAATCCCGTACAAATCGCCCTGCAAGGCAGGGTGTGGCGATTTCCTTCATAAAATAACAGTTCCCCCTTCTCTCATTCCGTGGGCACCTTGCATCCTTTTTTAAGAGGCGGTTTAAATTGATTTATGAGCCTGTTGATAAATAGTCAATTTTCAGCTAGCCGATTGGGTCTGCTTATAACGCGTGAATGGGCTGCCAGAAAATAATTTCCGGGCAGCCCAAAGATGATTTTACTTAGCGCTCAATGACCAATTCACTTGCGGTCACACGAGTGCCATTACCCAGTGTATCGCTGACCGGGCAGCGGCTCTCTATGAATTTCTG
>CAYLHI010000043.1:0-15749 GCA_964383575.1 uncultured Pelolinea sp.
ACCTGATGAAGTCATTAATAATCTTGTTGCACTAAAAGTTTGAAACCACAATATATAAAATTAATGGTGCATCACAAAGACACCATAACCATTCATCCAATCCGCTTCCGCCAAAATTGGTTGGGTAATTTGAAAGGACTTGAAATGGACCTTCTTCAGATCTATGCATGAAAATTTTATTAATCGCTGATTGGATGCTTGGTTCATGAGGGGATATTCCTATATCCGCAAGAAAGCTAAGTTTATGAATAGGGTGGCTCGCATCATTGTGCCTCTTTAAAAGGATATGTTCCCAATTCTGCACATCAGCAAGCAGAGAAATGATGTTGGGATCATTTGTTATATCGTTGTATGCGGAAATTACCTACGGATCTTCTCTTTTCCTATTTAGTAAATTAATTAAGACATTATATCGGATCCACGCAGGACCATGAAGCATCCATTGAATTGATTCCCCCATTACTTTTTTCCGATCCTTTAATTAAATTCAGACAATACAAATATTATATAAGAACAAATGAATATATTTGTGGTGATCTTTGGGTGAAATCAATCTATTGTATAATCAACCACAATACTTGGAGGTTTAATGGAAATAACTTGGTATGGGCATTCCTGTTTTCGAATTAGTGAGCGAAGAATGACCTCGGTTGTGTGCGATCCATACAATCATAAAGAGGTGGGGTATGAACCGCTGAAGTTGAAAGCAGATATTGTGACTATTAGCCATGAATCATCCAGGCATAAGAATCTAAAAGCAGTAAAAGGGGATCCTTATATAATCACTGGGCCGGGCGAATATGAAATCGGCGGTGTATTTATTACCGGATTGCGTACAGAAAAGCGAAAGAAAAATGGCCAAGAAAATCCTATTAACACACTGTATCTTATTAATTATTTTGGAATAACAATTGTTCATCTGGGAGATATGATTCAGGTGCCAACTCAATCGGAAGTTGAGTCATTAGGACCGGTTCATGTGGCTCTTGTCCCTGTAGGTGGAAGCGGTGGGCTGAATGCTGCAAAAGCATCAGAGGTGATCAGCCTTTTTGAACCAAATATTGTGGTCCCCATGCATTACGCGACACCTGCTTCCAAGGTCAATCTAGATCCAATTGGAAAATTTCTAAAGGTAATGGGTCTTTCTACTGTGGGAACATTACCCACCCTGAAAGTATCGAAATATGAATCACTACCAGAAGAGACCCAGATCATTGTGCTGGATTATCCACATTAGAAGGTGATTTCTTGTCGGCAAAAATAATTATGACCTGGGATATTAATCCAGAGTATGAACAGGAATACTTTGAATTTGTTGTCCGGGAGTTCTTACCGGAAGTGCAAAAATTAGGATTCAAATTAAGTGATGCATGGGTAACGGTTTATGGAGATCAACCGCAGATTTTAGTTGGCGCAAACCTTCCGACTATTCAAAGAGTAATAGAAATTATCCGTTCTGAGGAATGGATACTACTCGTAAACAAACTCCTGAAATTTGTGACTGACTACCAACAAAAGATCGTTCCCGCGAGTGGTGGTTTTCAGTTTTAATTTCATCTAATCAATTTATTTTTTATGGACATCTCTACTAAAAAAAGTATCCAAAAGAAGTTGTTTGGATGGTATCAATCAAATGCCCGAAAATTTCCGTGGAGAGGGGTGCAGAACCCATATCTAATATGGGTTTCGGAAGTTATGCTGCAGCAAACGCAGGTAGAGACAGTCATCCCTTATTTTCAGAGCTGGATAAACCGATTTCCAGATATTAAAAGTGTGGTCCATGCATCTGAAGACGATGTTCTAAAAGTATGGGAGGGTTTGGGATACTACAGCCGAGCGAGGAATATTAAAAAGGCTGCAGAAATCATTCTTCACCGTTTTGATGGCGCTATTCCTTGCAAACCGGATGAGTTGAAAAAACTGCCAGGCATTGGGGATTATATCGCTGGAGCAATAGCATCAATAGCTTTCGGATTGAATGAGCCAGCCCTGGATGCAAATGGGGTTCGTGTGGTATCCCGCCTCTTTGATTTCCATGGCATTGTAAGCAAAACGACCAATAAGAATATCCTAAAAGAATTTTTAGGGGATCTGCTTCCACATGGAGGTGCAGGTGATTTTAACCAAGCAGTAATGGATTTGGGATCCGTGATATGTTTATCAATTAACCCAAATTGTAAACAATGCCCGATTCAAAATGAGTGTTTAGCATTTTCCAGAAGCACTCAAAAGGAACTGCCAGTTGTAAAAGAACGATCATCAAAACCACACTTTAATGTTGTTGCCGGAATCATTTATAACAATAATAAAGTGTTGATTGACAAACGACCTGAGAACGGATTGTTGGGCGGAATGTGGGAGTTCCCGGGCGGGAAGATTGAACATGGTGAAGATCATCCCGGTGCGCTGAAACGGGAGCTAAAAGAGGAATTGGGAATTGCAGTCAATCTTGAAAACTCATTTGGCGTTTATAAGCATGCCTATACTCATTTTACTGTTACCGTATATCCATATTTCATTGAAATAGTGGATGGGGATCCAAAAGCTCTTGAAGCAGATAAAATTGAATGGGTGGATATCGATACCCTGCGGGATTACCCAATGGGGAAGGTGGACCGAAATATTTCGGATGACCTGAAAAAAGGAATGAATAACTGACCTCATGATTTTGTATAATATAAAATATGGTTGATTCACAATTTTTTTTAAAAGCGCGATTGGAGATGGTCAAATCACAGATCGAACGCAGGGGAATCATTAATGAGCGTGTCCTGCAGGCGTTTCGAACGATACCGAGACATTTATTTGTTCCTGAAGAATATCAATATGATGCCTATGCTGATCATCCGCTCCCCATAGGAAATGGGCAGACAATCTCTCAACCATATATTGTGGCGTTGATGACGAGCAGCTTAAACCTCATATGCAATGAGAAGGTGCTGGAAATTGGGACAGGGTCAGGTTACCAGACTGCTATTCTCGCGAATTTGGCAAAAGAAGTACATTCCGTTGAACGGATCTCAAAGCTTTCAGATCTGGCAGAACAGAATTTACGACCCTTGCGGATGGGCAACATATATTTACATGTGGGGGATGGTTCTTTAGGTTGGCCAGATGCTGCACCGTATGACCGCATTCTAATCACCGCTGCCGCCCCTGAAATTCCAGAAGCAATTTTAAAACAATTAAAAGTCAATGGTCGCATTGTAAGCCCTGTTGGCGGCCGCTGGCGGCAGATGCTGGAAGTTTGGATAAAAGAAAAAAAGCGAATTAAGAAAGAGCAGATCCTGCCAGTTGTTTTTGTGCCGCTGCGTGGGGCACATGGCTGGCAGGATTAATTCATAAAAGAGTGCTAGCTTATATCCTGCTGATTGTTACAAGAACAGTTGGTTTTCGGCGGGTTTCCTTATATAAGTAGCTCTTTACAGTCCGGATGATATTTCTTTCCATATTCCCATTTGAGTTCTTGATTGAATCCATCACCGGTTTTTCAAGCCGGCGAAGTATCTCATCAGCTTCCTGTGAAGAGGCAAAACCGCGGCTAGCAATTTCCGGCTTCCCATGTAGAACTTTTTGGTTATTTAAGTTTATATGGACTAAAACAATACCGTCCTTTGACAACAGGGTACGGTCACGTATTTCATCCGGACCCAGATCACCAACTCCTGAACCATCAACAAATATGGTATTTGCTGATACATTTCCGTTAATTTTAATCTTTCCACCTTTGACATTGATGATCTTCCCATCTTCAACGACGAAGACACGTTTTTCAGGAATTCCTGTCTGTTGTGCTAGGATTGATGCCTGCTTTAGGTGGCGCATTTCACCATAAGCCGGAATGAAATATTTTGGTTTTGTCAGGTGGATTAATAGTTTCAAATCTTCCTGACTGCCATGCCCGGAAACATGAACCGGAGCGACTTCTTCGTAGATTACGTTGGCACCGCGCCGGAAAAGATCATTTATAGTAGAGAAGACAGCCTCTTCATTTCCGGGGATCGTTTTTGAGGATAGGACAACTGTATCACCTTTCTTTATGTCAAATTGGCGTTGCGTACCGCGAGCCAACCGGCCTAATATTGAAGTGGGTTCACCCTGTGATCCAGTGCACATGATAACCACCTCATGATCTGTTAGCTTAAGGGCAGTATCAATGCTGACCTGAGTGCCTTTGGGAATATCTAAATAACCACCAAGCTTCTGTGCCATTTTCACGTTTTCAACCATGCTCGTACCGACAAAAGCGATCTTACGGTTATGGTCAATAGCAGCATTCACGGCTTGCTGTACGCGTGAAATAAGTGAGGCAAAGCTGGCAATGATGATTCGGTTCTTCGCTTTTTTAAACACGTCATCAAATGCCTCGCTAACCATCATTTCTGAAGGAGTCCAGCCGGAGCGAGTTGCGTTCGTTGAGTCGGCAATAAGTGCCAACACACCTTTCCTGGAAAACTCCACTAATTTTGAGTAGTCAGTTGGCCAATTATCCACAGGAGTGTGATCAAATTTATAATCACCGGATTGAACGATTAACCCTTCTGGAGTTTCAATCCCTAATCCAACAGAATCGGGTATAGAGTGACATACATGGAAAAAGTCGATTTTAAATGGTCCAAGTTTGATGCTCTCCCCGGCTTTAATGGTTTTTAAAGATGCTGTATCCAGCATACCGCGTCTGGATAATTTCACCTTCACTAAACCAAGAGTTAAAGGTGTTCCATAAATAGGTGCTTGCACTTCTTTAAGTAAATAGTGGACAGCCCCAATATGATCTTCATGACCGTGGGTGAAGATGATCCCGCGGACCTTTTCTTTGCGGCTGCGAAGATAATGGAAGTCAGGGATGATGTAATCAATGCCCAGCATATCGTTATTAGGGAACATGATTCCGCAGTCAACAATAATTATTGAATCTTCATACTCATACAGCATCATGTTACGGCCAATTTCCCCAAGGCCGCCAAGGGGTATTATTTTTAAATTTGTGTTTTTCATTTTTTCCTTTAATAAATAGTGATCTTATGATCACAAATAGTTTTGTATAAAAAATACCCTGGTAAGTAATTCTGACCAGGGTGTTGAATATTTAATTACAAGTTTGGTTCCTATAACAATCATTCAATTGGTAGTCTCGCTTAATTTACCGAGATGATTGTACCATAAGGTTTTTCCTAACAATTATTAGATTGTAAAAGATATGTTAATAATATCTAAACGTAGGCAGTTTGTTTATATAGCTGATCTCGAATTTGGAATACTTGTCTTCTGAAAAGATCGTCCCGCTCGATCAGGTCAGCAACCTTCTCACATGCATATAGGACTGTAGTGTGGTCGCGTCCGCCCATTGTTTTCCCGATCTGGGGAAAAGAAATATTTACCATATCTCGCAGGAGGTACATAGCGATTTGTCTGGGAAGCGCGATTTTCTTTGAACGATTGCGGCTGAGGAGCTCTTCCTGCGTGAGGTTGAAAGCATCAGCGACTATTTTAAGTATCCGATCCGGTTCAACAGAACTTGGTGCAGGCAGAAAATCAGTCAGAGCAATTCTGGTCAGCTCCATTGTTAGCGGTTTTCCACTCAGGTCTGAATAAGCCAAAACACGAGTGAGTGCCCCTTCAAGCTCGCGAATATTCGATTGTATCTGATGGGCAATATTCTCCAGAATCTCATCAGGGACATTTCTGCCAGCGCGTTCCGCTTTTGTTCGCAAGATCGCAATGCGTGTTTCCAATTCGGGTGGTTGAATGTCAACGATAAGCCCCCATTCAAACCTGGAGCGAAGCCTCTCTTCCAGAGTAACAAGAGACTTGGGAGATCGGTCAGAGGAAATTACTATTTGTTTATTCTGCCCATGAAGAGTGTTGAAGGTGTGAAAGAATTCTTCCTGGGTGGATTCTTTACCCGCAATGAATTGAATATCATCAATGAGAAGTATATCAATGCTGCGATATCGTTCACGAAAGCTGACGGTATCATGCCGGCGGATGGCATTAATCAGGTCATTTGTGAACTCTTCTGAGGAAACATACAACACATGCAGATCACGCTTTGCAACTTCATTACCAATTGCCTGCAGAAGGTGAGTTTTTCCCAGTCCCACGCCGCCATACAGAAATAGGGGGTTGTAGGCATGTGCCGGGCTTTCCGCGACTGCCTGGCTTGCTGCATGAGGTAAGCGGTTATTGGGTCCAACTACGAAATTTTCAAATGTATAGCGGGAATTAAACCGCATACCAGATGTTTTTGTTTGCTTTGGGGAAAAACTTAAAGAGGTATTTTTGGTTTTTTTTTCAGGAAGGGACTCATCAACAGATTGGATGATAAATGAAATGGCTTGAGGGGCGTCCATGATGCCAGTTAGCATTTTCTCGGCTGTTGTCGTCAGGCGATTTTCCAACCAATCTCTCGCATAGGCATTTTGTGCACCAATGGTAAAAATATTTTCCTGATGTTTAATTAGCTCAGTGCCTTTTACCCATGTATCAAAAGTAGCTTTGGGCATTTCCATTTGAAGCTGACCTAGTGTTGCTTGCCAAGCTTGCCCTGCGTCCATTTTCTGCTGTACTCCCTTCCTTATATATTCCCGGTGCTATGATGTATTTAATAATGCCCACTTTGATTGAAAAGTGGGATAATTTGTATTCAGTTGATAATCGTATATTGTTTTTGGGAACGCCCCTCAAATTTTTTTGTTGGGCTTGCCCCATTAATTGGATTGAGAAAATTTTAGCAAAATTCCTTAAAATTAACAAGACTTTTACCCTACGGAAACATAAAAGAATCAATATATTTAAGGTTTAATACCTTAAAGAATCATGTGTATTAACACGTGGAATTATTCACTGAGTAGAACGCAAGTTCTTGGATAGTATTGGCGATAGAAGTGCGCTTATCCCCTATATATGGTTTCTATCAATGAGTTTAGATTAAACTTCCCGGATCGTAATTGGAGTTATTAAAAAAATAAAAATATAAAAAAATTTAGAAGAGTAAAAACCTACCCAAATAAATGGATTAAGAATATGATTTGGATGTAATCATTTCTTGTACCGCTTGGTGGGCGAGAGAAACCGCGTAGTTTGTCCCACGATCCCAGGGATATACCTGGCTCATGCTTGTTAAGTATAACCCAGAAAGAGGTGTTCTTATTTGTAGCAGGTTGTGTGAGTGATTGATGCGGGGGATTGGCTGCGCATATGGGGCTTTGAATACCCAGCTTTTATTTATCCATTCCCTTGTGAATGATGAGTTGATCTTTTTTAAACTCGGAATGAAATAATCGATTAACTCTTCATTCTTCATCGTGAAATATTTATGGGAGCGGTCTAAATAATCTCCACAATAGATCAGATGCTCTCCATTGAAATGATCAGAAGAGACATAATTTGTGTGTTCCACTAACGCAAGGAAAGGGAAGCCATCTGATTTTGGTAGGTTGAACCAGTAATAACCCTCTTCAGAAAGTTGCTTTTTTAAAGACAGAATGACAGCAATAGCACCAATACTTTTTTGTGCATTGATCTTATTTGCATAATCTCCTTTAAGCTGCGGGGTGATGCTGGATAAGATCTTGGGAGGGATTGTTGCCAACACCTGGTCAAAGATGGTCTTATTGTCTTTAATGGATATTTCTACTTTCCCATTCTTTAGCGATTTAATCTCTGAGATATTTGTGTTAAAGGAAAACCGAATTCCCTTATCTGATAATATTTCAGCGAACTGGTCCAGAAACGCCTGGAAGCCGCCCTTGAAGGTACCCAACTTTGCTGAACGGGCTTTGAAGCGTGCCCAAAACCAGGCCATATTGACTTCTTGGTAGTAATCGCTGAATTTACCAGTCAACATGGGCTTGAAAAACACATTATAGAGATTCTCTCCATAAAAGCGTTTTATCCATTCACACGCTGTATATCTTTCGAGAGGTTTCCACCCCGAGAAATATCTTAGGTATATGGTAATGAATCCAAAACGGACCTTATCGATCAGAGAAAAGCCGGGGAATTTAAGAGCAGCGATAGGTGAATCAAGTGGGTAAAAATCGCCCTGATGGTAAACAACTGTCTTAGGTCTGTAAAATTGTATATGTTCAGATAACCCAAGCTCATCAATCAATGAAAGAATCGCCTTATCTGTTTTAAACCAGTGGTGGTAATACTTTTCTAAAGACCAATTCCAACCTTTTTCTTTAAAGCCTGCGGCTAAACCTCCCGGTTGGCTTTCCTGTTCAAACACAGTCACTTCATGCCTCTTTTTATATAAATCAAAAGCAGCGGTTAAACCGCCAACACCTGCTCCTATTATTGCGATTTTCATGATCTGCTTTCCATATTAGCCTGATCTATTTCTTTTCCCCAATCCAATCCAGCTTTACCGAAAAATAAACTACCAACAATAGTGATTGGCAGCCATAAGGCGGCGTGTAGAAGGAGTGTGAAGCTCGCGGAAATTTCTGGATTCACTCCAAATGCGGTCAACATTGCGATACCAGGGGCATCAAAAGTTCCAATATAACCAGGGGAGGAAGGAATTATAGTGAAGAGATTTAAGACACCGTTCATCAGCATTAAAGTTAAAAAACTAACCCTGAACGGGAACGCGCGCATTATGAACCAGTAAAAACCTGTCTCCAGAAGCCAAATAATAATTGACACGAAAAAAATAATTAATACATCAATTGGTGAAGATAGAGAGCGCAATCCTGTGATGAACCTTTGAGAGATTGATTGAGCTTTTCCCCGCCATTTATTTGGAATTGCTTTACCAATCATCAGGAAAAGAAATTTTTGGGTTCTTTCAGGAAAGATCGCCGCTAACAGAAAGATAATTAATACGCTAATAAAGATAACAGAACCCCAAATTGTTACAGTGCGAATCATTTTTACGAACTCTCCCGCGCCGGGTAAAGTGGTGATCTCTGATAAGTTCAGGATTATGAACCCAAGCATGACCACACCATCAATAACCCGTTCAATAACGATAGTAGCTAAAGAAGCGGATACGGGCACTTTGTACTGGTGTTTGAGGACAACTGCACGTAATATCTCGCCAGCCCGAGCGGGGTAAATATTATTCCCCATATAGCCGATGGTTACAATCGGAAATACTTTATTTGTCGGGATCGTTTTTATTGGGCGCAGGAATAAATGCCAGCGTAAGGCACGCATCCAGACTGCGAAGAAATAGATAATGATGCCGGGAAATAACCAGATAAAATCTGCGGATTTAATTCCCTCCCATACATCTGTTATTTGTAATCCGCGCAGCGCAAGAAATAAGAAAAGGATGCTGATCAGCAATCCAACCCAAAAATGCCAGCGCTTCATAATGAAAATTCTATCATGTTGTTTTCTAATGGCGGAAGAATATGGTGATTAATCGCGTCCATTTAATTGAAAAAACCTATTTTAGGAAGAATGCAAGAATAAATCTAAGAAAGATCTGGTCAATCAGATTTTAAGCTTGTCGAGCTTTTTTCACTGCTTGCGGCGGTTTTTTCCGGCTCACTTTTCTTTTCTTCTTTCTTAGTTTCTACCTTTGGCTTGCTTGGGGAAACTGCCCTAGAGCTGGAGCGATGGTCTGTTGAATAGAATCCAGATCCTTTATATATGATACCAACAGGCGTGTACACTTTATGTAGCGAATTCTTTCCGCACTCCGGGCATTTTTTGAGCGGATTATCGGAAAATTTTTGTTGCTGTTCGAACTGGAATCCACAATGATCGCAATGATATACATAGACTGGCATACTTGAAACCTCAAATAATACGAATTAGAACGAAATCATATTACATTAGTTTATGATTATATGCCAAATATAATTATTTTGCGTAAGAAAGATATTAATTTGTGTACAATAAGAAATAAATAATCTTGTTGGGAAAATATTAGGAGGTCAATATGGCAAAAGCACATGAAGTGCGAGCTCCCCGCGGTTCAAAATTAACATGTAAATCTTGGCTGACGGAAGCTCCTTTCCGGATGATCCAGAATAATCTTGATCCCGAGGTTGCACAGCGCCCGGAAGATCTGGTCGTTTACGGTGGGCGTGGACAGGCGGCGAGAAATTGGGATTGTTATGAAGCAATCATTGAAACCTTGAAGGACCTGGAAAATGACGAGACATTATTGGTTCAATCTGGTAAGCCGGTTGGCGTATTTCGGACACATGTAGATGCGCCGCGAGTTCTAATCGCGAATTCCAACCTGGTTCCGCATTGGGCAACGCAAGAGCATTTCGACTCATTAGTCGCAAAAGGATTGATGATGTTTGGGCAGATGACAGCGGGGTCCTGGATCTATATTGGTACTCAGGGTATTTTGCAGGGTACGTATGAAACACTGGCATCGCTGGCAAAATTGCGAGGTTGGAATACTTTAAAAGGAAAATTTGTTTTAACGGCAGGTTTAGGTGCGATGGGCGGTGCACAGCCATTAGCAATTACAATGAATGAAGGGGCGGGTTTGATCGTGGAAGTTGACCCGGAACATGCACAACTGCAAAAAGATATCGGATATCTGGATACTGTTGTTGATGACTTGGAAGAAGGATTAAGCTTAGTTCTTGACGCAAAAGAGAAAGAGCTTCCGCTTTCTGTCGGCGTGATCGGGAATGCGGCAGATATTTTCCCTGCTCTATTAGAAAGTAATATCATTCCTGATGTGGTGACAGACCAAACCCCTGCACATGATTTTCTGATGTACGTTCCGAATGGTTTAAGCCTTGCAGCAGCAGAGAAACTGCGTAAAGAGGATACAAAGGAATATACCCGTTTATCAACTGAGACAATGACGAGCCATGTGGCTGCAATGCTTGAATTCCAGAAGCGGGGTGCGGAAGTGTTTGACTATGGAAATAACATCAGGCAACGGGCGTTTGACAATGGATTGAAGAATGCCTTTGATTTTCCAGGATTTGTCCCGGCATATATTCGCCCATTATTCTGTGAAGGAAAAGGGCCTTTCAGGTGGGTTGCTTTATCTGGTGAAAAAGAAGATATTTATAAGACTGACCGGGCGATCATGGATCTCTTCCCGGATAATGAACACCTTCACCGATGGCTGCGAATGGCTAAAGAACAGGTTCCATTCCAGGGGCTTCCGTCCCGGATATGCTGGTTGGGGTATGGGGAGCGAGTAAAAGCAGGGTTGAAATTCAATCAAATGGTTGCAAGCGGGGAATTGAAAGCGCCCATTGTGATCGGCAGAGACCATTTAGACTCGGGATCGGTTGCTTCACCAAATAGAGAGACTGAAGGAATGAAAGATGGAACGGATGCTGTAAGCGATTGGCCGATCTTAAATGCGCTTCTGAATGCGGTAAGTGGCGCTACTTGGGTTTCATTCCACCACGGCGGTGGTGTCGGTATTGGATTCAGCCAGCATGCAGGAATGGTAATTGTCGCAGACGGCACACCAGAAGCTGCAGTGAGGTTGGAACGCGTCCTGAACAATGACCCGGGAACCGGTATCATGCGGCATGTTGATGCGGGTTACCAGCTTGCGGTTGATACTGCAAAAAAGCATGGGATTAAAATACCAATGATGAAATAAAAAAGGTGGCGAAAGCCACCTTTTACATTTTTGCAATAATGTTATTTATGGCAGCTGGTTGTTGGCTGCCCAATCCCCACCTAAAGTAATGCGGATATCTACTCCTGCGCTCGGGTCATATGTATTCCAGATATTAGCAGAAGCAACGCCCATGGTTTGGGCTAAAAAGGCGACAGTATACGGCTTGCCATTGAAGATCTCAATTTTCGTGGCTGGATAGTATTCACCAGCATCCGCAACCTGGAGAATATTAATGCCCTGGCTTTGAAGGTAAGCTAAAGTTCGATCCCCCAATCCGCCTTGATTGCTGCCATCCCAGATGACAACTGTGGCCGCCTCATCTCTTACAAGGGTCGAATTTTCTGCTGGTACAGCAATTGGCGCGCCAGAGCCGCTGTTGGCAAAAAGTTCGTCCCGAAGGATTCGAATCTTATCGGGAATCGGCTTTAAAATCTGCTCACCATTTGGTGACGTAGTCGGAATTACCATATCATAATTGATAATGCCTTTTTTAATACTACTGGTATCCAATTGAAGAGCTAACAGGCCCAATTGGATAGCTTTCTGCAAATCCAGGTTGGTGCTGATGCCAGCGGATAAATCCTGGTAAAGCGCGGGTGCTTTTGCGATCAGGTCGGGGAGGTTCTGGTATTGAAGAATACGCTGTTTAATAGACAAAATCACTTCCTGCTGCCGGCGGGCGCGGTCAACATCACCGCCCTCAGTATGCCGTTCGCGCGCGTAGGCAAGTGCAAGAGCGCCATCTAGTGTGTACGTTTTACCAGGTTCGAGGATTTCCTCCTGTCCGCGTCCGAATGTCTCAATTTTGATATGTTGATCGGGAGTAACTTTCACGCCGCCAATTTCATCAATGAACTCTATGAATGCATCGAAACCTATGACAGCATAATAATGAACCGGTATACCGATGAATTGTTCAACGGTTTGGCGGGCAAGTTCAGGACCGCCTCCGGGAAGATTATACGCGTCTCCATTGAAATAGGCCTCGTTAATGCGGCCGTAATCAAATCCGGGAATATTTACCCAGAGATCCCTCGGGATGGACAGCATAGAAGCTGTGTTAGTAATCGGGTCCACGCTGAGCAGGATCATCGTGTCGCTGTGATGTGTTTCCCCAGCGCGCCAGTTGTCGTAGTTGGTGTAATCCAAACCTAAAATAAGGATAGTCACACGGCTTTTCCCGTCCCATGGTTCCGGGGTTGCAATTCCAGGACCGGATGCGGGTTGCGATATACCACTTGAATCCTGGCCGATGATTGCATCTAAGATTGGAACTCCCGGAAGATCAAGAATTGTCATTCCTGCAGTTAAATTCTTGATGAATACAAAAGTGACTATGCTTGTTGTGATTGCAAGAACAATGAACACAATCATGACCACTTTGGTGAGTTTATCCATATTTCGAATCTTTTGCGTAAATTTTTTGAAAATTTTCATATGTTTCTTTGCACACTCTTAAAAAAGTAATAATATATGTTAATGCAAGTTTCAGACCAAATATTTGTTGTTTGGTAATGTTATTGCGGTCTTGGTGCAGGAATAGGTAGGTCTTTATTCTCTGTTTTCTTCCATTTATCCCCTTCGTCGATTAGCATAACAGGAATATCCTCGACAATTGGATATTTTCGACCGCAGTCCTGACAGATAAGCCAGGTGTCTTTGTATAATTTTAACAGTCCCTCTTTTTCGCGCACACACGCAGGGCATCGTAAAATGTCTAACAGGTCTTTACTGACCATTTGAACTCCTTTTTCTTTAAATATCCATTGGAAATTTTACCATCTGTGTACTTCTATATAAACTTTGGAATTAATCCTCGTTCTGTGTGGGGATACCATCTGTACCAGGCCCATATTCGTACACAGCACGCCAGGGTTCATAGCGGGTGAAAAAAGTATCCTCAAAGAGGATTTTACCATCCCTGGATACGGACCGAGAAACAGTCACATCTGCCCCCTCTGCTTCCCAATCAATTTGTTTTATCTCTCCAGCCTCAAGGTTCGTATTAAGCTGATAGAATGGTTTTTTCGGTTCAATGGTGTTTATTAACCCGGTCGTGGCCCATTTCATTGTTCGTCCATCATACGTGGAATAGAATTTCCATGTTAACCTGCTTGCCGATCGGTTGACATACGTTTCCATCAATAACCAATAGGGTGAATCGTTTTTGAATTTAATATCCACTAAGGGGACATACACGGTTGCATCCAACCCCGCTAAATTTACATCCCTTTTATTACCGGATACTTTTTCATAATATGAAACACGGTATTCGTGCGGATGCCGTTCCACAATTGGAAAGCCAGAAAAGAATGCGGTCCGGAACAGAGTGGTGCTAACCTGGCAGACCCCGCCACCAACTCCTTCGATAGTTTTGCCGTTGTAAATGATCAGTGCCTCAGAATAGCCGTTGTCAAGGCTGATCTCTCCCATGGCGTTCGCCATGGAAAAAGTTTCTCCTGGTGAGATCAACAATCCATGGAACTGAATAGCAGCAGTTTCAATATTATGGGTGCGCGCCTGATCGGATCCATAAAAATAGGAACTTTCCTGATGCACCAATTCCGTAATTCCAAGCTCCTGCGCAGAGGAAGAATCACCCAGCTCAGGCGAGTGGTAAACAATAGATAAGACCGCTCTATGATCGCCGTTGGCTAACATATTTTGGATCACTTCCATGCTCGCTTCCACATCCAATGTACGTCCGTTCTTTCCTTCAGAGAGCAAATCCAGTTCGTGAGTGTCATCATTAAAAATAAAGCGGGGATTTTCGGGAAAAGAATCCACTTGTTCCGATGTGGATAAGAGTAAATTTAACAGGTACTCCTCTCTGAATTGTGGAATAATAGCAGAAGTTCCTTCACCGCTGACCTTAAACATAAGCATTGGTGCTAAATTTTCGGGAGTTATGGTCCACATTCTTTTTATAAGACCCTTATCCTCAGGTGTTTCTATAACGAACGGTTGATTCAGGATATCCTGGGCAAACGGTATGAATTCGGTAGCATCTATCATCGAGGGATATTGCTGTTCTACCTGAAGGTCAATTATTCCCGGATTAGATTTCATTAAACGTTCGTGAATAGCAACTAGGGACACGTTTATATCTAGAATCTGACCGATTTGGCCGGGCGTGGAGGCGACTCGCGTGCCATCCAATTCAAGACCAGCTTCAACTAATGGTTGATTCCTTTCGCTGCCAATTTGCTGTAATAGGTCCACAGCAGTCTGTTCATTAAAAATAAGCACAGGGGCAATTTCGATGTGCGGAGCAAAAATTAGCGCCTGCTGCCATACCCATTTTCTTAAAGGGAAACTGCGGCCGAATTGATATGCTTCTTCCGCAGTAGAGACTGCATCCAGCCGGATACCTAATTGCCCCGGTTCCACGGAAATGCTTTCATTTAGATATTTCAGGGTGAGATAGCCAGAATTGGAAAATTGATAGTACCTCGTTAAATGATCTGCGGCTTTGTCTACTGTTAATCCTCCCACACAAATATCGTGGGTATAAACTCCCGGAAATATTCTCCCGCTATATGCCAACTGGAAAATAGTAATGCTGGAAAGTAAAAGAAAGAGAAAGATAAGAATTCCTATAACCAGTGCGGTCAGTGCTTGGAGGAGTAAATCTACTGCCTGATTTCGCGATTGTGAATTACCATTATCCATGATAAAAAATTATAACATTTTGGTTGAAATGAGAAAAATCGCGGATTAACGTGTTTTCAACCTTAAAATATTATGAAAAAGCACCAAAACCCAGATTTTTTCATATGTTTGACCTTGACATGAGAAGGAGCTGGCTTTAAAATATAGTTACTTAGTTACCTCACAGAATTTGCAAACCAGCAAATCATTTACAACTGAATAATCGAGGTGAGCCCGAGAGGCCATAGCAAGCAAGTTGAACCGATGTTTGCCAGTAACGAAAGGGAAAACATCGGTCTTTTGTTCATAAGCCCTTGACAGAAAAAAGGGTTATGGTAGAATCTGCCTCTCAAATAAGAGACTGAACCTTAACAACTGAAGAGTGAAAGGAAGTGTACCTTTAAGTTCTATTGAGTTAATTTTCGTAATCAACACCAAATATGGTGTTTGTTTTTGCGGAGAGTTTGATCCTGGCTCAGGATGAACGCTGGCGGCGTGCTTAATACATGCAAGTCGAACGAGG
>CAYLHI010000044.1:0-15448 GCA_964383575.1 uncultured Pelolinea sp.
TTATTCAAGGGGATTAACATAAACAGTCTTTAATGATTAAGTTGGTTTGTAAAAAATGGTAGAATCGAAAACAGATAGTAATAAAAAAGATGAGTCGCCTCAGCAATCGTTAGAAAAAATCCTGCAGGCCGAAATTGAGACTACAGAAAAGATTTCAGCAGCCAATGAACAGGCTGATAAACGCATTAAAGCGGCACAAGAAGATGCCGCATCCTTAAAAACCAAGATCATAGAACAAGCAAGAAAGGATCGGGAAAAACTGCTGGCGAAAGGTACTGCAGAGGTAAAAAAAGACGCACAAAAAAAGATTGACCAGGCAAAAGTCGAAAGCGACGAATTCGAGAAAACCGGAAAAAATTTCATTGGAGAAGCGGTTCAGCGGATAGAGAACATCATTCTGGGTGAATTTGAAAGTGATAAAGAATGATTGTTAAAATGTCTCGGGTTGAAATTATTGGACTTAAAAAATACCTTGAACGGATTATTCCCTTGCTGCATACATCCGGGTATCTTCAAATTGATGACATTCGGGAAATACCGGATGTTGTAATTCAACCATTTACTCCAACGGTGGGGATGCAAGAAGAGCGGGAGGAAATTAATCTTCTAATTGCCAATATTAATGGGCTTTTTGAAACTTTTTCTGTCTATCATAAAGAGACGAATAATACCGATGCCAGGGCTGATGATTTCACATTCTATAGTATTAAAAATAATGTTGCGGATATAACTGCGCAGGTGCAGTACTATAATGCCAGGAAAAAAACTCTTCAGGATGAATTAATATCTCACTCTAAATATATTGAGATGTTGAATATCATCTCCCCTTTTCTACCAGAATCTTCAAAGAAATCCGGAAACGCAACGATACGGGCACTTATACATTCATCTCAAGCCAGAGCTATGACTCTTCTTGCAAATCAATTAAAACTGCTCACGCACGGGAAATTCGAAATGATTTCAGCAAAAGTAGGGGAAGAGACAAATGCCATCATCGGAATTTTTCCCTTAGAGCTTGTTTCTCAGGTTGAAGGATTTATGAAAAACGAGAAAGTAACTCAACTTACTCTTCCTGAAGAATATACATATCTTTCAACTGGCGAGGCCCTTCAGCATATTAAAAAGAAAGTGGAATTGAACCACGAAGAATTAGATAAAATTGATGAAAGTATGCAGCGAATGGCAGCTAAGTGGATGCCTTTATTAAAAATATGGCAGCTGATCTGTAAAGATAAACTTGATGAAAACGAAGCATACTTAAAAATTGGAGAAACAGAATTTACTTTCACGATTTTTGGGTGGATTCCGAAAGCTGATCTCAAAACCCTTGAAGATATCTTAAAAAAAGAATTTTCTAAAGAAGTATCTCTTAATGAAATTGATGTTCCTAAAGAACTGCAAAGCCGCATACCTGTTAAAACAATAAATCCTAAAGCAATTGAACCTTATGAGCATTTTGTAAAGATGCGCGCCATACCAAGTTATGGTGATATTGATCCCAGTGAGCTGATTGCTGTATTTATGCCCATCTTTTTTGGAATGATGGTTGGTGATGTGGGGTATGGGATTGTTATCCTGATTGCTGCATTACTGCTTGGAAAGAAAGTAAAAATAGGTCTCCTTGCAGACATTATGAAATTTTTACGTATTGGATCGATTTGGACGATCGTATTTGGGGTTCTATTTGGGGAATATTTTGGTACGTTAGGTGAAAAGCTGGGTACTATGCCTTTATGGTTAAGTAGATCTGAACCTGAAAGTATGTTCACATTACTCATAATGGCGATTGCAGTTGGAGTTGCACATATCATGTTTGGCTTACTGATTGGCGCATGGAACGCGTGGATCCATAAAGCACAAAACAAATTGCTGGAACGAATAGGATTTTTTGTGGGGATACTTGGTATATTATTTCTCGTTGGTTCCCTTACCAGCTATTTACCGGGCGGTTTTACAATATTAGGCTGGGGCGTGCTTGCAATAGGATTAATTACACTTGCTGTTTCCATGGGGAAATCCGGGATCTTTTTAGGACCGATAGAGTTTGTGGGTTTAATAGGAAGTATCTTCTCCTATCTCAGAATTGCGGCGCTTGGTCTTGCTTCAGTATATTTAGCAAAAGTAGCCAACGAACTCGGTGGAATGATTCCTTCAGTTGTTGGAGGAGTGCTGATTGCGGTCCTCATTCATGCACTGAATATCGTAATGGCTGTTATTAGCCCTACTATCCAAGCATTAAGACTTCAATATGTTGAATTCTTCCAAAGGTTCTATAAAGGTGGACATTCCCCTTTTCAACCTTTTAAAAAACGTGTTTCCACAAAAGTAGAATTATAGAAATTAATAAAGGAGAAAATCATGGAAAATGCTATTATAGCGGTTGCAGCAGCTTTTTCAATTGGAGTAACAGCGATCGCAACATCTCTGGCACAACGAGCAATTGGGTCTGCCGGAGTTGGCGCGATGGCTGAAAAACCAGAGCTTGTCGGATCGATCATTATTTTAGTCGCGATTCCAGAAACCCTTGTTATTTTGGGCTTTGCTGTTGCGGCAATTATGCTGATGGGTCAATGAGTATCGAAACAAAAGCCATCATTGATGGCATTTCTAAAGCGGGCCAACAGCAAATCAGTGAAATTAATAATGAGGCAAAAAAAAAGGTTAGTGAAATCCATTTAAAAGCTGAAGCTGAAGCAAATATACAGAAAAATAGAATACTTACGGATGGGCAAAATCGCCTTAATCGAATGCGTGCGCTGATTGAACAGCAGGCAATAATGCAAGCTTTGCAATTGCATGCTGGTGCACGTCAAAGGCTCATTGAAAAAGTACTTGAAAAAACTGAAGAGAAGATGTCAACTGTAAGAAATGACGATAGATATTTAAAGATCCTTAAAATGCTAGTATTGGATGCAGTTAACGTCCTAAAACCATCCTTGCTTGATGGACAAAAAGTGGTACTTCATTTTGATAAGCGAGATAAAGCGATCGCAAAGGATATTATCAAAGAATTGAATGAGCCAGTAATACCCAAGTATGATATTTCTTGTCAGGGTGGGTGCGTTGCAGAATCTGAAGATGGCCTGGTCAGTACATTAAACACGTTTGAATCGCGATTTCAGCATTCACTGCAGTTAATCAAGCAGAAACTTTCCATCTTTTTTGAGAAAAAAATATCAGCGAGCTGAACAATGGCTTTGTATTATTATGGTAATACTCGATTACGAGCGAGAATTTCCCAATTATTCTCAATACAAATATTGGAGTCATTAGCTGATTTAACAAAAATTGACAGCCTGATTTCTTCATTATCTAAAACCCATTATAAAAGTTCAATTGAGATTTCCCTCACTTACGCACATGGATACGGGTGCATTACAGAAACTCTCCAACGTGAATTAAAAGAGGTTCGCTCTACTTTAGAACGGTTTTATGAAAAAGATCTTTGGGAAAAGATTAAAGTTATTTTTTTACGGGTAGATCTGCAAAATATTAAATCGATAGTCAGGGGTATATCGCATGGGGCAAGAGTAGATACCATATTAAATTCATTATCACCGCTGTGTACGGTTCAAGAGCAGCTTTTGTCTCGAATCGCTAAGTCAAAAAATATCGCAGATGCAATAGATAGGATGGCTGTTTACAAACTTGATTTTGCTGATGAATTGCTTGCATTAAAAAGTTCAGAAAGATCATGTTGTTCCTCAGAAGTAGAAAGAACCTTGGAAATCTGGTATTTCAAGAAGATTGCTTCGATCCTTTCTAAACGGGATGAGAACACTGAGCTGCTACGAAAATATAATGCAATTGAAGCGGATATTGTCAATTTAAATATATTACTTCGGTTTATAAATGCACCATCATCTCCAGAAATTGAAAGCCATCCAATTGATTATTACATAATTGATAGTGGAAATTTTCCGCGCAACCTGATTTTGAAGTTATCAAAAGAAAACTCGGTGAAAAATGTAATCATCCGGCTGGCATCTTCTAATTATCGTGATTATTTATTGGAAGCACTATCCTGTTTCGAGGAAAATGGTTTATTGAGTGAATTTGAAAATAAGATTCGCATTTATGCCCTTAAATGGTTAGCGCTTCTTCCTAAGCTGAATCCGTTTGGAATTGGAGTACCAATGGGGTATGTTGCATTGAAAAAAAGCGAAATTCGGAATATTCGTTGGATTGCTAAAGGTATCTATTCCGGATTTGAACCTGAATATATAAAAGAGAACATAGAGAGGATTGGATGAGAAAATTGGTTGTGGTTACAAAATCGGATGAAGTAAACGGATTCCGCCTGGCAGGTATTAATGCAATTGGCGCAGATGATGTTGATACAGCGCAGCGTTTAATCACATCCTGGTTGGCAAATAGAGAAGAAATTTTACTTGCATTGGATGACAGCCTATTTTCGAATTTAAGTGAAGATTTGATTAAACAAATACATAATTCGGATGATTTGCTCCTTGTAACAATCCCGGATGGTCCGGTTTCTGGTGCGGAAGCATCCAGAAGGAAAAGAATTTATGAGATGATACGGCACGCGACTGGAGCGCAAATAAGGTTCAAAGGTGAACGAAATGTCACAAAATAACAATAAAACTGGCGCAATCAACCGAATAGCTGGTCCCGTTGTTGGAGCAACAGGTTTAGATTATATTCGTCTGCATGATATGGTCTTAGTCGGTGATGAAAAATTAGTCGGTGAGGTGATTCGATTAAATGCAAAACAAGTAACCATCCAGGTTTACGAAGAGACATCAGGGTTGAGGATGGGAGAACCTATTTACAACACGGAAGAACCTTTAGTTGCTCAACTTGGCCCAGGACTGATGGGGCAGATATTTGATGGGTTACAGCGCCCACTAACTACCTTAGCTGCCAAAGAAGGCGGATTTTTAAAACGTGGAATCAGTGAATCCTCGCTGCCGAAAGATAAGCCTTGGGAGTTTTCACCAATTTTAAAAATTGGGGATTCAGTAAATCCTGGGGCGATCCTTGGGACAATTCCTGAAACAGCGAGCATTGAACATCGTGTGATGGTTCCTAATGGGATATCCGGGAAGATCAAGGAAATAAAATCAGGTGGGTTGACCATAAAAGACCATGTCGCGCTTATTGAAACACCTGATGGTAAAATAGAAAAAATATTCCTGGTTCACAATTGGCCTGTTCGTATACCAAGACCATATAATCAGCGATTGGACCTGAATGAACCCCTGGTGACTGGCAAAAGGATCATTGATCTCTTCTTTCCTCTTCCAAAAGGCAGTTCTTCTATCATTCCAGGTGGGTTTGGAACTGGGAAAACGGTCATTCAGCAATCTCTTGCCCGCTGGTCTGATGTGGATATTGTTGTATATGTGGGTTGCGGTGAACGCGGAAACGAGATGGCGGAAGTGCTCAATGAACTTCCAAAGCTCGAAGATCGGACCTCCGGTGTTCCTTTGATTGATCGTACTGTGTTAATCGCGAATACCTCAAATATGCCCGTGGCTGCCAGAGAAGCAAGCATTTATATGGGGATCACGATAGCAGAATATTATCGTGATATGGGATATGATGTGCTGATGTTGGCAGATTCCACTTCAAGGTGGGGAGAAGCCCTTCGTGAAGTATCCAGCCGTCTGGAAGAAATTCCCGGTGAAGAGGGGTATCCTGCGTATTTGGCTTCCCGCATAGCCGAATTTTATGAAAGGGCTGGGCATGTCAGCTGTCTGGGAAGCGGGAACCCTTTGAATCCTTCTAGTATCAAACGAGATGGTTCTATATCATTAGTTGGCGCCGTCTCCCCGCCCGGTGGTGATTTTTCGGATCCAATAACCCAAAGTTCAATGCGCGTAACAGGCGTATTTTGGGCACTGGATTATGAACTTTCACGGCGAAGGCACTTCCCGGCAATCAATTGGACGAAGAGTTTCTCTTTGGTGGATCTATCACAATGGTATAGTGAACACGTTGAAGATGATTTTCCATACATCATGAAATCCGCTTTATCTATTTTAGGGCGTGAACATGAATTGCTGCAGGTTGTCCAGCTGATAGGACAGGATGCACTATCCGATATGGAGCGTGAAGTTCTTTTAACCGCCCGCATCTTGCGAGAGGATCTTCTGCAGCAGTCCGCGATTAAAGCTATTGATTCATTTTGTACCCTCGAGAAGTCTTACTGGATGATGAAAGCGATTTTACATTTTCACGACGCTTCACAGGTTGCAATGCAGATGGGAGTTAGTTTGGAAGAATTAGAAAATGCTATTGTACTCCAGAAGATTGCGCGCATGAAAGAACTTCCTTTAAACACAGCAGTTGAAAAAATTAAATTTATGATCAATGAAATTGATGCTGAATTCACAAGAATGAATGAAAAAATTAAGAGTATAAATGCCTGAAAAAAATGAATTTACCCGGTTGATTACAAAAGAATACCGCACAGTCACGCAAATCCGTGGACCGCTTATTTTTGTTGAGCGCGTATCAAATGTGGCTTTTGATGAAATGGTGGAAATAGTGGATCCTTCCGGAAATATTCGAGTTGGACGCGTCCTTGAGGTAGATAAGGATATAGCGGTTATTCAATTATTCCTGAGCACAGATGGTCTTGATATTTCCAGAACCAAGGTTCGATTTTCTGGCGATGTCATACGATTGAATGTGTCTCACTCAATGATGGGGAGAATATTGAATGGCTTAGGAGAACCAATTGATGGGGGGCCGGCGATAATACCTGAACGCAGAGAAGATATTAATGGGATGCCATTAAATCCTGCGGTGCGAATTGAACCAAGTGAGTTCATCCAAACCGGAATATCTGCGATTGATGGTTTGAATTCTTTAGCGCGCGGGCAGAAACTACCAATTTTTTCGGGCTCCGGTTTACCCGGTAATGAATTGGCTGCCCAAATAGCATCGCAGGCCAGAGTCATTGGGGAAAATATCGAAAAAGATGAACCTTTTGCAGTTGTTTTTGCTGCAATAGGGATAACTCATCGCGAATCTTCTTATTTCATTGAACAATTCCGATCGAGCGGTGCTTTAGAACGGACAGTTGTTTTCTTGAATCATGCTGATGACCCTACAATTGAAAGAATCATTACCCCGCGAGCGGCACTAACAGCCGCGGAATATTTAGCGTATCGTGGTGGATTACATGTCCTTGTAATTATGACGGATATCACTAATTATTGTGAAGCTCTGCGTGAATTATCCGTCGCGCGGGAAGAACTACCCGCACGGCGTGGATATCCAGGATATCTGTATTCTGACTTGGCAAGTTTATTTGAACGTGCAGGAAAAATTAAAGGGCACAAGGGATCAGTGACCCAATTGATCTTACTGACAATGCCTGATGATGATATCACCCATCCTATTCCTGACCTGACTGGATATATCACAGAAGGACAAATCGTTCTTAACCGATCTTTGAATCAAAAAGGTATTAGTCCGCCGATTAATGTACTCCCATCTCTATCCAGATTGATGAATGAGGCAATTGGGAAAGGACATACGCGTGAAGATCACCGCAGTGTGGCTGACCAAATCTACGCATTTTATGCGGAAGGACGTGACCTGGAGAAGCTGGTTACGATTATTGGTGAAGGTTCCTTAACTGAGCATGATCGTAAAGTATTGGAATTTTCAAAAAGATTCGAAACCGAATATATTGGGCAGGGAATGAAAAACCGAAGCATTCAGGATACACTTGATCTTTCCTGGGAGCTTTTATCTGAAATGCCTGATAGTTATCTTAAGCGTATTCCCGAAGAATTTATCCGAAAATATAAAAAACGAAAATGACAGATGTATCAAATATCTCTACCACGCGTAATGAATTATTAATTCATAAGCAGCAAATTAAGATGACTGAAGCTGGTTTTGATTTGCTGGATAAAAAACGCCTTGCTCTAATGCAAGAGATCTTGCGGCTACAGGAGGAGGTGGTAAAACTTGCCTCAACACTTCAAAAGTATACCGCTCAATCCCGCCGATCTTATGCAAAGGCCGAAGCCTTAATTGGCAAAACGGGTGTTAGTTCTGCTGCGATGGGGAAAAAACATGACATAGAATTAGACCTAGTCGATTCTCAAATCATGGGTGTTCATGTTCCCAGGATCAAACCGCATACAGCTTTGCGGGAGTTCTATGACCGGGATATATGCATAGTTGGGACTTCTCCGGTAGTAGATGAAGCCGCTGAATCCTATGAGAGGAATATAGAAGGTATCATCAATCTTGCTGATGGAGAAGTACGCCTCGCAAAATTGATGAAAGAAATTCTTCAAACAATACGCAGATTAAAAGCACTTGAGCATATCATAATCCCACGTTTAAGGAAAGAATATAACTATATCAGAATGGCTTTGGAAGAACGAGAACGATCACAGCACTTTACATTGAAATTAGCGAAGAAACTAATTGAACGAAAATATACTAGGGAAAAAGCAAGAGAAGCCAGATAAATATTTACTTAAAAGTTTATTATCTATCGGGTTAAGGCATCGGTAATTTTTACAATTCGTGACATGTACTTAACATCATGCACCCGAACGATATCCGCTCCCCGGGTAATTCCTACTGCCAGACAAGCAGCTGTGCCTTCTAATCTTTCCTCAATAGGTAAGTCTAAAATGAGACCGATAAAAGATTTTCGTGATGGCCCGATCAATATTGGAAATCCTAACGCTTTAATCTCATCCAGACGATTGATAAGGACCAGGTTTTGCTCCACAGTTTTCCCGAAACCGATCCCTGGGTCAAGAATTATATTTTCTTTATTAATTCCTGCTTTGTATGCGATTGAAACACTTTCTAAAAGGTCTTTTTTTATTTCTTCCATAAAATTGGAATAAACCGCACCTTGATAACTGGCTCCCAGCCGTTCGTTGTTTTCAACCGCACTGTGTTTACTGCGGTTATGCATCAATATGACCGGCGCTCTGTATTGTGAAAGGATATTTTCTAAATCCGCGTCCTTCTTATGGCCCCATATATCATTTATCCAATCGGCACCATTTTCCAGGCACTGTCTGGCCACTTCGGCTTTGTATGTATCAATGGAAATGATCCCATTGATATTTTCTTTTTTCAATGCAATTAAAACTGGCAGCAGCCGCCCCAGTTCAATGGAAGCTGAGATTGGTTTAGATCCAGGACGACTGCTTTCCGCTCCGATATCAAGTATATCTGCCCCATCTTTCAGAAATTGTTTTGCTTTTTTAAGAGCATATTGAATAGGATCCCGAAATTGCAAGGTACCGTCTCCAGAAAAACTATCGGATGTGAGATTGATAACGCCCATCACATAAGTTCTTTTTCCCCATTCAAGTGCGACCCTTTTATTGTTCATTTTCACCTTGAAATTCAATGATACTATCTTTCTCTACCCGAGCCGCCATATCAGCAATCTTTTTATGGTTTACAGGATGAATGTAGTTGGGAGCGATTTCCATTAGCGGCACAAGCACGAATGCGCGGTTAGCGATCTCAGGGTGCGGGATGGTTAGTTTTTTGGATTTGTATTCCAAATCATCATAAAAAAGAATATCAAGGTCGATTAAACGCGGGCCATACCGGAAATTGGGCTCCCGCCCGAGCTCCTGTTCAATTTCTTTAATCCTTTTTAATAGCGCAGGAGGAGAAAAATGAGTTCGTGCTTTTATAACTTGATTAAGAAACAGCGGCTGGTTTTCATATCCCCATGGAGGTGTTTCATATACCTTTGAAAAGGAAATAGGGATAATATCCGGAGGCATTAAATCACTTGCTTCATTTAGAGCCCTTACTCGATCCCCGATGTTGGATCCTAATGCGATGAATACCATGTGAAATTTCATAGTTTTATTTCAGGATATTGAGAATATCAGTCAGGAGCCCATAAGCGGTTGTCTCTGGGCTTGGATCACTTTCCAATATTCCCAACCCCGGTAAGACATCCGTTTTGAATACCACAAAAGAGCTTGTACCATTGACAGAGAAGAGGGGTGAAGAGGGCGGGACGAGCTGCGGCGAAACTTTTGCGGTTATCTTTCCATCTAATTTTTCTGCTGTACATACGAGCTTCCAGCGTTTGCCCACTTTTATTGCCTGCTGAATCATATTTGGGGTCAAGTCTCGGATACCTTTCCGGTCTACATCCTGCGGTTTCAGCGGGATTCCCATTAGGACAGTTGCCAGAACAGCCACTTTGATAGAAGCATCCCAGCCATCAATATCCCCACTTTGATCTGTTTCAGTGATGCCAATTGATTGCGCGTATGCTACTGCTTCTTCAAATGAAAAACCTTCTTCCATTTTTTCGATTAGCAAATTAGTGCAGGAATTGAGAATGCCTTCAAACCCGCTAATATCAGCAGCGGGAAGCGCTTCCCTAAAAACTGAGAAAATTGGAGCCCCATCCATCACTGCGGATTCAAATAAGAAACGCTTACCGGATTCACGCGCAAGAGCTGTTAACTCATCATATGCGTGTACAACAGGACCCTTATTAGCGCTGACGGCATGCATATTGTTTTCCAGTGCTGCCCGGATATGTGTGATCGCGGGTTCTCCGGAAGCGTAATTTACCGGGGAATTCTCGAGAAGGAAATCCGCTTTGCTGAGAGTGATGAAATCCTGAATATTTTCTGGAGTTGAAATTACGGATAATTCATTTAATGATCCATTTTCTGCGGAGCTCTCTAAGGCTTTCTTCAGATTGATCCCGGCATAGCTAATCGCCCGCCCATGGCTTCTGGTTGCGATCGCGACCACACTAAATGAGATGTGATATTCATCAGCGAGCTGTTTTGATTTTCGGGTAATCAAATGCGCGAATGCTTTCCCGACGTTGCCAAAACCGATCATGCATATGGAAAAACTTTTCATAATTAACTCCTCGCTTGTTTGATAATTCTAAACCAATGGCAAAGGGAGCGGTCGGGAATTTTTGTCTGGCACAGGAAAGATATGAAGGCGCCCCTGCCATTTCTTATACCAAATAATGAATAAGACTACTTTTTCCCGTGTTTATGGCCGTTTTTCTTAGGGCAAAAATGCCCCTCTGGTTCCATAGGTTGTCCACACTGCGGGCATATTGGTCGGCCTTGCTGGACAACGATCGTACCCCATCTTGCGAAAGCGATCAATTGCGCGCGGCTGCACCAAAAGCGTGCCATGCGTCTCTCTTCCCCGGAAAGCTGCGCTTCACTGGCAAATATGCAGGCAAGATCGCGTATTTCATCGTAAGCGAGTCCCATATCACCTGCACGGAATAAAGAATCTACCGGCGGCTGGATATGCATTTCGTCTTCTTGAAAGCTAACCCCCGGTTCTGTTAATTCTGGAAAACGTTTTTTAATCTCATCCAGGAATTCATTGGTTCCTTCAAGAAGCGATTTGAGCTGGATTTTTTCAATGATCAAGGTAACTTTCCGGGTTCCTTTTATCGCCTGAATATAGAAAATCCTCTGGCCGGGTTTTCCCAGCGCGTCAACAGTTATATGATCTACCGGATCTAAAACAATATCATCTTGAGGTATAAACCTTCCTCGTTATTCTATTTGCGTGAGTATCCCATTCTTCCACCTGAGGGGAATAGGGGATGTGTCAATGCCAATGAGTGAGTGAACGATCTGCTTGAAGCTCTCTGGTTTTCCTGTTGTGCTAAGTATGATTTCGGACTTTGAAGTATTTCTTTTTATTAGATTCATTTCATTAAGTAAAAAACTTACACGTCTGGCAATAGCTGAAGAAGGATCTATGACAGTTACATCGGGGCCAACGATATCTCTGATCATTGGTACGACAAACGGGAAATGGGTGCAGCCAAGCACGACCGTATCTGCCCCTTTTTCAATCATTGGGAGTAGTGCGCGATGCAGGATCAGCCTTGTGCTCTGTGTGGTTATTTCTCCCGATTCAATAGCTTCGACTAATCCCGGACAAGTGTGGGTTAAGATTTTAACGTCACGGGCAAACTTTTCAACCAGCGTATGGTACAGTTCTCCTTGAAAAGTGGCCGGTGTTGCCAGAACTCCAACGGTACCATTGTGAGTTTTTTGCGTTGCTGGTTTTAAAGCTGGTTCCATCCCAACAAATGTCAACTGAGGATATTCTTCGCGCAGTTCTTTTAATGAGGCGGCTGAGGCGGTATTGCATGCGACGACAATTACTTGTGCACCCACCGCAGTCAGGAAATCCGTGATTGCAAAGGCAAAATCTCGGATTTCGGACATTTGCCTTTTTCCGTATGGGACGTGGGCTTGATCAGCGATGTAGTATAGGGGTTGGAAAGGCAGCATGGTGTGGATTTCACGCAAAACAGACAGACCACCTATCCCTGAATCGAATATTCCAACAATATTTGCAGATAAGTGATTATTCATTAGATTGATACCTGCATTATAAATGAAAAGGGTGCAGCCTGGCGTTGGCTACACCCAAAGAGTGAAAAAAGGGCTGACTTAAGAAAATTTCTCTTTAAGCCGTGATTTTTTCCCTGTTCTTTCGCGAAGATAGAAAAGTTTTGCCCTGCGGGCTTTACCATGCCTCTCAACAATGACTTTATCAATTCGCGGGGACCGCATAAGAAACGTACGTTCAACGCCGATACCATTACTGGCGATACGCCGAACGGTAAAAGTTTCGTGGCTGCCTTTCTTCCGTATAGCGATTATGGTGCCCTTAAATTCCTGGATACGCTCCCGGTCGCCTTCTTTGATCTTAACGGATACACTAACAGAATCTCCTGGGGTCAGTTCCGGAATATTTGGGTTTAATGGTGCTTTTACAGATTCAAATAACTTGTTCATAACAATTTCCAAAAATAAAATTCAGCACCTCGCGGCGCGAAGAAAAATTTTACCATTAATTATACTTAAAAGGTAGGTCAATTGTGGGATTCATGTTCTAGATAATGCCTCATGGATTTTTACTGCTAATTCCTGTGTGATTCCGGATATTTCGGTTATAGCAGAAATTGGGGCATTCTTAACACTCTCCAAGGAGCCGAATTTCTTAAGCAATTCTTTTTTCCTGGATGGGCCTATTCCGGGGATTTGGTCCAGACGTGAAATGAACTTCTCCTTTTTCCGGAGATTGCGGTGGGCGGTGATAGCAAACCGATGCGCTTCATCTCTGATGCGCTGCAGCAGGAATAATCCCTGTGAATTACGAGGTAATTCGATCGGAATGTCCTTATCAGGGAGGAATAAAAGTTCATGCTCCTTTGCTAAGCCAGCAGTTAATAACTTTTCATTTAGTCCAAATTCACTCAATACTTTCACTGCTCGGCTTAATTGTCCTTTTCCGCCATCTACGATAAGAAGATCAGGTAAAAACCCAAAAGATTGGTCAATTTTCTTTCCGATTTCCTCATTTTCTCGAGTGGATTTCCAGCGCTTAAATCTGCGGGAAAGTACCTCTTCCATACTAGCAAAATCATCCGGACCCACCACAGTTTTAATATTGAAACGCCGGTAGAGTTTTTTGTTAGGGATCCCTTTCTCAAATACCACCATACTGCCCACAGCAGCGGTTCCCTGTATGTTTGAAATGTCGTAGCATTCAATACGATTGGGTGGGGTGTCCAGGTTCAATGCATCCTGTATTTGTGCTAATGCCTGGCTTTGCTTGTGGGTGTCAACCTCCCATTGGGCTTTCAAAGCTCTGAGTGTATCAACAGCATTTTCCGCTGCTAATTTGATCAGATCACGCCGAATGCCTCGCTGTGGTATTCTGAAATGTACTTTCTTGCCACCGCGCGCCTGATTTAGCCATCGCTGGATAATCAATGATTCCTCCAGTTCATTTGGCAGAAGAATCTCCCGGGGAATAGAAGAAGATTCTGCATAGAATTGTTTTATAAACTGAGATATTATCGTACTATCGTTCTCATCTTCTGTTCCCTCTAACACAAAATATTCCCTGCCAATTAATCGGCCATTCCGGATGAAGAAGATCTGCACACAAGAATCACCGTTGCTTCGGGCTAGCGCGATCGCATCTGAATTCATATCTGAGGAGGAAATGATTTTTTGGCGCTCAACAACTTTTTCTATTGCTTGTATCTGGTCGCGGAGGACGGCTGCTTTTTCAAAATCCATTTCTTGTGAAGATAAGCTCATGTCATTATTAAGCCGCTGAAGGATGGGGTCTGTGTGCCCTTTAAGGAATTTACAGAGGTCCTCGATCATTTGTCGGTATTCTGTCTGATTTATTTTTCCAATACAAGGGGCTGTGCAGAGTTTGATATCGTAATAAAGACAGGCGCGGGAATCCTCACCGGTGATTGTCCGATCGCAGGTTCGATATTGAAAAAGTTTTCTTAAGAGGTCAAGGGTTTGATGGACTGCCCAAACACTTGTGTAAGGACCAAAATAACGGGAACCATCCTGCACTTGTTTTCGTGTAACAGTTATTTTTGGGAATGGGTCTGCCCAATGCACCCGGATGAAAGGATAGCGTTTATCATCCTTTAGCCGCACATTGTACTCTGGGAGAAATTTTTTTATCAGATTCATCTCCAGGATTAATGCTTCTAATTCTGATCCGACAACGATCCACTCAATATCGGCAAGTTCAAAAACCATGCGGCGGACCTTCCGGCTGTGGTTGGTGCTGGAGTGGAAATAAGATCGAACACGGCTGCGGAGATTGATCGCTTTGCCAACATAAATAATCTTTCCGGAGCTATTCTTCATCAGGTAGCATCCCGGTTTGGTTGGAAGGGTATTAAGTATTCCCTGGAGGTGTTCAGAAACGGATAGCATAAGCCAATTTTAACATGCAGCACCCCTTGTGAGATTTTCTAATGATAAAATCCAAACCCGGAGAGAAAATGAATATCTATTTTTCCTGTTCGATAACCGGTGGGCGCAAGGATCAGCATATTTATCAGAGGATTGTTGATTACCTGATAGATAATGATCATGAGGTCCCAACCGCACATTTAGCATCATCTGATGTAATGAAGGATGAATCTTATTTAAATGCGGTTGATGTTTATCAGCGGGATATGGAATGGGTGAAGAATTGTGATGCGCTCATTGCAGAAGTAAGCACTCCTTCACATGGCGTTGGATATGAAATTGCAGCGGCTATTTTTCTTGGAAAGCAGGCGATGTGTTGTTACCACAAGGATAAAAAAATATCCAAAATCATAAGCGGTAATACAAATAAAAATGTGCATGTGTTCGCGTATGATAGTGAGGACGAATTGATTTCTGAAATTGGGAATTTTTTAAAAAGAGTTTTTTAATGCGAATTAAGTCATTTATCCAACATGACATTTGTTCTCTGAATAATCCTGGTTCAAAAGTAATATCATAATGGTGATATATGGGGTTTATCACAAATGTTTTTAACACCCATCAATATCTCCTCCTTTGACATGCCGCCGCTGGGTTACTCCTCCCTGCCAGCGGTGGCTTTTTTAAGCCACTACGTTCAAATTAGAATTATATAAAAA
>CAYLHI010000045.1:0-14762 GCA_964383575.1 uncultured Pelolinea sp.
AAACCTCGCTATGGGTGGTTTGATTTCAAATTTTATCTATTTTTTCAACACCCTCATTTAATGGTTTTTTAACAAAAATGATTAGTAATTAATGATTTGTTCATTTATATGAGGAGTAGAGAGATAGGATAATATCGGCGTAATAAAAACCCATATCCATAGGACCATATGCTTTTAGAGCATTCCGTGTTGATCCAGAGGTTTTCAGCAAGCAAGATAGCAGGCGGGTACCAAAATCAATATTGTAATCAGGGTCTAGCAGTTCGTTTATTGAAGGGCGGTTCTTAAAACATGGATTATCGCCGCAAATGAAACTGGATGCAATTCCATCTCTGGGCATAATCTGCATAAGACCAACCGCGCCACTGGTTGATATAACATTTGATTGGCCACCGCTTTCCTGCAGCATTACCGCGGCAATTAGATTTGGATCAAATCCATATTTATCCGCGGAATATTCGATTTCTCTCCGCCACTTCTGAATTGGATGCGGGTATTTGAGGCTCAATTGCTTTTTAGATACAGATATTTTTAAATTAAACTGATCGTGATTAACGGTTTTATCAATTCTCTCAACTGCAGAGAAATTTATAGTGTTTGAGAGAATTAACAAGAAAAACGCGGATAGAAGGATGAAAGGGAAAACGAACAATCGGGGGTATAACCTGGCCATGCTTGAATTATAGAACAATAGTGCTAATAATGCAATATGCTATGTTTGTGAGAGGCTGCGTATTTTCTTAAAGCCGCTGTGTATGATTTTTTTGAGCTCCTCAGCAGTGTGCTCATATTCCTTTATCGTCCCGCCGACCGGATCATCAATTTCGAAAACCTCACCGATCATTTCAGAAAATAAGAACACATTATCTGATACCATAGGAAAATTATGTTTGATGAAATGTTTATGATCAGATTCCATGCAGAGGACCATATGGAAATCCTTAAGTAGGTTTTCTGATACAGCTTTTGATGAGTGGAAATTCAAATTGCAGCCCATTTTTTCTACGGTTTGAATCGCATACCGGGTTGCAGGGAGGTTGGGATATGCCCAACAGCCCGCAGACGCAACCTTCCATTTTTCAGGATCATACCCATTATCCTTGAGGTATTGAATGAACAATATCTCAGCCATGGGCGAGCGGCACTGGTTAGCTGTACAGACAAACAAGGTGGAGTATTGAATTTTTTCGGGCACGGATGTCAGTTCTTATTTTCCCATGCTCACGACCTGATGTCCCCAGCGATGCCAGTCACCAAATTTATTTTCAACAACTTCTCTTCCCTCCCCTGGGCTTTCTAACCCCAGCAACTCAAGGTCGGCATCCATCATGATGCGGACAAGATCACGAAACTTGACCTTTGGTGTCCATTTCAATTCCTTTCTTGCTTTTGAAGGGTCTGAAAGGAGAAGATCCACCTCAGTAGGGCGGAAATACCGTGGGTCTATGCGGACATATTTGTTGTAATCGAGATTAACATATCCAAATGCTTCTTCAAGAAATTCTCTTACTGAATGTGTTTCTCCGGTACCGATAACGAAATCATCCGCTTTTTTATAGCGCATCATCAACAACATAGCTTCTACATATTCCGGCGCATACCCCCAATCCCGCTTGGAATCAAGGTTGCCCAAATAAAGATGTTTCTGTTTTTCCGCAACGATCGAAGCGACCGCTCGAGTGATCTTTCGAGTTACAAATGTTTCACCCCGGCGGGGAGATTCATGATTGAAGAGAATACCATTGCAAGCGAAAATACCGTACGCCTCCCGATAATTTCTCGTGATCCAATAAGCATATAATTTTGCGGCGGCGTAAGGGCTTCTTGGGATAAAAGGGGTTTGTTCATTTTGCGGGGAGTTTAATCCACCAAACATCTCGGAAGTGGAAGCTTGATAAAAACGGGCATTAACCCCACTCTTTCGTACTGCTTCTAAAATACGTGTCGTGCCTAAACCTGATACATCCCCCGTGTATTCAGGCATATCGAAGCTAACGCGAACATGGCTTTGAGCGGCAAGATGATAGATCTCGTCTGGTTTACTGTTATAGACCATATACTGCAGGGTTTCACCAACCGCAATATCTCCATAATGGAGATGCAAATTAACTTTTGCTCCATTATGCGGATCCCGGTAAATATGTTCAATTCGCTGGGTGTTAAAAGTGCTTGCCCGGCGGATAATGCCGTGTACCTCGTAACCTTCATGGAGCAGAAGCTCGGCTAAATATGAACCATCCTGCCCCGTTATTCCTGTAATTAGTGCCTTTTTCAATTAACGCCTCCGATTTGAACTGAAGTAGTATAACCATTGACATAACTCATGTCAATCAAAGTAAATACGAGATGAAAAAGAGGTTTGGCGATCACAATACCTCACATAATGTTTTGTTCTTATTTTTTATTGAAAATGATCATTTCCTCTTTTTCATCGAAATCCACCTGTACTTTGTCACCTTCTTTAAAGTCACCAGAAAGCAATTTAACCGAAAGGGGGCTTTCGATATGTTTTTGGAGGGTACGCTGGAGCGGTCGGGCACCGAAACTGGGATCATATCCTTCTTTCGCCAACCACTCAAGGGCTTTCTTGCTTAAAGAGATCTTTAATCCATGTTCAGCTAACCGCTGTTCGATCTCTACTAACTGGAGGTCAACGATCTTATACATTTGTTCAAGTGAAAGCGGAGAAAAGATGATAATCTCATCAATTCGATTGAGGAATTCAGGCCTGAATGTATCTTTCAGAGATTTCTCGATCTTCTGGTTGACTTCAATATCTTCTGCATTTCCGCTTTTCTGCAGAAATCCAAGGGTACCTCCGTGGCGAATGAATTCTGTACCAAGGTTGCTCGTCATGATTAGAACCGTATTCCGGAAATCAACTACCCGACCTTGTCCATCTGTAAGGCGCCCATCGTCAAGTATTTGAAGAAGCGAATTCCATACTTCTGGGTGCGCTTTTTCAATTTCGTCGAAAAGCACTACCCGATATGGACGACGGCGGACCGCTTCGGTAAGCTGACCGCCTTCTTCGTATCCTACGTACCCGGGAGGTGCACCAAAGAGGCGGGACGCGGTATGCTGTTCTCGGTATTCGCTCATATCCAAGCGGACTAATGCATCCTCATCGTCAAACATGAATTCTGCTAATGCTTTAGCTAATTCGGTCTTGCCGACCCCGGAGGGACCAATGAAAATAAATGATCCAATTGGGCGCTTGGGATCTTTCAAACCTGAACGTGCCCGACGAATAGCATCGGCAATTGCATTTATTGCTTCATCCTGCCCAATGATTCGCTCATGTAGTTTTTTCTCCATGTTTAACAGCCGTTCTGCTTCAGATTGCATCATTTGATTGACAGGGATGCCTGTTGTTTGAGAGACCAAATCAGCGATGTCGCTTTCATCAACTACTTCGTCCAGTTTGTGTTCCGCTTCCCATTTATCGCGTCTCTTGTTGAAATTGGATTTCAATCGAAGGCGTTCTGCTTTTTTACGCGCAGCGCGTTCATAATCTCGTTCGATGCCAAATTGTTCCTCTTCTGCAAGCAGCCGATCTATTTCGCTTTTCAATTTCTTTAAATCCCCCGGCATTGAGTATAAAGCAACCCGTAATTTTGCAGCTGCTTCATCCATCAGATCAATGGCTTTATCTGGTAGAAATCGGTCAGTGATATAACGGGAAGATAATTTTGCCGCTGCCGAAAGCGCTTCATCGGTGAAATGTACTTTATGGTGCGCTTCATAGCGATCACGCAATCCCTGGAGCATTTGTATGGTTTCATCAATAGAAGGCTCATCCACATACACAGGCGCAAAACGCCTTTCCAGGGCGGCGTCCTTTTCAATATGTTTTTGATATTCATCGAGGGTGGTTGCGCCGATACACTGCAGTTCTCCGCGAGACAGTGCGGGTTTCAACATATTGGATGCGTCCATTGAACCCTGCGCGGCTCCTGCACCGACTACAGTGTGCAATTCGTCAATGAATAGAATGATCTCACCAGAGGAGCGCTGTACTTCTTCGATGGCTGATTTTAAACGTTCTTCGAATTCACCCCGAAAACGCGAACCGGCAATCATTGCTCCCAAATCGAGTGAAACAACTTTTCTGCCCATTAAAATCTCGGGCACATCGTTATCGGCAATCTTCTGTGCCAATCCCTCAACGATCGCGGTTTTTCCCACTCCTGCTTCCCCGATCAGGACCGGGTTATTCTTTGTACGGCGAGAAAGAACCTGAATAACTCGCAATATTTCTTCATCACGTCCAATGACCGGATCCAGTTTATTCTCATGGGCTAAAGCGGTAAGGTCGCGGGAGTATTTTTCCAATGTTCGGTAGCGGCTTTCCGCTTTTCGATCTGTTACACGCTGCCCTCCCCTGAGTTTCATAATCGCTTCGAGAACATGTTTTCGATCTATGCCATTTTCTTGCAATAAGCGCGATGCCGGGGTATTTCTCTCACTGACGATAGCCAGAAAAAGATGTTCTGTGGAGATGAATTCATCTTTTAATTTGGATGATTCTTCATTTGCTAATTCCATGATCCTTTTAACCCTGGGTGTAATGAAAATCTGCCCAGCTCCGCCGCCAAAAATACTAGCTTTTGGGCTGCTACGCAGTACGTTATCTAATTTTTTCCGCAGAATTTCCGGATCAACAGAAATAATTTCGAGGATTTGAGTGATAACTCCTTCCGGCTGCTCGATCAGAGCAAGAAGGATGTGTTCGGTATCAATTTGGTTATGACCGTAACGCTGAATGATCTCAGCAGCCCGTTGAGCTGCTTCCTGTGCGCGTTCGGTAAATCTATCAAATCGCATCATATTATTTTTCCATTGTTTTTTTGTATTTTATCATTTCACCCAATATTAATTACATGAGGACTATAAAATATTTATTAAATCTATATAAATTGAGATAGGAACAATAAAGTTGGTCATCAAGGATTTGAAATGTATGATAATACATTGGATGAGGCATCACTGAACCATAGATTCCCGGCTTCATCAACTTCGATGCCGTATGGATATCCGATAAGATCTTCAGAAATATTGATATCCTGATAGCCCTGTAAGTATTCACCTGTTGCACTGAATTTTAATATACGCCCAATTTCAGGATCTGTAAGGAAAATGTTTCCCTCACAATCCGTAGTGAGATAGGGTTTATTATCAATACCCTGTCCGTACCAGGCGGATACATCGAAGCTATTAATTGGCGTGAAACTTAATCCTGTTTCATCAAGTTCAAAGATTTGAACACGGCGGTTCCACGTGTCTGCAACTATTATCTGCCCAGATGAATTAACGGTTATACCAACAGGTTCATCAAATTGGCCGGGTTCAAAGCCACCACCGCCAAATTGGGTCTTATAGATCAGATCGGTATCAAAAACGACCACGCGTTTATTCCCTGTATCTGTTACAAACACGTTGCCATCTTCATCAATGGCAATACCACGCGGCCCCCAGAAACTTTCCGGAGTGTCTCCCTGAGCGAAAATTCCCCACATTTTAATAAATCTACCGGTGGAATCGAATTTCTGAATACGATGGTTAAAGGTATCTGCGACGAAAACTGATCCATCAGGTGCAACCGCTACATCCCATGGTTCGTTAAAGGTTCCCCCTGGCGCGTCCTCTTCTAGTGTATTAGCGAAATTTCCCCATACATTTAATAAGAGGCCATCTAGTGAGAATTGTTGAATGCGGTGGTTCAAGGAATCAGCTACATAAATAGTCCCATTGGGGGCGATGTCAATCCCACGAGGTGTGTTGAGGTCGCCAGGCGCGCTGCCGCTCACGCTGATGAAACCATCTGGCTGGTGTGACATCATCTTACTTTCATACGGATCAGTTTCTATAGTTTGCTCAATTGCTGCTTGAGTGTTGTACTGCCACATTTGAGAAGCAATATCCTTTCGGATGTAAAACCGCATTTTTTCGCTTGGCAGCCACGTCTCAAGTGTCAGATGTTGGTTGTCATTGATCTGTGCGTAGAGTGTATAGTCGCGATCAAACCAGATGTTGAAAAGGGCTTGACGCATATTCTGATCCATCAAAGCAGAAGAAATACGTTCCCAGTTAAGGTTCCAGTAATCCTGCATAGGCCACCATAAGCGCATATATTCAAAAGCATAATAATTATCTTTTACGATCGGTTCCAATTTTGTGTATTTGTCTTGGCCTGCAATTATGAGGGGTGCTTCTTCCAGCGTGCGGGTTGGGTTCTCAAGATAAACGATTTTATTCGGGTAATTCCGCAAATACCACCAGAACGGATACAATCCGTGGTTGTCATAAGCAACCTTAATATCAAGACCAGTTGTAACCCTGCGTGATATTTCTTCTACCTGATCCATTATCAGTTTGGGACCATCAGCAGCGTGTGCGTATACAAGGTATTCCTTTGGGTTGTCATAATTAATAAATGTTGCTCGATAAGATGACCGGGTAGTAACCAATGCCATGATCAGGAATAATCCGATAATAAGCGAGTATTTTATTTTTCTTGCTTTCTCTTTTACATTTGTTCTGGCAATAAAAACTATGAGTCCAATCTCGAGAATTGCTAAGAAAAGAAAGTGATATGTATTTTGAAGCGCAATCTGTGTTTTCCCTTGGAACGGGGCCCGATTTCCTAATATTAGTACAAGGATAAGCAATAAATTTATAAGGAAATCAATTATTCCTGCATGGAGAAGTTTTTCTGTTTGCGAATTAATTAAAGTAAACCTTGAAATTACTTGTTCTATTGCCCAAGCGGCGGTTAGCAGCATCGGAAAAATAATGTGCAGTGTCAACCAGGGCATCTTTTCGCCTGCGATAGCAAAAGCAATCAGGCTGGTGATAACGAGGAAAATAAAAATAGCCGGGCTTGGAATAAGGTTCTGGTCAGGGAAGAACGCAAAATTTACGGACTTATCTTCCTCGTTCATCTCATCTGCAATCTTTTTAGTTTTTCCAGTTTGTATATGACTGGCAATATCTGAACGGGTTGACCAGAACGTTTTTTGTCTAATACCGATATAAAATGCGAGGATTGTTCCAAATGCTGATAAGAATTCATATATTGGGATGAGGATGAACGCATAGTAATAGGTTGGTTGACCGCCACGCTGAATAGATTGCTGATTCAACCAATGACCAAGAGAGCCCACCATACCTGTCAGCAGTCCTACGTTATTAGTAAAGAAAGTTGTGTAAAGAATTGTGTAAATACCATAGAAAACGAGGGCAAGCTTCCACCAGTGATCTTGATTCCAAAGTGAACCGATGATATATGAAAGTAGAAAGAAAAAACCAATAAATATGTAATTTGTCAATAAAACATACAAATCGGAGTAAGCTGATGGGTCCATGCCGGCAAAGCGAACAGTAAAAGGTGCAAGCAGCGGAAGGACCAATGTGCTAAGGAGAATTAATATGGTGAATGAATGAGATCCTTTTAGAAGATCCCATCTTAAATGTTTTCTAAGGAAAATCAGGAAGAAGACCCCGAATATTAGGGGAGTCAGCCCAGGAGCAGCGAAAATGAGAAGGGGACTGATGAAATTGAATATCTCATTAATATTTGTGGGCATTTGGTCATTAGTAAGTATGGCTGGATTAACACTTTGGGATTTTATATAAGATGACTTGAAAAGAAGCACAGAGGAAATAATCGCTATACAAATGCCAGCGATTAATAAAATATTCATAAGGATTATGCGTATACCGCTTCTTTTTTCTGCCCACCTAATTAATAAAACATCACGGATGAATAAAATGAATAGAAAAATCAAAAGCTGAGCAGTAAGAATATAAGCAGTTTCTTTTGCGGTGAAATTCAATGCTATCAATGCAGTGAAGTAGTAGAGATATTTGATTTCATTGGATTCAAAAAAGCGTAGCAATCCGTAAATGGCTGTAATGCCCAGGAAAACACAAATTGCATCGTTGCGTGCGTAACGCCCATAAAAGAGCATAAAAGGTGAAATTGTGAACAGGATTCCAGCAGCAATTGAACCGAATTTTCCTAAGTACCGCCGAAAATAGGTTGACACAAATATAATTGTTGCTATGCTGAAGAGTGCATGAGGGAGGCGTGAAGTGAAATCATTATCTCCGAAGAGAAAATAAGATATTGCCATCAAATGAAATTGCAATGGACCATGCGTAACCGGATCATGGCGATATCCACGTCCTGAGAAGAGATCAAAGGCAGGAACGACGTGATTGACTTCATCATGGCTCATGACCCGATCACCGAGACCAACTACTCTTGATATGATCGCCAGGATTATGACCAATGCAACAGCAATATCCCGTATTTTTATCCGATTAAATAAATTCTCAATTGGTTCTTCTAAAAATCTTTGCATTGATTAGATTCTCCGGTATCAAACCATGGTCCGGGTTTTCATTAATACGTTAATCAGTATTGAAATGATACAATAAACGATATTACTATATCTTAAATTAAGCATATTCGGGGGCATAAGATTTATGTAATTTGTCTCATCTCTATAGTTTCTCGTGGAGTGTGGCATTTTAGAATTTAATACTTACGTACAATTGCATTAATCTTCAACCTGAATTAGTATTAAACAAATGTAATGTAATAATTGTGATAAAATGCATGTTTAATTAATTACTAAAGGAGGTGTAAAAAAAGAGATTTCATAGATAAGTTTTTACGAAACGAACAATAAAAAAAATCTATATCAAAGGAGTAGAGAAGATGAAAAAACATTTATTTTTATCAGTTGTTGTATTGTTTGCTGTAGTTCTCGCTTCATGCGCGCCGGCAGCTGCCCCTGCAGAGGAAGCACCTGCAGTAGAAGAAGCAGCCGTTGAAGAAGCACCCGCAGAAGAAGCTGAAGCATATGAACCAATGGTTGTAACCGCCCCCGATTGCGATTACGGCGGATTAATTAAAGAAATCGCGGCTGTGGATGCAAGTACAGTGCAGTTCACCATGTGCGTACCCGATCCCGCTTTTCCCTCGAAAGCAGCTTTCTCCGCTTTCTCTATCCAACCAAAGGAATGGATCGAATCAGCAATGGAATCGGGAGAGATTCTCGAGAAACCAGTTGGGACTGGGCCATATGTTTTAGATACCTGGAACCGCGGTGACAGCATTGTTTTCAAGAAGAATGAAGATTATTGGGGCGATGCTGCAAAGACCGACACTCTCGTATTCCGTTGGGCAACTGAAGGCGCTCAGCGTAAGCTTGAACTTGAATCAGGGACTGTGGATGGTATTGATAACCCCAGCCCAGATGACTTTGATGCTCTCCAAGCAAATGAATCGCTTGCATTTTATCCTCGCTTTGCATTGAACATTTTCTACATTGCTTTCACAAACACATTTGAGCCATTTGATGATGTAAATGTTCGCAAAGCCGTAGCGCTTGGCATGGACCGTCAGCGGATTGTTGATAATTTCTATCCAAAGGGTTCAGAAGTTGCTTCACACTTCACCCCATGCTCCATTCCAAACGGATGCACTGGTGAAGATTGGTATGAATTTGATCCAGATGCCGCCAAGGCTATGTTAGCAGATGCAGGTTATGCGGATGGTTTTGAAACTACCATCTACTACCGTGATGTGGTTCGCTCTTACCTGCCCGAGCCCGGAGTTGTGGCTACTGATATTCAAGCACAATTAGCTGATATTGGCATAACAGCCAGCATCGAAGTAATGGAATCCGGTGCATTCATTGATGAATCAACCGCCGGCAATCTAGAGGGCATTTATTTGCTCGGTTGGGGCGCGGATTACCCGCATATCACCAACTTCCTTGACTTCCACTTCGCGGCTTCAAACCCGCAATTTGGTGATCCTTTCCCAGAAGTTTATGAGCCACTGCAGAAAGCAGCCCAAATTTCCGATCCAGCTGAAGCTGAACCATTATATGTGGAAGCAAACAACGCACTAAAGGCAACAGTACCGATGATTCCAGTTGCACATGGAGGTTCCGCAACAGTATTCCAGGCAGACGTGGCTGGTGCACATTCCAGCCCATTAGGCAACGAATATTTTGCAGTTTGCGATCCTGGCGGACGTGACACCATGGTGTGGATGCAGAATGCAGAACCGATTTCCGTCTACTGCAACGACGAAACTGATGGTGAATCACTGAGAGCCTGCGAGCAGGTGCTTGAGTCAATGCTAGCTTATGAAGTTGGCGCCACAGATGTAAAACCAGGACTGGCAACCTCATGTGATCCTAATGAAGATCTGACTGTATGGACCTGCCACTTGAGGGATGGAGTCAAATTCCATGATGGTTCATCACTTGACGCGAACGATGTTGTCATGTCATGGGTTGTCGCATGGGATGCATCCAATCCTCTGCATATCGGCAACACAGGAGCTTTTGAATATTTCACGTACCTGTGGGGCGACTTATTGAACGCTGAGTAGCAGCAGGACATTCTTTTCTTGTAATAACTCAGAAATACAGGATGGCACTTCTTTAAAAAGAGTGCCATCCCCTTAATAAGGGGAAAATATTTAGGAGAAGTATATGGGAAAGTACACAATGAGACGGTTATTGTTATCCATTCCAGTACTTTTTGGAATTTTAGTAGTCACTTTCTTTTTGGCACGGGCAATACCCGGGGATCCTTGTAAAGCCATGCTTGGTGAAAAAGCCACAGAAATTGTATGCGAACGGTTTCGAGAACAATATGGGTTAAACAAACCAATTTACGTACAATTAGGCATATATATGGGGGATATTCTCAAAGGTAATTTTGGGGATTCAATTCGTTTCAGCCGGCCGGTGATGCTGATCCTAATTGAGAGACTTCCAACAACATTGGAACTTAGTATTTTTGCAATTATTCTTGCGATCATTATTGGTATCACGGCTGGGATAATCTCGGCAATAAATCGCAATTCAGCAGCAGATGTTGTAACTATGATCGGAGCGAATATCGGTGTCTCGATGCCCGTTTACTGGCTTGGGTTAATGCTCGCATATCTTTTCGCTTTAAAGTTTAAGGGAACCCCTCTTTGGCTGCCTCCTTCCGGTCGTTTGACTGCGGGTCTATCTGCTACACCATTTTATGAAATGTTTGGATGGGCGGTGGAAAAAGAAACTTTTAAATTTTACGTTTTTGAATTTTTTTCTCATTTATATATTTTTAACTCCATTCTTACCAGAAATTGGGGGGTTCTGTTTGATGCACTTAAACACCTCATCTTACCTGCACTTGCCCTTTGCACAATTCCTCTCTCAATCATAGCCCGCATGACAAGGTCGAGCATGCTGGAGGTATTAAAACAAGATTACATTCGTGCTGCTCGAGCTAAAGGGCTGCGAAAATTCTCGGTTATCATGAAACACGCATTTCGCAATGCCTTTCTTCCAGTTATTACGGTCATTGGATTACAGGTTGGCACACTGTTTTCAGGCGCTGTACTTACTGAGACAATATTTGGGCTGGCTGGTGTCGGACGTATGATGTTTGAAGCCATTACTGCTCGTGATTTTCCCGTCATTCAAGGATTTACTATCGTAATTGCTGCCGGATATGTATTCATTAACCTGTTAGTTGACCTCTCATATGTATTCATAGATCCAAGAATTCGCCTGGAGTAACGCCAATGAAATTTACTAAAGCAAATCGGATCGATATTGATAAAAAAAAGGATTACCATTCCAATAGCCTTTGGCGGTTGACACTTAGGCGAATTTTCAGGCAGCGTAATGCTATGATTGGATTAATAATCATTGGCATCCTCGTGATTGTTGCTATTTTTGCTCCTTTTATTGCTCCATATGATCCTGAAGAAGTATTAATTGGCGTTGAAGATATAAAAAAAAGGGAAGCGCCTTGTATACGGTTTCTTGGCTGTTCAGAAGACAAACCGCAGCATATTTTAGGTATTGATGGAAACGTACGCGATGAGTTCAGCCGTGTAATTTTTGGCACGCGTTTGTCTTTGTTAATTGGTTTCTCCACTGTTGGATTTGCCATAATCATTGGCGTAACTATTGGATCTCTTTCAGGTTTTTTTGGTGGATGGCTGGACAATATATTAATGAGGTTCATGGATGTATTAATGGCTTTCCCTTCCCTGTTATTGGCTATCACGATTGTATCTGTTCTGGGACCAGGGATTGAGAACGCCCTGTTGGCTATTGCCATTGTGTCAATTCCCGTTTACGCGCGTGTTGTACGCGGGAGTGTGCTCTCGGTAAAAGAGCAAACATATGTATCTGCCTCTAGAGCTTTAGGAGCGTCCAACTTACATATTCTCTTTAATAGGGTTTTGCCCAATGCAATACCGCCATTGATTGTCCAAGGAACACTAGGGATAGGTACAGCAATATTAGATGCAGCCGCGCTTTCTTTTATTGGTTTAGGGGCACAGCCACCCACTCCAGAGTGGGGTACAATGCTTGGCTCGGAAAGAAATCAGGTGTTTACAGCACCGCATCTTGTGTTTTTTCCAGGAATCGCAATCATGATCACTGTATTAGCATTTAATTTATTTGGAGATGGATTACGTGATGCAATTGACCCGCGGCTCACACATCAAAGTATTGAAGAATAAATCAGAGATCAGGGTTTTTATGAGGATTATTAGATATGGAATTTGAAGATAACAAGCATTTACTGGAAGTAAAAGATTTGAAAACATTTTTTTATACGGATGATGGAATTGTCAAAGCAGTAGATGGTGTAGATTTTTATGTGAGGAAAGGTAAAGTTTTAGGACTAGTAGGTGAATCGGGATGTGGAAAAAGTGTGACATCTCTATCAATAATGAATTTAATAGAAGCGCCTGGACACATTGAAAGTGGAGAGATCTTTTTTGAAGGAGAAGATATTCTAAGTCTCAGCGAAAAACAATTAACTCAAATAAGAGGCAACCATCTATCAATGATTTTCCAGCAACCATTAACCAGCTTAGACCCTGTTTTTTCAATAGGAGAACAAATCGCAGAGGTATTCAACATCCATAACAAACTACCTAAAGATGAGATTCATAAAAAGACAATTGATATGTTAAAAATGGTGGGCATTCCTGACCCGGAATCAAAAGTAAATGCTTACCCCCATCAGATGTCCGGGGGTCAAGCGCAGCGAATTATGATCGCAATGGCATTAGCACTTGAGCCAAAGCTCTTGATCGCAGATGAACCAACAACTGCATTAGATGTAACAATACAATCCCAAATTTTAGATCTTCTTCGTGGACTTCAAAAAAAATTAAAAACTTCAATAATTCTAATTACCCATGATTTGGGTGTAATTGCAGAAATGGCAGATCGGGTTGCTGTTATGTATGCGGGAATAATTGTGGAACAAGCGGAAGTACACACAATTTTTAATTCTCCCCTTCATCCATATACTCAGGGATTATTGGCTTCTGTACCTATTTTGGGCCAGGTAAAAGATGAACTTGAAACAATTCCAGGGAATGTGCCAAATTTAATTGATTTACCCCTTGGATGCCGATTTGCGCCGCGGTGTAAGAAAAGAGAAAAGTATCAATTGAATATCTGCAGCCAAATCGAACCAAATTTAATTTCAAATCATGATAACAGCAGATCCGTTCGATGCTGGTTATATCAGGATTATGAAGGACATAAAGCTCCAATGAAAAACTTATTGAAATAAAGGCAGAAATTATGGCAGGAAAGAAAATTAAGAAAAGGAAAGATGAAATTATCAAAGTTAACAATTTAGTAAAATATTTTCCGGTCACAGGTGGTATTGTTCGACATACAATTAATCAGGTTAAAGCAGTTGATGGGGTTAGTTTCACCATTAATGAAGGGGAAACACTTGGTTTAGTTGGTGAATCTGGTTGTGGAAAAACAACTGTAGGTCACACAATGCTTGGTTTGGTACCGGCAACAAGCGGTTCCTTATTTTTCAAAGGTAAGGATATTCTGAAGCTGCAAAGTAAAGAAGAAAAGAAAATTCGGCGCCAAATTCAGATTGTCTTCCAAGACCCATTTTCATCCCTTGATCCAAGACTGCCAGTTGGTGAATCAATTGCAGAAGGATTAATAATTCACAAATTAGGCAGCCGAAAAGAACGCTTTGAACGAGTTCTTGAAGTTTTGAAATGGGTAGGATTGGAAGACTATCATGCCATGCGGTACCCGCATGAATTTTCTGGCGGTCAGAGGCAAAGGATTGGAATAGCACGCGCATTAATTTTAGAACCTGAATTTATCGTATTAGATGAGCCGGTTTCAGCTCTGGATGTATCTATCCAAGCGCAGATATTAAATATCCTCAAAGACCTTCAAAGAGAGTTGGGGCTTTCTTATTTATTTATCGCGCATAACCTAGCTGTAGTTGAGCACATATCTAATCGAATAGCCGTGATGTACCTTGGAAAAATTGTAGAGATTACGAGCAAAGTTGATTTATTCAAGAAACCATTACATCCCTACACCATTGCTCTGATGTCTTCAATTCCAATTCCAGACCCTGGATTCAGTAAGAAAAAGATAGTCCTCCCTGGTGAAGTGCCAAGTGCTTTAAATCCCCCATCCGGCTGCCGGTTTCATCCACGTTGCCCGTTAGCCCAAGAAATTTGTTCAAATGATGAACCAGAATTAAGGGAATTATTTAAAGGGCATCATGTTGCCTGTCATTTTGCTGAGAAAAATCTTTAATTTATTTCTCGATTTACGAAATTTTTTTATGTTAATTCAGACATTTAGTGCAACGGATGAGGAGCTAAAATCATTCGTATGCAAAAAGGAAAATATAAACACCTAACAAATACAGAACGA
>CAYLHI010000046.1:0-14225 GCA_964383575.1 uncultured Pelolinea sp.
GTTCATCCGAGACTCTTGGAATACAAAAGGGTATTGACAATGTCATAGTATTCGCGAAGAAATAATTCTTAGGTAGAGGTTGCAAGCCTCAATTTCTTTAAGAGAGGAAAGTTCGGATTCTATTATTTATGATGGAAGTGTTTTTGTTATCCCTCGGGGCGGGATTGATTTTTGCTGGATTTTTGTTTTTGTTGCACCGGCTCATTTTCCAGGTCAGATCTCAGGCGTTCTATCATGCGCAGCATACAGTCATGGTGCGTTCCTTTCCAATATACCTTTCCGCACTGCCTGCATTGTTCAAAATATTGAAAATACTTTTTTGTGCCGGGTTCAAGAAGTCGCAGAATATCCGCCTTATCAACAGGTTCTAATATTCCATTACAGGCCATGCAGCGGGTAAACGGATGCATATTCCCCAACAAATCAAAGTGCCGCACTATCTCGCGCAGCTGCTCATACGGGTCCTTTGAACGCAGACAATATCCGCGCTTAACCTGCTTTCGCTTCAGCAGGCCGCGGTCCCTGGTTAATAAAATGCGCTGCTCTTTAAGGGAAACAGCCGATAGTTCGGCGTCATCGAAATCATTGCGGTAGCGGGTATCAAACCCGACCATACGAAGAAATGCTGCTAACTTTCCCAGGTGGCCGTCAAGAATAAAGCGTGTTTCCCGCAGAGGCAGGGGCCGTAGGTGGTTGATACTGGCGATGTTCATGCTTTCAAAAACAGGATAGACAGATAAGCGGTCGCCATCTTGAACAAGGTAATCAAAATCAACAGACTCGCCATTGACGAGAATTAGATCAATCTCGGGATGGGGAACGCCTAATGATTCCACTAAATGCTTGACAGACTGCCTGCCCTTAAACGACAGCAGGACTGATTGATAGCGACCTGCTGGTTTCAGGAAATCATTCAGTTCAGCGTAAAAACGAAAATTTGCATGTTTAATAACAATCATCTACGCAATATTATAATGACTGGAAAATAAAATTGGGAAAGTGAAGGCAGTGATGTTTCGGCATGACAGGGTTTTGTTGGATTAGAAAGGCACCAACAAAATCTGCGGATACTCCTCGCGGGGATTACCACACCGCGGCCTGCATATGCACGATGATGTATTTTTTACAAACTATTCCAATTTTTTATGCTTTTCTGCGATAGAAGCGGCTAGTTTATCCAGGGCTTCGAAATCTTCCGCTTTGGGGCGTCCCTTGATTACGACCGGATCAAGTATTTCTGCATTCAGATTGGGAATCATGCCCGCCAGCTGCTCCACCATCTTGCCGCCCCATCCATAGGATCCAATGATGGAGACGAACTTTGCCTTGGCCCGCAGGGCGTTTGCCAGATAAGCAGCATAAACCACGTTCGGATGAGCTCCGCCCAGGACGGTGGGTGATCCGATCACAATGGTAGCGGCGTCCACCAGCGAGATGGCTAACTCTCCAATATCGGTGACGCTCAGATTGAACAATCTTACCGCGACCCCATTTTCGGTCAGGGCATCCACTAGATGCTCTACCATCTCGCGGGTGCTGCCGTGCATCGAGATGTAAGGCAGCACGACGATATTCTTCGGTTCGCTAAATACCCAATCGTGATAGGCCTCTAAAATGAATTCCGGCCGGTCGTATATCGGGCCGTGGCTGGGGGCGATCAATGTAAATTCGTACTCTTGAATCTTTTTCAGGTTCCTCTGGATCATCTTGCGGAACGGCATCATGATTTCCGCGTAGTAGCGCTTGGCTGCCTCGTAAACCTGCCCTTCGTCGTCCGCGTATAGTTTGGTGGATGCCAGATGAGAACCTAAAAAGTCGCAGGAGAAGAGAATCTTATCTTCCTGTAAATAGGTCAGCATGGTCTCGGGCCAGTGAACCCACGGAGCGTGGATGAATTCGAGCGTCCTATCACCGAGCGACAATGTTGCGCCGTCGTCTACCGTGAGAAAACGGTCTTCAGGCGCTAAACCCATATCCAGCAGCATATTTTTACATTTAGGCGTACAGACGACCTGCGCCTGAGGATGCTTCTCCAAAATCTGCGGGAGCGTGCCTGAATGGTCCTGCTCGGCGTGATTGGCAATGACGTAATCGATACGCTCAACGCCCAGCTGCTTCAAGCGGCTGAGCAAAATGTGCGACATATCGGGATCCACAGTATCTATGAGTGCCGTCTTATCGCTCCCCTGGATCAGGTAAGCGTTGTAGCTGGTGCCATCAGGCAGTGGGATAAGATCGTCGAATAGGCGTCGATCCCAGTCTACTGCGCCCACCCAGTAAATACCATCTTTTATTTTGCGTGGTTTCATGATTTCACCTTACTCTACTTTCTCGAACATCGATTTATCCGCGCCGCAGATGGGACAAACCCAATCGTCGGGGATATCTTCGAACTCTGTACCGGGGGCAATCCCACTGTCGGGGTCACCTTTTTCCGGGTCATAAATATAGTTGCATACAGTGCATTTCCATTTATCCATGATTTATCTCCTCTTATTTAACATCTCAAAAAGGTTAAGCTTAGACTTATTAGGCGGTAGACTCAACTGAAGGCTTTTTTTACTCTTATTCCCAATTCAACATAAGTATAACTAAGAAAGTTAGGCCGGGATAGTCTTTTTCTTCAAGACATTCGTATTCGAATCATCAATTGCAAATTGCGTCGGACCTCTACACCGGTCCTCCCCCTCATTAATGGAGAGGGAGTATTTTTTCATATAAGATGCTACAGGAACACAAGAAGGAGATTGCCACGCCGTGCTGTGCGGCACCATGAGGATATGCTTTGCGATGGCAGATGTTTAAAGGGAGGTCAATCCCATCTTTCGTACTTCCGCTTTAACCTCATCGTAGAGGTGCTGCCAGGCGGGAACTGGTGTGAGGGTTTTTAGGTCATACGCCTTGTCAAATCGTACACCCGGATTTCCATCCTTCATCTGGAAGATGTGTTCATAGCGGCTGAGGAGTTTGGCAACCATTTGATTTGCCTGACTGAGGGTTAAATCCTGCCGGGCGGCCGCATGACCGACCTCGCCCATCCAGCGTGCTTCCAGCCCGGTTCCGTTTGGCAGAAGCCCGTCTGCCGATCCCACTCCTTCCAAGTGCCCACCGCTGACCGTGATAACGATCGCATTGGCTGCCACTTCATAGAGCAGTTCCCTGGTTAGCGCACCGCTTTTCGGGTAAATATCGGATACGATGATACAGGGCGCATTTCGGGCGAATGCCTGCTCGACCGCAGACTGCATCCACATAGCTCCGCGTGTGCTGGTTGCCACATGCCGGATGTGGATGGGGTGCAGAAGGTGATAGTGCGCCAGACAGACCCAGTTTGCTAAAATAAAGGATGCCGCCTGTACAATCGCGGCACCGGGCGCATCTCCTCCCAAACCACCCACCATCACAGCAGCCAACGATGCATTTCGCATTCCATATTCCACAGAGTTTAATGCCCGAGACATATTGATTTGGTCAATGATGAGTTCATTGAACAATACAACGAGATGAGAATCTACCGGGCGCAAATAATCCGGGTGCGATATTGCCAGATCACCAAGTTCGGTGACGGCACTTTGCCCGGCCAGCAATCCCATTCCGGGCCTCCCAACACGGCGAAGCGCCTCGCGCAAACTGCGCAGTTCCCATCGAGCAGCTTGAATCTCTATTGGGCTTCCCGCTTCCACACCCCGTCCATCCACCTGAGTAATAGAGCCGCAGGTTGCCAGGTCAACTATTGGCTCCTGCATCCAGCTCATCACGCACGGTATGAATAATTCTTGAGGGGTGGGCGCGCCAGGGTTTCCAGCCCAAACCAGCGGTGGGCGCTTATCCATAATATTGCGGGCATACAGCCACCTTGCATCCTCACCATCCCCCATCTGTAAACGAACCGGCATCCGGCGCACCCCCTCGATGAGCTCTTCTTCGCTGAAAGTAATCACCCTCCTGGTAGTTATGCAGTAGATGCCTGAAGAAGCTGCCAACTCCATGCCAGCCCGGAAAATGCGGTCCACCAGATCGTCATCCTCCGGGATGATGTGCTGTCTATCCCATTCCAGACGGTATTTTTTAACCAGCCGCCTGACCGGCAGGACGACGAAATCCATATCCCAATCGCTTTTTTCGACCAGCTGCCCTGTCTTTGACCGATCTAAAATATCAAGATAAGAATGTATCAAAGTTAACCTTCCTTCCGGGGAGCGGAGATAAATTACAAAAACGACATGAAATCCCTAATTCTATAATAATGAAAGTATCAATGCGGAAATGGCAGAAAGCATAAACTGCTGCGGTAATTATAAATGAGACTCATAAAATCTCATTAACAAGAAGAGCTGCTTTCTTTGGACATCGAATTTATTGATGAAGAACCAACCAGCTGGTGGATAAGATTACAATCTTTTTCACATTCATTATTCAATCATGCGCGGTATTTAAATAAATTACCCCATGTATGTTAATGAGGGCAAAAAAGGGTATATTTCCTGCTGCCATTCGGCTGCAGTTCTAATGAAACAGGGTGAAAAATAAAAGATTATTTGGAAACTGGCTTTTAATCAGTGTAATAAATTTACTAAACTACGATGATCTCCTTGCTTCCCTCCCATAATCCGTGGATGTTGCAATAAGCCAAGGCGTGCAATGTACCAGGCTTGTTGATCTTCAGCGAGGTGATAACAGATGGGTTTGTGTAGGCGGGCCCTTTGTTCGGGCCGGCACCCGATTCACCGTGGGCATTGAACTCAATGCGGCACACATCGTAGGTGAACTTGCTGCCCTGCGGGTGGAAGAAGAGACTGATCCAGCGAATGTGGTGTTCGGTAGTATTGGGGTGGCTAATTTCCTTTCCAAGGCTAATTTTTACATCGAAGGCCTCATTCAGTTTCACCTGGTCCGGGCACTCAATGACCGGGACATGCTTCTCCTTCTTCCAGTCTGCTTCTTGAATTCTGTCACCGATTTTCATTTGGCTAACTCCTTTCTCTCATCAAATGGATGTCTTCAGCGATTGCCTGAAGATCTTCCTCATGCTCGATCTCGTCTGTAAGAATTGAGAGGACGATATCATACGTCACTGGATCGATATCTTTAGTGAAGTCCACCAATTTGCGATAGACATCAATGGCGCATTGTTCTCCTTTGATGTTCTGGTCCAACACAACCTCCACGTATGGATCTTCTGGAGGTTCATACCCGCAGTTGGTCATCTTGTACCAGTCTTCGGGTTTGAGAAGCGGCGTACCGCCAAGCTGGATAAGCCGGTTCGAAAGCAACTCTGCGTGTCCAAGTTCTTCAGCAGCATGCTGTAGGAGCTCGGCGGCAGCTGCCTCCCTCATAGGGCCTTTGACAATTTTTGCACCTACCCAGTACTGGTAGTATGCCAGCCATTCATCTGCGAGAGCTTTATTGAGCATTTCAACTAATTTATTTACGTCTTTGCCTACAATTTCTATTCCTTTTGTTCCCATTTTATTTTTATCTCCTTGTAATAATTATATGTATTAATAGGGCACAGGCTTTTTTTCATCGCCCTCAGTATTTAATATATGTATCTTAAACGATAATATCACATCAATGACCTGTTGTGTCAACATTGAGCTGATCTCTATGTTGGTGAGGTCAGAAAAAGTGCAATTTGGTTCAAGAACTGGCGGGTTGCACCTGCAGGGAACATTCCTTTAGAGCACATGTACCCCTGCGGGACCTATTAAAAAGAGCTGTATAAAGCTTTCTTGTTTTAGCTTATTTTTTCTGCCCGGATTACCACAAAAGACCCTTTGCCACAGCCTTCTTTTACAGGTTCTATTGTTTTTATATCTTTTAAATTATGGAAAATTGTTTGGACGAAGCTAAGATTTTCAAATCCTGTTTGTTCCAAAAGAGAGGTGACTCCCTCGATAGAATAAAAAGTGGCCGTCCGGTAGAATACATTTTCCTCTTTGTGTTTTTGATATTGTTTTCCAATAGGGCTGTTTTTATCAATGAACCCTATTATTAAAGCCCCGCCTGTTTTTAGAACCCTGTTTGTTTCTTGAAAAGCGGCTTTGACATCATGGAAAAAACAAATCGCTGTTCCAATTAATACAAAGTCAAAATGCGAATTATTAATAGGAAGATTCTCAGCTACTCCACCGATTACTTCAATTCCCTTATTTTGCGCGAGCATGCCCATTTTATGCGATGGTTCTATGCCAAATTGAATCCCTAATGATCCGGCAAACCGACCTGTGCCAACGCCAATTTCAATACCTGTTCCAGCTTCCGGGAGCATTGCTTTTACTGCAAGCAGTTCAGATTTATAAACAGCCCAATTATCTTCAAACCATTTTTCATATTGCTGGGTATGCAGTTCAAATGGCTCAATATTTGGAAGAAACTTATCTGGTTGCTCACTTGACATAATTTAATTATATTTCTTTTTTATTAAGCTTGGCACTTTTATGATTCGGCGGCACATATAGCATTCCAGCAGGAATCCCTGCGGTTGTGCAACTACGGTTATGGTGTGTGACCCCTGAAGGGAGTACTACGCGATGCTTGACAGCATACAACGCGATGACAAATAAAGTAAAAGAGATTTCCGCACTCTTGCAGAGAGTAAAGATATGGTATCCAACCTTTTTTCTTCGAAAGAAGGATTTTCGGGAAGAAAAAGATAGTGTATTTTTTTACTAAACCAAAACTTTTATCAATTCCTGAGAACTCATTCATTTTATTGGTAACAGGCAGCCAGTCACCTTTGGTTTGTGGACTTTCAATATTCACCCGTTTTTTGCCATAAAAAAAGTCATCCATTTAAATTAAATTGTAAAGAAAATCCTGTATAATAAAACGGTACTCAATCTGAACTTTGAAGCGGGCTGCATAGAAGAATCAATGTGATTTTGAGAAATCTCTCTGTTACCTATTGGTAGTTTTTATTTTAATTGCTTTCAGCAATGTAATAACAAATAAGGAGGTGTCAATAGGGAGAATTCTTTCAAATGGGTAAACAAAGATTACAAATCAATACAAAGATGATGAGAAAGGAGCGGAAAAATGAAAAAGATTCTATGCTGGATGATGGTATTTCTATTCAATATTACGTTAATGAGCGGGTGCGGCCCATCAGAGGAGGCAATTGCGACCATGACGGCTTCAGCTTGGACGCCAACGCCGGAACCCACCTTGACGCCTACACCGCAACCTTTTGATCTGGAAGTAATACTTGAGGGCGAAGGCGGAGAGAGCGTTTTCTATGGTGCGTATATAGCTGCAACCGAGCATGAAGAAGTGATGGCGGATGAAACCGGGAAGGCGGTGCTGATGAACCTGCCGGGACCGGAAGTGGAAGTATCTGTCACTGCCCAGGGTTATGAAGCTTACACGGAAACAGTCACACTGGAACGTGGAAAAAATGAAATGACATTTACGCTGACAGCCGATCCGATGCAGGTGAACCCAGCCAGCGCCTGCCTTGAAGGACAGAAGGTGGTATTAATTGAGGATTTTGAAGATAAGAAAATGCAAAACTGGGAAGGACAGTTAATGAGACCCCTGTTTGATTTTGTTGAAATCGCTGATCGCGGTACTGTATTGAAGTCAGACCGGACGATGGAAGGCGAATCGTACCTAACATATCCTGAGATATTAGGAAACATGGTCTGGCATTACGATTTATTACGAGAACCAGGGAATGGTCCAATGTGGATGCGGTTTCACCAGGAGGATGATAGAGGCGCATATATCGCGGTGCATTTTGGAGGTCAAGATTTTCATCTTCAACGCGAACCAGGTGGAGCCATGGCATATAGAACCGTTCCACCTGGCGATGGGGAGACCTGGGAGCAGTTTTCTGTGTCTTATTTCAATGGCACGATCGAAGTCTGGTATAACGATGAACTGCATATTGGTGTTACCGATGAAGAACCTTACGAAGATGGATTCCAGAGTATTTCCCTCAGCATATCAGAAGGTAGCACATTTTTTGACAACCTAGTTATTTGCGAACTGAGTGAACCTTATATACCTCCTGTCTCCGAAGAAAATGTAGAATGACAATAAATTTTATTAATGATGTTTAATATAGAAAACATAAATGATGTAGTGTAGACAAAACTGGATACAGAATTTTTTCGATCAAGACCTCCATAATCCTATGGAGGTCTATTTATAACCAAAAACAACCTAATTGAAATCCTACCTTACGGGGAGTGATAAATTATTTGTCAATTTTTAAATCCCCTATCTCCCTTTAAAAAACACATAAATTAAATGGGATTGTTGAAAAAACAACAAATATTTTGTTCATATCTTTAATCATTTTTATTATGTGGATTTATGAAATCCTGTAATCTTATATTGATAAAGAGTGGATTATTTTGATTTAAAATTGATATGATTTGATAGTTTCTGAAAGAAATTTTAGGTAGGATTGTAGAATTATGATTATTGAGGAGAACACAAAAATGAAGAAACGGTTGTTATTAACTTCACTTTTCTTGGGAATTGCTTTTGACTTTCTTTTCTGGAAGAAAGCCCCGGGAATTTCTTTCTCCATTTTCATCGCTTTATGTTTGGCGGCTGGTTACCTGCTGCTTCGCTCGCAGAACCTGCACCCTGCCCGGAAGAGTCTTTACCTGCTTGTGCCAATCATTTTCTTTTCTGTGATGACTTTCATCCGCCAAGATCCGTTCACTTTATTTCTGAATTACGCCCTAACCTTATTGTCAATGGCTATTCTGGCGGTGACCTACCAAAGTGGCCTATGGGCGGCGTATAGTTTGGGTGATTACGTGGTAAATACCTTCCTTTTAATTGGCAGTATGGTTACCCTTCCATGGACCCAAACCACAAAAATAATTCCTCAACAAAAGGCAGGTATTAGAAAAGGGCATAAAAATGATATTTGGCCGATCATACGTGGTTTTTTGCTGGCGATACCTGTATTATTGGTTTTTACTGCTCTTTTTTCTTCAGCGGACCTTATATTTGCAAAAAGGCTTAATGATTTCTTATCCAACCTGAACCTCGAAAAACTGACTGAATACATCTTCAGGGGATCTTATATTCTTGTCATTACTTATTCCCTGGTTGGAATTTTTAGGCATGCTGAAAGCCGGAGCCAAAATAAAAAGCTGATCGGAATAGATAAACCTGTTGTGGCACCTTTCTTAGGTTTCACAGAAGCATCAATCATTTTAGGAAGTGTATTGCTCCTTTTTACTGCTTTTGTGACCATACAGTTTCAGTACTTCTTCTCTGGACAAACAAATATCACTCAGGCAGGATTTACATATTCTGAATACGCGCGGCGCGGATTCGGTGAATTAGTGGCTGTTGCTGTTTTCAGCCTGATACTTTTACAAAGCCTGAGCGCGATCACGAAACGCGGGCTAAAAAAACAGAAGAAGGGTTTCTCTGGATTGGTTATTGGACTTGTGATATTAGTAGTAATCATATTGGTGTCTTCATTTCAACGGCTTGCCCTTTATGAGTCAGCGTATGGTTTTTCACGATTGCGCACATATTCACATGTTTTTATGATCTGGTTGGGTATTCTACTAATGGCTGTGGTTGCAATAGAAGTTTTCAAGCGCCAGCGCTCCTTTGCAAATGCTGCTTTACTCGTCCTGATGGGATTTACCGTATCTCTCAACCTACTTAACGTGGATGCGTTTATTGCCCGCCAGAATATCAAACGGGCAGTTCAGGGAAAGGAACTGGACATCTCTTACTTATCGACGCTCACCAGTGATGCAGTGCCAACATTAGTAAAGATGTATTCTTCAACGAATCTCCCCTCAAAAACCCGGGACGGGATTGGTGCCGCATTGGTTTGTTATAAGGTGTTTAACGAAACTGATAGTTCTCAACCACAATCCTGGCAATCGTTCCATTACTCAGACTGGAATGCAGCATGTGAGCTAAATAAAGTTCAGGAAAGTTTGAGAAGTTATCAGGTTCAAGAAGATGACTGGCTAATAATTGTTATTAGCCCAGATGGAACAGAATATCCATGTCAGGACAACTTATTTTTTGATTAAGGTCTGTAAACTTGAAAATGCTAAGAAACAGTGACGTGATACGATTTTTTGTAAGTTTGTTAGAAACCTCTTTTAATTTATAGTTGTTGCCATTCCTGTTTCTTAGTACATCTCTAGTATAATTTGATTGAGAACTGCTTATTATAAACATCCCCCTATGGGATGAGAGAAAGTGAATTGTTCTTTTAGGAATGAGATAGCCATGCTGTGCTGTGCGCTTCTCGGGGTGGAAATTTATTCCTGCCGTCGCGAACGAAGCGCCATGATCTCCCACCTTAATTGCGTAAAAAATTAATTTGCTATAATAAAATATTGATGGTTATCTTCAGAAGAATGATTGGTTTTATTCAAAAAGAGGTGGAATGTGGCAAAAACCAAAGAAAGCGAAACTAAGACAGGAAAAAACCACCGTTTAGATAAGAAATTCTATGAGAAGGAATTATCGCGCCTGCAAATCGAACTGGTCAAACTTCATGAATGGGTGCGCGAGAAAGGGTTGAAGATCGTCGTCATTTTTGAGGGCCGTGACGCGGCTGGAAAGGGCGGGATGATTAAGCGCATTAATGAGAAGCTGAATACGCGCATTTGCCGGGTTGCCGCCCTGCCCACACCTACTGAACGGGAGCGCACGCAGTGGTATTTTCAGCGGTATGCTGCTCACCTGCCGGCTTCCGGCGAAATGGTCTTATTTGACCGCAGCTGGTACAACCGTGCCGGTGTGGAGCGGGTGATGGGCTTCTGCACCGAGGAAGAAGTTGAAGAGTTCTTCCGATCGTGCCCGGAATTTGAGAATATGCTCATGCGCTCAGGGATCATTCTGATTAAATACTGGTTTTCGGTTAGTAATGAGGAACAGGAACGGCGTTTTAAAGCACGCATCGATACACCAACCAAACGGTGGAAATTGAGCGAAATGGATCTGGAGTCGCGCAGGAGGTGGGTAGAATATTCTAAAGCAAAGGATGATATGTTCAAGCATACGGACACCAAACTATCACCCTGGTATGTAGTCAATTCAGATGATAAGCGCCGGGCACACTTGAACTGCATCAACCATTTATTGTCGCTCATACAATATAAAGACTTAACGCCGCCCGAAATTAAACTTCCGCCTCGCCAGAGTGACACTGGTTATGTGCGCCCGCCTATCAGTGACCAGACCTTTATCCCGGAAATATATTAGCTAAAATGATCTTTCTTATTCTGCCAAAGACAGTGAATAAAAATTCTCATACAGATGGCCGCTGATAATTTCATCACCTCTTAATCGCACAAAAGAAAAGAGATAGGTTTAACCGCTGACAGCCAGTCCATCCAGACATTTTCTACAACATTTTAAAGAAATTACTCTTGACTTTGAAACATCATAACGTTATAAAGCTAGTAATGTTAGTATGTTTAACTAATTAAATTTCTTTTCAGAAAGAATTGAAGGGGAGGGAAAAATGTCAGATGAAATCAATATAGCGATTATAGGCACAAAATTTATGGGCAGGGCTCACAGCAATGCGTATATTGATGCGCCTTACTTTTTTGATCTGCCACTAAAGCCAGTTAGAAAGGCTGCCTGTGGTAGAAACCAAAAAGATCTAAAGAAATTTGCGAAAAATTTTGGCTGGCAGAGTACCGAAACAGAATGGCAGCGTATTGTAGAAAGAGATGACATTGATATAGTGGATATCTGCACTGCTAATGATACACATGCTCCCATCGCGATTGCCGCCGCAAAAGCGGGCAAACATGTTATCTGTGAAAAACCATTAGCAATGAATACGCAGGAGGCGAAAGAAATGCTGAATGCCGCCAATTTAGCAGGGATTACACATATGACGGCTTTTAATTACAGGCGAATCCCCGCGCTATTAATTGCAAAAAAATTAATTCGAGACGGAAAAATTGGCAAGATCCGCCACTTCAATGCTGTTTATTATCAAGATTGGCTGGTTGATCCTGGCTTTCCGATTGTTTGGCGTCATAATGCTAAAGTTGCTGGTTCGGGCGCGCACGGAGACCTGAACGCGCATATTATAGACCTGGCCCGCTTTTTGGTAGGAGAAATTTCTAGTGTCTGCGGCGCACAGGAAATTTTTATCAAAGAGAGGCCCTTCTCGAACGGCGAAGGAAAAGGAGAAGTAACAACTGATGATGCGACCTTTTTCCTCGCTAATTTTGAGGAAGGGGCGTTAGGTTCATTTTCCGCGACGCGATTCGCGACCGGCAGAAAGAATTGTTTGCGGTTAGAGGTTTTTGGCAGCGAAGGATCCATAGCCTTCAATCTTGAGCGGATGAATGAACTGGAATATTTCTCCCGGCATGATGACCCTGGTATCCAGGGATTCCGAAATATCCTTGCCACTGAGGGAGCTTATCATGATTATATCCAGGCCTGGTGGCCACCGGGTCACATCATTGGATGGGAGCATACTTTCATCCACGAGGTAAAAGATTTTATTGAGGCAGTGGATAAAAAGATGGGTGTGCAGGCAGATTTCTATGACGGTTTGAGATGCCAGCAGGTTCTTGATGCGGTTGTGAAATCTGCGAAGACCAGGCAGTGGGTGGAAATTCCACCGGAAGAAAGGTGAATAACAGCATAAAATTCACTTACTATCTCCCGGGAAGGATTGCCTTTAAATCAGATTTAACGACGATCCAGAAAACCATTGTACGCAATGTACACTTTAAAATGTCACACATGGTTAACAAGCGGGGGAGCAGTAGAATAAAGTAATGGAAGCGAACATTCAATTACGCTGGCTGGGCAACGCGGGATTGCAATTTGAGCATGAGGATATCCTGGTGGTTGACCCGTTCCTGACCAGACCGTCCATGAAGAAATTGCTTTTTTCAACCTTAGAAACCAGTACTGACTTGCAGGAAGCAATTCTACCGGAGTGCGACACTATCCTGATCACGCATGCTCATTACGACCACATGCTGGACGCGCCTGCCATCGCTCGCAGGACGGGAGCGCATGTGTACGGGGATGCAAACACTTGTCGACTGATGGAAGTGTTGGGAGTGAAACCCTCACAGCTGCACGAGATTGGCTATGGTGAAACATTTAATGCAGGCAATTTTCGAGTAACCACCATCGAGGGGCACCATCCCTGGCTGCCGGGTTTCGCCAGCGGGAAAGTTAAAGAAAACCTGAGAGCGCCTTTGCGTGTGAGAGACTACCGTATGGAAAAAATTTCAGCTTTCTGATAGAAAGCAGCAAATTGCGGCTGCTGGTGTGGAGCAGCACACGTACAGCCAGGGCTGTGCCAGCGGATGTGCTCTTTATGCGAGCGGTTTCCAGTGAATGCTGGTACAGAGATCTGCTGAAATGCGTACAGCCAAAAATCGCCATTCCCACCCACTGGGATGATCTAATGCGGCCGCTTGGTAAATCCACGCAGCCGTTCTTTGGACCGCCCAAACTCGCCTGGCCGCCCCTGCAGCGGGTAAACCTGAATGAAATGGGGAATAAAGTGCATGCTGCTCTGTCAGGCTGTCGATTGTTCATCCCGGAGTGTCTGCGTAAGTATGATCTGGATGCTCTCCTGAACAATTGTGAGTATTAGATCGGCAATCCAGGTAAATTATTTATTTTTTGTGGAATACCACGTAGCTTGCTACGCGGGTTCCACGCTATAGCAAAATCTGATCCCCGAAGGGATAAAATTCTGTAATACACAGCAGCTTGCTGCGGTGATAAGAATTTTGAAGATTTTGCCAGTTTATTAATAAGTTGATATTTATGATATAATAGATAAATATAATATAAAAGAAAGGAATAAACAATGGCAGTTGCAACATTTAAAGCAGTATCCCGTAAGGGTAAAGAGGGGTTGGCTGCTGAAAGTGAGACGCGCGGTTTTAAGATCCTCATGGACGAACCCGAGAATTTGGGCGGCACTAATAAAGGCATGAATCCAGTTGAAGGTTTACTGGTTTCGTTAGGCTCATGCCTGGTGATCGTTGGATCAGCTTTCGCGAAGGGGCAGGGGGTCGATTTGCAAGATTTGTGGGTCGAGACGGAAGGTGATTTAGATCCTGATGGCTTTTTGCAGGGCAAAGAAGGTGTTCGACCAGGGTTCGAGGCCATGCGTTTTACTATTCATATTAAATCAAGTTCCCCGGAAGAAAAATTACGTGAGTTTCAGAAATTCATAGAGAGCCGCTGCCCGGTCAGCGATACACTGGGTAATGGCACTC
>CAYLHI010000047.1:0-13415 GCA_964383575.1 uncultured Pelolinea sp.
CGCACAATCACATCCTCCCGATCCGCTTTCCAGGCAATATATTCAAAACCATCCCGTTCGGTTTCTCCAAGCCCCCGATTAATCGGATGTAAAACCACATCGAGGTTTAATCGATCTTTATACGCATTGAGGATCTCATCTGTTCGATCGGTACTGCCATCGTTCACTACTATCAGGCGGTAGTCGGTGTTGACAAGAGCTTTTTCAAGTTTTTCAAGCAGCTTTGGCAGATCGGTCTGTTCATTGTACGCAGGCAGCATGATCCAGATCATTTATTCATTCCCTCTGCTCGTATCTCCCAGCCGGATTAGTTCCAATCCCGCATCATTCACTTGTTTCCTATTTAATAAATTCCTTCCATCAATGATTATTGGGGTTTCCATTACCTGCTTCAATTTCTTCAGATCAATGGACACATACTCCGAATGGGCAGTCATGAGTACAGCCGCATTGCAATTCTTAGCTTTCTCGATTACATCCCCCGAGTATTCCTTTATGAATGGATCGTGGATGACGATGTTCGCGCCAGCATTCTTGATTAGCCTGGCTAACCCTTCACTTGGGGAGTTGCGTGCATCATCTGAATCGCTCAAATATGCATACCCCAGGATCAAAATACGCTTCCCATTTAAATCTTTTATCTGATTTATAAGTAAATTGAACATGTGGTTAGGCATTTCGGAATTGATCTCTCGGGCTATTGGTATTAACCTCACCGGAACACTAATCCCTTGCACGCTGCTGGCAAGCAGCCAGGGATCTTTCGGAATGCAGTGACCGCCAACGCCAGCTCCCGGAAGAAGCATTTCTCTGCCTGGAGATTTCCGCACCAATTCTCGCACACGCCAAACGTCTGCACCCAACGCTTCGCAGATCAATGCCACTTCATTCGCGAATGCGATCTGGACATCGCGGTAAGTATTTTCCGCAGTCTTAACGATCTCCGCGGTGATCCAATCCGCTGTATCCACCTCTGCTTCTACTACAATGCCGTATAGGTCAGCCATCAACGCAGCAGTTTCCTGCGTTCCCCCGCCCACGACCCGGCTCATCGTCCTGAGATTGTGAAGTAATTTACCCGGCATCACTCGTTCAGGGCAGTTGCCTAAATAGAAATCTTTATTGCATGCCATACCGGCCTCTTCCTCGATGATCGGCAGGACCACATTCCTGATTGTTCCTGGCATTACCGTGGATTCCACCACAACCAGGGTTCCTTTCTTCAGCACGGATGATAACGACTTCACGGCAGAGCGCAGTGCTTGGTATTCGGGGATATGGTCTGCGTTGACAGGTGTTTCAACATCAATTAAAACAACATCCGCATCATTCAGTTCTTCATAATCTATGGTCGCATGGAACGCCCCGCTTGCAACAACTTCACTGATGAGTTCAGCAAGCCCCGGCTCTTTACCTTCAATAGGTGAAAAACCATTATTGATCAGATCAACGCGACCTTGCTTGACATCCACACCCACAACCTGGAAACTTTTCTTTGCAAAGAGGGCGGCTACAGGCAGGCCGACATACCCAAGCCCAATTACAGCCAGTTTTGCGGATCGGTTTTCAATCTTTTCACGAAGGTCAGATAAAGGCATGCTCATACCTCAATAACCTTGTGTGTTTTCCCTGATTCGACCAATGCCAGCGAAAGCCGCAGCGCTTCTAAACCGTCCTGGCCAGTAACCGGCACCTTGTGCCCCTTCCGGATTGCATCAATGAACGCTGTCAATTCACCTTTCAAAGGTTCCTGCCGTTTGATAGGGAATCTTGTCATGCTTCCTTCACTCACACCTCGGATAGCCCTGAATGGCGACCATAACTCACCTACTGCTTGGGTATTCTCATAGAAGTAAAGATCCTGCATCAAATCATCAACTCGGAATAACCCCTTTTCACCCAACACAAGTGTTTCACGCATTTTTGTTGGCGTTAACCAATTGATCTCTAATGCGCCAGTTATTCCTTCTGGAAACCGTAGTAAACCAAATAATAGATCTTCATGATCTGTATGGATTTGCTGCTCCGTTTCAGCAAACACCCGCATTGGGTCCATTCCCGTTAGAAACCGCATAATATCAATATCATGTGGTGCCAGGTCGACAACAACGCCCACATCCCGAATTCTCGCTGGAAAAGGACCTGCCCGCCGGCAAAAAATCTGGAAGATCTTACCCAAATCACCATTTTCTAAACGGACTTTTAAGGATTGCATGGCAGGGTTAAATCGAATGATATGTCCAACCATTAATTGGCGGTCCAATTTGCTTGCCAGCGCGATTAATCGCTTGCCTTCCTCAACAGTTGCGGCAATCGGTTTCTCAACGAGAACATGAGCACCTTTCTCAAGCGCAAACGTCGTAACTTTTTCATGCTCAGAGGTGGGTACCGTGATTGAGACTGCTTCCGGCTCTTCTTTTTCAAATAGATCCTCATAACTCTTGTACGTTTTAACAGAAAAGCGATCCTCGATCAATTGCAGGCGTTCACGGTTCAGATCAGAAGCACCTACTACTTCCACATCTTCCATCTCCGAATATACACGAAGATGGTTATATCCCATTGATCCAATACCAATTACAGCTATTTTCATTCTTTATCCCTTTGCCATGAATTCATTGATGGATGATGCCACCACCTCAAGGTCTTCTTTGGATAATGAGGGGTGAACCGGGATTGAAAGCACTTCGATTGCGGCAAACTCTGCTTCTGGATATGCTTTACCATCACCGAACATCTCCATATAAAAAACCTGCTTATGGATTGGAATCGGATAATATATTTCAGAACCGATATCTTTTTCTTTCAGGAAAGCCCGCAAGTCATCCCGTTTTCCTTCTGGAACCCGGATTGTATATTGGTGGTACACATGAGTATATCCATCCGGTACAAATGGAATTGTGACTCCCTTTAGGTGCTGATCATAATAATCTGCATTTTCTTTCCGCTTGTTGTTATACATGTCTAATTTGGCAAGCTGTGCATTTCCAATAGCAGCATGTACATCTGTCATTCGGAAGTTGTATCCTAATTCATCGTGGTAATATCGGCGGCGCATTCCATGATTTCGGATCACCCGACATTTTTCCATCACAACATCGTCATTCGTTGTAATCATCCCCCCTTCTGCACTGGTTATGTTCTTGGTTGGATAAAAGGAGAATGTGCCAGTACCAAATGACCCTGCTCGTTTTCCTTTGAATTCAGAGCCATGTGCCTGGCAGGCATCTTCAATTACGATGAGATTATGCTTTTTTGCGATTGCCATGATCACATCCATATCACAGCATAAACCATATAAATGCACCGGGAGGATGACTTTCGTTTTTGGAGTGATTGCCGCTTCGATCTTAGACACATCCATATTAAAGGTTTTTGGATCAATATCTACAAAAACTGGCTTTGCCCTTACAAATAACACGGAATTCGCAGATGCGATGAATGTAAATGGAGAAGTGATCACTTCATCTCCAGGCCCAATATCATGAGCAAGCAGTGCCATATGAAGCGCAGTTGTCCCAGATGTAGTCGCAATGGCATGTTTAACACCACACATCTCCGTAAAGTTATTTTCAAATTCCTTTACGCGCGGTCCTTGTGTGATGATGCCAGAATCTAAAACCTCCAATACCGCTTTCTTCTCTTCCTCGCCCATAATTGGTTTTGCCATTGGTATCATTTTGCATTACTCCAGATTTCTTTTCTTATATTTGCCGAATAACCGCATGCAGGACACTTTGTTATGACAATACCTTCCTGTTCTCCTGACTTTTCCAATTTTTCCCCGCATGGGCAGACAAATCCATGCAGGCGGGCGGGATTGCCAAATACTAATCCATAATTTGGAACATCGCGAGTTACCACACTGCCTGACCCAATCATCGCCCATTCGCCCACCGTAATCCCACATCGGATAGTTGAATTCGCGCCAATTGCTGCCCCTTTTTTTACCAGTGTTTTGCTTAACACCCAATCATCAGCAGATTTTGGCGATCCATCAGCATTAATCGCGCGAGGCCGCATATCATTCGTAAAGCAAGCATGCGGACCAATAAAAACACCATCTTCAATGGTAACCCCATGATATACAGAAACGTAATTTTGAATCTTTACGTTATTCCCAACATGAACATCTTCATCAATATAGACACCTTTTCCAATATTACAATTTTTGCCAATCACTGCGTTTGGGCGTACCTGACAGTGATGCCATATCTTGCTGTTCTCTCCAATTTTCGCGTTTTTAGCAACTTCTGCGGTTGCGTGAATCAAAAGCGCCAACGTTTACCTCCTCATCAGGATGATCTTATTATCTGCACTATTTTATCAGCAGCATCGCCGCTCCCATAGATTTTCGGTCTGTTTCCTTCGGGATAAAAGTCATAAAAACTGTTTTTAATCTTCTCATGGTTCGCTCCAGCCAGGAAGTTCCATCCGGCATCTACGGTCTCCACCCATTCCGTTTCCTCACGCATAGTTATGCACCGTACTCCTAACAGATATGCTTCTTTCTGTATCCCTCCAGAATCAGTCAAAATGCATTCCGCATTTTCTTCCAAGACAAGCATATCAAGATATCCAACTGGGTCAACCACCCGGACATTCTCTGGAAAGGAAAGACCAAAAACCTCTATCATCTTTTTTGTGCGGGGATGAAGAGGGAGAATAATGACTTGGTCAATTCCGCTCAAACCATCTATGATCTGTGATAAATTCTTCCTGTCATCCACATTTCCGCTTCGATGCGCAGTTGCCAAAACATATTTTTTTTGTTGTAGACCTAGCAATTCTAGAATTCTGGATTGTTTGTTCGCAATTTTTATGAAAGAAAATAATGCGTCAGCCATCACATCTCCAACGAGATACACATTATCTTTAACCCCTTCGGCTGAAAGGTTTCTTACTGATTGTTCTGTTGGGCAAAAAAGCAGGTTGGATAAATGATCACCCACGATGCGATTGATTTCTTCCGGCATACTGCGGTTATAAGACCGCAATCCTGCTTCCACGTGAGATAAGGGAATTTCCCGCTTGCTTGCTGCTAGCGCACCTGCCAGAGTTGAATTTGTATCTCCATAAATTATCACGTGATCAGGTTGGATATCTTCTAAATACCGATCGATCCCCATCAGCATTTTACTTGTCTGCTCCGCGTTGCTGCCACTGCCAACTTTTAAATTTATATCCGGTTTTCGTAATTTCAACTCATCGAAAAATAACCGCGACATCTTAACGCTATAATGCTGGCCAGTATGCAGTAAATACTCGCCATCAGATGAATTCCACGCCCTGGAAACCATTGCAGATTTAATAAATTGCGGCCTTGCACCTACAATATGTACAATTTTCATAAACCGCCAAAATTCTATCATAATTACCCTGATGCAATTTTTTTACATAAAATAATAATCTTAGTCATTCATCCAATCATGTATCTGATCGCTTGCTGATAAAATAAAAGATGGATGGCTGAAAATCTAATCATTACCCAGACTAAAATAATCACACCGCAGCGGCGGAAAGACTACCTTACCAGACCGCGTCTTTTAGATTTGTTAAGTGATCTTTTAGATTTCCGCCTGATCATTATCGCCGCCCCTGCTGGGTATGGAAAAACTACTCTTCTCGTTGATTTCGCTCACCAATTTGATTGGCCAGTTTGCTGGCTGGCCCTTGAACCCATTGATCAGGACCTAACCCGATTCTTGTCCCATTTTATCTATTCAATTAAACAGAAGTTTCCCGACTTTGGATCAGACGCAATTAAGCTTTTAGAAACCACACCATCGGATCAGATTAATTTAGATGTTTTGATAACAACCATTACCAATGATATTTTTGAAAAAATAACTGAACACTTCATCCTCGTTTTAGATGACTACCACCTCCTGCAATCAAGCCCGAAGATCGATCAATTCCTCAGTGATTTTGTTCAGCGTGCAGATGAGAATTGCCATGTGGTGATTACTTCTAGAAAACTATTAACTCTACCGGATCTCCCGCTAATGGTCGCCCGCTCACAAGTTGGCGGTTTATCAGTTGAGGAATTAGCATTCCTGCCTGATGAGATCCTGAAATTATTTAATCAGATATTTAATAAGCCCATTACTTCGCAGCAGGCAAAGGATTTGGCTGCTACAACTGAGGGGTGGATTACCGGGCTCCTGCTTACCTCCCAAACTTTAAAAAAAGGTATGGGCGAAGCGCGTAAAGTCACAAAAGCTTCCGGAATTGGTTTATATGAATATCTTGCCCAACAAGTATTGGATCAGCAGCCCCAACCCATACAGGATTTCCTTTTAAATACATCTCTGCTTGAAGAGTTCAACGAGGACTTATGTAAGGCTGTAATTGGAAAAGCATTATCCCAAAAGGCTGATTGGAATGCTCTCATGGATTATGTCATTCAGAATAATCTTTTTATCATTCCGGTTAGCGAGAAATCGCTTTGGCTGCGTTATCACCATTTATTTCGTGATTTCCTTCAAGCGGCTATTCAAAAAAATCGTCCAGAAAATGTACGCAATATTAAATTGGAACTCGCCCGTTATTTCAGGAGAAAAGAAAACTGGGAAAAGGTATTTGAGATCTATGATAGTTTAGGAGAAAAAGAAGCAATCGCAGAATTGGTTGGCAGCATGGGGTCAGAATTCATTGCAAAAGGAAAGATACAAAAAATTTCCTCTTGGATTTCGATAATTCCTAAAAATATATACGAGAACGATCCCAGACTGCTCTCGATCAATGCCAGCGTTGCAGTGAACCAGGGAAAAATCCATGAGGGACGTGAACTGCTTGATCGTGTAATTGAAATACTACGAAAAAAATCGTACAGCCTATCTTTGGCAGATAATCTCATCCGAAGGTCTGCGGCTTTGAGGGTATTGGGGAATTACGATGGTGCCATGCGTGATGCAGAAGAAGCAATTTCATTAACAAAAAATAAACATTCTTTGAATCATTTATATTCTGAGGCATTGCGCGCAATAGGTATCATCCTTTATTATAAAGGCGAATTAAAAAAGGGGTTAATCTTTCTCAAGAAAGCCGTTCGCCTCTGCGATGAAAACGAAAGGGAAGAAGATACAGCTCGAATTCTTGTTGAAGTTGGCGCCACTCATGAGACCTTAGGTCAAATTTCAGAAGCAGAACAAGCATATACTCGCTCATTAGCATATTGGCAGTCTGTTGGGGATTCTATTTGGCAGCCAACCATTCTTAATAATCTGGGTGTTCTGCAGCATACAAAAGGCGATTTTGTAAATAGTTTTTTCAGTCTTGAAAAATCCATGCATTATTCTCAGGCAACTGGCAACCAGCGCATGGAAGGATACTCACTCGCAAGTATTGGGGATCTTTACCGGGATTTACGTGCATTTGAAGAAGCAGAAGATGCATATCAAAAAGCGCTTGAGATTGCGTTAATAATTGAAGATCAATTCCTTATTTTCTACCTCAAGACGGTCCAATCAAGATTATGTGTAAATAAAAATCAATTTAAAAAAGCACGACTTCAGATTCGGGGTGCTCAAACAATCGCAAAAAAGAGCGGCTCGCTTTATGAGATCAATAAATATCGCCTTGAGCAAGGCGTACTCGATTTTTGGACCGCGAATTATGGAAAAGCAATTGAGAACCTATTAATGTCAGATGATTTCTTCAAAAAAGAAGGGCATATAGAGGATGCGGTCCGCAACCATTTTTATCTTTTCTTATCCTTCATTAAAACCGGGAATAAAAAAAGGTCGAACCAGATTCTCGATGACATAATAGAAAAACTTTCCGAACCTCAGCAGTATATACCGATTATGTCAGCGGCAAATGATGTGAAGAACGTTCTTAAACCTCTAAGCAAGAACAAAGACCTTGGAGTGAAGATCTCCAAATTATTCACAGAAGTAGATCAATTCCAAAAATTGACCCAGAAAAGCCGGCGGATAATTCGTAAACAAGCGTCAGTGGTTCCATTCGCACCCGCGAGGATCATTATTCACACATTTGGATCAATCGAAGTGATTGTCAACAACGTTATCATAAAAATTTCTGATTGGAAAACACAAATATCGCGCGATCTTTTTTTACTCTTCCTTGCATACCCCGAAGGATTGACTAAAGAAGAAGTAGGTGTGATTTTTTGGCCAGATGCATCTCCGAGCGAATTGAGGCTGCGGTTCAAGAATGCCATTTATCGAATGCGCCATGCCATTGGATCGGATGTTGTGAATTTTCAGGATAATTATTATTTATTCAATCGTGCTGTTGATTATGAATATGATGTGCAGAATTTTATTTCAGCGGTAAAAAAAGCATCCGAAAAAAAGAATGTTGGCCAAAAGATCAAGGCATATAAAATAGCCGTATCCTTGTACAAAGGAACCTATCTTCCCCATCTGGATGAAACATGGGTTGTTACAGATAGGGAGAAGTATCTAGAGATGTATACAAAAGCGGCGGAAGAACTCGCTCTTCTATATATGAATAATGAAGAGTTCGAAGCAAGCTTGGAGATTTCCCAATCAGCGCTTAAATTTGACCCGTATTATGAACCGCTCTATCGCATCAATATGCAGGTGTATGCTGCTTTAGGAAATAAACCAGCAATCTCTAATCAATTCGATAAATGCCGTACGATCCTTTTAAAAGAAATCGGCACAGAACCATCTAGCCAAACGATTGCTCTATATGAATCTCTTATTAATAAGTAAGAGAAACATGAAATTCTAAATTGCCTACCTTGCTGTTTTCAAACAATAAAAAAAAGACCGCTTAGCTCGCGTTCAGGAGGAAACACAGTTTTTTCGTTCACGTCAGGTTCTTCAAGGTCAGCAATCAATTCTCTAAGCGCTTGAACGGTCTGATAATAATACAGAACCGGAAGATCTTTATTAATTCTTTTTGGTTTTATTTAAGTCTCAGTCATTGGTTCATTTCCACTTGAATATTTATATATACAAGGAGAAAAGATTTATCAAAGTGCATCTCTTATGTCAACTATTGAAAAATTGACGGCGTTTTGATAATGTGCTATATTATCCTGTGCACCTGTCTAAACAGGTTAAATTTAGGTTTAAATATCAAAATTTTCCGGTGAAATTAATAATGGAACAGGTAAACTTATCTGGAAAAACAGCCCTGGTCACGGGTGCTGGACGCGGCATTGGGCGCGCAATCGCATTATTGCTTGCCCAGCATGGAGCCGCTGTGATCACAGCCGCGCGCACAGAATCCCAGATCAAAGCAGTTGCGGATGAGATTAACCAATCCGGCGGCACTGCATATTCCTACCCTTTCGACCTTGCTAATGAATCCGAAATCCTTTCATTATTCGCGTTTTTCGAGAAGAAAGCCGGCAAATTGGATATTCTTATCAATAACGCGGGCATTGGATTGTTCGGTCAGATGCACGAATTTTCAACAGAAGACCTGCAGACCCTTCTGGATGTGAATATTCGCGGCACCTATTTATGCTGCCGTGAAGGGTACCGCCGTATGATTCCCAATAAAAGCGGATACATTATCAACATTTCCAGTGTGGTCGGTTTTAGGGGATATCCTAACCAGAGTGCCTATTCAGCCAGCAAGCACGCGGTCGTTGGTATGACAAAGTCACTTGTGGTTGAAGCACAATCCTACAACATCCGTGCCAGTGTGATCCACCCCGGTGGTGTGGACACCGATCTGGTGCGCAATGCCCGCCCCGATCTCGATCCCGCTATTCTGATTCAACCGGAAGATATCGCTCACGCAGTCATTTACCTGTTGAGTTTGTCAGAACGATGCGCAGTGGATGAAATCTATATCCGCCGGCGCGGCAGTAAACCTTTTTAACAACAATTCATTTATCGGAGGTTCCAGACTTATGGCTAAAAAGAAAGATGTATCCACTATTGAAAGTGTATCCGCATTGATCGAAGAGCAAGCGCTTACAAAAGAAGAGCTGATGGGGTATCTTCGTCAGGCAATGGAAATCCGCGCCTTTGAGAACAATATTTCCAATTTACTGGGGCGTGCTGTCCTCAAAGGTGCGTCGCACTTGTACGCTGGTGAGGAAGCTGTTGCGGTAGGCGCAATCGGTGCCCTGCGGGATGGTGATCTCATCACCAGTACACACCGCGGACACGGGCACTGCCACGCGCAGGGCGATAAAGCCGCAAAAACCCCAAAAGACAAACAAACGCATTTCAATAAGATGATGGCTGAAGTGCTGGGAAAGTCCGGAGGTTACTGCAGAGGTAAAGGCGGTTCTATGCATATTGCGGATGTGGATCACGGAAATCTGGGCGCCACCGGTATTGTTGGCGGGAACATCCCCGTCGCGGTTGGAGCGGCATTAGCGCAAAAGCTGATGGGCACTGAAAAGGTCGTGATGTGTTTCTTCGGCGATGGTGCCTGCAATACCGGCAATTTCCATGAAGCGCTCAATATGGCCAGCATCTGGAAACTGCCGATCGTATTCGTGGTTGAGAATAACATGTACGCCATGTCTGTTCCCTGGAGAAATTCAAGCGTTCTTCCAAACGCGGCGGACCGCGGTTGCGCCTATCACATCCCCGGAAAGGTTGTTGACGGCATGGATGTTCTGAAGGTGCGCGGTATGGTTGCCAAAGCGGTGGAGCGCGCCCGTAAGGGGGAAGGGCCCAGCCTGGTTGAAGCTAAAACCTACCGCTACTACGGCCACAGCCATTCTGACCCGCGTGCGTATCGCACAAAAGAAGAGGAAAAGGAATGGAAGGACCGTGACGCGATCAAGTCGCTTAAAGAGGATATGAAATCAGTTGGGCTGCTTTCTGATAATGAATTTAGCAGTTTATCCAAGGCGGTAAAAGCAAAGCTGAAAACCGCCATGGACTACAGCGAGAAGTCCCCGCCACCAGATCCTTCTGAGCTGGAAACAGATGTGTTTGCCCCATCTCACTTCACAATCAAAGATATTGAAGCTGAGGCTGACCTGCGGGAAAAAGTGCGTACAGACAGCAGCATGCGTGAGATATCTTATGCAGAAGCCATCCAGGAAGCGCTGCGCGAAGAGATGACTAAGGATAAGCGCGTTTTCCTGATGGGTGAAGACGTGGGTTTATATGGCGGCGCGTATGGCGCCAGCCGCGGCTTGTTTAAAGAGTTTGGCAAGTGGCGCATTATCGACACTCCAATATCCGAGGCGGTTATTGGCGGCTCGGCTGTTGGGGCAGCTATGGCTGGTATGCGCCCAGTGGCTGAGATCATGTATGTGGATTTCACCCCGCTGATAATGGACCAGGTAGCCAACCAGGGCGCCAAGAATCGCTATATGTTTGGCGGCAAGACCAGCGTGCCGATGGTGATCCGCACTGAGGGCGGCGCGGGGCGCGCTATTGCAGCGCACCATTCACAGTCGCTGGAATCGCTGTGGACTCATTTCCCCGGCATTTACGTGGTCATGCCTGCCACTCCTTACGATGTGAAAGGGCTCCTCAAAGCAGCTATCCGTGATGATAATCCCATCATGTTTATTGAACATAAGATGCTTTACAAAACCAAAGGGCATGTGCCGGAAGACGATTATATGATCCCATTGGGAGTCGCGGATATCAAACGTGCCGGAAAGGATATAACCCTTGTCACCTATTCACGCCAGGTGCTGAACGCGCTGGAAGCAGCCAAGACCCTCGCAGGTGAAGGTATTGATGTGGAGGTAGTTGACCTTCGCAGTCTAAAACCGCTTGATACACAAACGATCATCAAATCAGTACAGAAGACAGGCCATTTTGTCGGCGTGACGGAAGCATACGAGAACACGAGTTTTATCAATGAAGTCATGGCAGTTGTCAATGAGAAGGCATTTGACTGGCTCGACGCGCCCATGGTGCGTGTGGCATCCGCCAATGTGCCAGTGCCGCGGGCGGAGGTTCTCGAAAATCTGGCAATCCCCAACGTTCAGCGCATCGTTGAAGCATGCCGAAAGGTAGTCTCCTGATGGCTGAAGAACTATTCATTCCGAAATTAGGCCAGACTGTTGAAGAGGTCACCATCATCAACTGGCATGTCAAGGACGGTGACCAGGTTGAGCAGGGGCAGGAAGTGCTCGAGGTGGAAACCGACAAAGCGGTCTTTGACGTGGAAGCGACCGGTGACGGGGTTATCCATATCGGACCATATAAGGTCGGCGATGTGGTACCTGTCTTGGCGGTGGTCGCTGTGATTGGCGATGAGGGCGACCAATTTGAAGTGAAACAACCTGCTGAATCAGAACCGCAAGATGCGCATGCCGTGAATAAATCGGCAGCCGCGAACTCCATCACCGCTGTGGATGCTAAACCAGCATCCGCCGGCAATGAGAAAATCTTCGCTTCACCGCGCGCGCGAAAGCTCGCAGCTGAGAAGCATGTCGATCTCACAGCGGTAGCGCCAACCGGCGGGGACGGCACTCGCGTGCAGGAGCGGGATGTGGCAGCCTATCTTGCCCATGATGTGAAAGCCAGCCCGGTTGCGAGCCGCATGGCTGAGGAAGCGGGTCTTGACCTGCACTCCGTGCCAGCCAGCGGAGCGCGCGGAGAGATCACCAGGGCAGATGTTGAGAGAGCGCTCGCGGCGAAAGCCGCGGCAGCAGTTTCTGCGCCCTCAATCCCCATGCCTGAGATGGAAGTGGCGGAACGCCTGCCGCTGAAGGGTGTGCGGGAGGTAATCGCGGAGCGGATGGCTGCCAGTGCGCATACCACCGCACGCGTGACGATGCTGATGGATGTGGACGCGACGAAATTCACGGTACTGCGCGAAAAGCTAAAGGTGGAAAAGGAAGCACAGTGGGGATTCAAGCCGGGATATAACGACCTTCTCGCCAAAGCCAGCACTATCGCTCTGCGGCGCTTCCCGTATATGAACGCGCGTTTGAACAAGAACGTGATCGAGCGGCTGGCACAGATCAACATCGGCATAGCAGTGGACGCTGAGCGCGGGCTGTATGTGCCTGTGATCCGCGATGTGGACCAGAAGGACCTGGGTACGATCGGGCGTGAATTCCGCCAGCGCGTGGAAGAGGTACGCAGCGGGAAGATCAGCCCGGAAAACCTGTCAGGCGGGACCTTCACGATCACCAACCTGGGCATGTATGACGTGGACGGATTCACGCCGGTGATCAACCTGCCGGAAGCAGCTATCCTCGGTGTGGGACGGATCACACCCAAAGCAATTGTCGTGGACGGTGAGATCACTGTGCGCCAGATGATGGTGCTGTCGCTGGCCTTCGACCACCGCCTGGTGGATGGCGCTCCTGCGGCGCAGTTCCTCCAGTATCTCAAGGATCTGATTGAAACGCCAAATGAAGTGACACTTACTAAATAGAACCAGCGGGCGGGTGAAACTCCCGCCCTTTTTTATTGTCATCGCGAATACTATGACATTGTCAATGCCTTTTTACATTCCAATAGTCTCGGATGAAC
>CAYLHI010000048.1:0-10797 GCA_964383575.1 uncultured Pelolinea sp.
AAAAAGGAGGTTATTTCTTAAAAATACTTGACAGACGCTTTCTTAGATGCAATTCGTGTGCAACCAGGATAGAAACTATGGACAATATGGATGCTGTGGACATGATGACTACTGACTCTTAATCAATAATTTTCTTTCCAGGATTACTCTGGTCGCAGGTTCGATTCCCTAGTGCATCAATTTTCTATGACAACGCGCACGAAGCGCGAGGATCTGTTACTCTCAAAATTTATTCCACAAAGAGAATCAATTCCTTTAACCGGTAGTTCTCTGTCGGTACTATATTTAGTCTAGATTTAATAGCAATGACCGTAGGGGCAGGTTTTTAGACGTGGAGTTTATTTACTTTACCGCAAGTACCGGGCAGTCTGACAAGGAAATCACTTTATTAATCTGACTGCCGAGCAATAACCCGCGCAGACCGCCAAACCCCCGGGTCCCCATGATGATTAGATCACAATTGCGGTTCTTTGCTATGTCTAAGATACTTTCCGCAGGGGAACCGAACAGCAACACATCGTGAACGGCAACGCTTTCTCCAATCAATTCTCTTGCCTTCTGAAGGAGTTCTTCACCGATATGTTTGCGTTTAGTAATTAAATTGTCTAAGTAAGGTTGTCCTAGCTCTGAAGGAATCGGTTCCAATATGCACACCAGCCACAATTCCGTTTGGCTTTGCATTCGAGCAAGATCTCCAGCGATTCGAGCTGCCCGCTGAGAGTGTTCCGACCCATCGTATGCGATCAATATATTGCGGAACATATAACCACCTCCTGTATGATCCATGTTGGATAGAAAACCTCGAGAAATAGAATCAGTGTATTTCCAGTATAGCATTTTCAATATGCCATTCTGGTGATACTGGATATTCAAAAACCTATTAGAATAAAAAAGTACAAACTTGACTGTGCTATTGTCAAGCCCCCAAATTTAGTACTACCCAAAAGAAGATACAGTAGAAGATTTAAAAACTGACTCTTACTCATTGGGTTTATTACGAAAGTCATTTTATGTTTAGATCAATGAATTTTTAGCCACGTTCTTGATATTTCCAAATCGCCGTCATACTGAACTGCACGGGCAAGTATCCATAAAACAAGGTTTAATATCTTTTATATATTTTGGGGTTTGGTATGCCCTAAAAGATTTAATCAGTTGGTTTAGATTCAATTCTCTAATGCGAAGATTTTTTTAAGGAAAATAAAATAGACGCTGCTACATCGTGGTATAAGATATTACATGAAAAAACCATTAAGATTTTTGTCCAATGTTTCTAATATGACGCGGACAATTATGTTGCTTGTTATTTTTAGCATAGCAATGGGAATGTTAGAAACCATTGTGGTGATCTACTTACGCATGTTGTATTACCCAGAAGGATTTGATTTTCCACTTAAATTGATTAACTCAAAGGTTTATGGAATCGAGCTGCTTCGTGAATTGGCAACCCTTGTAATGTTAGGAAGCATTAGCTATTTAGCCGGCAAAAAATTTTATGTACGGTTAGCCTATTTCCTTCTAACTTTTGCAACCTGGGATATCTTTTACTATATTTGGTTAAAAGCGCTACTTAATTGGCCTGCAACTTTACTGGATTGGGACATCCTTTTTCTTATTCCTATTACCTGGGTTGGGCCAGTATTAGCGCCAATTATTTGTTCACTGGTGATGTTGATTATCTCTAGTTTAATCTTATCCCTTGATAATAAGGGAATATCGGTTAACTTTAAAATAAATGAGTGGCTGATCATACTAATAGGTTCGACAGTGATTTTTTACACCTTCAATAAAGATTATTCTGCACTTATTTTTACGGGTGGTTTCCTGAATCAATATTCTACATTGAGTACAAATGCGCAATTTCAGCAGATGGTGATGCAATACGTACCTTACCATTACCCATGGATTTGGTTTGGGTTTGGAATTATTGTAATTCTGTTTGCAATCTATCTATGGCTTAGAAGATATATACAAATCAAAAGTAATTCTGCTAGAAATTAAAGCTAATTTGGTGCGTCTTTTTCTGTTGGCACCTGCTCAATATTCTCTTCTCATTTGAGGCTATTGCTTAGTTATATCCAATTCGCTATTATACTGAACTGCACGGGCAGGGGTTAATACAATATTAATGAATCAACGCTACCTAACGACAATAATATTAGCTACAAGCTGTACTTGCGCAAAATACTGTTCGGTACATAGCCAATGGCAAAAATGGGTTGGTCAACACGTGATATGGAAAAGACCTATGACTGTGCCTTTCGCCTTGTTCCAATATTCTATCGCTTTAGGCGTGGGTTGCAGATGCACTTTGCATTTCTTCTTCTTGAAGTAATCAATCGCCTCTTCTGAGAGTCTCATCATGCCATTTTGTCCAGAGCCAATTATCAGACGTTCTGCACCGTCTTGATAGATATATTTCGCCTCTTCCGAAGAAATAATATGTGATGTGCCAAAAACAGCTTTTGATAGCTTTTTCTTTCTCTTTTTTATCTCGCCGGACAATCGAATGACAATATCGTGTTTGATCTTTGAACTTTCTATCTTTAAATAACCAAATCCCGTTTTATCTATTGCAGGTTTCATATTGAGATAACAAAAGGATATTGATATCTTTGCCTGGAGTTATTAAATACATTCACAACTATATTACCTGCCTGTAATACTAAGCACAAATTTTTATTTAATTTTTTTTTACGAAACTATCAATATAAAGCTATACTGCTGATTGAGCCTTTTGAATATTATCAACGCCCACGATCAGTGTATTTTTTGTAGCCAGATAGGCAAGCTCGATGTTTACTCCGTTATCAGCGAATTTCCGCGCTATCTCTCCAAGTTCACCCGGGCGATCCTTGATATCCAATACCAGAACCTCACGTTCACTGGAGACCTTGATGCCCTTTTCTTCAAGCGCCTTCTTGGCGGCAGCCGAATCCTCTACTAATATGTGAACAGCGGCCCCACCTTTGAAAGTAACAGCACAAATCCCTTCAATGTTAATATTTGCATTCCCTAATGCCTCACCCATGTCTGCAAGAGTCCCGGGATGGTCCTCCAGAACAACGACCAAATCTTTAACCATTTTTTTCTCCTTTGGTCAGTTAAACAATGGATCTACTTCGCAAATTGCCCTTGATTATTTGCATTAATATAAAATTGATTCCCTGCAATCTGCTTTCGTATTCCATAATAACATATCTGACGCAATGGGACAATGAATCTTGCCAATCGATGATATCGTATAAGTAAGTTTTATGTTCTTGAGCCGCCTTTCCTGTTTGATATTCTTGGTGCAATTTGGTGCAGTTTTAATGAGACACCGTGGACACAATGGACACAATGGACAGTTTAAGCCCTTTAAATGGGATTTTGTGGACGCTGTACTACTGTGTAGACACTATGGACACATTACTTTCTGATTCGAAGTCAGTATATCAGGTTGTCCATTGTCCCGATAATTTCCATAAATTCCACCTGGTTTGTGCACGAAAACAGGAAAGGCGACTCAAGAAACACAGCCCGGTAATTAGAAATGATTACTCCCTATCACCAACAGCCCTGGTATAAGCACGATTCGATCAGAAAGCTAATTTAATGATCACCCGTTAAAAAACCATCCGGTCATTCGTTAGCGACCACCCGGTTTATTGGTAGCATGGGAATTCAGATGTGCCGCCCCATTTATACCCGCAGTAGATACAGCAGGCTTCGTCCGTGATAAAGATGTAATTCTTAAAGGAAGCACAGTAACAGGGCGGTTCAGGTGTATCTGTGGGCTCAGGCTCAGGAATATAACACAAACCGGTTTCATTGCCCATGGGTTCAAAGCCATATGCCGGGCGGCAGGTGTTGTCCATCATATATAAATCCTTGAGCGGATAATCCGCTGCACCACCGATAGATGAAAATTCTCCTCCTATGGATATCCATTACACCCTCACTTCCTTTATTGGTTGTCTTGTTAAAAAATTATACTGGATAATAGATAATAGATTATTACTCATATAGGTTCAATCCTTCCTTGGAAGTGTATTCCTGCATTAGATAAACGATGGTTATTCCCTTATTTAATATTTAAGCTTATCAAAGTGATTTCATATTAAGAAAATACCGGGGAATTTGAAGGCATTGCAAATTGAAATTCACTCGAATAATAAATAATAATATGGACAAAAAATACGATAATATGAAAACTTTTCTAAAAATTTTGGTTTTTATGTTCATATTAACAGCGTGTACAGTCTCGCATTCAATTCCAACAAATACCCCAATCATTCAAGCAGGTTATGGTGATGATGATAATTACTTGAAAGAATTATCATTGAAATTATAAAAACATCAGATCGCTTATTTAAAATTCATTAAATTGATAAAACAAGTTGATGTAGATCGTTCGCTGATAGAGAATTCGGATAAAAAAGCGGAAATTGACAGCGTGCATGAATCACTGAATTTTGTCGCCAGTAGGCTGAAAAATTTGACGATCCTAAAACTTCAGTGAAGTAGACATCATTTTTAGATTGAAGATAAATTGGATAAGCACCAGCACAATGAGAATGGCTTTTAAGATGCGTTTGGTCTTCGGATTAGCCAGAAAACCCAGCATTGGTGGGGTTTGATTCTCACTAGCTATATGAGGGAAGAGAAATGCGCCTGCATATAGGGGAATCATCAATGGCAGCATATACTGAAAAGACTTTACTGCTATCCAGCCTACCAAATAGACGCCAATGACAGCACACCAAGCAAGAATCAGGCGATTGAGATAACGGCTCGTGCCTAACAGAGATCCAATCAGGACAGCAAACACGGAGAAATAGAAGAAAAAATCCTGCATGTAATGTATGCGGAAAAAGACCATCCAGGCCGGCAGACCTGTGCGATAAACACCCTGCGGATCGGGTTCATCATATCCATAACGCATAATGGGATAGTATTCCTGCATCTCAGCTATATAAGTCTTCAAATTCCAAGGAATCAGGATGGAAGGACTGGTGATGAGGATGGTGCCTACCATGATAAGAATAAAGAATATTCCTGCTCTGACCATTTTCCAGAAAGTAAGCTTTTTTTCAATCCACCCGGCTAATAGATAACCACCGATCGCCAAGAAGAAGAACAACCCCCATACCTTAATGGCGGCATTAAGGCCGATAGCAGATGCTGCCAGATAGAAATCACGCCCAAAGCGCAGCTGATCCCGTTTGAGAAACCAAAAAGTAAGAATAATTAGAAGAACAATGATCGAATCGGGGTGCCAAAACCTGGTGTTGTAGCTTACCACCCCGGGAATGAGGGCAAAAATTATAAACATCCCAATGGATTCCCATACGGATTTGAATGCGTTGATTAGGTAGATCAGCCAGATTATTGCTACTACCATTGGCAGCACACTGACAAACTGCCGCAGGAGCAGTAGGTTAAAGAAAATTTTTTCAGCAAATGCGATACCGTAGATAAGTCTCGGGATTACCAAGGTCAATGCACTGATAGGGAAATATGGGTAACCATACCACCAGCTATCTATGATGAAAGAGTCTCTCAATGTCTCCGTAAAAGTTTCTCCTGGAATGAGCATGTTCACTACATCAGGATAGATAATATCTTCATCTGGATGCACCCGGCCGCCATAATTGATTGGAAAAAATGCGATGAAATAGACCAAACCCATTACCACCAGGATGATGAAGACCTTACGCTGGATTTCGGACCATTTCTGCCATCCAGATTTTAATCGGTCTGCCAATGATTGCTTTTGCTTATATTGATCCGTATAAACCAGATGCAGAAATAACCATGTAAACAGGCAAATCAATGATAGCCACACAGTTAACGGACGCGTTGGAACTGGAAAAATGAAATAGGTTAGGAGAAAACCTTCTACCGAAACAATAAAAGCGATTATGATCCAAAATTGGGAGTTAAAAAGGTGGGCTATTGGTTGGGTTAATCGATGATGAATAGTATCAGAAAGGGATTGACCCAACTTTTTATCGAGTTGTATTTTCAGGAAAAGAGCAGCAAGCACCAACAAACCAACCACCATTGAGATTGCTAAAACAAATCTCATTAAAGAATAATTTATCAATTTTCCGCGCGATGGATCCAAAGGTATTAAAAACAGATAAAATAATGCAAGTATTCCTGTAAAAAAAATAAAAATTAAATATTGTTTTAAATATTTTGGTTTCAACATTGGCCTGCCTTCAGATAATGTTTGTTAAAATGTTAGTCGTTGTTTTTTAGAAGTCTACCTTAAATAACATCTTCAAATCGCATTAATATATTTTACAATTAATTGTAATCTTGGTTCAATTAATTAACTTTTGTGAATTCAACTAGCTAGTGATACTATGAAAGTCAAAAGAGAACGGAGCTGCGGGTGATTTCAGCAATCCTGATGGGGTTAGCGAAGAATGGGAGTTGGGTAGATTGTATTTGAGCCAGCAGACAGCTTAACTTGATTTTATAAAAGAAATCCTTGGGCTCGATTAAGTGTAGAAATCATTCATCAGGCAATAGGCATAATAGATACATCCGGCAATAATATGTGGGACGAAACCAAATACAAGTATTAGGAACCATTTTCTTGACGCTTTATTTTTCCCCCATTGTTTAAAGAAAAAATGGGCTGTTGTTACAAATAGAATGAAATTTGCGATTTCACCGCTCCAGGTGAAGTTGCCGTGTCCCATGCGCCAACCACCTTCTTCCAGGAAGTATGTGAAAAAGATGCCAAATAAGAAAGCCAGCCAGGCTAGTATCATATGGCTGTCACGGACTGCCTTTTTCCAGTAAAAAATTTGAACAAGAAGTGGAAACCAGATAGATAAAATGAATTTAGGCGCCAGCCACCCCGAAAGGTTGCTCATTTCTGTAAAAGGCTGGAAAAAGATACCATTACTAGAGTTATATGTGATCAGATATTGATATCCACTTACTGCTATGGCAGGCAGAATGAATCCAAATATGGCAAGGCGCCAATCGAGCGGTTCTTGGCGCAGAAATCGTATCATGATCAAGATACCCAAAGCGGGCATCAGGCAGATAGTGAAGCTCGGTTTGATTAAACTTGACAAAATGACCAGAAAGGCAGATGCAATGATATGGATAAGAGAATATCTCTTTTCCTCTCCATTTATTAGAGTAACTGCATAGCCAAAAACCATCAAGGCAAATGGCTTAAGCACATTACTGGTGGGATTGTGGTATCCGTTGATGCCAAGATAACCAAAATAATATAAACCATCCTCAAAGATAAACAGGAAAACAGGTGCAGCGATCATCAAAGCCAACGTCAATAGTACCGACAACCATGATTTGCTAGCGGGTAAAGCGTTGCTTATTAATAGATAAAGAATCATTGCCAGTAATACCTGCGCTCCCATCTGCACCATTAAGGCAGCTTGCCACATGCGGATTGAAAAAATATTTTTAACAGTGAGAACCATCATCTGCCAGCATGGATGCGATGCGACTTGACTCCAGAATTTAGGGTTTTCATTGATATCGCGTGCAATTTCCATGTGTGTGCCAAAATCGGTAACATCATGAAAGGCGATCTTGGTTAGATTGATAGGAAAGAATATCAGGAAAGTGAAAATGAGCAGTATTGCTGCTTGAATTAAATATTTCTTACTAAAAATTTTCTGCATAAGTTCCCTGGCACAAATTTATTCTTCAAGGAATACCGCATAGCTTGCTATGCGGGTTCCACGCTTTAGCAAAATCTGCCTGTGAAGGGGCAAAATTCCTTATTACACTGTAGCTTGCTGCGGCGATAGGAGTTTTGAAGATTTTATAAATTACTTTTATTAATTACAAAAAAAAATGTCTAAAATTGGAAATAATGTTAGTTAAAATCCTTCTCTTAGCATCTATGCAAAAGTATAGCATGTTCTATTACATTTTAATATGGTGCGTTGAAAGACGATCTTATTCTGATTAGTGAAGCAGCCCATAAAGTTGTCTTCACGGATATGCCCTGGCATGTTGCCAGTTTCAATTGCAGTAGAATGCGGTGCAGTATATCCCGCGGGTGAGCATGCGCAGAGAAGTGGCTGAAGATATATGCATCATCTTTGACTCGCCTGATCGGGAAACGACTGAGATTTACTTGAAGAAATCGGTTGAGAGATATGCCCTCATCACGCTCACATTGGACGATTGGATGGAGGTTAATATCCCGGAAGGTTTTCCGGTGTTCACGTTCTCTTGCGGCAATCGACGGCGCCTGAGAACTACTAATTATCTTAGACGGCTCGGCCAGGAAATCAAACGGCATCCCCGGTTATTCGAATATTCCCTAATGAGGGATCATGCTTGCGACTGATTTCCGCTATCTTGATGGAGGTTAGTGGAGAATGGGAATATGGCAGATTGTATTTGAGAATGGAGATAGGATTGGAAACTGGTAAAAAAGGAGGGGTCTGTGATGGCCAAACTGTCAAGCCCCCAAATTTAGTACTACTCATAAGTAGACACTTTCAAGATTTAAAAAAAATTCATAGAGGCTTTTTCTTGTGGAGATGATAAGGTGTGAATCAATCGGAAATCAAGATAATGGCCTGATTACCCAAAGCATTCCAGCGTTCAATGAATGTGGAGGTCTTCACATTGTAGGTCCATTCACTATCAATGGCCGTAAATGTATAGGCGTTATAACCGGTGATGATCCAGGTATGTTCAAATCGCGCGACGGTTGAGGTGTTTCCGTTTGGAGCAGTATATTGGCTGGTCTCGACAGCAAAGGGCAGATTCACAATCCATACGATTACCGGGCGGCCCTCAGCGATTTCTTTCTTAATCGCTTGTATATCCCAGCCGCTGACTGCAACCGCGTTGAGCCCATATTCATGCAGAAGTTCCGCGACAGGGCCTGCGTGAACGCCGTAATCATCGGGGGGCAGCTGCCCCATGGCGCCGTTGATATTTCCCACGAACCCTTGTGTGGGATCATCTGAATGCGGTATGCGGTCAATGAATTCCAATTCACTGATTGTTACACCAAAGAAACGTGCCCAATCGACTGCTGCCTGTGCTTCGCAATCAAGTGTGTAAAGCTGGGGGGAGCCGAAGATGCTGCTGATTCTAGCTGAAGTAGGCAGATTTCCATCCTCCGGTTCTGGAATGGGTGCTGGTTGTTGTGTGGGAGTGGGAACTGGCATTTCTGTGGGCAGCGGATCAGGTTGAGCAGTCAGAGTAAGTAGTGTTTTATCGGTAAGTGCAGGTTGAAAAGGTGTGGGTGCATTAGAGTCGATAAATTGAGGTAATGATAGAGAGGCTTCATTCTCGTTGACTCCTAAAAATAACCTCAGCAGCCGGTTGGACTGCGGATAGACAATATAGATCATACCGCTGGCGGTAATGCAGATGATTAACGCAAAAAACGTACCGAGCAGCGTCAGCCAGGAAATATCTTTCTTAGCTTTTGTTTTAGTCATAATCTATGGTTATAGGTGCAATAATCCTGCCAAATTGAACTTATTATCTTTATCAAGATAAAAAAATCAAAGAGGAATTTTAGCGGTTGTTATTTTAATCTTGATAGAATAATAATAAAGTATAAGAGGTTATTGGTATGTCAAGAGAATTCTGGATTGGATTAGTCGCTGGCTTGATAATTGGCTGGCTGGTTGAATGGTTAATCGATCGGTGCTACTGGCGAAAGAAGTATCAAACGGTCGCTGATCAGTTAGAAGATAAAAAAGATGACTTGAAAGATATAAAAGGAGTTGGAAAGATCATTGAGAAACGATTTAATAATGCGGGAGTATTCACATTTAAACGTCTTTCAGAGCTGACGCAGCAGGAATTTGAGAAGATAATTGGCAAAGCACAAAACCTATCGGATGAAAAGGCAATCATCAAACAGGCAAAAAAGATCGCAAAGAAGAAGGAAAAGTAAGGGGCAGGAATGAAAAATAGAAATATGAAATTTGACCTGTTTAAACTGATAGTAACAATTATGCTGATACTGATTCTGATCATTCTGCTCAATCAAAAACCAGTAGCTGTTATATCCGATGGGAAGAAGGATGTAGCGGATATAAAAGAATTGGAAGGGGTCGATGTTGAAGAAAAGATCAATGCGGATCAATTTCCTCAGTTTCCGTTATCGGATGGCTCGCTGGGATTGGATGAGAAGGGATCAGGGTTATTTGATGTAAATGGCGTCATGCGTTTCAAGTTGAGTGACAATAAACAAACATGGGAGCCAGTGATCCCGGGTGAAATATTGGGCAAGCTGCCTGATGATTATGAGCTCACTTCTGATGAATCAAATGCATGGTACATCATCGATGGAAATGGTGATGCGCTGTATTCTTTCAATTTTGAGGTATTTGAATGGGATATAGTGCCAGAGAAGATTGCAGAAACGCAAGATGCTTCACGGCCAGCAGATGATAAAGAGATAACAGTATGCGAGGGCGCCAATCCCGCGCGATTGACTTCAACTGGTTCACACGTAAGAGTGGTAAATGCTCTCATCCCGCTGCGATCATCACCGGACGCCAAATCTGCAAATTACATGATATCACTGCCTAAAGGCACAACCCTTGAGATCATAAATTTACCGGTCTGCACACCATACCTGGGCGGCGCAAACTTATGGTGGGGTGTGCGAACTGAAAGCGGATTAGAGGGATGGGCAGCAGAAGCATCCGCTATCAGTGATATGTATTATCTGCAGGAAATCAAATAAACACAAGAAAAGAACGCTGTGGAAAACAGCGTTCTTATAATTGTGGTTTCAAACTTTTAGTGCAACAAGATTATTAATGACTTCATCAG
>CAYLHI010000049.1:0-10278 GCA_964383575.1 uncultured Pelolinea sp.
AACGGCACAGATTTTCGCCATTGAGGCGTATCTGCCCTAATTTTGAGGAAGGTTCAGGCTGCTCATTCTCAAGCGCGGTGGCAGAATTACCATATACTTCAGTAGAGGAAATGAATATAAACCGGCCCACACCGGTTTTTTGGCAAAGGTCAAGCGTGTTTTCTAAACCAATATTTGGTTGTGTTGTTTCAGGACCACCAGTATCTATAACGTCATCCTCCAGAGCGGAAACGAAGCAGACTGTATCAAAATCATGGGACTGATAGATTTTTTGATAGAGAGCATCCGAAGTGTCTATTTTATACGCTGCGAAATTTTTACTCTTAATAGCAGTAAAATCATTGGATGCATTTGTAACCACGACCTGGTGGCCTTCTTCCAATAGTTGTTTTACAAGCGAGAGGGCTATGGTGGAGATGTTCCCTGTAATTAAAATATCCACTTGATTATTCCTCTTTTTCCTATCATAGAATCGTTCTATTTTTTACTTCTACCTATTGATTAAAATATCCACTTTTAAATATATAGATGATCCTTTAAAAATAATGTTGCAAATTATATGCCAATACCAACAAACATTCGAAGAACTGTTTTCTAGAGAAATCACTGCACAGTAAAAAGCGAAGATAAAATATATCCTACTATATTCATCTCACCGGTCAATAATTAAATACATAAATGTATAAAGAGGTGTTCAATTCAGGAACATTAATAACCAGAGGGAATAAATTTATATTTAACGGAATAGTACTCTTAGATTTACAACCATGAATTTATTACAAGGTCAGCGTATTTTTTCTGATGGGCTGATAGCACAATTTTTACTTTACTTCTATTCGGTTGGTCTTCAGTGCGGTAATAGTCTCTCCGATCAAGAACGGTCATCCCGCGGGTGAACTCACCGCGTGTTTCGATTGAAACGTAGTTCTCTTGAATAACAGAGATTTCCGGGTCAATCGCCACAGCTACAGCGAGCAGATCGGGTGGAGATACCGCCTCAACCCCATTGATGGGATTGTAGTTGAGCTCTTTCACCAATTTAACGGTTCGCTGGAAGATCTTAGATGCCATTTCACACCAGGGATGCTGGCTGGTATCAGCGATCTGTTTAACGTTCTCTTTGGTTAAGAATCCTCCATCCCAAAGCGGATCGAGAGGAACCATGGTTTTTGGAATATCACTATCAAAAACGACACGTGCCGCTTCCGGATCAGTATATACATTGAACTCCGCGGCTGGGGTTGCATTTCCAGCGTTCACACCCCCTGCCATCATGGTAAGCATACGCACGTGTTTTGAAATGCTTGGCTCTTTATGCAGAGCAAGAGCAGCATTTGTCAAAGGACCGAGAGTGATCCAATCAATGGGTTCTTCTGCGTTTATAATGGTTTCCACAATGTAATCAACAGCGTGCTGCGGCATGATTGAGGTAGTTGGACCGGGAAAAGGAATACCCCCCAGGCCGTCCTTTCCGTGTACATTGGATGCATCATTCCATGATTTATCCGGGATAAGTGCGGTGCAGGCGCCGGCAAAAACGGGGATATTCATTCCTGAATGTTCGACCACCCGTAAGGTATTATTAATGACCTTATCCAGACTTACATTGCCGTTCACACATGTAATGCCTTTTACGTTCAATTCTGGTGAGCGGATCGCCAGCAATAAAGCGACTGCATCATCCAGGCCAGTATCACAATCAATGATCACATTTCTCTGCATGGACACTTCTCCATATCTATCCGATTATACCCGACAGACTTTTTATTATTGAGAGAATAAATAGCTATGTAATATAGAATAAACAGTGACCGCGATTATCGTTTGAATGTATGGATAAATATAGGAGAGAAGGATATGAGCCGAGTTGACATAAAAAAATTGATGGAGAAAGCGGAAAAGTATGCTGAGCATATGACGTTTTTTCTACATGATCTGGTGCGCATTCCATCCGTTAATGGGCGGGGAACCGAACGCGCAGTCGCGGAACGGATTATTGAAGAAGGGGAGAAACTAGGATTAGATGGCACTCTGGTCGCGAAGGATAATGAACGCCCGAATGTGGTTGTGACACACGGAAACGGAAAAAATGGGTTCGCGTTAATCGGACATATCGATACTGTGGCGGAGGGAAAACTAGAGGATTGGACCTCACCGCCGTTTGAAGCTGCAATCCGCGACGGCAGGATGTATGGCCGCGGAACAGCAGATAATAAAGCAGGGATTGCCTGCGGTTTATATACCCTGCAGATTATGCGAGATATGGGAATGATTGACCCTGATAACCAAAAAGTGATCCTGGCTGGTGTGGTTGATGAAGAATCAGGCGCATGCAGTCCGCTGGGTGTGCGATATCTCCTGGATGAAGGATATTTAACTGCGAGGGGAGCGATCTATACGTATGCCAGTGATATTGTCTGCATTGGCCACCGAGGGCTGCTGCGGTTGGAGATCACAACTCACGGTGAATCTGTGCATACCGGTCTTGCGACCTGGCATAACCACACAGAAGGAGAAAACGCTGTTACCGGATTGGCGGAGGTCTTAATTGAATTAGAAAGGATGAAAATACCCATAATGACGTATCCAGGTTTTGAGCACCTTGGGTTCACGATCACACCGGGAACGATCATCAGCGGTGGAGATTATGCCAGCATTGTACCTAACGAAGCCAGCGCGACGGTAGATATTCGCCTGCTGCCCGGGCAGGAAAAGGATGCCGTGATGGAGAAGGTGATCGAAATAACGCAGAATGTTAAGGAGAAGCGACACAGGTTAGAAATAAAAATAGTAACGAAAGTGGAAATTCCGGGCGCGGCGATACCAGTTGACCATCCTCTGGCAGTGATTGCGCAGGATTACACAGAAGCGATCCATGGGCAGCGTTGGGAGGTGAGGGGCGCAGGACCGGGCAATGAGGGTTATATGCTGATCGGAGCTGGCATACCGACACTGTGCGGTTTTGGACCAATTGGCGGCAATCCGCACGCGCCGGATGAATGGGTGGATATACAAAGTCTTGTCAGGACAGCAGCGATTTATGCCGGGACCATCTCCGAGTATCTAAATAGATCCTAAAAGAAATATTCTTTATCTTTTTATGAGTGAAATTGCTAATAAAGGGTATCTAAGAAATTTATCCAAGATGATCTGGTGTAATTATGCTGGGATTCTATTTTCCCTTGGAGCTGTTCTTAATTTCGGTAGCCCAAACGACTGCTTTTTCCATTTCGCCATCCCGCAGAGGCCCCCGGCTTTTCTTACATAAAAATCCTGCGGCTTAGCGATGATCACGGCGCCCGCCCCGGCAAGTTTTTATATAAAAATAAATAAATCCATTCATTTGATCAAGAAATATTATTTATCGCTGCCCCACTGATTTTTTTAGGTGGGTAAATAATACCAGGTTGATATTTGGAAAACGATCACTCCCTGGATGAACAATATCCCCAATCCATTGCTAGTTTGGAAAATCGCCTTTGATATTTCGTATAGAAATATTATAAAATAAAAATGAAACGCGGATAAGAAAAAGACCCGTTGAGGGTTTCCAACGGGTCGGAGATAAGAATCACGGAACACACATTAGTGTGTAGTTTACGGGACCGAAATATTGATGGTTGGGATCATCGATATATAATTTCATCCAATGCAAACCAGAAATAAACGGCAACTCAGTTATGCTAACTGTCTTTGTGCCCGCGGCGTCAAAATTAAGGGACGCGTGGTCGTATGGACCTAAATCGCTGCTCTCCCAGAAATAAGTAACTGTTCCGGGACCGCTGGTCGTTATATCGGCAGTGAACTGGAAGGGGAAGGGACACACACCGGCATAGCCGGGCGGGATCGCGACCAGATTGACACCGGTCACGGCAAAAGGTTCTGATTTCACTGTGATCTTGACCCATACGTTATTGATGAGATTCTCCCCGTTGTCATCAACCAGTTTCCAGTAACCCTGATATGTCCCCGCGCTGGCAGGGGCAGTCATATCTATGCCTATGTCAACAGATTCACCGGGCGCGAGATCCCCTGATAATGCCTTACTGGCAGGTGCATCCATCTGATCGCCGCTTTTAAAGACAAGTTTGTAGTTCGTATTCCAGGTACACGTGCCTGTGTTCTTAAAGCGCCAACTCTTGGTGAATCCTGCGCCGGCATCAAATTCGCTGTCATCAGGAATGGTTTCGCTGATGAACTGGGCGTCGTTGCAGGGCTTGGGTGTATTTGTGATTGTAGGCTGCACAGCCGGTTCCGGTGGTTCTTCGGATGGCTGCAGTTCCAGGGTGGGCAGGTTTTTTGGTTGTAAGGCTTCAATGGTTTCGGCAACTGACGTTTGCTCTTTGGTTAGTGTGTCTTCTTCATTAGTACCGAAAGAGACCAAACAGGCGAGCTGAACGCAAGCGAGAATGGCTAATACAGTTCGGATGCGAAAATCTTTTTTAGACATAATGCCTCCATTAATATATTTTTATTATACAGAGTTTGGGGTATCTTGTGGTGAAATACCGGAATTCGGTTCTACTGGAGTGTGCTTATTGTCTCTGGATATAAAAAACCATGGTTTGATACTTCCCCATGCACATCTTCGATTCTGCCGCAGACATGCAGAAGAGTTTTCTTCTTGGGCAGTAGAGAACCGTCTGCGATCACATAAATCTCTTGGCTGTCTAACAAGTTAATGGTTGGAAAGAGCACGTTTGGTGCGGGGATATTTTCAAAATATGTGATCTCGTCCCCACAACAAATATTATGGATGCTGCCTATGTAGTCCAATTGGGTAATATTTGGAACCCAGGTCATGATATCAGGTGTATTTTTAAAAATATGGATGCTTGATCCGGGATAATAACGCAGCAATACCTCACTTTGTCCCTCCGGACAGCCGGGAGGAGCGGGAATTTCTGATGGTGATAAAAACCTTACTGTGATTGGTCCAATTAAGATAGCGGAAGCTAAGATTATTGTGAATACCACGGCAGCGATTGATGTTCCCTCCTCTTCAGGTTTTCTAAAAATGCAATTTTTACGTAACTTTTCAGGAAGATACTGCGATATGGCAGAAAAACCAAACGCAGGAAGGATTCCTAATAAAGGAATGCTTGCTGCGTACACACGCATATACTGGGACTGGTATGCCGGGGCAAATGGAAGCGAAAGGAGAAATCCAAGCGTAAGCAGGAGGATGAAGGCGGTGAATGGTTTTTTCCGATGAAAAACCGCTGTGACCATGCCAATTGCAGATAGCAGGAAGAAAAGAGAGATCAACCCATAATTAAAAATGTCATTTTTGGAATAAACAAAAGAAAAGATACTATTGGTGGATTGAAAGGAAAAGAGAATTTTGAACTGATGGAGGAGACCATTAATAAAATTTGTAGGACGGCTGGCAACTTCCTGCAGGATGATTTCCATAATCCGCTGCTCCCGAATGCCCTGCGGAAGAGAATTAACTTCAGGATGGTCTATTAAGATCTGTTCCCATCCTTTTCCTCCGACAGCTAAACCATAGATGCCATACCCTGCGTTATTCATTTGATCAATATTGCCAGGAGTGGTTGCGGAAAAGATGAGCGTATTGATTAAAAACCCCGCGGCCACAATGATGGTGGTTACCAGCATAAATTTCCAGGAGAGTTTGCCTTTACCCTTCCACAGCCATCCCGCAAATAATATCAGTAATGGCAGGACAACGACAGCGCCGGGGCGCGCGGCTTGCGACAGGGAATAGAGCAGGGTGGAAAAAAGGAAAAAGGGAATACTAACCTTTGGGTAGTGTTTAAGCTTTCGCAGGGCAACAAGGAAGAATGTGAAAGAAGATGTGCCGAGGATGAACCCCATATTTTCCGACATGGTGATTCCGATAAACCTGCGGATGAATAGGAATTGGACGATGAAGTAAAGAACCGCAGCTGATGGATTGAGGGCTTTTTTTACTTCGATTACTGAAAAAAAACATACTGCCGCGGTTAAGAATACCAATATCGCTAGCGTAATTTGTAAATTCCCGCCCGTGATCCATAGGATGAACGCAAGGAATCCGCCATACAGCGGTCTGCGTACAGCGATGCCTGCTAGAAATCCCTTTTCAAGTAGCGAGATGGACCCTGTGTAAAATCCAAATGCGTCACTCCTTGGAACTAACCCTGAAAGCACATAATTTTCGGAGTATGCCCCTGCCCATAATCCATTCAGGGCAAGTGAGAAAAGGGGGAATAAAATCAGAGCTGTCGTAATAGCGGAAAGACGGTAATCCTTTAGAGAAAGGGCAGCTAATAGTATGAACGCTGTGACAGGTAAGAAGCGGGTCGCGTTGTAGCGGGCGAGTACGCTGAGGGTTTTAAGGAAAGATATTTCTCTGGGGATGAGAATAGCAGAATAAGACAATATCGAAATCAGGAGTAGCCCGGTGGAAAAACCCCATTTGCTTTTTATTGACGGGAAATATTTGTTTTTCATTCTATGGACTCACTGTGAAGCATAGATATTTTGTGGGCCTTTAATTTAGATATCAAACAATACTGAATTTTACCAAAGAAGCAATTTAAAAAACTAATCAACGCCAATCGCTGGCATTGCTATTACTTTGCTATAGGCAGGACTCTAATCCTTGAAGTGCTTACTTGTGAATGCTGCTGAATTTGGGAACTTGACAAGCTCAGATAACAACTCCAAAAAAACATCCAGCCAGCAAGTTGGTTTATTCTATTAATATGTGTTTATAATCTAAAAGGTGACTGTGCTGATTTTTTTATCTACTTGCCGTGCTCGCTTGTACATGGATGCGATAGTACTTATATTTAAAAATATTAAAATAAAGCAGAATCTTGAATAAAGAATTTACCGGATATCATCATGACCCTTAACGGCTTACTTGGTTTTATTGGCTTTTTGGGATTAACCAGCGCATTCATCATTTGTCTATCTCTTATTGTTCTATCTATTGTGCAACATACCCGAAAAAACTCGAATTTCATTAATATATTTCATGTTCTCATCTATGTCCAAACGACATTATTGGGGCTTGCGCTGCTTTCGTTAAACATTTTGCTCCAAAGGAACGCTTTTGAATATTCGGTTGTGTTCAACTCTATTGAATTTGCCATGCCCTGGTATCAAAAATTAGGCGGAATGTGGTCGGGACAAGCCAGTTCCCTGCTGTTCTGGTCTTTTATCATGTCTGCCGCTTCCTTATTATCTGTGCATCTTGCCAGGCGCTTTTCTTATGACCTAACCATTCCCTACATTGTGTTGATCTTTGAATGCACTCTGATCTTTTTCATCTTACCGGATGCCCTTTTTTTCAACCCATTTGAAAAAATATGGACACTCCCTTCAGGGACTATTACCCATGCGTTTTTTACACCTTTAAATGCAACACCCCTTGTGCCGGTGGACGGTAAGGGTATGAATCCTGGTTTGAGACATGTTGCTATGCTTTTACATCCACCTTTTCTGTACCTTGGGTTGATCGGTTTTTTTATACCTTATTCTTTTGCGTTATCATCCTGTATTCAAAATGATAAAAAGACCAAATGGGTGGGATTAATTTTCCCTTACGTCCTGGCAGCATGGATATGTTTAACTATCGGTATGTTCTTGGGTTCATGGTGGGCGTATACTATTTCGGGCTGGGGGGGATATTGGGGATGGGACGCAGTAGAAATATCAGGCTTGCTGCCCTGGCTGCTATCATTTGGATTGGTACATTCAATGCGCATGCAAGTAAGGGGAAGACCAAGTATGAAGTGGATCTACTTGTTTTCTATGGGAATCATAATCTTTACTCTGTTCGGAATCCTCATCACGCGCTCCGGCATCCTCGAATCTGTGCACTCTTATACAAGTGGTGCCATGGGGCCTGCTCTGACCGTTCTGATCATCTTGCATGTTCTGGCCGTGATTATTATTTCACACAAATACCGCCCTATTTTTAGTAAAGAACAAGCTAATCAATCTGCGTCCTATCCCAAAAAACTAATTAAGTGGTTCAATATTTGCCTGCTGATTTTAGTAGCCATATTACTCTTTGGCCAAACTTTACCGCTTTCCTCACAACTTATAACGGGTGAAAAGAGGAGTTTCTCACAATCCGACTACGAAACTGCTTCAAGCCCTCTGCTGCTTGTATTGGTCATTCTGGCTGGTTTATACCCAATCGCACGCTTCAAGGATGCGGATGAAAAAAAATTCAAGCGCTTTCTGGGTTGGCTAATTCTAATTTCTGCATTTTGTCCGCTATTTATGCTTGTATTTTCCCCGGCGAATATCTATACGCTGCTTGGATTTTGGGCAGCAGCTTTTCTCATTTGCAGTTGGCTTTATGCCTTTGGATCTAGATTTCTTTTCCCATTTTTCGCCAGGTTCAAGAAGAAAGAACAGATTTCAAAAAGGATGGGATTAGGATCAATAGTTATCCATCTTGGTTTTGCAGTGATGGTTTTTGGTATCTTGGGGGTTGAAAACCTTTCCTCATCTTATGATGTATATCTCAGAAAAGGGGATGAGGTCCCGGTAGGAGGTTTTGTGATCTTGGGTCAAACTGAGCGGAATTACATGACCGAATACAACAATGAGCGTTATGAATTTTCTGTAATTGCATATACTCCAACCGGCTCTGCCAGAGAATTAACACCAATCATTGAGTACTATCCCAAGACTGGTATCTTTAACTCGCTACCCGCTATTTATAATGATTTTATTTATGATCTTAAGATTGTGATCCATCAGCTGCCCGATACCATGATTGAAAAGACAGGTCTGTATATTGCGATCTTTCCTCTTATGAGCTGGATTTGGGTTGGGGGTATGCTAATGGTTATTGGCGGTTTTTTAACTTTGCTTATACGAGAAGATTCAACCAAAGATTAAATATATAGTACTTTACTATATTATTTTAATACTTAATGATTTATAAGTGGGCCCTAAAGCCAGAAGTTAATTTTCCTAAAGAAAATCAGGGAGATACACAGCAGAAAAAGATGCAGAAGCCCTATTTAATCATGAAGCCTATTAATTTATCATTGGGAAATTTTGTACCTATCGTGATAATTTAAAATAAGTAGTGATCCAATATAGCTTAGTAAATCCAATAATCTCAATTTATATGCGGTTTTTTGCCTTAAAGCAATACCAGTATAAAGAGGCCCATCCGTTCCCTAACCTTAATAAACCTGATGAGTGGTTGACAACCATATAATAAAAATGCTATAATTCAAACGGTTGAATTTCAACCGTTTGAATAATGTCCAATAAAAACGCAACTACGATAAGAGATATTGCTCAGCTTGCTGATGTTACGCCCGGAACAGTTTCACGCGCCTTAAATGGCAGCCCCCTTGTTAAAGAGAAAACTAAATCTCGAATATTAAAAATCGCGAAAGAACTTGACTATTCCCCTAATTTGGTGGCAAGGCGGTTATCAACAGGTAAGACTTTTGCGATTGGAGTTGTAGTTCCCTTCTTCACACGTCCAGCTGTTAGTGCAAGGCTTGATGGTGTGGTCAGCATCTTATCTAACAGTCAATATGATCTTGTTATTCATGATATAGAATCTCCAAAGCAAAGATCTATTGGATTTCAGGATGTATTAAGGCAGGAACGAATTGACGGCGCCCTGATCGTTTCAATGCCTATCGTGCATGAAGATATTAATTATTTTAGAAGTTCAAAAGTTCCTATTGTCTTTATTGACCGCAAGCATCCCGATCTTGCTGATTTCAATTCGATTATTATCGATGATGTACTGGGCGGTTATGAAGCTACGAAATATTTAATTAATCTGGGGCACAGAAAAATTGGATTTATTGGAGATATTACAGGATTACTTACAAAGCCAGAAACAGATATCCTGGAACAAGACAATCCTTTTATGTATACCGCGAGTCGAGACCGATATGAAGGATATAAAAAAGCGCTGAGTAAGGCGGGTTTCCCAATTTCACCTGATTATTATGGTGAAGATCAACATGGCTACCGTGAAGCGAGAGAGCTCGCATTTCAGATGCTTAAATTAAATGATCCTCCCACAGCAATTTTCGCGGCAAGCGATATCCAGGCGTTTGGCGTGATTCAAGCTGCCAGAAATCTCGGTTTATCGATACCAGAAGATTTATCTGTGATCGGTTTTGATGATATTCAAGCCGCGGAGTTGATGGAGCTTACAACTACAAGGCAGCTATTATTTGAATCAGGCCGCAAAGGAGTTGAACTCTTACTTCAAGCAATTAATAGTAATCGTGCAGAGCATATAACCATCACCCTCCCAACAGAACTTGT
>CAYLHI010000050.1:0-9763 GCA_964383575.1 uncultured Pelolinea sp.
TACATTTGGAAGTATAGGATAATATCAATTTACACCATTATCTAAGACGTAACCCTTAGAAAATAATCCGAATTAGTATACAAAATCACATACTTTTAATCTCAAAACTCCAATCTAAAACCTAACGGAAGGCAATTTTACTCTTGTAGGAAGACGATTTTCATGCTGTAGTAAAGGGGCTCTTGACCAGGCGGATAATAACTTTATTCCTACGATGGTATATAATTACATCATCCAATTATATAATATGCTGCTTTATTAATACGAAATCATGTGGTTGGGGTATTAATATATGGATTTTAAAAAGAGGGAACAAATGAAACTGGGGAAGTCTGAATTAGACGCATGACTATTTAATGAAAAATCCAATAATGAAATCTTAGAAGACATGACCGATCATAAAAGAATGGAAGACACACTACGTGAAAGCGATCCTGAATTATCCAAACGGGTTAAGGGATTAGACTATTTTTATAATTTTTCCAAATTAGTTACGTTTGAAAATGCTTCACTAAGAAAAATATACCAGGGAGTTGTTGATCTCATTCCACCTGCATGGCAATACCCTAAAATAACCTGCGCTAAACTGGTAATTGATGATCGTGAGTTCTCAACAGAAAATTATGAAGAAAGCAAATGGCAGCAGAAGGGTGATATTACTGTAAATAGCACAAAAGTTGGCTTTCTGATTGTGGGATATTTGCTCAAAAAGCCTGAAGCAAATGAAGGTCCTTTTCTGAATGAAGAGCGATATTTGCTTAATTTAGTATGTGAACGGGTAGGCCGAGTTACCGAACGTAACCAAATGGAGACTATGCTTCAAGAGAGCGATGTAGAATACCGCACCCTGGTGGATGAAGTCAATGATGGCATATATATTTGCGATCTCAATGGTACGTTCGTATATTCCAATCGCGCCCTAGCTTGCATACTCGGCTTTGAGCACCCTGCAGACATTATCGGCAGAAGATTTCCAGAGTTTTTACCGCCTGAGAAAGTCAAAGCGTTAACCGAACAGTACCGGAAAGCGATGTCAACCGGAATAAATTCAGCACTGATAACGACCGAGATCATTAGGCAAGACGGCACGATCGCGTTCATCGAGATCAAGCCTGCGACCCTCATCACAGGTGGCAAGCTGATGGGCAACCAAGGTGTGGTGCGCGAAATCACCGAACGCAAGCAAGCCGAAATAAAAAATAAGCACCTGAGTACGAATGATTCGCTTACAGGATTATATAACCGCACTTTCTTTGAAGCAGAAATGAAGCGTATTGAACAGGGAAGGCAATTCCCGATTAGTATTATTAGAATAGATTTAGATAATTTGAAGAATGAAAATGATGTAAAAGGTCACCAGGCTGAAGATAAAATACTTAAACGTATGGCGCAAGTGTTGTTTAGATCTTTTCGAGGGGATGATATTGTTGCCCGCATCGGAGAGGATGAGTTTGCAATACTGTTTCCAAACACAGATGAAAAAGCGACAGATCTAATAATAAAAAGGATTCGAGTAAATTTTCAGAAAATTAATAATAATAAAAGTAAACCGGCTTTAAGAATCTTCATTGGAGCAAGTACTTCGAAAAAAGGGGTGGGATTGAATTCTGTATTAAAGCAAGCAGGCGAATTTTTGCATCTGGAAAAGAAAAAGAATAAAATATAATAACATTCCACCACACGTACATACAAAATAATCCGAATTTGTCTACAAAATCTTATGCTTTTGATCTCAAAGACTCGAGCTTCAAACCTAGCGGAAGGCTGTTTGACTCTTGCAGGATGACAATTTTATACTGGGGCTTGTGACCGAGCGGATACTACCTCATTTCCAGTTGGAATATGTATATGGAAACCAAGTATTAAAAATACTGTTCACCTAGCGGAAGGCGATTTTATTCTTTTGGGTGTACGAATTCATATTACAAAATACGATTGCTATAATGAAAGAAATAATAAAAGGAAATTTCCAATGAAATATCGGGTCCATCGTTTAAAGGTCAAGCAGGATTCTGCGCAGGAGAAGTTGGAACAATTCTTGAATCAACTGGAGGGTGAAGCACTGACGATTGTCCCCTATGTTTCTCCAGTATTTCAATTTATGGGAGCGACGGCCAAAGTGAACTTTCTGCTCATTGTGGAAAAAATTGAATAATTAGTAAAGTGCGTTCGAGAATGCATCGAATACATGAAAAAAGAAAAGAGCTGCATGACAATAACCCATCGGCCTGGGTAGGGCAAGAGGATTTGAACCCGCAATGAGATATTAAAAAGCCCCGATTTTTCGGAGCTGGAAGGTGGGCCCGGCAGGATTCGAACCTGCGACCAGGCGGTTATGAGCCGCATGCTCTGCCGCTGAGCTACGGGCCCGAATGGGCAAAAAAATTATAACATGGATAGCTTTTTCAAAGTATTATTCAGTGATTATAAAATGGGCGCGGAAATCCACGCCCATCTCCAGTAAAAGTCATCAATCTTTCTATGAAAAAATGTAATTGATAGCGTTCTGCAGCACCACATCCTCACCAGAGAGAACGCTGTTCTCATCAACAGGAATGCGGATGGTAGGCTGGACGCCCTCACCCTCGAGGAAGATACTGCCATCCGGCAGTGTAAAGCGCCCGGTGGGGATACCAAACTCGATTCCTTCCGGCAGCAGGAACTCACCCCGCGCGGTTTCCGCTTCCACCCCGGCTGTCGGGAACTGCCCCATAACTACCATGCCCGGCACCTGGCTGAATCCATACGATTCAATCTCACAGGCACTGAAGCAAAATTGGTCAACAAGCAGAACCATCTTATCAAATGAATAGGTGTTCTCGTTCGGATACACTTTATCACGCGGCCCTTCTGGCTCAAACTGGCCGGTTTTATCGCTGTAATACTCCAGTTGTCCAAGCGGAATCTCTTCATTATAGAGGAAACCTGCCAATCCCAGCGGCGCACCGCCGAAATTCAGGCGCATATCAATGATGATGCCGGGAACTCCAACTTCCTCGAAAGTTGCTAAACCGCGCTCAAAAACGCGAATCAGCAACCCCAGATCATCATAATTTGAATTGATCCTGATATACCCTACCCCGGATGGCAGCAGCACATATTCCGCCGGGAGGACAAACTCATCATAAGGACCGCCAAGATAGACATCTATCAAACTGTCTACCTCATAAATAGAGACCATTTGGGCAGTCTTTGTTCCACCGCCCGGATTCTTAAAGGTTACTGCTGCGGGCTGACCGATGCCGCCTCGCGTCAGAAAAACAGTCTGCTCGTAGCGTTTACCAAAATTGGTTGATTGGGGCTGGAAGGGCTGCACTTTTTCCAGAGCGTCCCCCACAGGATCGCCGTTGAATTTTACAATCTCGGCTCCCACCTGCATGCCAGCCAGGTCTGCAGGCCCACCCGGCAGGATGAACACAACGATCACGCGCCCATCGTCCAGTTCACGCACCGCAAACCCATAACCGCCTAACATATTTTCCTCGTTATACTGGTAGTCAAAATCTCCACCGATGACGCCTACATGGCCGTCGTTGAAAGCCAGGCTGAATTCCCGCAGCGCTAAATAAAAACCGTAAGAATCTTTGTCATCTTCCGCCATGGCAACCCTGGGCCGCAGGTCCGCATAAACCGCGTCCCAGTCAAGCTGTTTTCCCTCAAAGCCGTTAAATGCATATTCTTTTCGCACAACATCAAAAAAAGCGTCAAATGCCTCCGTGTATGAAAGATCAGAGAAATCCTTAACTGCAATGTCATCCGGTTCATACAGAGTGATATCAACAACCTGATCTGTATCAAAAGTAAAAGGGGATTGATCCAGGTCTACCACTGAATAACCGGCAGGAACAAGTGACACGGGGTCATCTTCTGTGAGCAGCAGCCCATCTGCCCCAAAATCACTTGGAAACTCTTGATCGCTGTCAGCCGCCCAGATGACCAATTTGCCGCCTTTGACCTCATCCTGATTCTCGGAATCTGTTTTTACGGAAGCCAGATATCCCGGCCATCCAAATGAACGGTCGTCCCCTTCAGAAAAAACACCACCGGTCAGGTTTGGGTTGTAGGCCACTGTAAAAATTTGCAGCCCTTGTTCTTTGATGCTGTCATTGTCCACATCGTTAAACTCCCCTGCTGGAACAGCGGGCAGAGATAAGCGGTAGGTGGCTCGGTTATTTTCCGCATCCAGATCCATATATCCCAGGACCTGGCTTTCCACCGGTAATTCCCACTCTTTATCACGCAGGACAAATCCAGTCATATCCAGCAGTCCCACCGCATGTTCAACATAGTACGTTTCAACGACAAAATCATTAGTGTATTCAAACCCGCCGGTGATCAAAACTGGGCCGGACGGAACCGCTTCTCCCGCCGGTACCTTATTTTTATTTCCAAAAAATTGGCCAATGGCACTGCAGGCAGATAAGAGAAAACCCGCAGTGATAGTAACAGCTAAAAAGGATAATGCTCTTTTTTTCATAGATATGGTCTCCTGAAATTATTATTATTCAAGTTAATTGATAAATTGTATCCTAATAAAGCAACCGATTAGATAAATGAAATATCAATGGTTCAAACACCTTGAAGTACACAGTGTATTGATCGATATCCGTTGAGATATGAAGGTACACTGCGCAATGAGTATCAGGCCATAAACCGCATCTGCCGACAACGGTGATTACACCGGTGTATGGCGCATTAAATCAAAGGATGATCTTTTTTCATTTATAACGCAGCTAATCTCCATTTGGCATCAATACACCGGGCAGCTCCACAGGTGGGTTGGTTGTTGTGATCAACTCGCCCGGGTTGGAAAGATGCCGCGCAGCCGCAGTCATCTCCGGGAGCACAAATGGAGCTGGTTGATTTCTGTCAAGGATGACCAGACACCCCTGCGGGTCAGCCGCGATAACGAGCACGCGCGAAGTATTTCCATGGAAAGTATTATGAATGATCTCAATATCCGGCTCGAGAGCAGGCAGTACATTCCCCAAACGCTCACTGATCTCAAACATCTTATACCGTTCGGGGCCGTCTCTTCTTTCAGGATCATACATCCAGTTAAGAAAAGCGGTGAGGTTATTAGCAGAATAATATCTGAGAGGTAGTTCTTCAAACAGAATAAGCGTATCCGGCGCTAAACCAGGCGCCTGCTTGACAAGCTGCGCAAACAATATGCGCACTTTATCCCACTGGCGCTGATAATCCAGCCCCACCTGAAATTGAAAGATAATAGAAAATCCCGTCATCGCAGCAAACAGCACCGCAGCCGCTTTTTTCGGCAGTATGGATAACAACCCTGCCGTGAGGATGCTGACCCCAACAAGAAAACACAGCGTCGTGCGGTTCCATGGAAAAGTGATCTCGAGAGGTAATTGGGATGCCCATAAAGGAACCCCGCCGCACACCATTCCAGTGGCTCCCAACGCGATCCACACAGTGCTCTTTTTTCGGGAAGGATTTTCTCCTCCTTCTTTCATAAGCCTACTAATGAGAAACCCTATCCCAACACTCAGGATGATAGCGATAAAGACATAAAGCAGTTCACCTGATTTCCTAATTGATAGGTTAAAGGCATTTCCCCAGGCAGAAACACTTACCTTCCACAGATCAGCTATTGCGCGCTTTCCGACCTCTACAACCGCCAAAAAGGGCGCTTCTGTTAACAGGTCAAAAACTGTGATGGCAGGGTACGCTGGATAAAAAAGAACCACACGCCATACTATATACGCGCTTAGTAAACCTCCGAAAGGGAGCCAAATGCGCCAAATTTGTATAAACGGAGGTTTTATCGCAGAATCATCCTTCACAGCCAGATAAATGATCAGGGGGCGCAGCAGTTCCAAACCCACAAAGTATTCCACCGAGAAATGCACGCTTGCAGTGAGAAGCGAAAGCAGCATCCACCCGATGGATCTTTTTTTATCTCCCGCCCTGACCGCCCGCAGCATGAGATACAATGAAAGCAGCGCAATCGTTAGAACTGTAAAATGCAGCAGGTAATGGAGTGAATGCGACTGCTGGGTGAAACCCGGGTAAATCAAGCAGATCACGGCTGCTAAAATGGGGGCTGACCCGCGCGTGTTAAATGACTTTTTAAGCAGCATAGACAGCATCCATGCACTCAGCACACGCATCAGGATGGTAACCGCCTGATACAGATGCAGATTATCACCCACGAGCGGAACAACCAGTTTATAGATCCAGGTTGAATACGGGCGCGCCCAACCGTAGAACGCGTCAAATCCTGCATTCCCCATCCAGTGATAAGCAACCAGGACAGCAGGATCATCACCGAACAGTCCACCCATCCATACCAGCCGCCCATAAGCCAGCCCGCCAATAAGCAGCAACCCAAGCAAAACGATCAAGTCTCGATGGGAGTGATATGTGCCTTTTCGCTTTTCAGCCATTCTCCCTCTCTCTACCTTTCAGTATAACTGTCCAACCTTTAAAATAAAAGAGCCCGCCTGGGGCTCTCTTTTATCAGTCCTTTTTTCTACCTTCGAGCAATTTTCCATATAAACGCGGCTGGCGGTGCTCCAGAAACATACTAAAGCACTGGGAGAGATCCAGCGTAACTGTAACCAAGCGGTTAGCATCTCGTGTCTGGACCAGGCAGCCCCATCGGGGCATATGCGTAGGCGAAGGGAACCGCGCCATTCTGGTGGCTGCAACCAACAGTGAAAATACCGTTCTCGCTGGCGCGGGTGTGTCTGCCTCCACTGACATTTATTAATTGAATTTTACTAAATGACCTTTGCTGGGATGACATTTTAATAATTTTTTGTATAATGAAAGATAGGAGATCATATCTATGATAAAAGGAATCGATATCAGCCACTGGCAGGATGATAAATCCACGCCGCAGAAGATGAATTTTCAGAAAGCGGTTGAGAGCGGGGCAAAGTTCGTATTCATCAAGGTATCTGAACGCGGCGGGATCGACCGCGATTTTGAATACAATTGGGCAGCCGCCAAAGATGCCGGTCTGCTGCGCGGAGGCTACCACTTCCTGCGCTGGGACCTGTCCGGGCTTGTGCAGGCGCGCATTTTTTGCGAACTCCTGAAGGATGACCCGGGCGAACTGCCGCCTGTAGCCGATTTCGAGGCGCCCCGCAAGGGCAGCCGCTATCCATCCAACGCGCTGCTGGAGCAGTTCCTTGTTGAGGTTGAAACCAAGATGGGGCGCAAACCGATGATCTACTCCTCACCGGGCTTCTGGAGGATCCACGGGCGCAATAAGTTCACCAAACGATTTGACCCGAAATGGGCCTACTACCCGCTGTGGGTAGCGCATTACATGAAAAATTTCCAGGAGGGCGTATCCAAGCCGGATAAGATGCAGCCGTGGGCAAGCATGGGGAAGAAATGGACCTTCTGGCAGTACACCGCCACCGGCGACGGGCTGGCCTTCGGCGCGGAAAGCAAAGCGATAGACCTGAACTGGTTCAACGGCTCGCAGCAAGAACTCAACGATTTCGCGTATGGCAAAACCACCACGCCCGCGCCGCTTGCTCCTGCTGCCCCATCCGGCAAACCATTAGATATTGCGGGCTTGAAGAAATCAGTCGAAAAAGCCATCGACAGCTGGGCAAAGAAACAAAAATAATCGAGATTAGGGATTGCAAATGGGCAAGAAAAACGATGAAAAAATTACAGAAAAAGGCACAAAATCGTAATACCGCTGATGCTTCGGAAGAGAGGGCGTTAAAACAAGCACAGAGGCTGCAATCAGCAGGATTGCCGATGTTGAAATCTTGGCTGACCGTTGGAGATGATCGGGTGTGCGAACTGTGCGCGGGCAACGAAGCGGTTGGGTGGATACCCGTTGATGATGCGTTTCCCAGCGGACATATGCACCCATTAGCTCATAATTGTTGCAGGTGTTGTTTACTGACTAGAATGAAAATGGAAGGGAGATAAATAGTAAAAACTACTGAGGATTTTAGATTGTTATTGCTTGAATTTAAGCAGACATTGTTAATTCAGATCGGAGAGGATCAAGAGAAGGGTGGTTTTTAGCAGAATTGTTAAGGGTTTGACCCAGGCAGGTGGGGGAGTTAGGATAAGGGAATTTCCTTTTCGAGAAGTAAGTTATAGTTTGACCCAGGCAGGTGGGGGAGTTAGTATGCATAATTCAACATAGAGAATTGAGAGAAAATTAGAACAAAAAATTTACGAAACAAGGAAGACATAATCAAGTAATTTATTTTTTCTCTACTGGAGGCAATTAGATGATTTTTATTGATGAAGAAACCCAGTTTAATTTTATTGAGTTCATAGACAAATATCAATCAGTGATTTTTGCTCTATTAGGATTGGTTATTGCGTCTTTCTTAAATATATTTTCGAATTGGGTCTTAAAGAACAGAGAAAGAAAATTGGATATTTCTCAGAAGTTAATAAATGAGCACTTAAATGCCTATAAAGAAATACGAGATGTTGTAGCCGATTTAACAAAACATTCCTCTATTGATAAATTTCAGGGAAAATCTAAAGAATTTATTCTCACATGTCCTGAAATTTTTATTTCCTATGAGAAATTTATCAATTGGTATTTGAGATATGGCGAAGCTTGTAAAAGGAATCAATTTTGGGTAAATGAGGATTTATACAAAGAACTTCGATTTCTATCAATGATTATAACAAATATAGAAATATTCATTCGAAAAAACCCAAAACAAATAATACCAGTTGGAGTTATTGTGAAAAGTGATATTGGGAAAGTTCAAGATAATATTTCTAATCTAGTTAGAGATTACTTTCTCAAAGAAATTTATGATTTAAAACCAAAGAAGTATTCATGGCTAGTTTCTGAAAACGAATTTATAGCAAGATATGAGAATACAGATTTCTATAATTTCATTTCTCAATTCCCAAAATTAGGAAAATAATAAAACATATCACTAGAGTTTATCTAATGACACAGCATGTCTTTAACAAAACTGTTTGCCTATGCTTTTTATATGCTTTTATAAATCCTCTTTTAACAAATCAATATAGTGCTTAGTCATTTCAATAATTTAATCACCCAACAACCTTTGAAGCTGAATTACATTAATGCCAGCTCTCAAAGGCATTCTGGGGATTCTTTAAATACAAAGAGCGGGCGATGGGACTCGAACCCACGAATATCAGCTTGGAAGGCTGATGCCTTACCACTTGGCGACGCCCGCGCGGCCTTTATTCTACCATTTCCACTACACCGGTCAAGAACCGGATTACATTCATTAGGTTGGGTTGGCGGTTTCCCAACCCAACATCTTCTTCATCAAATATTTCCTAAAAAAGCAGGAGATTACCACGTCGCGCTTCGCGCAACGATTGGTTTTATTGAATACTAAACTGCTAAAATCAATAATATGTACAAAAATGAATACTGTGTGTATATCATGGCCAATAAGCACAACACTACTTTGTATACGGGCGTTACAAACGATCTGAAGAGACGCGTTTTTGAGCACAAAGAACACCTGGTAAAAGGATTTACTGACCGGTATAACCTGGAGAAGTTAGTGTATTTTGAAGTATCGAGTGATATTGAAGCCGCGATTTTGCGAGAAAAGCAGATCAAGAATAGTTCTCGAAAGAAGAAGATTAAGTTAATTGAAAGCACCAATCCTGAGTGGGGAGATTTAGCAGAAGATTTATTCATGTAAGATTCTACAGTTACAGGAGGAGGGGATTGCCACACCCCGCTTTGCGGGATTCCATTAGACTATATCTAATAAACATTCCGAACAAAGGCTGAATAAGTCTAAGG
>CAYLHI010000051.1:0-9638 GCA_964383575.1 uncultured Pelolinea sp.
GAATAAACATACGAAAATATCGCCATCTTGTTATTAACTGATCTTGATGAAGTGGTAAATTGGTTATTAAACCCGAGTAAAATATTTCCCTTTGATATAGAATATACATATAAGTATTTAATTTAACTAGCGGCATAGAAAGAGGAATTTATACAAGATAACATCCCAATAAAAATATTGGTGATTTTCCTTACAAGAACCGTTATTAGCATCTGATATTTATTAAAACAAAAAATTGCCCTTGACGGTGTTTATTCAGTTCCTAAGTAGAAGGGGAAAAATTGATAAGCAACAATCAATTAAAACAAATAAAAACCATCTGGGGTAAATCCAACCGGGATAACACACATGAAATACACTTATTAATCCTTCATATGCTGGAAAGCGGTGCAGTCGCGAAGAAATTATGGGAACAAGCCCTTTCTAAAGGGGTAAAAGAAGATATCAGTAAATTATTTAATGACTTGGATGTTCAAGCAGCGGGTAATATTCTGTCTTATTGGACCGCTCTACATGATATTGGAAAAGCAAGCCCGGTTTTCCAGATCAAACTTAAAAATAAAAATAATGCGTTCATTCAAAAAATATCTACTACAGGATTGCCCTTTGGTAAATTCCTCGATAGCCATGTGTATCATAATTTGGTGAGTTCTCACTTTCTAAACAAAAACAGGTATGTGCCCAAAGAAATTGCTACCGCCATTAGCGGTCATCATGGGCAGTGGGGAGCTTTCCATAACTTGCAATCTGCCGCATTGGGGACCGAGGAATGGGAACAGCTCCGCTTGAATCTTGTCCGTACAGTAAAGGGGATTATGGGTATTAAAGAAACGCCTGAAATTACCTTTAAGGATCAAGAGAAAGCGAATCTATTCACTGTTTGGTTCAGCGGATTTATCTGTATTTGTGACTGGCTAGCTTCAAATAAAGAATATTTTGAATATAAAGATGACTTTTCCAGTTTGGACACATATTACCAGGAAGCACTCATAAAATCCGAAAAAATATTAGAGAAAATTGGTTGGGTTGGGTGGCGCGCAAGTGAGAACCCCATCAGCTTTATGGATATGTATCGCTTTAAGGACTGGGGTGGACCTCGTCCGGAACAGACAGCTACTATTCAAGCGTATGAAGAATTTTCTCCAGATGAACCTTTTTTAATGATCATAGAAGCACCGACAGGCATTGGGAAAACAGAAGCCGCTTTTTACATTGCAGACCGCTGGAACCAGGAAACAGGGGGAAACGGAATGTATATCGCAATGCCTACACAGGCAACAAGCAATCAGATCTTTAAGCGCAGCAAGGATATCTTAGAACACCGCTATCCAACTGAGCTAATAAACATCGCACTTGCACACGGGAAAGCAGCATGGAATAAAGACTTGGCTTCTATTCGGGTTGAGGAAATCGGAGAAAAAATACCCGAACAAAGCGTGATAGCTTCTGCATGGTTCCAAGACAACCGCAAGCGCACATTATTGACTTCCTTTGGAGTAGGAACGGTGGACCAGGTATTCCTTTCAATCCTGCAGACCAAACATTTCTTTGTGCGCTTATTTGGTTTGAAAAATAAAACGGTGATATTTGATGAGGTACATGCATATGACACATATATGAATGTCCTGTTTGAAAGATTGTTGGAATGGCTGCGGAGGTTGGGCGCATCGGTAATTGTTCTTTCCGCGACATTACCTGAAAAGGTACGCAAAAATATCACCGCTGCTTATTGTGGGTTGGATAACACTGATATTCCAACTGACCAGCACTACCCGAGATTGACTCTCGCCAGCCAAAACCACAAACCGCTTGTAACCCCACTGCCACGCTCCGATGAAGACCGGGATATCACTATCCGGTGGGAATCAGAAGCCAACTTAGTTAAACTGCTGACAGAAAAATTGTCGGGTGGCGGCTGCGCGGCAGTCATTTGCAACACGGTCAATCACGCACAGGAAATATATAAGGAACTCAAATTGGCTAATATCGTTCCCAACGATGATCTGATACTATTTCACGCGCGTTTTCCATTTATTTGGCGTCAGTATATTGAGGAACGGGTAATAGCCAGATTCGGAAAAGATGAACGGAATATTGAAAATCCAATGCGCCCCTATAAAGCGGTCGTGGTATCCACGCAGGTGATTGAACAAAGCTTGGACCTGGATTTTGACCTGATGGTAACAGAGATAGCCCCGATTGATTTGATTTTACAGCGCATAGGAAGGCTGCACAGACATGCCAGGGCACAACGACCTATAAAAACACCCACGTTATATATTTCGCATCCCGAGATAGATGAAAACGGTTTCCCGGATTTTGGGACATCACGCTTTATATACCCTGAAAGTAAATTACTGCGTACATTTTTCGCACTGAAAAATAAAAAAGACATCCATGTGATTAAAGAAACAAGGACATTAATTTCGCAAATTTACAACGATGATAAAGCAATTAATACTTTTGAAAAGAATTTAGAACATATCACCACGATTGAGAAAAAAGAAAAAGAAGAATATCTCAAAAAGAAAAATAGCGCAAGGAGTTGCATGATTAGAAACGCGCACGATGAAAGGCTGCTTACTTTTGAAAATATAAATCTGCAGGAAACGGATAACCCAAATATAGATCCCCATTACCGAGCACTTACGCGGGATTTTGGGATGAGCATTTCTATCATTTGCCTATATCGGGGAGAAAATGGGAAGATATATTTAGAACCAGAATGCAACGGGGAGGTGGTGAATATTCAAAAAATAAAAGATGATCCAGAAATGATTAGATGTGTGCTCATGCGGTCAGTCAATATAAATTCACCATGGATAGTATCTAACCTTTTGAATGACAGTAATCTAATAACAGTCCGGAATGTATCCGCACTACGCTATCATCGCTTGATGATTTTTGAGGGCAGTGAATACCAAAGTGTAAATTATCAATTCACAATAAACAGAGAAACCGGGCTACATTGGAGGAAGAATGGAAAAATATAATCTAATAAAAAACTCATGGATCAAGTGCCGAAGCACTGGCAATAAGGTACAAGATTACAGCTTAAGAGATACACTCGCCAAGGCACATTTATTAACTGATCTATACAATCCTATCCCAATTGTTAACGCGGCTTTATACCGCTTGATGCTGGCAATTTTAGCGCGTGCTTTTGGACCGAAATCTTTTGATGAGTGGCAGGCAATATATGCTGCTGGAAAATTCGACGAAATGCAATTAAACACTTATTTTGATTCATGGAGCTATCGTTTTAATCTTTTTGATTCGGAGAGACCATTCTACCAGGCGAAAGATACACGCGTTAAACCAAAACCGATTTTAAAGATGATGCCTCATCTCGCATCAGGGAATAACGCAACTTTGTTTGACCACCACACAGAAGAAGAGGGCATGGAGATAGACCCGGCAAACGCGGCGAGATTTCTTGTCGCACTTCAGTCGTATGGATTAGGAGGGCTGAGCGGGATAAAAGAAAAATTCACCGCTGCACCAGCGTCCAGAGGAATAAGCTTTTTCATTCAGGGAGAAACATTGTTTGAAACGCTTCTGTTGAATATGATTCACTACACAAATGCTGACGATAGTCCTATCCCGTGCGATGAATATGATCTCCCCTGCTGGGAAATGGATGATCCTTTTAATGAGCGTGAGATACCATATGGGTTGCTGGATTATCTCACATGGCAAAATCGGCGCGTTTTTCTTTTCCCAGATGAAAAGGAAGGTGAAATAATCGTACGCCAAATGACAGAAGCTCCGGGAATGCGGATGAACAGCGAGTACATTGATGGAGTAAGTAAACGAGATCCATATCAATATTACAGAAAAGGCAGAAAAAGAGCACCAATCGTGCTTCGTTTTCAGGAAGGGCGCGCCTTGTGGAGAAACAGCAGCGCTCTGCTGCAATTCACGTATGAATTATCCCCGCCCCCGAATTTATGCTGGATGAAGGAATTAGTGCAAAAAGGAGTCATAGAGACAAATAAGTTATTTCAAATTTCCGGTATGGGAATGGCAGCAAATAAAGCAAAAGTAATGTTTTACCGTTCAGAAGCATTTCCACTTCCCATTTCTTACCTACAAGACAAAAGCTTGGTAAATGAACTGCAAATATGCCTTGATTGGGCGGAAAACATCAGCAAGGGTTTATTTGGAGCTGCTTCATCATTTTCGGAAACACTTATCTCTTTCAACAGCGATCAGAAAGATGGCAGAAAAGCAGACCCAAAGGATAAAAAAAGCTTAGGTATCCATTTTGGTACCGATCTGTTTTTCTGGGGAAACTTAGAATCTCATTTCTATAATCTGATAACCGCATTACCAAAAAATCGTGATGAAGCGATGACCGGTTGGCAGAATGTCCTGCAGGAAACAGCCTGGAGTGCGTTGGAGCATGCAATAAAACTTGCGGGAAATTCAATTCTTGTATTAAAAGCAAGCGTGAAGGCAAGGGGAATATTGGGAGCAAGGATCAAAAAAACATTAGAACCATAAACAGGAGGAAAGAATGAACGATACTTACAAACATCCTTTTATTAAGAAGCTGCAAAAAATTGCCAGCAGTGACCACTACGACGCGGGTGCATTGGCAAACCTACGGCGCGGGTTAAACGACCCCACTGCCGCTTACCGTTATGTGCTGCCTTATTTAAATGAGGAAGAGCAGAAATTTAATCTGGATATATACTGCCTGATTGGGTGTCTGTTTGCCCTACACCAGAAATCAGCACAAGTAGGCAATATTGGCGACCACATGAAAAAAGCAGCCGGTGAAAATGTGGAAGCCACCGAACGTCGGTTTACTGATCTCCTGCGCGCGCACAAAGAGGACCTCCCCGATAAACTTCGGCAGGCAATCAGCTTCTTAAAATCCAAAGATGTAAGCATTAACTGGGAGCAACTGCGTAAAGACCTTCTCAACTGGGATCACGAAGATGGTTTCGTGCAAAAAAATTGGGCGCGCGGATTTTGGGGATATTATAAAAAAGAAGAAGGATTATAAAAAATTTAAGAGGTAAGAAATATCAAATAATAAACAAATTGGAGGAAAACAAAATGTCTAATATAAAAATTGAATTTCATGTTTTACAAAGCTTCCCGCCTGCGAATCTTAACCGGGATGATACTAACAGCCCCAAAGACTGTATGTTTGGGGGTGTACGCAGAGCGCGCATATCGAGCCAATGCATTAAGCGCTCTATCCGCTTGCACCCGGATTTTGAATTGGCGACTGGTGTGGAACCCGCTCAACGCACGAGATGGCTTGCATCGGATATCAAAAAATCACTGATTGTTTCTGGTAAAAACGAAAAAACCTCATCAGAAGTTTCTTCAGCTTTTGTGGATGCTCTCCTTGGGGGTATAGATAAAAAGAATCCGGAACGCAGCACTGTTCTTTTTTACATCAGTGAGGAAGAAAAGAAGTCAATTGTAGAAGGTCTGCTGGCAAATTGGGAAAAATCACTTGATAAAGACTTTAATAATCTCACGAATGAGTTCCAAAAAGCATTCAGCTCACGCAACAGCGCACCTGATATCGCTCTTTTTGGGCGCATGCTGGCTTCCAACCCAAAACTCAATTTAGAAGCTGCCTGCCAGGTGGCACATGCTATATCAACCCATCAGGTTAATATGGAGATGGATTTTTTCACAGCTGTAGATGATTTGCTGACTGATGAAGAGTTGGGTGCTGGAATGATGGGCATCACAGGGTTCAACTCAGCCACATTTTACCGCTATGCAGTAATAGATTGGGAACAGTTGGTCGTAAACCTGGGCGGCGACATGAAATTAGCGAAAAAGACAATCGCTGGGTTCTCATTAGCCCAGGCAAAAGCAGTACCCACCGGCAAACAGAACTCCTTTGCTGCTCAAACCCCACCGGCGTTCATCCTGGCAGTCATTCGGCAGGACGGGCAGGCATGGTCGCTGGCAAACGCATTTGAAACACAAATCCGGGCAGATAAGAAAATAGGCGGTTTCCTGGCTCCTTCCATTCAAGCATTAGAAAATCACTGGCAGCAGTTGAACACAACTTATGGCAGCCAAGATTTACCTGCTGTGCCAATCGTCTTGCATTTGCCAGGAGGTACAGCCAAGATTGATGTTTTTAAAGAAGCGCAAGTGGACAACCTGGCTGCAATGATTGATGCCATTGTAAACGCGCTTCCCGAGGAGTGAGTGCGATGGCTGCCACATTACTGCTGCGCTTACAGGGACCCATGCAGGCATGGGGAACCCAAAGCCTGTTTTCAATGCGTGATACCACACGCGAACCCACCCGAAGCGGCGTTATCGGGCTGCTGTGCTGTGCCCTGGGTCTTGGACGAAAAACCCAACTAGATGAATTCACTCATTTGCGCATGGGTGTGCGCGCAGACCGGGAAGCCATACTGATGAAAGATTTCCAAACCTCAAGAGGAGTATTAAACGCGGAGGGCAAAAAACTGGTTAATGTTATTTCTAACCGCTATTATCTTGCCGGGGCTGTTTTCCTTGTGGGATTAGAGAGTGAAGACATCAGATTTTTACAGCACCTGCAAACAGCGTTAATGAGCCCGCGCTGGCTGCTTTTCCTTGGACGGCGTGCATTCCCGCCATCCGCACCTGTTTGGCTGCGGGATGGTATCAGCCAAGCGCCGCTGGAGTCCGCTTTAGCATCATTTCCATGGATGATTCCGCTGCCCACTTCCACATATCAAAAAAATAAGCTACCCACAAAACTTCGCATAATACTTGAAACTACAGAGGGCACCTTATCCAGAATGGACGTACCGATCTCTTTTCATGAACGCAGTTTCGGAAGGCGGACGATAAAAATTGATTATTATCCGGCACCTGACACACACTACCAGGAGGTGAAAAATGGCACAGCAGTTATACCTGAGTAAACTGGTGCTGAATGCCCGCAATCCTGCGGTTACCAAAGAAGTAAATAACCCCTATCAGATCCACCGCACAATCATGCGTGCTTTTCCCGTTGACTTATCAAAGGACGAGCGGATCCTTTTCAGAGTGGAAGAGAAACCTCACCTATCCATTCTGGTCCAATCCACCATATGCCCAGATTGGGAGCCAATTGTCAACAAAGAAGGATATGTGTTGGCAGAACCAACAATCAAAGACCTTTCAGGGCTCACTTTCCAACGCGGAGCAATATACAGGTTCCGCCTGCGCGCTAACCCAAGCAAGAAGATCAAAGATAAAGCCGGAAAAACACATGAAAGCAAGCGAGTGGGAATATATAACGACACGGAATGCACTGCATGGCTGGAGCGTAAGGGCGTCAGTGCCGGTTTTTCCCTGATTGTGGACAGCCTGATCATCAAATCAGCACCATATAGAACAATCTTCATTCATACAGCAAATAAAACTCAAAAAGCAACAATCAATATGGTAGATTTTGACGGTTTGCTGCGCGCTGAAGATCCAAGGTTACTTAAGCAGCACATATCAATTGGAATCGGTCCCGCAAAAGGGTTTGGATGCGGCCTACTTTCCGCAGCGCCTGGATAGCACTTAATTTTAGATTAAATATTGCACCTTAATAATTGAATAGGAGGAAAAAATGCGAAATATGCAGATAATACCCCGTTTGAGCGATAGTGTTAGTTTCTTATATATTGAAAAAGCTGTCATTCACCGCAAACAGAACACAATTGAGGCAGTGGATGAAAATGGGCGCATACCTATCCCTGTGGCTTCCCTTTCCGTATTAATGCTGGGGCCCGGCACAAGCCTCAGCCACGCTGCTGTAAATATATTAGCGAAAAACGGATGCCTGGTAGCATGGGTCGGTGAGAACATTTCCCGATTTTACGCGCAGGGAATGGGAGAGACATATAAGGCGTATAAGTTAATGCAGCAAGCACAACTCGTGTGCGATGCAGAAAAACGCAAAAAAGTTGTGGTTGCTATGTACCGTATGCGGTTCGATCAGGAATTAGAAGAGAACCTGACTTTACCACAAATCCGCGGACATGAAGGCGTACGAATGCGGAACGCTTATGCTTATTGGAGCAGGCAAACTGGCGTAAATTGGGAAGGCAGGCAATATAATTTTCGGAAATGGGGGGCGACCCAATCAACCGTGCTTTATCAACAGCCAATGCAATCTTGAACGCAATCTGCTATACAGTGATCGTCACCACCGGGTATTCACCCGCCCTGGGGTTTATCCATCAGGGAAGGCAGCTATCTTTTGTATATGATATCGCTGACCTTTATAAAACAGAAATAACGATTCCAACAGCTTTTAAAGTAGTCGGTGAATCAAGCGCACAGGTGGAAAAAAGGGTACGGATGGCATGCCGTGAAAAAATACATGAATCGAAGCTGATCAACCGTATTCTGCCAAATATCAACGCTCTACTGAACATACAGGATGAGGACAGCAGAGAAGAATATATTGACCCAAATCAAACCCACCCGATCCCACTATGGGAAGCGCTGTTCAATGAGACAGGAGCTGTGTGATGCATGTCATTATTTTACAAAGCGTGCCAGCGGGTGTGCGCGGAGAATTATCAAAATGGCTGATTGAGCCTTTTCCCGGAGTTTTCGTCGGGCATCTCAGCGCTCGTGTGCGGGAACAGCTGTGGCAGAAATGCATCCAGAATAAAAGGGTAAGCGGAGTGGTTCAAATCTGGCAGACAAACACAGAACAGCGTTTCAAAATGCGCGGGCACGGCACCATTCGGCGCGAGATAATTGACATTGAAGGTGTACAGCTGATAAGGATACCCGAAGAAGGAAGAGTATTGATGATGGAGGAAATCGAAACTATATAAAAAAAGCGAGGTAGAGAAAAAACAATGGAAGGTTTTCCCCACACACGTGGGGGTGTACCTACCAATCCCTGTCTTCTTGACCAAAATGACAATAGTTTTCCCCACACACGTGGGGGTGTACCTAGATGACTACGGAGCGGCAACTACCGGCGGTTAGTTTTCCCCACACACGTGGGGGTGTACCGATAATACGCTACACGAAAGACAGCAAAAGTCTTAGTTTTCCCCACACACGTGGGGGTGTACCTATGTGGAATACAGGAAAAATTGATACATTTATAGTTTTCCCCACACACGTGGGGGTGTACCTATTTATATACTTGTCAATGCGTAGAAAATAATAAGTTTTCCCCACACACGTGGGGGTGTACCGCGGAAGTTATACGACTGCGCCAGTTAGGGAAAACGTTTTCCCCACACACGTGGGGGTGTACCTTTCACCCTTGCTTTTATAGAACTTTAATTCTATTGTTTTCCCCACACACGTGGGGGTGTACCGATTTTATTAAGGCAATTCAACAAATGGGATACCGTTTTCCCCACACACGTGGGGGTGTACCTAATATTGCTAATAATAATAATCTAATAATAATTAGTTTTCCCCACACACGTGGGGGTGTACCTATTAAACCTCAACTCCGTACGTTTCTGTTCTGAGTTTTCCCCACACACGTGGGGGTGTACCTAATTGGTCATTTGAAACAACGGTACTTGTATCAGTTTTCCCCACACACGTGGGGGTGTACCGAAGTATGCCAATATCTGACAGGCAAAGGTTCTTCGTTTTCCCCACACACGTGGGGGTGTACCGAAGTATGCCAATATCTGACAGGCAAA
>CAYLHI010000052.1:0-7556 GCA_964383575.1 uncultured Pelolinea sp.
TTTTCGTGTTCACTTTTCAAGTTTATAGGTGTTCACTTTTCAAGTTTTGCTAACAGCGCACTGTGTGCGGTGTCCGGAATTCACCTTGTTTTACCTTCTCAGGCCCTAATTGTCTTTCATTAAACGACAATAATAACTGGACGTATACTTGATACCCAAAGTTTATAGAAAATCATGGGCACCGCACATACGAAATTTGATTTTTTTCCAATGATGAATACAATTAACCATATGGATGAGAATAAATCCAATAGAAAGAAAACACGCGAAAGCAGAAAAGCCGCAAAAAAACCGATCGAGACGATCAGCAGTGTTTATTTTGGAAAGAACCGCTTTCTCCGCGTGGTTAACCAGCCAACTGGAAAACCTGGATTTGTATCCAGTATTTCAAATACAGCTACTAATTTCCAGCTCGCCGGGCGCTTTGGTAATATCGGCTTGGTCGCTCACAACTATCTCGGGGGACGGTATTTCAAGGACTTAAAAATCGGAGATGAAATCCACGTCATGGATGGATATGGGCGTAAGAAGAATTACCGCATAAGCGAAATGCTCCGTTACCAGGCAGTAAATCCGCGCAGCACACGCAGCAACTTCATTAACCTGGAAAACAAGCAAATATATACCGCTACAGAAGTATTCAAACGAGTTTATACCGGTAAACACCATTTGGTCATGCAGACATGCATAAAGAGAGGAAAGAACGAAGAATGGGGGCGGGTTTTTATCATCGCGCAACCAGATAAGCGGAGATAAACTATTCATTTATTGATTAATGGATTGTTAGTGAAAAGTTAACGTACAATTACTAACCTCACAGAACTATATAATAAATTAAAGAAATAAATATTAAAATGGAGTGAATTATGACTGATAAGATCAAAACAAGAGCGATCCGAGCTTGGACCATGTATGACTGGGCGAACTCTGCATTCGCGACAACCGTCATGGCAGCTATCCTTCCAAATTATTTCATTATGTATATTGCTACAGAAGCATCCCTGACAATATGGGGATACACTGTCGCGATCGGCAGCCTGGTTGCCGCTTTAATTAGCCCCATCCTGGGAGCGATAGCGGATTTTAAAAGTTCAAAGAAATTGTTTATGGGATTCTTCGTTGCCTTAGGGGTCATTTCCACAGCGCTCATGTTCCTGGTAGATACACCCGGTGATTGGCTCTTAGCAAGCATATTGTATATCCTCGGAACAATTGGTTTCGCAGGTTCGCTGGTTTTCTACGATGCACTGCTGCCTCATGTAGCCGGTCCAGACGAGATTGATGAAGTATCCTCTCGCGGGTACGCAATGGGTTATATCGGAGGCGGACTGCTGCTGCTCATCAATGTAGTAATGATCTTTGTCGGTCCGCGCTTTCTCCCCAACATGGCCGAAAATGACGCGGTTGCTTTAATGATGCGGCTTAGTTTATCCAGTGTGGCAGTGTGGTGGGCAGTGTTCTCCATCCCAATCTTCCGGTACGTAAAGGAACCCGCTCGGAAGATCGAAAAGGGTGAAGAAAAAATGAACCTGGTCACAGTAGGATTCAAGCGCTTCTTCACAGCATTGAAAGACATCAGTAAATTCAGAGATCTGTTCCTATTTCTGCTGGCTTTCTTTGTATATGCGAATGGGATTGGCACGATCATTACCATGGCAGTCGCATTTGGGACAGACCTGGGCTTTGGGACAACCATGCTGATCGGTACTCTACTGATGGTTCAGTTCGTGGCAGCACCCTTCGCGATCCTATTTGGAAAGATCTCAAAAAAAATAGGCACTAAAAAATCCATCTACATCAGCTTACTGGTATACACGCTGATTGCAATCCTCGGTTATGCGATGAGTAAAGAATGGCATTTCCTCTTATTGGGTTTTGCCGTTGCTACCGTACAGGGCGGCAGCCAGGCATTGAGCCGCTCACTGATGGGACGGTTGATGCCAAAAAGTAAATCTGCGGAATTCTACGGCTTTTTTAGCGTTTCCGAAAAATTCAACACGGTCATTGGACCTCTCCTTTTCAGCGTGATCAATCAAATAACCGGGAACAGCCGCTTAGCGATCATCTCACTGGTAATATTTTTCCTGGCAGGCATCGCGATCTTATCTAAAGTTGACGTTAAAAAGGGAATCGCGGTCGCCAAAGCAGAAGACGCAAAAATGGTCACTGTCAAATAGGCTTACCATAAACAAAGACACCTGCACTATTTGAGCTGAACCCTTAATAATAAACACGAAAAGAAAGCACCTGATGAGACAAAAACTCAGGAGGTGCTTTTCTATTTAATTATTTGATACAGTTCAATCAACACGCCATTAGCGCTTTTAGGATGGATGAATGCCATTTTTCGCCCTTTCAGCACCAAGGGTTCCTCATTGATCAATTGGATACTCTTTGACTTTAAATCTGACAGCATCTCATCAATGTTATCCACTTCAAAGCAAAGATGGTGCATGCCAGCTCCATGTGTCTGGAGAAATTTATCAGTTCCTGTATCTTCCGCTGCGGGTTGAACGAGCTCAATCTCGCTCTCCCCTATGGGCAGAAATGCCACTTTCACTTTTTGTGACGGGATATCTTCCACATGATCCAATTTGATACCCAGCGCTTTTTGCCAGAAGCCAAGCGCATTTGTTATATCGTTAACCACAACCGCCACATGGTTCAATTTTTTAATCTTTGCCATTTCGTTCTCCCAAAGCTCAGCCCCACACAGGGGGCCGGTATTCTCCCCATACGCGGCGCAGAGCTCCGCAGATCTCTCCCAAGGTGATGCCATTCTTCACACATTTAATGAAATACGACATGAGGTTCACATCAGATTCGGCTGAATTTTTTAAACGTGAAAGCAACTGGTTGACCATACCCTGGTCACGTGTCTTACGCAGATGTGATAATTCTGCCCGCCTGCTGGTTTCAAGGGTAGGGTCTACCTTTGCCACATCGCGGTTTACTTCTTCATCCATTTTAAAAGCATTAACTCCGACAACTATCTCTTCTTTTGCTTCCACCACTTTCTGATAGCGGTAAGCGGATTCTTGTATCTCACGCTGAATATATCCATTTTCAATCGCTTCAAGCGCTCCACCCATTTCATCCACACGGGCGATATAAGCATTGACCCCTTTCTCGATCTCGTCAGTTATATACTCAATATAATAAGAACCGGCAAGGGGATCGACCGTATCAGCTACTCCCGACTCGTACGCAATAATCTGCTGTGTCCGCAGAGCAATCTGTACCGCTTTTTCAGTAGGAAGCGACAGCGCTTCATCCATACTGTTAGTGTGAAGGGATTGGGTTCCACCCAATACAGCGGCTAAGGCCTGCAAGGTCGTTCGGACAATGTTATTCTCAGGCTGCTGCGCGGTAAGAGTTGAGCCGCCGGTTTGGGTGTGGAAACGCATCATCTGCGAGCGGGCCTTTTCCGCGCCGAATCGGTCGCGCATAAGGTGTGCCCAGATGCGCCGGGCTGCCCTGAATTTTGCGATCTCTTCTAAAAAATTATTGTGGCAGGTAAAGAAAAATGAAAGCTGGGCAGCAAAATCGTCAACTTTCAAGCCAGCATTAACTGCCGCTTCGATATAAGCGATGGCATTAATAAAAGTAAAAGCCAGTTCCTGCACAGCTGTGGAACCTGCTTCACGGATATGGTAGCCGGAAATGCTGATCGTATTCCAGTTGGGGATATTGGTCTGGCAGTACTTAAATACATCCGTGACCAACCGCATGGATGGTTTTGGAGGAAATATGTATGTACCGCGAGCGATGTATTCCTTTAAAATATCATTCTGAATTGTCCCCCGTAATTTACTTTCATCAACGCCCTGTTTTTGCGCAACTGCGATTACCATTGCCAGCAGGACCGCAGCCGGTGAATTAATAGTCATACTGGTAGATACTCTGTCAAGGGGAATTCCATCAAATAATTTTTCAATATCGCGAAGAGAGGAAATAGCCACGCCTACTTTACCTACCTCACCTTCCGCTAATGGGTCATCGCTGTCATATCCGATCTGCGTTGGAAGGTCAAAGGCAACAGAAAGGCCAGTTTGCCCCTGGTCCAGCAAAAAGCGGTAGCGCCGGTTGGATTCTTCCGCTGTAGCATATCCAGCATATTGGCGCATGGTCCAAAATCGACCGCGGTACATGGTAGGCTGAACACCGCGCGTAAAGGGAAATTGACCCGGAAAACCGATATCTTCCGAAAAATCCTGCCCTTCTGGCAGCACTACACGGGGAATATTGTAATCAGAAGACGATCTGAAATGCTCTTTTCTTTCGTGATATTTATTAATCACCGGGGTAAGAGTCTCTTTTTCCCACTGCTTTTTAAGATCACTAATTTTTTTGGTCATATTAATGCAACCTATATGAATAGGAGAAAGTATACCTTAGGCGATTTAAATATACCAAGCTGATTCAGCTCTTAATCAGAATTAACGCCTCATTCGCGTGAAGGTCAAAAGATGATCCGCCAACTTTTTCGGGTTTTCTCCCAGTGCTTGAGAGCCCGGGAAGATAAGTGCCTTCATTTTCCGGCATGGTAATTTCCTGTGGTTTATTCACGAAATTCAATAGAACCAGGATAGTCTGATCAGCATGAACACGCTTGTAAGCAAGCACATGCGGGGAATTTACATCTACTGCTTGGAAATCACCGCTGATAAGCGCCTGGTGGGATTTCCGGAAGTCAAGCAATTGTTTATAAAAATACAGCAGGGAAGATTTATCCTGGGATTGTATCTCCACATTCCGCTGAGGGTAATTCTGATGGACGGGCAGCCAGGGTTTCACAACTGAAAAACCAGCATTCATGTTGGCATTCCATTGCATCGGCGAACGGCACCCATCCCTTCCCTTATATATTGGCCAATACCTTCTTCCGATCGGATCAAGGATCTCAGTGCGTTTCAAATGGATATCACGCATGCCAATCTCTTCTCCATAAAAAAGGAATGGGGTGCCGCGCAGAGTAAGCAGCATGGCAGCGGCAACCTTAAGGCGCTCGTCGTTCTCCCCCAAGCCAAAGCGGGAAGCGGAGCGCGGAATATCGTGATTATTAAGCACATAATTCGGCCATTTGGTATCTCCGAGAGCGGTTTCCCATTTCTCTACTGCTTTCAGGAAAGCGCGCGGAGACCATTTTGATTCTAAAAAATTAAAATTAAAACACGCATGCAGATAGTTGCTACCGCAGTAGCCAGCTGCTTTTTCAGGATTGCTTAGAAAGGTTTCTCCAATGACATATGTTTCATCATATTCATCCAGTACTTTGCGGATATCTGCTAGGACTCCTAACAACTCCGGACGGTCGCAGTCATAGGTATGTATTTGGCGTTCAAAAGGGCGCCGCCCGATCAGTTTCACAGGATTGCTCCTGAATTGGGCATCTTTAAAATACATGTTAAAAACATCCAGGCGAAAGCCCTTAATGCCTTTATCCAGCCAAAAACGAAAAACATCCAGAAGCTCACTGCGCACCTTCGGATTGCGCCAATTAAGATCTGGCTGCTGTTTATAAAACATATGATAGTAATACTGATTCGTGTCCGCATCCCACTTCCATCCAGAACCGCCAAAAACTGACTTCCAGTTGTTTGGTGGGCTTCCATTCCTATCCGCATCATGCCAGATGTACCAATCGCGAAAAGGGTCACTCTTAGATGATCGCGCGGACTGAAACCAGGGATGCTGGTCAGATGTGTGGTTAAGAACGAGATCCATCACTATGTGGATGTCTGCCCTTCCAGCCGCCTTGACCAAACGTCCAAAATCACGCATGTTTCCAAATTTCTGATCAATTCCCCGATAATCACTAACGTCATACCCAAAATCTACATCGGGGGATGGGTTGATTGGTGAGAGCCAGATAGCGTCTATGCCCAGGTCTGCCAGATAATCTATATGGTCAGTAATCCCTCTCAGATCGCCAATACCATTACCATCCGAATCCGCGAAAGAACGCGGATAGATCTGATAGATCACGCCATCCCGCCACCACAAATATTCTTTCTTCAAGCTCTACTCCAATCATAAATCAAACACTTGGCACCCTATGTAAAAAAAGAACCTTCGGTTTGAAGGTTCTGTACATATTTTATTCCATCTACTCAATTGTATCCAGGAACTTCTGCGCCATCTCGCCAATATCGGCAGCCGCAGAAATTCCGCGCCAGATGCCGCCTGGCTGGATAATGTTCGCAACTACAATATTAGCGCCATTGAATATCGCGCTGCGGGCCTGCCCGATATCTACACCACCTGCCGCGGAAATTAAAACCGGGAATTTGCTGCGGATGCGGTTGACATGGCGGTATTGGATGAGTTTGCCGCGGGTGCTCTCTTCATCGCGTCCAAGATGCAGCACGACGACATCCGGCGGTTTACGCAAGCGACGAATAACCTTCAGAGGATCTTCCACCCCAATCATATCGATCATTGAGATGAGCCCGTAATTGCTGCACGCTTCGAGGAATAAATTAATTGTCTCCCGGGGAGCATTTCCCAGTACAGTCACAGCGTTGGCGCCAGCCGCGCGCACCATACCCACTTCATCCAGAGCGCCATCCACAACTTTAATATCTGCAACAATAAGCCCACGCCACAACCTGCGGATATAGCGAATACCCGCCATTCCTTCCCTCTTGATATACGGTGTTCCCGCTTCAATCAGAATCCGACTGCTGGGGGGGATTCGCGGCAGCAGCAACCCCACCATCCGGGCATCATAATTGAATGCAATCTGTAAATACCTGTTCTTATCGTCCAGCATGGCAGGGCTTATTTCTTACCGGTGATCTTTGAGAGCATTTCTCCCAGATCACTCGGAAGGAACAAGACAATCTTCTCAGAAGGATCTGCAGCAATATCCCTGATGGTTTGGAGTGTGCGCAAATGCAGGGCACCTTTGCTCTTCGCCAGATTTTCTGCCGCCTTGCGCAGGTTTTCAGAAGCGGATAATTCACCCTGTGAGGCAATAATAACTGCGCGGCGGTTGCGTTCCGCTTCCGCCTGTTTTGCCATGGCACGCTTCATTTCAGCAGGAAGTTCCACTTCCTGGATCTTGATTGATTCAACGTCCAAGCCCCATTCAGATGTTTCTGAATCAACAATTTCCTTAATACTGTCGGCGATCTTCTCCCTTTCCTGCAGGAAGAAATCCATATCGTTATTCCCAATCACATCCCGCAGCGCCGCCTGCGTATACTGGCGGATCGCGAACATATAGTCCTCGATCTTTATAATCGCACTTTCGGGATTGATGACCTTGAAATATACAACCGCGTTCACCAACATCGGAATGTTATCTTTGGTGATCACTTCCTGCCTCGGTATCTCGGCAGTCTTGATGCGCATATCGACCTTACGCATAGATTGCAAAATCGGCATCACATAGGTAATGCCGGGCTTGCGGATATTGCTGAATTTACCCAAAGTGAACACCACACCTCGCTCATATTGGTACAGCATCCGTAATCCAGCAAACAGTAAAAATACGACAGCAACAACGAGGGGGGCCAAGCAATAAAAGTATTCCATCTTACCTCCAATTT
>CAYLHI010000053.1:0-7450 GCA_964383575.1 uncultured Pelolinea sp.
CGTCCCTACGTTCATATGCGGCTTCGTTCGTTTGTATACTTCTTTTGCCATAATTATCTCCTAATAATAACACTATTATCAAAAATATTTCTTTCTTATTTCTTCTGAAACTGGCGCATAGTGGGAAAACTCCATTGTAAACACACCACGCCCTTGTGTAGCAGACCTTAATTCGGTCGCATATCCAAACATCTCGCCTAATGGCATATCAGCATTAATACCTTTTGCGTTCCCAGGTTTCGGTTCCATACCATTGATCTCACCACGCCGCGATTTCAACTGAGCTAAAACATCTCCTAAATATTCTTCGGGTAAAACAACTTCAACATGCATAATAGGTTCCAGTAATACCGGTTGAGCTTTCTCAATCCCCTCTCTAAAAGCAAATATCGCAGCCATCTTAAAAGCTATCTCGCTTGAGTCAACTTCATGGAATGAACCATCATAAAACGTAACTTTTATATCAGTAACCGGATATCCCGCAATAACACCGGATTCCGCGGCTTCTCTTACTCCCCTTTCCACAGACCGAAAGTATTCCGATGGTACAGAGCCACGCACAATTTTATTCTCAAATTGGACGCCACTGCCTCGTTTTAATGGTTCAATAGAAAAAACAACATGCCCGTATTGCCCTCGGCCGCCAGTTTGCTTGGCGTACTTATACTCAACTTTTGGAATCTCCTTTGAAATTGTTTCCCGATACGATATCCGTGGTTTCCCAATATTTGCTTGCACATTGAATTCCCGAAGCATTCGATCTACCAGGATCTCTAAATGTAGTTCACCCATTCCAGAGATTAATGTTTGTCCGGTATTTTCGTCTACTCGGACCTTGAATGTAGGATCCTCTTCAGACAGACGCTGCAGAGCTTTATCCAATTTGCTCTGATCTGCAACAGTTTTGGGTTCGATCGCGACAGAAATAACAGGCTCGGGGAATGATATTCGTTCAAGCAAGATTTGATTATGGGCAGAACAAATAGTGTCACCGGTGGATACATTTTTCATACCCAGCACTGCACCGATATCTCCTGCGCTGATCTCTTCGATATCCTCACGGTGATCTGCATAGACTCTAATCAAACGCCCCACACGTTCCTTTTTTCCAGTAGAAACATTGTAAGCCATCATTCCCTTAGAAATCTTTCCAGAATAAATGCGGAAATATGCCATCCGCCCTGCATATGGATCCGATACGATTTTGAACATTAATGCTGCTAAGGGTTCTTCTTCAGAAGTTTTTCTGATAATTTTCTTTTCTGTTTTCGGATCTATACCACTTACTGGTGGGATATCTAAAGGAGAGGGAAGATAATCCACAACGGCATCTAACAATAGTTGAACACCTTTATTACGCAAAGATGAACCACAAAAAACAGGAACCGCGATGTTATTAATCACAGCTTTTCGTAGTGACATTTTTAATTCTGGTATTGTAATTTCTTGGTTATCCAGGAATTTAACAATTAAAGAATCATCAAACTCCGCGATCGTTTCAACCAATTGGGTACGTTTTTCAGCAGCAATATCAATAAGATCAGGAGAAATTTCTTCCACTTTCGGATTAGACCCAAGTTCATCTCTCCAGTAGATAGACTTCATTTCAAGTAGATCAACAACACCTGTAAAATCTGCTTCAGTTCCAATTGGAATTTGCATTTGAATTGGATTTGCTCCAAGCTTTTCCCTAATCGTTTTTAAGGAATAATCAAAAGATGCCCCCACCCTATCTAATTTATTAATGAAGCATATCCGCGGAACATGATATTTGTTTGCTTGTCTCCAAACTGTTTCACTTTGTGGTTCAACACCCTGAACACCATCAAATACAACTATCCCACCATCGAGCACTCTGAGAGACCGTTGAACTTCAGCTGTGAAGTCAATATGACCGGGAGTATCGATAAGGTTGATCTGATGGTTCTTCCAGGTCGTAGTGATAGCAGCAGAAACAATAGTAATTCCCCGTTCCCGTTCCTGCTCCATCCAATCGGTTACAGTTGTCCCATCATCAACCGAACCAATGCGATGTGTTTTACCTGAATAAAACAAAATACGTTCAGTTGTGGTAGTTTTTCCAGCATCAATATGCGCGATAACTCCAATATTACGCAATCTTTCAAGAGGATATTCTCGCATCATGCCGATCCCTACCTAACTAAACGTATCTCTATCTAATTATTACCTTAAAAACGGAAATGCGAGAATGCTCTATTAGCTTCAGCCATTTTATGCGTCTCTTCTCGTTTTTTAATTGCTGAGCCCTGATTTTCAGCAGCATCCATGATTTCTGCTGCAAGCTTCTCAGCAAAGGAACGCCCCCCCCTGCTATGAGTTGAGGTAAGAATCCATCTGATAGCCAGAGTCAAGCGGCGATGAGTATCCACTTCCATAGGAATCTGATAGGTTGCGCCACCAACTCTGCGAGGTCTTACTTCCATAACCGGACCAACATTCTTAAATGCCGTTTCTAATATTTCAACAGGATCTTTTTTTGTTTTATCCTGAACTATATCAAGCATATCGTAGACTATGCGCGTGGCTGTGCTTTTCTTACCCTTTTTTAGGATATGGTGGATCAATACCTGAACATTAACGTTATTATATTTCAGATCAGGTTCAACAACTCTTCTTTCGGGTTTAGTCCTTCGCATTCAATACTCCAATACCTTATCTATAATTGCGGTTAAATTTTCTTCGGCTTTTTCGAGCCGTACTTTGAACGCCCTTGTCCGCGGTCTGATACTCCAGTTGTGTCCAATGTACCCCGGACAATATGATAGCGAACACCAGGCAGGTCTTTCACACGCCCACCGCGTATCATAACAACCGAGTGTTCCTGCAGTTGGTGACCCTCCCCAGGAATATATGCAGTGACTTCAAGCTGGTTTGTTAAACGGACACGAGCAATTTTTCTTAATGCAGAATTGGGCTTCTTCGGCGTCATAGTACGAACTACTGTGCAAACTCCTCGCTTCTGTGGAGCACCTTTCAACTGGCGTACTCTATGCTGTTTATTAGAATTGAATGTATAAAGCAATGCAGGTGCCTTGCTTTTAACTTTTTTGCTTTTTCGACCTTTTCGAATTAATTGATTGATAGTTGGCACTTCCAAGCCTCCAATTTTTATATTGCTTTTAATAAAACACAAGAATTTAGTATATCACAGGCAATCCCCAATGCCAACGTGCTATTTGAATAGATTATCAATATTCTTACCTAAACCCAATAATCCAGTATCAAGTTTGACGGGTCTTATTCTCTCTTCATCCTTCCCGAATCGGATCACATCACCAGTATCCATCTCTGCTTCAACCGCCAATCCCAAACTCTGAAGCTCCTTTACAAGAACTCGAAATGAAGCGGGTAAGCTCGGTTCTTCGATTGTTTCATCTTTGACGATTGATTCATATGAGGAAACTCGACCTTGTACATCATCCGATTTTATGGTCAACATCTCTTGAAGTGTATAAGCTGCTCCATACGCTTCTAATGCCCATACTTCCATTTCACCGAAACGCTGTCCGCCAAATTGCGCTTTACCTCCCAATGGCTGCTGTGTAACAAGGCTGTACGGACCAGTAGATCGCGCGTGGACCTTGTCCTCCACCAGGTGATGCAATTTTAAAACCGTCATTAAGCCAACGGTTATCGGTTGATTGAATGGCATTCCAGTTTTACCATCACGCAAGATTTGCTTCCCCAATATCGGTAATGGATCTCCAGTTTTAGTCATTACCTGGCTTGCCTTCGCTCGCACCTTTTCTTCAGCTAACTTCTCAGGATCTTTACCGTGCTTTTCCAACCAGATCTTTAAACATGCCAGAACTGCCTTTTTATCCATTTCTTCTGGATCACCTTCTAAATCTTGAGGATTTTCAAAAGCAAGCATTTCTTCTGGTTTATACCCTTTATCACGTAGCCATTCAATTAGTGTGATTTGACGGGCATAGTTGTTGTCTGTTGAGAACTTTTCAACATCGTATCCCTTTCCACCCAGCCAATTTTCAAGATAAAGTAAATTAACCTCTTCATCATCCTTGATCATCTCAGGATCATAACCCTGCCCTCGGATCCAATCCCAGGCAGTTTCGCCAATATTTTTCCACGCAGCATCGATCAACCAGGCGCGCGCTAATTCAGCTTCAATCTCACTTTCGGATGCACCATCGAAGACCGGTGTAATTGCGCGGAATCCTAGCCTGGATGCCGCCCATCCTAAATGGGTTTCTAAAACTTGACCAATGTTCATTCGCCCCGGAACTCCCAAAGGATTTAAGATAACATCAACTGGCGTACCATCTTTAAGCATCGGCATATCTTCTATAGATACAATACGGGAAACTACACCTTTATTCCCATGTCTACCAGCCATCTTATCGCCGGCAGTTAATTTCCGCAATTGCGCGATGGATACTCGAACCATCTTTTCTACACCCGCCGCAAGGTCATTGTTTTCTTCACGCGTGAAGATTTTTTCATCAACAATTTTTCCGCGTTCTCCATGCGGCATGCGCAGGGATGTATCTTTCACATCACGTGATTTCTCGCCAAAGATTGCGCGCAGCAACCTTTCTTCAGGGGTTAATTCTTTTTCACCCTTTGGGGTAATTTTCCCTACCAGGATATCGTTGGGACCAACTTCAGCACCTATACGAATAATTCCATCTTCATCCAAATTCTTGATGGCATCTTCACCAACGTTTGGAATATCTCGTGTGATCTCTTCCGCACCTAATTTTGTATCTCGCGCTTCAACCTCATGTTTTTCAACATGGACAGAAGTAAAGCGGTCTTGCTGTACAAGTCTCTCAGAGATCAGGATGGCGTCTTCGAAGTTTCCACCCTCCCACGAAACAAATGCGATTAGAACATTCTGCCCAAGTGCAAGATCTCCTCTAACCGTTGATGAAGAATCTGCTATCACATCTCCGCATTTAATGCGTTGGCCTTTTCGAACAATAGGCCGTTGGTCAATGCATGTGCTTTGATTGGATCGTTGATATTTTTTTAGAGGATATACTTTATTCCCGTTCTCTGTTTTTACAGTAATTTGTTTGCCCGTTACTGAGATGATTTCACCATTCTCCTGAGCTGTAACCACTTGGCCTGAATCCATCGCTACATATCCTTCCAGGCCAGTTGAAACAATTGGTAAATCTGGCACGATTAATGGAACAGCTTGCGCCATCATATTCGATCCCATCAACGCACGGTTTGCGTCATCATGTTCAAGGAACGGTATCAAAGAGGCGCTGATCCCTACGATCTGGTTGGGTGCCACGTCTATATAATCAATATTCAAAGGATCACTTGTGATAAAGTCAGACTGATAACGTGATGATACACGCTCATTAACGAATTCAAGATTCTCATCAATTACCGTATTTGCCTGGGCAATATTTTTTTGATCTTCTTTGTCTGCAGAAAGGTATTCAACTTCATCTGATACGAAGGGATGGATTGGAATAAAATCCAAATCCTTCTTCAATTTCTTAATTTCTTTATATAAATCCGCTGTGATTCTTTCTCCCGACTTTAATTTTTTCTTTCCGCTTCCATCCACCACATCTTCCCGCACCATTCTCCCAACTAATCGTTTATCAGTTGGCTTCAATTGGTTATACACTTTTCGGTAAGGAGTCTCGATGAAGCCGAATTCATTTACTCGAGCAAAAGTAGCCAAACGGCCTATCAACCCGATATTCGGACCTTCAGGTGTTTCTATAGGGCAAATACGACCATAGTGGGAATTATGTACATCACGTACATCAAATCCGGCGCGTTCACGGCGCAAACCGCCCGGGCCTAATGCGGATAAAGTGCGTTTATGCCGGAGCTCTGAAAGTGGGTTTGTCTGATCCATGAATTGTGATAATTGGCTGGAACCAAAGAATTCTCTTAAGGAAGAGACGAGGGGACGAATGTTGATCAGACTTACCGGTGATACCTGATCCTGGTCGCGAATGGACATTCTTTCTTTTATGACCCGTTCCATACGGCGCATACCAATTCGTAGTTTATTCTGGATTAATTCACCCACTGTTTTTATACGGCGGTTTCCTAAATGATCAATATCATCTTTTTCCTGTTGTTGGTTATTGATCATGATCATTCGCCGTACAATGTACACAATATCCCATTTAGTGATCGTTCGATGCGAAATCGGGATCTTCTCTGAAAGACCTAATTTCTGGTTAAGTTTGTATCTGCCTACGCGTTCCAGATCATAGCGCCGTTGATCAAAGAGCTGTTGCATCAGGAATTCACGTGCATTATCAAGTGTTGCCGGATCACCCGGGCGCATTTTTCTAAAGAATTCGAGTAATGCCGCCTCAGCAATTGTTTTTCCGCGTGAAAGATCCCACTCAGGTTCCTGTCGAATTGTCAGTGGTATAAAAACTCGATCCGGATTATTATCAATATCCTGGAATAATTCGATCAATTCCTCGTCCGAACCAGTCTTAAATGGAGCATCACTCATTCCATCGTCAATAGCTGCAAGAGATCGTAAAAATACAGTAATCGGAACAGTTCTTTTGCGATTGAATTTTAGAATAATATAATCATTTTTTCGGGTCTCAAACTCCATCCACGCGCCCCGATCTGGAATAAGTTTAGCCGTTGCTAACTTCCTGCCAGTTGCGCGGTTAACCGGTGCATTAAAATATACACCTGGCGATCGGATGAGTTGGGAAACTACAACTCGTTCAGTGCCATTAATAACGAAAGTCCCCTTGTCAGTCATCTCAGGAAAATCACCTAGGAAAATATCTTGCTTGATTGGTTCAGGGATTTCTGGTCCCGCCAATAGAACAGATACATATAGAGGGCAAGAATAGGTGAGATCCCGTTCAATGCACTCTTCAATAGAATTCTTCGGTTCTTCAAACCAATATTTGAGATCAAAACCCTCTACATCGGTAGATTTGCTTGGGAAATATAACTTTATCCCCTTGGTATAAGATTCAATCGGTGAGATCTCAGTAAAAAGGTTAGCTAAGTTCTCTTCTTTCAATCTTCTGAATGAATCTTTTTGAATTTCTATTAAATTTGGGATATCTAATATAGAATGAATGCGGGCGTACGACTTCACCGGTATAGCAGAATTCATTTATTTCTCCTGGATAATAATTCAAAAATAAATACAAACATTTGGCAATCTAATATTGTAACAATCCTGCTTATTTTGGTCAAGTTGTTTGTTAGCGTAAAGTGTAATGTCCCCTTTAGTTAAAGTTAAAATGTCGTGCTATGAAAATTTCCAGGAATTTTATGGCTGCAGTAAATTCACCATACGATGTGATTATACTGACTAACGTCAACTGATTAATAATTATTATTGTGATTGTCAGCTTAGATGGGTTCCTTGAAATATTAACAACTTATATCATATGTGGTTTCAAACTTTTAGTGCAATAAGATTATTAATGACTTCATCAGGTTT
>CAYLHI010000054.1:0-7132 GCA_964383575.1 uncultured Pelolinea sp.
TTTTATTAAAGTTGGCTTAATCTGTCAATTTTGTCACTTGTTTTTCAACACCCTCGAAGTGAAATTATTTCAAATGCGGAGAAGGGGAAAAAATAAACAAACGCAAAAAATTATTAACAAAGCTCCCGGATAAATTACGGGACGTGACCGTATAATATCTATGAAGTTGAGAATATAATTTTTTGGACCAGAGATTTTTAATACAAACGTTCTAAAGAGGTATGCGCACTGCCCATACCTCAGGTTTTTATGCAAATGCAAAAGTTATTAGCCGAGACTATATTCTTGGTCATGAGCAGATAAGACAGCGCCTGATTTACATGAACTTAATAAATTGATAATGAATTAATCTGGAGGTATCAACATGTTAGAAGGGTTAAAACAAGATGTATGGGAATGTAATCTGGAATTACCGAAAAATGGTCTTGTTGTAATGACCAGCGGAAATGTCAGCGGAAGAGACTTACAAACCGGATACGTGGTGATTAAACCCAGCGGATATAGTTATGAAAAAATGAAACCTGAAGATATGGTGGTTTTAGATCTGGATGGCAGAATCATTGAAGGTCATCTTACACCATCGATTGATACTGCTACACACTTATATCTATACCGCAACCGCCTTGATATTCATGGTATCTGTCATACACATTCAACTTTTGCTTCCACATTTGCCGTACTGGGTGAAACCATTCCCCCTTATGTGACGACAAGTGCATTACTCGGAGGTGAAGTACCGCTGGGAAAGTTTGTACCCATTGGCGGGAATAAAATTGGCCAGGTGATACTGGATACGATTGGCGACAAATTCGCGATTTTAATGCAGAATCATGGCGTTTTTACAATTGGCCATAATGCCAAACATGCCACCAAAGTCGCCGTCGAATTGGAAGAGGTTGCTAAAATAACTTACTTAGCTCTGCTTAGAGGAAATCCGATCCGTTTAACTGAAGATCAGCTGAGAGAGACCTCGGGTATGTATACTAACCAATATGGTCAATCGCCAACGAAAAAGAGCAGAGATTAATCTCTGCTCTTTGGTGTATTTCCTGACCAGAAGAAATTATGCGGAAGGACTGCGGATTTCCCTGACGACCTTGCGTATTATATCTATGCTTGTCCCAACTATACCGACTGCCACCCCGATGGCGATTCCGGTGTTTACAAATGATCCGAGGTGAGCGAAATCTACATCTGCGGCACCAATCATCCGGAAAGCATCCAGGGTTATCAGGGGCAGGGATTTGATCAGGAACGCCATCAGAACCACATGCGCACTCTGCGTGCAGATCTGCCACCAGTTGGTGAGAACGCTGTGATATCCCTGAATCAACAGTGTTATATTGCGGGTTAGATCAAGACCAGCCAGGGCTAATATCAGTGGTACATACTGCAGAAAGTTATCGGTAAATAACCGCACAAGCTGCATCTCTGTTTGTGGATTGAAAAAATATGGTACGCGCCCGCCAGTGCTTTTAACATAGGTGAAGAACATAATCCCGATGATGCCTAGCGCGATCTCTATGGATAAACCTATTTTGCTTGGTTCTTTCTCTTCGACGGGGAGATCCGGAAGGTCATGAAGTTTAAATTTTTGAAGCTCGTCAATTTCCTTGATCTCCTTTCCTTCACCAAAGCGTTCAATGAGAGCAAAGACAAGAGTAAGGGATCCGCCTGCTGAGAGCGCTCCGCTCCAGATGGTCCCCAAATATTCAAGGATGTCTAACCACACGATACTGGTCTCACCGATTACGGAAGTGATAATGAAGCTCAAGGTCAATGCCCCGACCACTGCCGCGATGACGATCTTCAGAACGAGGAAGTACGTAGGGAAAAGCCGCGGACCGATGAGATAGCGCTGAGGGGAATATTGAGCGGCAACTTTACGGGGCGCGCCCATTTCCTGCAGGATCTCCTTGATCTGCGCTTCAGTAATTTCCTTTGTCTTAGGGAAACGCTCTTCCAGCAGATCCAGCAGATAAGATTCAATCTCAGCCGCGATATCCTCACGCTGTTTACCGGTTAGTTCTCTTTTTACCGCTAAGAGATAGCGGTCTAATAATTCACGTGCCGATCTATTCAGTTTCATCTAATAATCTCCTAATTATCTTTTGTTGTTCTCTCCACTCGGCTTTGAGATCCTGAAGCATCTCCGCGCCTGTGTCGTTCAATATGTAGTATCGGCGCGGACGGGAATTATCCACACGCCATTCACTGTCCAGCAGTTCCTGCTGCTCCAACCTCCGCAGGAGCGGGTACAGGGTGTCTTGCCCCACTTCAAAACCCTTTTCTTTCAGGTTTTTGATGAGGGAATAGCCATATTGTTCCTGCTTGAGCTGGCTCATTGCCGCCAGCACAATCACACCCCGACGCATCTCCTGCTTCAGCTTTTCAAAATCTTTTGTGCGTTTTTCATTCATCATAAATATATTATACTGTATAATACACAGTATTGTCAATACCTAATAATGATAGGGAAATAGTAATGTTGAAGAAAAATAACAGGGAAAAAACAGAAAGTTTTATGGGCAGGATATCAACCAACTGTGAATTCCGGGATAAAAAAAGCACTTTTGGGCTTTTTCGGGTGCCCCTTTGAATATCTTCTCTGACCTCCTGCCTCCTTCATTTTTTATGACATTCTTTTTGTTGACAAATGAAATTTTTAGGGTAAAGTTATGGACATTCATAAATAAAATTGAAAAAAGTTATGTCTAAACATAAATTTACAGAAAGCGTAGAGATGTATCTGGTCACCGTTTCGATGATGAGGTCTGATGATTTGAGCATTCCTTTACCTATTTCTGACCTTGCAGAAAGACTTCAGCTGCAGCCAGTTTCGGCAAATCAGATGGTCAAGAAAATGGCAGAAGACGGTTTGGTGGAATATATCCCTTATAAGGGGGTAAAGTTGACTGAAAAAGGCCAGACGCAGGCTTTGCGCGTCTTACGTCACCGCCGCTTGTGGGAGATCTTCCTGGTCAGGGATTTGGGCATGTCTCTGGATGGTGCCGACGCTCTCGCATGTGATCTGGAGCATATTACCTCTGAAGATGTGGCAGATAGTCTTTCTGCCTTTTTAGGGCATCCGATGGTTTGTTATCACGGATATCCTATCCCTCAGATTGAGGGGAGTGGCATGGCACTTTCTAAGGGGATGCCGTTGAGCGATTTACAGATTGGTGAATCTGCTCAGGTGATGCAGATTAACGCGGATGCGTTGAAGGCTGGTTTTCTATCTAATGAGGGAATCAGGCCAGGAGTTCGCGTACGCGTGCTGGCAATTGGCAGTAGAGGCAATATGCTGCTGGAATCCCAAGAGCGGCGCCTTCACTTATCTGCAGAGATGGCATCATTAATCATTGTTGGTTGCTCGAAAATAAATTAAAAGAAAGGATTTATCACATGAGAAGCGATTGGAAAAACAAAAAAGAGAAATTTGAGGTTGTGGACGTGAGAAAGGAAGTCAGTAATTTTCTGCCCGGGCTCATCAACAAATCCAAACAGGTTGAGGTGGGTGACGGCATATGTGTCGTCCAGAGCTTTGAACCGATTCCGCTTTATTCCGCCATGGCAAATCTGGGTTTTGAGCATCTAACTGAGCAAGTGTCAGAAAACGAGTATCGCGTCTATTTCTTCAGGATTGCCATGGGAGATGCAGCTTTTGCCGGTGTTGGAGATATGCCGTTGAAACCGACAGCTATTCTAAATTTAAAGGCGATTGACAATCCCCTGGCTGACATCGTTGTGAACTTCTGGAACCTGATATGGGAAAAAGAGAATCCAGCCATTGACCAAAAGACTAAATTTCTTTTGTCATTGGCAAATGGGGTTGGCGCGGGAAGATTTAGGCAGGCAACTCGTGAACTGGCAAAGGCATATGCAGTGGGTGTCACTGTTGCAGAGTTGGATGAACTTTTTTCTATATTTGTCTGGAACGGAGGTGTCGGAACCTTTGCTTCCGAGATTGGACCTTCCTCCCTGTTTGCAGCCTATCAGCGCATTAAGGCGCTTGAGAACAATGGGAAAACACGCAAAGAAGTGATGAGGGTCCTCATGGATGAGTTTGGCGAAAAGAACCCGTCCGTAAATGTAATTCCCCATAGCGCAAAGAACAAACAGCCCAATGGCATGCGGTGAAGCTGCACCCTGCCTGAATGTGATATCCGCTTTTCAGCTTGTACTCGTGCCTTCAAGATTCGTTTTCAAGAACTATCCGTTTCAGTGAGTCTGGTGGAGTCACCCTAGTTGCATCACCTTTCTTGTGCCGAAAGTCACACTTCTCATACCCTTTAGCCAGTGTCATAGTCCGAGTCAGCCCCCATCCAAATGCTTTACTCTTAAGATAGTCAGCAGCACAGGCCAGAGGCGTAAAGTCACTTTCGCCCTGTGCATCATAGAATTTGCACGTTGCACATTCTGTGAAATCCAGGCCGTAGTCAAATTCTTCACCATCGCCCTCGACGAAAGTAAAGACGTAGCCGCCAGAAAATTCACGCTTTTGCGATTCTGCTGCCATTTTTCGCAGCCGGTTCACGTAATATCTGGTGAAGATCCACTTCCCATACAACCAGCTCAACAGTCTGGGAGTTGTATCTATCACCGCTTTGAATACTTCCCACAGCATTGTGTTAGCTTCGTCAGTCGTCTTGGCATGTTTCTTTAACGCTCTGTACAAGGCCAGACTCTGAGCCGACAGAATAACGAAATCCGTGAAGGGGTTCTTTTTGCCACCGATATATGGCAGCTGGGGAATGAGGGCTTCGTATTCCCGATGAGAATCTATTGCAATGGTATCAGTAAAGTGATCACCATAGGACGATACTAAGGTTTTTCTCACACGTTTCGCTATCTTGTCGAAACTTCTCAAGAGCTGAGATTTTCGCGAAGTGTAGTAATTGTTATCAACCATTTGATTCTTTATACCGTATTTTCGGCACGCGGGCTAATAGGGGCATGAGCGGTTGTTAGGCGGGCAAAGCAAGTTCTTTCATCATCTTTTGTTAAGAAATCCCTTAACTATCGCTGCATACTTCCCCGGCTCTGACATGGCTGCCGTGTGTCCAGCTCCTGCGATAACGTGAATCTGAGACCGGGGATAGACATCCAACATTCCCCTTTTAGCTCTCTCGGTTCTGAGGTGATCATTCTCTCCCCAGATGACCAGTACGTCTCCATTCCAACTGCTTTTATCGCCCTTTGTATATACATATTTCATATGTGCATCTCGACTGGTTTGAAAGTGGCTCAATAAATCTGCCCTGGTCAGACGCTGCCCCAACAACTCCTTAAGGTAGGCTTCCCAGAATGCGCGCTCTGACTCCTGAACGGTTATCACCTTGGACAATATTCTCCTGAAAAAGTCCATCACAACCCGCTCAGGAAGCAGTGTTGCTATTGCCAGGAGTAGACTGTTTAGAACATTTTTCCATCTCACTACTATCAAGGGTGCTGTACCGCTCAAAACGACCTTCTTTACTCGCGGCGGATAGCATTGTATCAACACCTGTGCCACTGCCCCGCCATAGGACTGTCCCAGGACGAAAGCCTCTGGCACTTGTTCCGCATCCAAAACAGCCGCGATTCCATCAACTAATTCGCCCATTGTCCGAAGCGGTGGATAGGTTGGCGCGATCACACGATAATCGTCTTCAAACATCTGGATGTAGCTAAGGGCAGCCTCGGCAACCCGCAGCCCGCCAGGCAGCAGCAATAAGGTCTCCATACCATTGCCGCACGAAATATATTCCCACTCTGCACCAGCGACGTTGACGTGCTTGCAGGGATGCTCAGACCGAAATTTGAGTAAGCGCTCCATCTGTTCTTTTGGAACACCCTCATAGCCTTTGTTGATAACAGCAGTCATGCCTTTTCTCCTTGATAGGACTTCCTTATCACAGGCAGCTCGCCTAACGGGAGTGTAAGCCGCCTACCGACTTTGAAATCCGACATAATTTAATTATAGCCAAACTTAATAAATCTTGCCGTTTTCTGGAGCCAAAGGCAGGTTGGCTTCATAAATGGTTGGTTGGACCATCTCAATGTTATTTCATCTGGATTTATCAACTTATTATTTCTCAATTTGTGAGTTATCAAGCTGCAGCAAAGTGCTCCTGTATAGAATGATCAGTACGAGTACCACAATTATCTCTACAATTAAGTTGGTGATTTTCGTGTTATCCTGTCGAGCAGCTGCAGCAGCTGCCGGCAATAATCCTGTGATAAAGCCGGCAGCACTGGCAAAACCCAGCTTTCGGGATTGCTTCTTCCAATCCGTTCTCCAAAAAGTAATGGCGTAAATACTGTAGAGTAATATTGCGAAAGAAAGAATTATCATCCAGGATACATTTCTAAGTGCCAATCCGTAAAAAACGAAAAACTGAAATGGAATAAATAAACTACCGATCAACCATAATGCCCCGGTGGAACGTTTAATTTTCCCGTTCGGTGCATTAAACCTGATATTGGCTGCCGTGAGAAAGATGATCAGTATCAAAATGCTGAATAGATAATGGCTTATGCTTATTTGATAATCCCGATTGAAAGTCAATCCCATGACAGATGCCGCGGCTGCAAAAACCAAAGCGGGCAGTACTAACCATTTTCTCGATAACCAGGGCTTTCGTGACCCGGCGAACGATTCAATTAATGAAATCGGTATAGTTATGCTTATGATCGCATGATATACAATATTCGCGAAAGGTTGTAATACGCTAACCCCCGAGACTCTCAATGCTTGTGATGTTATCGCTGCGCCCATCCAGGTGGGGTCATACCAGCTTTTTAATAATATGCCTTCTTCCAATACTCCAAATGAGGCGCCCAGCAGGAGAATATTGACATAGTTCATTTTTTTATGCGCGACTATTTCCCTGATTAATAGAGCGCCGCATCCATAAAATCCCACATAAGTTAGGAAGATTGGTGGTTTGAAAAAGGCAGCAAATGGTGTGGACCCAGAAAGAAGTTCCGCAACAATAGGTGCGGATAAGATTAGTAAATACTTTTGGTACCCTGTTTTTTTCATAACCATTTCCCTGATATTCTCTTTAAGCTCCCCAACTGTTTCAAATGCCAGAATTGCATCTAAGAAAGCGTCTGTCAAGTATTTTTAAGAAATAACCTCCTTTTT
>CAYLHI010000055.1:0-5348 GCA_964383575.1 uncultured Pelolinea sp.
GCGAATTCGTTTTTATTCTCTTTCATTTTTTCTCCTTTATTATGTTTTTATTAATCTAAATATTCCTAAGCGCTAGGAAAGACTACTTGTGTAAAAGCGCAGATGTTTTTTTATACCAGTTCATAAAGTTTTGTGAATATCTGAACCACGATCTGTATAGATGACAGACAGTGATCGATTAACATCACAGATACGAAACATAAAAGAATGAACATAGTTAATGATGTATATGTTTTCATAAATGTTTTCTTTTTCTAACTTCATATGCTCATAACAATAAAAAATATGCTATGCCTGATACTCAAATACATCATCAACATTAACCCCGAAGACCCTGGCGATCTTGAAAGCCAACCCAAGCGATGGCACATATTTTTCCTGTTCCAATGCGATAATAGTTTGGCGTGTACAGCCTACTCGGTCAGCCAATTCCTGCTGGGTCATTTCACCATGCTCAAAGCGCAGTTTGCGAATATTATTTCTGATCCTATCTTTAGTCATTACCGCTCATTTCTTTATAAAGGAAAAGCGTTGTAACAGCATGCACAATATACCCCAAGCATGAAGTGAAATATGCCAGAAACCACAACCAACCCACCGGCAGTACTCCCAATCCCTGAAATCTGGTAAATAGGATCATGCTAAGAATAAAGATAAACGCCATTACCGAGACCAGGGCAGTCCCATTTGCATGCCGCGCGATTTCATGATCACGCTCATCTTGAAGCATAGCTGTTGCACCGGATTTTCTACGGGTCAAGAGGAGCATCAGGATATATCCCAGATATCCAAACCCAAAATCCAGTGCCGCGATGAGTATTCTTAAACTGTCGCTTGCGAAACCTGCAGGTCCTCCCCACAAGAAAAACACCCCGCAAAAGACCAGTGCGACTGTTCCCCAAATCGCTAATTGTAAATAGACCGAATTTGTGCTTGAGTCATATTTCCTCCAGAAATCATGTATAATATATGTTACATATAGTAATATACTTCTTACTTACTGTCAAGTATATATTACATGGATTCAGAGGATGTCTTTGAACCTGGTTAATGACAGATATTTCATTCCTATGCATGATAGATATTTTACAATTGACTCTTAATCAGTAAAAAGATCTTTGAATTTGATATAATAACGTTCAACTAAACTACACCAGGCATTGAGATACTGCACACCGCAAGGCTGAGTAGATTGGGCAGCCTGGAGGTCAAAAATCAGCGGTATAGGAAGAGGGCTCATAACCCGGAGGTCCTTGGTTCGAATCCAAGCCCCGCTACTAAGAACTAAGAAACCGCCAACAGATGATGTTGAGCGGTTTCTTGCGGTTTATGCATTGATTTAAAAGGGATAAAGTGTCGAAAACAAGGGTTATTTACAAAAAAGCGGTTCGAGTCCTTTACCTTGGTAACAAGGTATTAAACCCAATACTACCTCTCAAATAGCGCAATTATGTGCTTTAGTGTTACTAAGATTCCCTATATTTGGATAACAACCTACATACCCATGCTTGTCGGACTCGGTGGACAGAGTTATTGGATACCACCTTTTGATGTTGTCTTCATCCTGACACTTTCCTGCCACAGAATCATGATATGCTTTGGTTGATGACTGACCGTATCCTCGTTGTGGATGACGAACCCGCCGTGACCGATCTGCTGGCTTATAATCTTCGCAAAGCCCATTACGATGTAATAGTAGCTGGCGATGGACACGAGGCATTGCGTCTGGCGTGTGAAGCATCCCCTGACCTGATATTGCTCGACCTGATGATCCCCGAAGTTGATGGGCTAGACGTCTGTCGCGAACTACGCAAGACAAGCGGCGTACCGATTATCATGATCACTGCTCGCGGCGAAGAAATTGACCGTGTGGTTGGCTTGGAGTTGGGTGCTGACGACTATGTCACCAAACCTTTTAGTGTGCGCGAATTAATGGCACGCATCAAGGCCGTATTACGGCGAGGTCAAGCCACCGACAAGGAGAGTGTGTCGTCCACCGTGTTATCTGGCCCCGGCGGTTTGCAAATGAATGTTGAGGCACACACAGTTTCCATCAAGGATGTACCCATCAATCTGACACGCCTGGAATTCGACCTGCTCTTTCATTTGCTGTCCAATGCCGGGCGTGTGCTAACCCGCGAACGTTTGCTTGAACAGGTCTGGGGATATGACTTTGTGGGTGACACACGTGCCGTTGATAGTGCCATCAAGCGTCTGCGCGCCAAATTACGTACTTCCAGTTCTGAAGCCGATGCAATCGAAGCAGTGCGCGGGGTTGGCTATCGTTTCAGCAAATTAAAACTATGAGCACACCACTACGATCCCGTCTGACGCTGACCACACTGACTGTGCTGCTAGTTGGCATGGGCTTGGCCGCTGTGCTGACCTGGCTGACCGTTGAGCGATTTTACCTAAACTCCCAGCGTGAAAACCTGCTCGCCCAAGCCCGCCTGACCGCCAATGCCCTGCAGGGTGAATCTCTGCCTGAAAACCTCGAACCCTATAACCAGACGATGAACGTTGCTCCTGGCATCCACTCCCGTCTTTTATTGGAACAGGATGCGGTCGTTCTGGGATTGCCAATTATGGCGGATTCTGTCCCACAGCAGGTTCCGTCCGCCGAGCAGAGCGGATTTGTCCCTGCTGAAGACTTGATCCTGCGCCCCGAGATTGATTCTGCGTTGACTGGTGTGCCTGCCACCGCCGTTAGACAGGTTGCTTCTGCTGAGAATCAACGCGTACTCTATGCAGCGGCGCCCATCTATACATCCGACGAAGGTTTAATCAGTGGAATCGTCTACCTGGCTACACCCCTGCCAGCCGGAGGGCTGCCAATAGATATCATCCTGCAGTTGCTTGGGGCGATTCTGATTGCGGCTTTGCTGGCCACCCTGACAGGTAACTTTCTGGCCCGGCGCATTGCCCACCCGCTGGAGAAAGTAGCTATCGCCGCGCAGGCTGTCGCCACTGGAGACCTAGAGGACCAAGTCCCCCCAAAGAGTGGCATACGCGAACTGGATGATCTCAGCCAAGCCTTCAACAGCATGACCAGCAACCTGCGCCAATCTGAACAAGCCAAGAATGCCTTCATCGCAGATGTCACGCACGAACTGCGTACCCCGCTGACCGTCATCAACGGAACTATCGAAACTCTCGAAGACGGTGCTCTCGACGACATTGAGGGACGCGGTCCGCTGCTGGCATCCATGCAGAGCGAGACCAAGCGGCTGATTCGTCTGGTCAACGATTTGCTGTTGCTAACTCGCGCCGATGCTGGAGTCCTGAACCTGAAACTCGAGAGCGTAGATCTGGGAGAATTGGCCCGCGCCCGCTGTAAGAGCCTGTTCGCTTTGGCGGAACCTCGGCGAGTGGCGTTGAATGTCGAGGTGCGCAAGCAAGCTAAAATCAAGGGAGACGCGGATCGGTTAATCCAGATTTTAGATAATCTGCTTAATAATGCTATCCGCCACGCACCAGAAGATTCCTCCGTTAATATCCGCATCCAACGAGAAGGGGAGGAGATTCTATGTGCAGTCAGCAATCAGGGGGCTGGTATTCCTGCACAACACTTACCCTTTATATTTGAACGTTTCTATCGTGTGGAGAGTTCGCGCAAACGTCATGGCGGTGAATCAGGATTAGGCTTGGCTATTGTCCACTCTCTGGTATCGGCGCAAGGGGGGCATGTTGTCGTCGATAGCGTTGAAGGTGAGGGCGCTACGATCACTTTCTGGCTGCCCACAGACGAAAATTGCCATCCAACTGCCTAAAAATTGACATGCTCCTGCCCGGATGGGGGGATAAGATGGTATTGACAATCAAACATCTACCGACAGGAGATTCTCATGAAACAAATATCCACGATCCTTAATTCCATTCTGGCTTGTGCCTTGATTTTGGTGTTGGCCTCCATTGGTCTTCCCAGCTTCAATGTTCAGGCTGCGCCCATAACCGAAACCTCTGCAGAACCCATGATGGCGTGTAATACAGAGCGTTCCATTCAAGTCAGTGGTACGGCAGTTGTAAACGTAACCCCGGATCGGGTCCTAATCCAGTTGGGCGTGCAGTCTAATAGCACTTCCCCCCAAAGGGTGGAGAAGGCTAACAGCACCACCATCAACCAGGTCATTCGGGCCTTGAAGGCGCAGGGCATCAAAGAAAAAGATATTGTCACTGATTGGTACGTGATTAAGCCAATCTATGATAATTATGATTCGCTGCATATCAAAGGCTACCGTATTGATAATATGGTAGCGGTTACTCTACGTGACTTAAGTAAAGTCAATGCGGTGATTATCGCTGCCCTGAACGCCGGATCAAACCAGGTTATCAATGTGGAGTTTTATATCAGCAATCTGCGTAAATACCGCGATCAGGCGCGTGAACTGGCAGTGACAGCCGCACAGGAAAAGGCGCAAGACTTGGCATCCGCAGCTGGGTCCGAGACTGGTTGTGTGATGAACATCAACGAAAATACCTGGTCATATTACAACGGTGGATGGTACAGTCAGAGCCGTGACTTGTGGACGCAGAATACCGTTCAAAACGCTTCTCCTGCTGGAGGCAATGGCGGGGCTCTAACCGAAGCCGGGCCGGTTAACCTGGGACAGATTTCAGTACGCGCCGAGGTAAGCGTCTCGTTCAGTTTGAGGTAGCGGAAGGCCATGGTGAGTATATATAAACCTAATATTTGGGGGTAGGGTTGGATTGACCTGCCCCCAAAAAACTGTCCAACAGCAATATTTGAATTCGGCCTGTCAGGAGACGGAGTAAATAAGAAATCGGAATGAAATTAGGTATAATATTAGATAACATAACATCACCAGGCTCAAGAAAACCGCAAACCGCAAGGTTGAGCTGATGGAGCAGCCTGGAGGTCAAAAGTCAGCGATATAAGAAGAGGGCTCATAACCCGGAGGTCCTTGGTTCGAACACCCAAAGGGTGCTATAGTCAAAGCCCCGCTACCTTTTTATATCAAATGCGCCTGAATGGGCGTTTTTTTTATGTGATATAGGAAGGGGACTCATAAGCCTGGGGTTGCTAACCTGATGGGGATTTGCACAAAAGGAATAATTTGTCCGTAATTTGTTGTGTTTTTTTAGAATGTGTAAAATAACCAGAATCAGTTCTTAATTTTTAAAGTCAAGGTCTACTTTTACCTATTCTATTGGTGACAAAAAGCTACCATGGGCTTTGTGACTTGATCTCTATTCATGTGAGACTCACAGGTCGAGGTATCATGATCCCTTATAATGCAGGCAGAACATTACACTTACTGGTGTGCGGTTTCATCAATTGTGGTTTCAAACTTTTAGTGCAACAAGATTATTAATGACTTCATCAGGTT
>CAYLHI010000056.1:0-5345 GCA_964383575.1 uncultured Pelolinea sp.
CGTATATTAAAATAGGGATATTCCTGAAACAAATACTATAAATTGCTTTAGTATCTTAATATGATACAGTGATTTTCTGATGATCAATTTCGCTTCTTTGGTGCAACTAGAGTGAAACTGAGTGGACACAATAGACGCTGTGCTAGACGCATATCTATTCAATTCGCTGGATGAGGTCTGGAGGATCACATTTAAGTGGCTGGAGGAATACAATTCCATTCGTCCCCATGCTGCTCTTGGGAATAAAACCCCGTATGAATATTCCTCTAATCTCGAAAGTTTCTACTTATGAGTGGTACTAAATTTGGGGGCTTGACATATACAGGATAGAGTGAATCGAGGATAACTCTTATATTCTTTATACTAGTAGGTTAAGGGTTCAATTTTATAGATAATATGCTGCGTAATTCAGGTGGATCACATTTAATGATATATTTATAAGAATGGGAAAAATTTATTATTTATTATTTTATTTACATACTTATTTCTAATTCGAATATAATAAATGTCCAGGAAAAAACATCTAACCATAGAAAACTTATCCTTCCGTTACCGCATCCGTGAGGATTTAGCATTAAAGAACATCAACCTGTCCTTCGAAAAAGGGCGGGTTTTTTTAATTGCTGGAGCGAGCGGATGTGGAAAGACAACTCTGATACGATGTATTAACGGATTAATCCCCCGCAGCTATAAAGGACAAATGACTGGGCGCATTACACTTAATGGGAATGATACGGCCGGGATGAAACTGGCTGACATTTCCCAGGCCATTGGCACAGTGCTGCAAGATCCAGAACGTCAGATCTTAGGCACTAAAGTTATCAATGAGGTCGCCTTTGGATTAGAAAATCTCAAGCTTTCGCGTTATGAAATTTTGCAAAGGATAGAAGAAGCGCTAACACATTTGAATATCTCCTACTTACAAGATCGGGATACTTTTAATCTTTCCGGTGGTGAAAAACAAAAAGTGGCTCTTGCAGGGGTGTTGGCTATGCAGCCGAGCATTCTGCTGCTGGATGAGCCGCTCGCCAGTCTTGACCCGGCCAGCTCGGAAGAAGCACTTTCAGCAGTACGCAAACTGGCAGATGAAGGTATGACTGTTTTACTTGTAGAGCACCGCGTCGAAGATGTTCTTAAGATCAAACCCGAGAGGGTAATCTTCATTTCAAATGGAGAAATTCGATACGACGGGACAACCGCAAATTTTGACCAATCAATAGATTACCGTGAAGTCAAGCTCCCCGCAAATATGATCATAGAAAGAGTAAAGAAAGAACCGACGAAAAAATATTTTACTCCTCCTGAAATCAAAAAACAACATGGGCATCCGCCTTTAGTAGAATTCCGCAATGTAAAATTCTATTATGAGGAAGGCGTTGAAGTCCTGAAAGGCATCTCCCTAAATATCCATAAGGGGGATGTGATCGCTGTATTAGGACCAAATGGAGCAGGTAAAACGACATTAGTAAAACATGCGATTGGCTTGCTTAAACCTAAAAGCGGCCAAGTGTTAGTCGAAAACCGCGACACCAGAAAACTGAGTGTAGCTGAAATCGCCCAAACACTGGGATACGTATTCCAAAGCCCAAGCCACATGCTCTTCGCTCCCAGCGTGGAGGAGGAGTTAGCTTTTGGTCCAACAAACCTTGGGCATAGTTCCGAAAAAATTAGAGAGGAGGTGAGTGAAGCAATTCAGATAGTCGACCTTTCCAGTCTAGGAAAAAGCCCGCCGTTAGCGCTTTCTTTCGGCCAGCAGAAGAGAGTCAGTATCGCAGCTGTTCTGGCTATGCGCTCAAAAATTTTAGTTATGGATGAACCCTCAGCCGGTCAGGATTATCGTAATTACATCAACTTCATGGATTCTATCCTGCAGCTGCCCAACTTTGAAGCAATTCTATTCATTACCCATGATATTGATCTAGCTGTGATCTATGCAAATCGTGTGCTGATTATCAACGATGGACAGCTCATCAATGACGGCAAACCGCAAGATGTGTTAAGAAATTTGCCGCATTTGCGCTCAAACCGTCTTGTACCAACAACGCTGCTGCAGACCAATCTGCAACTGTTTTCAAAGACTGGCAAATTTCATCGCGCTGAAGCGCTGGCAAATTTCAGCTAATAAGCATAGATAACTGGAAGGTTGGCGAAAAACAATTATAGTAATCAATAGTTCTTACAAATTAGGGCTGGCAACCCGTGTATAAAATAAAATAATGTGATTCCATTGGAGGAAATCATGAAAAATAAAACTCTTTCTATTTTTATTGCACTTGCAGCTGTTGTCGTATTTTTCCTGGGTATATGGCAAATTGGTAAAATCTTCAATCCAAGCCTAGACCTGGATGAGACGGCTTTGCTGCGCTTTGTGTTTGTAGGCTTTGGCCTATTGATCGCCTTTCTAATCTATCTGGCCACCAGCAAGCATAAAATGTGGGGGGTTGACACTCGCGAGGTGGTCTACATGGCAATCGGTGCCGCGCTGTATGCTATCTTCTCTTACATGTTCAACGGGACAGTATTTGTAGTACCCTCATTAAGCCAGGTTGCTTTGCGTCCGGCTATCGCCATCCCAATGTTCTTCGGCTACGCCTTTGGCCCTGTGGTTGGCTTATTCTCAGGTGCAGTGGGTAATATGTTCGGCGATGCGCTAACCGGTTTCGGTCTCTCTCCACAGTGGAGTGTTGGCAATGGCTTAGTAGGCTTTATCGCTGGCCTTTCCTGGCTGTTCAAAGATAAAAAGAAAGGCATTGATACCGTCCTGATTATCAGCGCAATTCTAACCGCTGCAGCCACAATCTTCTTTTTTATGAACCCTGCACAAGCAAATACCCTGTTCTATGATGTGGATAATGGCATCTTTGGCGATGCACCGATCACAATGATCGCAGGTATCTCCGTTGCTGTCGGTTTTGTGCTGGTACTGCTGGTTCGCTTGCTCTCCGGCAAGAATATCGAGGTGGCCGCTGCTGTTACATGGAGCATGTTGGGCAACCTGATAGGAATCGGCTTTGCAGCAATATCTGACATTTGGATCAACGGTTATCCCCCGGCAATTGCCATTGTTGGAGAGTTCATCCCCGCTGCGGGACCGAACCTGATCTTCGCCGCAATTCTGGTACCACTTCTTGTCGGTGCCTTCGCGGCTACCCGCCGGCAGACTGGAAGATAAATATAAATCAATATAATGCAGTCAGCGGGTAAGAAAAACCGCTGACTGCCCATAAGATGCCAAAGGAATAATATGCTCGTAACCTGGCGCTACCGAAAACGCAAATCCATTATCCAATTCTTCGATCAACGCGCATGGTTGATTTTTTATGCATGCTTTATCACATCCACTGTTTTTTTCTGGGACTTGCGGTTCTTGAGCTTCTTTTTTATCACTTCTATAGGTGTTTTATTTGCTTCAGGAGTACAGTGGAAGGAAATGCGGCGCGCTATGCTTTTCATCGGAGGATTTGTGATCTTTTTCTCCGCTCTTACTTTCCTTACCGGCCGGGGTGGGATGGAACTGTATACTGTTGAGCACCTCATCGCACGCCTGGAAGCACCATTTACACTATTTGGATGGCGGCCAGTATTGAACATTTCAGCAGAAAAAACCTTCTATGCTTTCAGTATGGTTGTACGCGTCTTCAGTCTGGCAAGCATGACGATATTACTGCCATTCACACTCAACCCTGCACTTTACGGTATCACCTTTCGCGGTTTTGGATTTCCCGATAAAATCGCCTACGGTATGGACTTGACCATGCGTTTCATTCCAACCTTCGGGCGCGATTTTCAATTAACCATGGATGCGCAACGCGCGCGCGGTTATGAACTGGAAAAGATCAGCGGGGGATTGATCCAGCAAGTGCGAAAGCTGGCGCCTTTGATGGTGCCAGTCACTATCCATGCGATTGCCGGCAGCGAGGATATCATTGACGCCATGGATTTACGTGCTTTTGGAATTGGGCCGCGCACCTGGCTGCAAGAAATGATATACAAGCCAAAAGATTATCTGCTGATCATTCTGGGGACCATTATCCTGCTGGTTTCCATCATTCTTTCTCTGCTGGGCATAGGAAAATTCTGGGTACCACAGATATTCATTTCTTCCCTAATTTAAATTCATAATCTTTTTGAACAGCGCTGAATTCATGCGCTAAGTTAGTATTTAAAACTAAAACATTTTTAGGGCGGATATCCAAACCATCGAAAGCAATTTGATTTTCATAAGATCAGTCGGTTCTGCGCGCACCCATGGGGTGCAAGAGGTCGGGGGTTCGAATCCTCTCGCCCCAATTGGACCCTTCGGTTTGCCTAAAAAAAATATAAGTGAGTTTAATCAGCAGCTGCAATTTTAGTTTTAGAAATGATAAACCGCAGCTGCTTTCTATAGGCTTATCTGATAAGCTCTAATCACATGGCGGACCTTCGATGGTGATTGTATTGCTGGGTTCTGAATTTCCAGCCGCGTTAAAGGCAACCACATAGTACTGGTGAACTTCACCACACTTGGTATAGATATCAAAATTGGTTACGTTTGGTCCGGTTGGATTCTTAAGCCACGCCGCACCAACGCGCATAATTTTAAAACCATCTTCATTGTCAGAGTTATCGTCCCAATTAACCGGCATTATCTTTGTTTCCGGATTCCCGATACCAGGTTCAAAGTTTGTCGGTGCAGCCGGGACGCCAATATCACCATTCCCCTCAGATTCTTCTGAACTCTCTTCTGAGGGAACAGTGATCACGCAGGTAAGTCCTCCTAAAGATACACCTTGAGGGGATCGCACTTCCCAGCGTCCAGAATAATCACCCGACCCACCGGGTGCCGTCATCTCGACCGAGATATCCAATGTTTCTCCCGCTGGTGTGTCCGGGATCATTTGCTCCATAGCCCCCATCGGCTCACCGGATTCAAATGCGACCACATAGCCAGACCAATCACATTTACCGCTGTTTTGGATGCGCCATGTTTTTATGAAACTTTCATTTGCATTAACCGCGAATCCATCTGGAATGGATACATCCGCAGTAAACACCATGCCGTCCTCACAACCGCCAGATTCTAACGCTGCAGGTGCTGTTGTTTGAGCAGGTTGATCGGTCGGTGCAACAGGTTCTGCCGGTTCTGTTTGCTCATTTCGTCCGCATGCCAGAATAATGATCAATAAAATTAAAATGGGGAATATTCTTGTTCCTCTACTTTTATTACTCATCTTTCCTCCTTATGCTTGTCAAACTGAAATTATTCATTCGGTTAAATATCTACATTACTACATTATTATATATGTTAATCCAGACATTTAGTGCAACGGATGAGGAGCTAAAATCATTCGTATGCAAAAAGGAAA
>CAYLHI010000057.1:0-4147 GCA_964383575.1 uncultured Pelolinea sp.
CCAATATCTGACAGGCAAAGGTTCTTCGTTTTCCCCACACACGTGGGGGTGTACCTATTTCAACCCGCTTTAAAGTACCCTTGATTAATCGTTTTCCCCACACACGTGGGGGTGTACCTAAGCCAGCAGCCAGTTAACGGCATTGACAACATAGTTTTCCCCACACACGTGGGGGTGTACCTAATTGGCTATTCTTTTTTCAGGGCATCAATATATTTTTGGTAGAAGCTTATATTTGACCCGGGTTTGATAGTCCGTGTATCCGTCCATGCCCTTCTCCAGCATTTCCTCTTCAAATTTAATCCGCACCAGCATGGTCATGGCAAAAACCGCTGCGGGAATCAGCCCCCACCACGAACCCAGGGCAATTGGCAAAGCCAGTGCCAGTAAGATCGCGCCCGAGTAGAGGGGGTAGCGGACGTGTGCATACAGTCCCGTGTCAACCAGTTTTTTGCATAGGAAATAGACGGTATTTTCCTCTCCCATCATTATCATCTTTTGAATACATTGCTATTCTTGAACTAGATAGTGGTTTATAAACAGAATTCAAAACATAATCGTCAGTTTTCGAAAACCAGAATAACGTGTCTGTATCTTTTGGAAAATTTCTAGACGTTGTCTTTCCACTTGAACTCCTTTGCCAAATGATTTCATTACGGAAAAAATTTTGACCAAAAATTTCGTCTAAAACCAACTTGATGTAGCTATTTACTCGCCAGTCACAGTGAACATAAATACTCCCTTGGTTTGAAAGTAAGTCGCGCATTAAAACCAACCGTTCATAAATCATTGAAATGAAACTGTCAGCGCCCATACCCCAGGTATCACGGTAGGCAATCTCCTCAAGGATATTTGGCTTTTTTGTAAAGGTTTCATCCCATATTTCAACATCCATTGAAAAATCTGCGCCGACATCAAAAGGCGGATCAATATAGATCAGCTTAATCCCGCCCTGTGCTTCGATCTCCTCGCGTAGGGGACCATTTTTCAAACTGGACAGAATCAGTTTGTTATCACCCCAGATGAGCTTATTGGTCCATCCTTTGAGCTGCCGTCCGCGAGCGTCAAACAGATCCAACTGCAAGGAAGTATCTTCCAGTTTCTCGGCCCGCGGCTCATCCACTTGCTCAATCACCTGGAAGGTGAGGACGATATTTTCGCCCTCTGGGATGTTGAGCAGATTTTCATAGCGCGCTTTATCAGGGATAAATAAAACCCCCTGTGCCTGATAGTCGATTTCGCTGATCTGGCGGCGGCCGGTGGTTTGTTTGGATAAGCGCGCATGCGCGTCTGCAAATTTCAGATCGGCATAACGCAGGAAAATTAAGCCTAATACCGGGACAGAATAATCGGATGATTTTAGCTTGGAGTTTGCGCGCAGCTCATCGGCTGCTTTCCATAAGCGTTTTTCAATGTCGGAGTTGTTTGCGACCATGACCACCTCAAAAGATTTTAATATTTGGATGGTTTTATTATATATGGATAAATTAAATAAAGGAGAAGGAGAAAGAATAACCCCATCCCCACCCCTTCCCCTTGAAAAGGGAAGGGAGACTTTACAGAGTTCGCTAGGACACTTACATATCTGTCACCACAAGCAAAGCGACGTGATCTCCTGCTGTATGCACTGTAGAATCAAAGGGAATAAGTTAATATCCAAGTTTCTACAAACGCAAAAGGAGGAGTTTGCTTCGTCGTGCTTCGCACTTCTCGCAATGACATGGATTTTTTAGTGGGAGATTGCTTCATCGTACTTCGTGCAACACACAAAGAGTGTGCTAAGCGAAGACAAGTGGGTATGAAGGGGATTGCAATACCCTGCTTCATGGGGTTCACGAGTGCATGATTTTATAGGAGAGTTGAATGCATGCCGAGATCCTCACCCCTTCGGGTATGCTTCGCGATCGGCCTTTGACCTCAGGATGACAGTAAGAAGTGGTGCGTTGGGAACGCACCCTACTCCGGCTGTCATCGCAAGTGCGTGGCGCATGCCGTCATGTATCACGATCTCCTCCGATTCGCATTGCAGAACCAAAAAAAGTAAGTATCCGGTTTTCTCCAACCACATGTGTATGTTCGATTTGTGCCGGTAGAATCATAAATCTTTTTCAAGCAGATATTAAATTCGATTTTTCTAGATCCAAATAATCGTTTAAAATCTCTTTATGAGTAAAAAACAATCAGGTCATTCAAATAACGTGTTCTGGTATTGTGCACTGCGAAAGCTGCGCGCCTGGATAAAGAGTGATGAAAATGAGGAGGAGCATTATCGCCCCTGGTTGCTGTTGGTTATCCATGCCCCCAGCAGGTTCATCCTTTTAGCCAAATTTTTTTCCAAACAGCCCACCCCCAAGGAGTTATTGGAATGTTTATTTGACTTGATTCGCACGCCAATTGATAGCGGAAAGAAGATGCCGCCTCCGAAAGAAATCCATTTTGCGGATAAGCACCTGGCAGACAGCCTCAGCCCAACATTATTGGTCAATCATATAGCTGTGAAACTTAAACCCAATCATCGCCTGGTTGCTAATATATTCAGAGATATCACGCAGGAAATTAACCCCAAAGAAACACGGGTACCCGGGCTGCTGTCGCAGCCAAAGGTGACAAGCAGGATGGTGGCAGCTCTTTTTAAGGCTGCCTGTATTTTTTACCACAGCAGACCCTGGGAAATTATCGACGATGAAAGTTTGCTGGTTATTAGGGCTGGCGGTCAACCCGCGCCATACTATGCCAACGTGATTGGAAGCCAGGGTGCTGAGTACGGGTTATCAGTATATACCAGCTTGAAACAAGCCAAGGAATTTTATTCCATGGCTAAGGCAGAGACAATTGATAAATTCAAAGAACATCACCTTTTCAGTTTCTGCTCCCCTCCTTATGTGGGTTTTGATGATTTAGACGCAATCGAAAAATATGGTTGGGAGCTGCCTGCACCCAATATTTACCCATCGCCATTCTTTTTTAAACCCAAATCCATGGAGCGTCCAAGCGCTGATATGCTTGCCTGGTATGAAGCCGCACTGCGCGCCATCCCCTTTTTTATTTCCCAGCATAAATCGCAAAATGGCCTCACCGATGTCCCCTGGGAAGGTATCAGCGAGCTGAAGGTAGAAACCAGCCTCGGAACTCAAATAGTACAAATTAGCTATTATCTTGCCGAACCGACATTTTTTCCAGGTCTGGAAGATCACGCACTTGATGAAAACCTATCCGATAAAATTTCCTTTGACCGGCGCGGTATGGAAGGAGATCTTGCACAATTGGGTTGGGATGATGTTGATCCTTCTGAAAGCTCAGCGGTGCGAGAAGCACAGTTTATTATGTATGATGCCTGGGATAACCCGGACGTTAAAATGCGCATCAGGTTAGCTAAAAAAGCGCTCAAAGTCTCACTAGATTGCGCTGATGCATATGTGCTGCTGGCTGAGGAGGAAGCACGTACAGTTCAGAAATCCAAAACGCTTTTTCAGCAAGGAGTAGAAGCCGGCAGGCGTGCGCTGGGAGAAGATTTTTTCCAGGATGAAGAGAACATTGGCCATTTCTGGGGTATTTTGGAAACGCGCCCTTATATGCGCGCATTAGCGGGCCTGGCAGATTCATTATGGCAAATGGGAAATAAAGAACAAGCCGAGCTGCACTACCGTGAAATGCTGCGCTTGAACCCGGGTGATAATCAGGGCATTCGGTTTGTTCTCCTCGAGCTGCTGCTTGATATGAATAATTTGGAGAAGGTACACGCAATGATGGATGAATATCTGGATATTGATAACATGGATTGGGCTTATACCGCTTTACTGATGGAACTATGGGAAAATGGCGATAGTGTTCTTGCGCATTCACTGTTGGAAAGAGCAATAGATACTAACGAATATGTGCCTGCATACTTGTTGGGTAGTAAGCTTATTCCGGATATGCGTTCTCCTTATATCACGCTTGGGGGTGAGGATGAAGCCGCAGATTATGCCCTTCGCCACTTACGTTTTTGGAAGAAGAAAAAAACAGCATTGAAATGGTTAAAAGATAATCAGGTGTGACCCCATCCCCAGCCCCTCCCATTTTGAAGGGGAAGGGTGGCTGCGAAGAAGGTGAGTAAGCAATTTGTGCCTCCTCGCAAAGACATGATTCTTAAGTAGAAATTGATACG
>CAYLHI010000058.1:0-1844 GCA_964383575.1 uncultured Pelolinea sp.
TTTTTTAGTTCTCCGTTTTTTAAGATAAAAATCTTCTTTCCTTCCTGTATAATAAATAGGACAAAGAGATTTTCCACATAACGGGGGTTCCCCGTGGTCTCTCCAATCATTTCAATCTATTCTGAAAGGAGTATTGTTAATGACTCAAATTAAATTTTATTCACTCAAGGACAAAAAGCATGTGTGGGTTGACACAGACAAGATTACTGTTAAAACCCTCAAGAATGGCCGCAAAGCCGGAGAAGCAGTTGATCCGGAAGCCGGCACAAAATTGTTCAAATTTCTCTCAAAGGAAGATTTAAAACTGCTCGGAGTAATATAAACACACCTTGACCGCTGATCGCGCATCTGCAGTATCAGCGGTCTAATAGTTCTTTCAGGAATTCTGCCGGTCCGTGCTCTTCAACGGAGCCAATCACCAGGTCTGCGGCTGCTTTCGCGCTTGGGGAAGCATTTTCCACCGCGATTCCCAACCCCGCTGCGGCTAGCATCTCAGCGTCATTATTGAAATCCCCAAACGCCATGATCTTGTCCATCGGGATTCCCATGTTCTCTGCCAGCTTGCGGATGCCCGTCACCTTTGTGACACCCTTCGGCATCACCTCTACCAAGTACGTGGATGAGTGCAGGATATCCACCCGCCCCTTCAGCGCTTTTTCGAAGACCTTCCCCATTTCGATCAGATTCTCCCGCACAAAGCTGTCCACCACCAGGCACTTATTCGCATCCGCCAGTTTACTCATGATCGCATCCCACTCCCCAATCTCGAATAAACCGGAAACCACGTTGCTGTAAACCGGGAAAATATTTTCATTCATCGCTTTGATATAGATCCCGTTGTCAATATATATGACCAGATCCTTTCCCCGTACCTCACAAATCTCGATCACCTGCCGGGTAATATCCACAGGGAGAGTCGTTTTACTGAGCATTTCCTCGTGCCGCGTCTGCAGTATGCCCCCATTCACCAGGATAAGCGGCAGCTCGATCTCCAACTCATCCGCCAGCGATTTCGTCGCTGGCAAATTTTTTCCAGTCGCCAGCGTAAAAGGATATCCTTCCTTCCGCAGCCGGAAAAGCACTTCTTTTGTAAACGGGTCCAGCATATGGTCCTTTCCCACCAGTGTGCCATCAATATCAAAAATGATTAGTTTATAATCATGCAGGTTAATGTCGCTAGATTTCTTCTTATTCATCTCAAATCCATCCGCTATTTTACCTGCCTTTCCGTTTTCACCATCCCAATAAAATGATTAGATCAAATAATGAAAAGTGAAATAGTATTTCAAGCCATTCAAATTACGAATGAGGGGCTCAGATTGATTGATCATTACCGCCTGCAGTTTATGTTGTAATTGCGAGCTCTCGTGGGATGCGTGGCATTCCCGTAATATTATCTATCATCACAAACCACCCAAGGCAGGGTATGGCAATCTCCTCCAAAAAATCTGGAATCAAAGAATTCCTCAGGGGCTTACAACTATCCGTTGGATAGTTGTAAGGTCATTTTTTCCCAGCGATTGTAGCGATGAGCGAGTATCCATAGGATACATGGCGATCCCCTTCTTCTACGCTTGCATTATCTTCTCTTCTTGTCATCCTGAGGTCGGAGACCGCAGGATCTCGGCCTGCACTCATCTGCCCTGATTATCTCTGTCATCATGATGAGCGCGGTGCGCTACGTAGCAATCCATTTCTCCTGTGTTTGTAGAATCTTGACCGCTTGCTTTTTACTTTCGTTCCTACAATGTAAATATAATGACAGAAATACAAGTGTTATTGCACAACCTGGTACTGTGCCAAGACATTATATCCACTCCAGGGCCCGATTTCGACAGAAGCTT